>CAYFUX010000040.1:0-19642 GCA_964346455.1 uncultured Spirochaetaceae bacterium
GGGTTTGTTGTGACTGATAGGAGAGAACGGAAAAAGTTAAACGTCGAGGCGATCTCAAAAATCGGAGATTTTTGAAAAGCGCAGAACTTTGGCAACCTTACTGGTAGTACACGACATTTTATATACCGATCCCAATACTAAAGATCCTTCAACATGCTTATTGTAAAGAACCTTGATCCATAAGAGAAAATCGGAAGAATCTGTGAAGGCATCAGGAAAAGTGTGTCTATAAGAAGAGTATCTCCGGTTGTTTTATGTACAAATCATTACTTCAAAATGAAAAGCATTTCGGAATATTGCATGAGAATATAATTAGTGTCATAATAATTTTTATTACAAAAACCTCCAAATTTATGTTTAGGGGCTTATGTATGGCTGAAGAACAGGGAAGAGTAATTTTTGAAGAGAACGGACATAAAGTTATTTGGCTCGGCTGGGGAAATGAAGAACATAGCGAAGCAGTTCAGACCAATCAGTATCTCATTGTAAGCGGGGGGAAGGGCGTACTCCTCGATCCGGGAGGAGTGCATCTTTTTTCAAGAGTTGTCGCTGCAGTAAGCAATTACATAAATATTGATGACATAGAGACGATCTTTTTCTCACACCAAGACCCGGATGTATCTTCGGGAATTGCTCTGTGGCTTGGGATCACTAATGCAAAGATACATATATCAAATCTATGGCTGCGCTTCATGCCTCATTTCGGAATTATTGACCAACAACGGCTTGTGGGAATTGAAGATAGCGGTGGAACAATTGCTTTGAGGGGAGGAGGAGAACTACAGTTGATCCCCGCTCATTTTCTTCATGCCCCTGGGAACTTTGCGGTATGGGACGCACAGTCGGGGGTCCTGTTCTCATCGGACATAGGCGCCGCCGTCTTCGAAGAGGGAAAAAGATATCTCTATGTTGAGGACTTTGAGACACATGTGAAGCTCATGGAAGGATTTCACAAGCGATATATGGCCTCTAATGCTGCCTGTAAGCAATTTTTGAAAAAGTTCGAACGGGAGAAAGTGAACATGGTTGCTCCGCAGCATGGAGCGATACTTCCGAAAAATATGGTAGAGAATTTCTTTTCTTGGTTGTCAAAGCTCTCCTGCGGTGTCGATATTCTTGAAGATATCGAAGAATAGAGGTTAGTAATTATGTCGGAGGAAAAGCGCCAGTATACACAATTCGGAAATTTTCAGAGAGCTTTGTCAAAGTTCGTAGTCGGACATCACAAATCGATGGTTTTGCACAACATAACCGGCGATTCCATGGATATAGCGGGGGATAAAATACAGGAGGTGCGGGATTCGCTCGGCGATGTGGTAGCAACCTTTGAAGAGATCCAATCTACGAGTCAGAATACCGCTTTAAATACTGATTCCATAAACGATCGAATGGAGAATATCGTTCAGCAGAACGATATTCTTGGGAAAGATCTCAGCGAACGAGCGGAGGAGATCTCCAGTGCACAGAATGAATCTGAGGAAATGAAGAAACTCTTCTCCTCTTTGACTGAAAAGTCGGAGGAGATCAAGCAGATGACGGCGGCCATACAGGATGTATCGGACAGAACAAATATTCTCTCGATCAACGCATCGATCGAGGCGGCGCGTGCCGGTGAGGCGGGCAGCGGTTTCAGAGTCATTGCCGGCGAAGTAAAAAATCTCTCTCAGCAAACCAATGAGTTTGCCGAATCGATTGCGAATCGTATGGAAGAGTTCAATACTACTTTGAACCAGGTCGCAGAGCAGGTACGCCAGTTTACGAGTATCATGGACAAGTTCTCAAACGATATTCAACGTTTAAACGCCAGTTTCGATGAGAGTCGCCGAGAGGGTGATGAAGTGGGGAATGCACTGAAGGAAATTGCGGCGGCGAATAACGAAGAATCTCAGGCAATTAGTATGGGCCTCCAATCTCTTGAAGAGACCTTCAACTCGCTCAGCAATACCTATACGATGATTCACACCTTGAAGAAGAGTTATGAAGGATTGGACGCTCTGCTGAATCGAGAGCAGTAGAGAATGAAGCTTTTTCAAAGTTCCTCCAAAAGCCCTCCTCTAAAGCGGCTGTATAGAGTAAACTTTGTGATTTTTTGACATATTGGGTAACAAACACTATTCTTTGAAAAAGAAGGTGCGCAGCATAATCCGACCCATCCCTTACCAAGATCGAGTTCGGATATGCGCGCACCTTCTTAATAGTATAGATAGCACATAAAGATCGTAGTTAAAAGGGACTAAGCGCTCGTCTCTTTGCCCTTCAAATTACATTAGTTTTTGTATACTGTACGCTACGTACAGCACTCAGTGACAAGTTTAGGAGATTTCAAATGAAACGCCACGTACGTTTGCGGGCAGTTCCGACGAGTATTCTTAAACAAGGACTGGCAATTATTGTCGGAAGTATGGCTTTCGGGGCGGGCCTTAGCTGGTTTTTAGTGCCCTTCAAAGTCGCACCAGGGGGGATCGGTGGGCTTAGTCAGATTTTTTATCATCTATTCGGTTGGCGAGTAGGTGTGACAATGATCATAATGAATATTCCCTTGTGGATACTCGGGCTGATCTTTGTAGGACGTCAATTCGGGACGGGCACCTTTATCGGATTTTTTACTACCGCCGTCGCAACCGACTTGATGGCACCGGCGAATCTCTACAAGTGGGGAATCATGCGGGAGATGATCGAGAAATACAATACCGGTGCTGAGGGGGCGATGCAGCCGATGCGGCAATGGGCGCTGACCGATAATATTTTTGTAGCCGCTATTGCGGGAGCATTGCTGTTGGGATTCGGTATCGGCCTTATTTTCAAATCGCGGGCCTCTACAGGCGGAACGGATATTCCTGTTGCGATTTTGAAGAAGCATTTCAATATTTCAATGGGTAACGGTTATCTTATTGTCGAAACGGCGATTATTTTAACTGTCGGTATCGTATTCAAGGACGTGAATGTTGTCATTTGGGGGTATTTTGCCCTGTTTCTCTCCTCTAAGTTTGTCGACATCGTCACTGAAGGAATGAGCCGAGTAAAGGCCGCGTACATTATCAGTAAGAATCCGGAAGCGGTAACGCGGATTCGTGATCGTATTTTCCAGGAGATGGGACGTGGAGTTACCTATTTGAATGGAGTGGGAGCCTTCACGGAGCAGGAAAGAACCGTTATTTACGTCACCTTTCATGTGCGGCAGACCTCGATACTCAAGCGCTTGGCTCGAGAAGAGGATCCGGAGGTCTTTATGGTAATGAACGACGTGTATGATGTGATCGGTTCGGGCTTTAAGACAAGGACGATGGAAATATGAGAGAAAATTGGGGGAAGCTACTTGATTAAAGTGCCTCATTTTTATAAAATATTGAACACAAAATAGTAGAGCTGTATATAAATATATCGATGCTAGTATAATACAGCCTAAAATACAAACAGTAGTTATAGAATAATAGCTTAGGGCATGGAAAGCAACCATTGGAGGCGTGTGTGGGAAGTCAAGAAAACGGAAAAAACAGCGGCACCGGACGAATACCGCGGGACATCAGTTACGATGTGTTGGTGACCTTGCGCCAAATCATTCGAGCTATTGATATGCATTCAAAACAACTGGTGAAGCGGTACGGACTGACGGCGCCACAGTTGATGGTACTGAAAGAGATTGTTTCCGACGAAGATATTAATATCGGCCGGGTGGCACGGAAAGTAAGTTTAAGTCAGGCGACGGTAACCAATATAATCGATCGTCTTGAAACCCGTGGAATGGTTACGAGGGAACGGAGCGCCGCCGACAAGCGGCGGGTGATTGTACGGGTAACCGATAAGACCCGCGAACTCCTTTCATCGAATCCCTCGGTGCTTCAGGAGGAGTTTGTGCGCCGGTTCAGAAGTCTCGAAGGGTGGGAGCAAAATTTGATCCTCTCCAGTATTCAGCGCATTGCGAAAATGATGGACGCCGAAAATATAGAAATTACTCCGGAAATAGAGAATCGCTACATTTGATGGATAGAAAGCCCCCGAAGCGGGGGCTTGGGCTGGCCTATGCTTATACGGGCACGATGAGCCCTGAGCGTTGTATCGGTGTCTCGAAGGAGAGTTCGCTCCAGGTATCGCACTCGGGTTCGAACCACGCGATATTTCCTCCGCCGATTTTGCGGTGTTTGTTGAGTACCGCCTCGATCGTCTCTTCCATCGCAGGGTTGTGTCCCACAATCATCACTGTTTCTGCGGAAGACTCGAGGGTCTGAAGTATACGTAGAATCTCCTCTTTTCCAGCTTTGTAGAGTTCCTCCCGCTCCTCAGGCTCTGCATCGGGGAGAAGTTTTTCGGCGATAATTGCCGCGGAGGCGGCAGCGCGCGGGGCCGCAGAGGTAAAAATAAGGTCGAGACGCTCTTGCGCATCGACGAGTTTGTCTGCAACCGCGTACACATCTTGTTCGCCCTGAGATGTCAGGCGCCGGTCGTAATCCTTTCCGCTTTCACTTTCACTTTCCGTTTTACCGTGCCGTAATAGATACACTCGCTTCATGCTGTTCCTCCTACACGTACTATAGCAAGGAGAGCGGGGAACTGCCAATTGCAGTCGATATGTCTATACAGTGCCCCGTACTTTTGCTACATTGATGCGTAGCCATTTGCGTATTCCAACGGAAGCAGGGTGAAATTCCCTCGCGAACCCGTCACTGTATCGGGATGCGCCGTTCATTGAAGCCACTGACCCTGAGGTCGGGAAGGCTGAGCGGCGGTTATTTCCCGGAGCCAGGAGACGTTGATACGCAGTTACGGCAAACAGACTTCGCGGATTGAGTCGGTTTGCAGCATTTCTGGTTGGACTCTCCTGCAACCAAAGTGTTCATCTGTCTTGTCTCCGCATGCTAAGGAGTACGACATGGAACAGCGTCACTTTCACCACAGCCTTAAAAAATTTCTTTTTACTTTGACATTTCTCTGTATAGCGTCAACGATGCTGCATGCAGAAGTGCGCTACGCGGAGAATCTCTCCATCAGTGAATACGACGGGTATACCGTCGCTTTGGTACAGCAGGCTTGGCGTGGAAACGAAGCGGAGCCGCTGCGGTATGCTTTTATTCATTCCGATGCGGATAATCCGGATCGTGTGCGCACGCGTATCAAAGAGCGGTTTTCAGACCTTCCCGAACCAAAAATATTTACGGCCCCTATCGACTCCATCGTCACCCTCTCTACCACCTATCTCCCTCCGCTCCTCATGCTGGAGGAGGTCAAAGCGCTTGATGGCGTCGACAAAAAGACGTACGTGTATTCCTCGGAAATTCGAAGCCGAATTGAAAAGGGGGCGATCGAGGAAGTCGGTACGGGTAACTCCCTCGATATCGAGCAGCTGGTCACCATGCAGCCGGATGCTGTGATGGCTACCGGCACGAGCGGTGAATGGAATGTTGCTCCGAAATTACGAAAGGCGGGCATACCCGTCTTACTCAATGCCGATTACCTGGAGAGAACGCCCCTCGGAAGGGCGGAGTGGATAAAATTTACCGCCCTGTTATTTGACAAACGGCAGGAAGCGCAGGAGCTCTTCCGTTCGATAGAGTCCCGTTATGAGGAGTTGAGAAAAAAAGCCGAGCAAGCACAGGAGCAGCCGAAGGTACTGCTCAACCGACCGATGCAGGATAAGTGGGTTGTGCCCGGTGGAGAGAGCTACATGGCCCGTTTTATTCAGGATGCCGGGGCTATGTACTTGTGGGAAGAGAACGACAGCGTCTCCAGTTTGGTACGCGATCCCGAGGCCGTGTTTTCTCGGGCTTTGGAGGCCGAGTACTGGATACACCAGTACGGCTGGACTTCCCTGCAGGACGTGACGGCAGCCAACAAGAGTTTCTCCCAGATCCTTGCCTACAAAAAGGGACACGTGGTGAACAACGACAAGCGTGTGACAGAGCAGGGCGCCAACGATTTTTATGAGAGCGGGGGCAGCCGGCCGGACCGCGTACTGGCGGATTTGATCAAGATTTTTCATCCGGAGCGTATGAAGGATCATTCGCTCTACTACTATCGTTACCTTGAGTAATATTCGCTCTGTACCCTCCCCCAAAATCGTGTTTTCTTTGGGGGGAGTAGTCCTTCTGCTGCTGTTTGCTCTGGATATCACCCGCGGGTCGGTGGAAATCCCCCTCGGGGAGGTAGTCGCGGTCTTTCTGGAGAACGGCGGTACAGAAGCTCAAAGGACGATTCTTTTTCTCTTTCGGCTTCCACGCGCACTTACGGCGGTTGGAGCGGGAGCGGCCCTTTCGGTAGCCGGCCTTCTCATGCAGACTCTGTTTCGCAATCCCTTGGCCGGTCCCGCGGTATTGGGAGTGAATGCCGGGGCAAACTTGGGAGTCGCCGCGAGCGTTCTGCTCCTTTCCGCCGGGGCGGGAACCAGTTTCGTCGCCGGCGTTTCTATTTCAGGTCGTATCCTGATTATTGCCGCTGCCGTCACCGGCGCGGTTATAGTGATGGCAATCGTGATGTTTGCCGCCCGATACGTCGGTTCGGTCTCGCTCCTGTTGCTATTTGGGCTGATGTTCGGCTATTTGGCCAATTCGCTGGTCAGCGTTATGATTCACTTCAGCGTTGCGTCCCGAATTCAGTCGTACATCCAATGGACGTTCGGGAGTTTCGCCGTCACCGATAAGCAGGAACTGATTGTTTTCCTACCGCTTGTAGCGGCGGGAGTGCTGTGTGTCGCTTTGTTGGTAAAGCCGTTGAATGCGCTTTTGCTGGGAGAAGAATATGCCGCCAGCATGGGAGTGAGTACCAGGCGAATGCGGATCGTTGTGGTAGCTCTCACCGCCATCTTTGCCGGTGCGGTGACCGCCTTTTGCGGACCAATCACGTTTGTCGGTGTGGCGGTTCCACATCTGGCACGGGGAGTGCTGCAGAGTTCCGACCATCGGCTGGTATTTCCGGGTACCGCCTTGTTCGGAGCGGTCGTTGCCCTGGGGGCGGACCTGGTAAGCCGCGTTCCGGGAAGCGAGGTTATGCTACCGCTCAATGCCGTGACCGCTCTTATCGGAGCGCCGGTAGTGGTCTACGTGCTTTTGCGCGGCAGAAGCACAAAGGGGCTGGTATGAGTGAGACGGTATTGCGTGCCAGTGCATTGAGCACCGGATATCGACAAAAGAAACACGAATGGTACGAGGTGAGCCGCAATCTGGAACTCGGTTTTCGCGGCGGGGAGGTCTGTGCGCTTATCGGGCCAAACGGCGCGGGGAAGTCTACTTTGCTAAAAACCCTGGCGGGTCTTCAAGCCCCGCTGGATGGAGAGATTCTGCTGCACGAAGAACCCCTTGACCGCTACTCTCGCATGAAACTGGCCCGCAGTATGGCGGTAGTGCTTACCGGGAGGTTGCATACGGGGCGGATGAAATGCCGTTCACTGGTTTCCCTGGCACGCTATCCGTATACCGGCTGGTTGAGCCGCGGAGGCGCTAAAGATGAAGAGGCTATCGAGCGGGCGATGGAGGCAGTCGGTATAGCCGAACTTGCCGAAGCAGGGGCGGATGAGCTGAGCGACGGAGAGTTTGAGAAAGTGATGATTGCCCGGGCGCTGGCTCAGGAGCCGGAAGTTATGCTGCTCGACGAGCCGGCAGCGTTCCTCGATTTTGCGCGGCGGGTCGAATTGATGCACCTCCTACGCCGTCTTTCGCGAGAGCGGGGGATGGCGGTGTTGGTAACCAGTCACGACCTCGATCTGGTGCTGCGTTCGGCGGATAGAGTGGTGTTGCTCGCCGGTGGCGGAACCGCGGCGGACGGCGCACCGGAAGACCTGGTGTTAAGCGGTGCACTGGAGCGGGTATTCTCCTCTCCCCTCGTCTATTTCGATCTCGAAGAGGGCAGTTTCCGAGCTCGCAGTGAACGGGCTCGACAGGAGATTGAACTGTACGGCAACGGTCAACTGCGACACTGGACCGCCAGGGCTCTGCGACGCGTGGGCTACGAGCCGCTTCATCCGGCAGACATAGAACAAAAGAATGCTCGAGGAACGATCCGCGTCACTGATGGGCAGAACGGCCCGCAGTGGGAACTGCAACTGCCTTCTCGATGGGAGCCAGAGGAAGGGGCGGTACAGCACTGCTCCTCCTTATACCGGCTTCTCCAGTCGCTCTCCCGGCCATAGCGGCCATAGAGCGGCCAATATGCGTATAGCGTTCGGTCGACTGTGAAGCGACACGGGGTGAGAGCCACGTTGCAGAACGTTGCACTTGAAAAAATGGAGATTTTGTAATACAGTACAGTTTATTAATACGGGCGTACTCACCGCCCGAGTTAGCAATCATATACACAATAAGGAGAGACTATGGCTGGTGAATTAGTAGTAATTGCCCTCGGTGGAAACGCGATCAAGCAGGCGGATCAAAAAGGTACCACACAGGAGCAGTTTGACAACGTAGATAAGACCGCACAGCAGCTTGCACAGATTGTAAAGGCCGGATACCGGCCCGTCGTGACGCACGGCAACGGACCGCAGGCGGGCTCCTTGCTGATCCAGCAGGAGGAGGCCAGTGACGTTGTTCCCGCTCAGACGCTGGCGGTCTGCGGGGCCATGACCCAGGGACAAATCGGGTGGATGATCCAGAACCGCACTACCTTTCGTCTCAAAGAACAGGGAATCAACAAGCCTGTGGTTTCCATTGTCACCCAGGTCGAGGTGAGCGAGGACGATCCGGATTTCAAGAACCCCTCCAAACCGGTGGGCCCCTTTTATACCAAAGAAGAGGCGGAGAAGCTTGAAAAAGAGAAGGGCTACATTATTCGTGAGGTCAAGCCCGGAAAAGAGAAGGGGTGGCGCCGAGTGGTTCCCTCCCCCGAGCCTCTTGGTATTGTAGAAGGCGAAGCCATCGCCGATTTGGTGGAGTACGGCGTAAGCGTCATTGCCTCCGGAGGCGGTGGAATCCCGGTGAAGCGGGAGTCCAACGGTGAGTTTACCGGCATTGACGGGGTGATCGACAAAGACCGTGCCGGTTTTAAGCTCTCGCAGGCGGTGAATGCCGATACTCTGATGATCCTCACCGATGTAGAGACGGTGTATATCAATTTCGGCCAGCCGGATCAGAAAGCTCTTGAGCGCTTGACGGTCGCAGAGGCTGAAGACTATTTGAGTCAGGGCCACTTTCTTGCCGGTTCAATGGGACCGAAGGTGGAAGCTGCCGTTCGTTTTGCCAAATGGAGAGGCAAAGAGGCAATCATTACTTCCCTTGATAAAGCTCTAGACGCATTGGCAGGCAAGACGGGTACGCACATCGTCCCGTAACCTTACAAAACGAGCGAGTGAGGAAATGGTATGTTCCTCCTTTCACCATGTGTGCATTTGACTATAAAGCCGCAGCGTACTCCGTTGCGGCTTTTCTATTTCCCATTGATAATTGTTTGTGATAGTATAAGCGGCAAAGGTTTGCTAATCGATCGGAAAGGGGTGTAAACATGAATCCAATTGCTGAAGAACTGAACTCGAAACTCAAAGGGACGGTGGCTGCACGGGTGCTTTCTGAGTTCGGAACCCGATTTTATTTTCCTCGGGGGATTATATCGCAATCAGCGGAGGCCAAACAACGTGCTCATCGTTTCAATGCCACTGTGGGAATGGCCACCCGTGGTAAGGCACCTCTTTTCCTGCAGAGTATGAAAAAACTCATCCCCGGCCTCGGCGAGGGAGATATCTTCCCCTATGCACCAGGCGGCGGAGATCCAGATCTACGTACGACCTGGCAACGGAAGATGGAAGAGAAAAATCCCTCCATTCGCGGAAAGACCACGAGTACCCCGTTGGTAGTTTCAGGGCTCACCCACGGGATGATGCTTGCGGGGGATCTTTTCCTCAACCCCGGTGAAGAGGTCGTCGTGCCCGATATGTTTTGGGGCAATTATAAGCTCATTTTTTCCGAACGAGTCGGAGGAGCTCTCCGCGCGTTTACCTTTTTTACCGAGGATGGGCGCTTTAATCTGGAGGCGTTTGAGGAAGCGCTGCGATCCGCCAAAGGATCTAAAAAGATGTTCATCCTCAATTTTCCCAACAACCCCACCGGGTACTCTCCGACTAAAAAGGAGGCGGAGGGCATTGTTGACGTGGTGTGGCGGCTTGCCGAAGAGGGGGAGGATATCGTCGCCATAACTGACGATGCGTACTTTGGACTCTTTTACGAGGAGGAGACCTGCAAAGAGTCGCTTTTCGGACGGTTTGCCGATCTGCACACACGGGTTATGGCGATAAAGGTCGACGGTGCTACCAAGGAGGAGTTGGCGTGGGGCTTCAGAATCGGTTTTGTCACCTACGCCTCCCGCGGACTCGATGAAGTAGCCCTTACTGCGCTCGAAACCAAAACGATGGGAGCAATACGCTCGTCCATCAGCAATGCAAACCGCTTGGCACAAAGCCTGTTGCTGCGGGCTCTGTCGGATCCGAATTATGAGAGCGAAAAATCCGAAGCGTTCACCATTTTAGAGAGCCGGTACCGGCGTACGCGGAAGGTCATCAATTCCTTCAGCGAGGACTCCCCGCTCCACCCGCTGCCGTTCAACTCCGGGTATTTTATGACGTTTCGCTTCGACGGTGATGCGGAGAAGCTGCGTCAGCATCTACTGGAACAGTACGGAATCGGTACGATTTCCATACAGCAGGTGTACCTACGGGTTGCGTACTCCAGTGTGGAACTCGAAGGTATTGAGGAGTTGTTCCAAACGATCGAAAAGGCAGCCCGGGAGGTGCTCGAATAGGGGGCGTATGAATGAAGAGACACCCCGTTCCTCCGGGGAAATAGAGGCGCGCACCAAGCTGTATTTGACACACAGCGATGGTACTCCTTTTCTCGGAATCGGGGTCATATGGCTGCTAAGAAACATTCGTCAGTATGGGTCCATTCGCAAGGCTGCCGCGGCGATGCGCCTCTCCTACGCCAAAGCGCACCGAATGATCGACGATGCCGAGCAGGGGCTCGGCTTTGAGATGCTCGAGCGAAAAAGGGGGGGAGACAGCCGTGAGGGAGCGCAGCTGACTCAGGAAGGAAGCCGTTTTATCGAGGCCTACGAGCACTTTCAGGAGCGTATCAAGGCAGAAACCGAACGAGCTTTTGAGGAGCTCCGTCCGCTTCTTAAGGAACTGTCCGGAGACAGCTAACAAAAAGCGCCGCAGCTTCCCGCTGCGGCGCTAATCTAGTGAGAAGATAGGATTTCCCAATCGGGGTCCTATGGTGAACACTCGCTATGCTTGGCCGGTGGCTGGACTCAGAGGAATTCGACACCGTTCCGGCGGTACTCTTCCACCATCTCCTGCGGCCAGACGCTTACCTGCACCTCACCGAGGTGAGCCTTTTGCAGGAGCAGCATGCAGATGCGGGATTGACCGAGGCCGCCGCCGATGGATAGCGGTATGGTCCCGTTGTACACTCCGCGCTGAAACTCCCATTCAAGCCGGTCTTCCACTCCCATATCGTCCAGTTGAAGTTTCAGGGATTCCGGAGAGACCCGAATCCCCATGGAGGAGATCTCCAGAGCACGGTCGCGGGTCTGATCGAGTACGATGATATCGCCGTTTAGTCCCATTGAGCCCTCTTCGTTCTCCGTGATCCAGTCGTCGTAGTCGGCGGCACGGGGGTCGTGGCGTTGGCCGGATCGCAGTTTACCGCCGATTCCGATGAGAAAATAGGCGCCCAGTTCTCTTGCAGCTCGGTGCTCCCGTTCTTTGATGGGCAGCTCCGGCCAACGATCCTCCAGTTCTTGGGCGTGAATAAACGCGATATCTCGAGGAAGCCGCGGTTCGAGTACGGGAAAGCGCGCCGCTACCGCCGCTTCGGTCTCCAGCAGGACCTGATAGATTACCCGGACCGTCTCTTTTAAATAGGCGAGGGTACGGTGATCTGTAGTTATGGTCTTCTCCCAATCCCACTGGTCAACGTAGACGCTGTGAATTTCGTCCACTTCCTCGTCTTTGCGAATGGCATCCATGTCGGTATACAGTCCTGTGTCGGGCCCGAATCCGTAACGGGCGAGGGCCTGCCGTTTCCACTTCGCAAGGGAGTGAACGATCTCGATGGGATTGTCGGTATGCTTGACGTTAAAGCGCACCGGCTGCTGCGTGCCGGCCAGGTCGTCCTGCAGCCCATTACCGGTCTCCAGAAAACGCGGGGCGCTTACTCGGCGTAGATCGAGCCGTTCCGCGAGCCGTCGTTCAAAGGTATCCTTTACCAGCTTAATGCCCTCTTCGGTGTCAAGAAGACCAAGTTTAGGTGTGTACGATTCGACCATATATACATGCTCCTATGCGTAAGATTAGGTGGAAGCATATCAAAGCCAGGAAGAACGTAAAACCCCTCTCTGCAGAGGATTAGGAAGAAAAAAGAAGAATGATTTGTACCGATCGGGAAAAATAGGGTACACTGGAGAGAGACGATTAAGAAAAAGGAGTCTTGGGTATGAGCGTAGAAGTGAGTTGGCTTGGGCATGCGAGTTTTATGATTAGCGGTAAAAAAACGATCTACATCGATCCGTGGCAGATAGACGGCGAGCCGCATGACGGGGATATCGTACTTGTGAGCCATAGCCACTTCGATCATCTTTCACCGGAGGATATCAAAGCGGTACGTAAGGAGAATGGAAGCTGCATCGGCCCCGAAGATGTAATCGACGAATTAGGGTATGGAGAGGTGCTGAAACCCGGGGAGGTTGTGGAACGCTTTGGTGTCACTATCCAGGGAGTTGCCGCCTACAATCGAGAGAAAGATTTCCATCCCCGCGACAATCATTGGCTGGGGTTTCTAGTGGAGATCGAAGGCAAGAAGATTTACTATGCAGGCGATACCGACGCTCCCGAGGAGATGCGTCCTCTGAACGGGATATCTCTGGCTTTGCTTCCGGTGGGCGGCACGTATACCTTTGATGCTGCAGAAGCGGCGGCGGCGGTCTCGGAGTTCGGGCCTCAGCGTGCGGTGCCTTACCACTGGGGGGAGGTCGTAGGAAGCCGTAAGGATGCTCAGCGTTTTGCCAAACTTGCTGAAACGGAGGTAACGATTCTGGGAGAGATGGAGACGATAAGCCTTTGAGCCCTTACCCGGAAGACGCAACAGCGATTTTGTATGCAGAATACGATTAAGTCCATACTCGGTGAAGGAAGTCGGTCGCTGTACGGGCTGATTTTCGTACTGATCGCCGCCTTCATCGGGCTTTTCTTACTCTCACAATACAGTTTCCTCCTCGCACACGCCATAGCCGAGATGTATTCGGTTGCGGTGGCTTTGACGATCTTCTTCATCGCATGGAATGCTCGCAGCTATTTTGATAACGGTTACTTCGTAATACTAGGGCTCGCCTACCTCTCCGTGGGGACGGTGGATCTGGTGCACACGGTGGCCTACAAGGGCATGGGATTTTTCAGTGAATACGGAGCCAATCTGCCTACCCAGCTTTGGATACTCGCCCGGTATATAGAGAGCCTCTCGCTTGCCGTAGCACTCTTCTTTGTGAGCCGCCGGCTCAGATACTATTGGCTGGGCTTTTTTGTAATGCTTCTTGTGACCGGCGTGGGGGTGACGGCGATTTTTCAGGGAGCTTTTCCGGATTGCTATCTTCAGGAGAGCGGGCTCACGGTTTTCAAGAAGGTGAGTGAGTACGTCATTGCCGTTGTGCTCGCAGGGACTCTGGGAGGGCTCTACCTTCTGCGTCATCGGTTTCAAAGGCACGTATTGCCTTATCTCTATGTGTCCTTGCTGCTGACCATCCTGGCGGAGATGGCTTTTACCCGCTATGCTAGCGTATACGATTTCTCAAATATGCTCGGACATTATTTTAAGGTCATCTCCTTCTACTTCATCTATCGCGGGGTGGTGGTTACCGGCATTCGGGACCCGTATGCACTGTTGATGCAGCGCCTTCAGGAGCGCAATCGCGAGCTCGAGGAAAGTCGCGAGCTGATTCGGCGCAACCAGCGGATCAACGCAGCAATGCTGAACAATATCCCGGAGGAGATCGCCCTGTTGGATGCCGATACTTTGAACATTATCGATGTAAACCGTACCTTCCTCGAAGGCTACGGTGTGTCCAGAGAGCAGGCAATCGGTAGCACATGCCATATTATTACCCACGGTTCTCAAGAGCCGTGCAGCGGAAGGGAACATTTGTGCCCCCTCTTCACCACACAGAGGAAGCGGACGCCGATAGTTCACACTCATTGTGACAGTGAAGGAAATACCCGTTATCAGGAAATTATGGTGATTCCCGTGGAAGAGGGGAAAGGGGAAAAGGCTCGACGCTTGGTGCATATTTCCAGGGATATTACCGAGCGCAAGCGAACCGAAGAGTTGCGAGAGGACATAGAGCGAATTATTCGGCACGATCTCAAATCGCCGCTCAATGGCATTATCGGCGGTACACAACTGCTGCTGGAGAATGCGGAGCAAGATTCGGAACAGAAGCAGTTGCTCGAAGGCATCTATAGTGCGGGCATGTCGGTACTGTGGATGGTCAATCAGTCCCTGGACATGTACAAGATGGCCGAGGGGAGTTATGCGTTATACCCTGAAACGTTTAACATGGCGGGTATGCTCAGCAGACTCTCCGGCCACTGGGAAAGTCAGCGGGCAGCCAAGGAGCTCACGTTGCGTATTTTTGTCGAAGGGGAACCCTTCGAAAACGTGGAGCAATGTTTTGTGTATGGCGAGGAGCAGAGTTTGGAGCGGATGCTCAGTAATCTTGTAGAAAATGCCATCGATGCTTCCCCTTCCGGAGGCGAGATTACAATCCGCATACAGCAAGGGGGGGATTGGGTCCGTTTCGACGTGCACAATATGGGTGTAATTCCGGAGGAGGTGCGTGACCGTTTTTTTGAACGTTATGTCACTTCCGGAAAGAGACGGGGCACCGGTCTGGGAACTTACAGCGCCTGGCTGATCGTCCGCACGCACGGAGGACGCATCTTCTTTACCACCGACGAGCAGGAGGGGACGCATGTCACTGCGGATATCCCCTCCCGCCTGGAACGGTAAGACCGCGAAGAAGGCCTGGCTTTTTGTGCTCTGCTAAGCCGGTCTAGGGACTTACTCTTCTGCGGTCTCGTGGAAAGAGGGAGGCTTCCTTGATATTCTTGAGCCCTAGAATCTTCTGGGTGATTCGCTCCAGCCCGATAGCGAATCCTCCGTGCGGCGGACAGCCGTATTTGAAGACGCTCAGGTAATCGTTCATACGTTCCGGTTCCAGGCCGAAGCGAACGATATTCTCCAGCAGCATTGCATAGTCGTGAATCCGTTGGCCTCCGGAAGTAATTTCCAATCCTCTGAAGATAAGGTCGAAACTCATTGTCTTGCGGCCTTCGGGATAGGTGTAGAAGGGGCGTTTCTTACGCGGAAAGGAGTGGACGAATACCGCTTCGATACCCGCTTCCTCGGCAGCCCAATCGCACAGCGTCTTTTCGCCTTCCGGGGTGAGTTCGAAGACCCGGGTGCCGTTGCGTCGGGCAATAATCTTCTTTGCTTCGTCATGACTGATCCTGGGAATACGTTCGGTCTTCTCCGGATCGGGAACTGTTGTCTCCCACTCAGCAAGAATATGGGCATCGTTCTCGCGGATGCGACGAAACAGGTGAGCAAGAATACCCGCTTCAAGATCCATCAGCTCCTGATCGCTTTCGATGAAGCCCATCTCTACATCGAGAGAGATGTATTCATTCAGATGCCGCAGAGTCTCGTGTTTTTCCGCCCGGTAGGCGGCGCCGATCTCGAACACCCGTTCCAGACCGCTTGCCACCATTGCCTGTTTATAGAGTTGCGGTGATTGTGCCAAGTAGACCTTTTTGTCGAAGTATTCGACTTCGAAGAGTCCCGTGCCGCCCTCCGAGCCGCTGCCGATCAATTTACTGCTCTTGATTTCCGTGAAATCCAGGCTGCGCATGTACTCGGTGAAATAGGAGAGAATGTGGGCTTGGAGGGTAAAGATGGAGCGTATTTTCGGATTGCGGAGAGTGAGCATGCGATGGTCCAGGAGCGCGGTGAGGGAGAGCGTGCCGGGATCGAGGTTTACCGCCACCGGAAGGTCAGCCGCGGCACGGCTGAGAACGGTAAGGTTGTCAGGGCGGATGTGCAGTTCGTAACCCCCGGGGGCCTTTTGATTCGCGGTAACCCTGCCGGAAACGGCAATGACCGATTCCAGGGGAAGCTCCGGGTCCTCCTCCCATACCGTCTGGAGGACCCCCGTGCGGTCTCGAAGCAGGAGAAACGTGACTTTACCAAGGCTGCGGATACGATGAACCCAGCCGCAGCACGTAATCTCTGCTCCCTCGTGGTCTGCAATGTCTGCGGTGTAGATGCGCTCTTTCATGTTATTCTCTCCCTTCAATGGTTTCGTTGAGCAGCCGCCGGGTTTTCTGCGGCTCTGCTTTGCCTCCGGAAGCCTGCATAATGCGGCCCATCAAATAGCCGTACACTTTTTTCTCTCCGCTGCGAATCTGCCGGACCGCCTCTGCCTCTTCAGCACAGACTCGGCGGATGAGGGAAAGCAGCTCCTCCTCGCTGGTCAAGTGGTGCCATCCCTTCTCTTCTACCAATTCCTCCGGATCCCGGTCTTCTTCGAATACGGCCGAAAGGAGTGTTTTGGCGATTTTTCCGTGAATAATCCCCTCGTCCTGCATCCGCAGAATTGTCGCCAGCCGCTCGGGAGTGAGGGGGGCGTTCTGCACGGTATATCCGCTGCGCTTGAGTTTGCCGGCCATATCGCCGGCCATCCAGTGCACCGTTCGCGAAGGGTCCGCTCCGCAGGCTAGGGTCTCTTCGAAAAAGTCCGCTCGCTCCCGTTCTTCGCAGATGTAGGCGGCCTGTTCCGGGAGGAGTGCGTGGTCATCTTCCAGCCTCCGCCGGCGATCGAACGGCAGCTCCGTCATTCCCGCGGCCACGCGCTGGAGAAACGCTTCGTCGGGATGAAAGGGCGGCAAATCGGGTTCCGGGAAGTAACGGTAATCGTGGGCCTCCTCTTTGGAACGCATGCCTATTGTCACGTCTTTGTGTTCGTTCCAGAGCCGGGTCTCCTGTACCGGCTTTGTACCCTCCTCGAGTAGTCGGCGGTGGCGTTCTGCCTCAAAATCGAGGGCGAGCCGGACGAAGCGCGAGGAATTGAGGTTTTTGATCTCTACTTTGGTTCCCAATCCGCTGCCTTCGGGAGCAACGGAGACGTTGGCGTCGCAGCGCAGGGAGCCCTCTTCCATGTTCCCGTCGCATACCTGAAGGTAGCGAACGAGGCGGCGGAAATAGTGGATAAACGCCTCCGCCTCTTCTCCGCTGCGGAGGTCGGGCTGGGTGACGATCTCCAATAGCGGCGTGCCGGCGCGGTTGTAGTCCACCAGGGACATATCCCCGGCGTGGATCATCTTTCCGGCATCTTCTTCCTGATGGACGTCGTGAATTCGTACATGCGAGCTGCCCTTACCAAAAGGAAACTCTATACAGCCGTCGGTTCCTATCGGATTGCGGTACTGACTGATCTGATAGTTCTTCGGCATATCGGGATAGAAGTAGTTCTTGCGTTCGAAGACTGTCTGCGGAGAGAGCCTACAGTGCAGGGCGGAGGCGACCCGGTAGGCCTGGAGGAGCGCCTCTTCGTTGAGGGCCGGCAGTGTTCCGGGGTACCCGAGGCAAATCGGGCATACATGCGTGTTCGGCTCCTCACCGAAACCGACCTTACAACCGCAAAAGGCTTTGGTCCGGGTCAAGAGTTGAATGTGGATCTCCAGGCCGATGTGGGTGGTATAAACGCCGCTCATCGTGGTTCCTCCTTGGATGTCGATTCTCTTACTTCCGGCTGTGAGGCGGGAAGTGCCGACTCTGCCGTGCACCATGAGGTTGCGATCCGGGGCTGCCAGATGCGCCGGTAGCTCTCCGCGGCACGAAACAGACGCTCTTCGTGAAACATCGGGGCGATCAGCTGCATTCCCACCGGTAATCCCGCTGTGTTTCCCGTCGGAAAGGCAAGGGCCGGCAGTCCCGCCAGATTCGCTGCCGCGGTGAACTTGTCCGCCAATTTTTGCGTGAAGGAATCCAGTTGGCTGCTGTCGTGGTCGAAGGCTTGTACCGGATAGACCGGCATCATCAGCAGATCTACTTTGCCAAAGAGGCGTTCGAAATCTCTACGGATAGCGGTGCGGATCTTTTGCGCCCGCTGGTAGTACTCCTCCTGGAAACCGGCGCGAAGCACATAGGTGCCCAAAAGAATGCGAAGTTTCACTTCCGCTCCTAAGCTTTCGTCACGGCTTGTTTCCACCAATTCCCGCGGATCTTCCGCCCCTTCGTTCCGGTAGCCGTAGCGTATACCGGTGTAGCGGGCCAAATTGCTGCTTGCCTCGGCAGCGGCGATGGTGTAGTAGGCCGGTACGACGTACTCGAGTGAGGGAAGTTGAACCTCTTGCACCGCGCAGCCGAGGGTTTTCAGTGCTTCGGCAGTGCTGCGGTATCCCTGGGCAATAGCCGGTGAGAGGCCTTCTATTCCGGTGAGCACGCCGATTCGTGTGGTATCCGTCTCTTCTCTCTGTACAGAGTCCCTCACGGAGGCTTCCTCATCGCCGGTTCTGGTTGCCCTCGGTTCCGTATCCGCACTAGTGTGGTCCCGGGGATCGGGGCCGCTCATCGTTTCGAATGCACTGCGGGTGAGCGCGAGGTCTGCTGAAAGAATCCCGATGCTTTCGAGAGAGGAGGCGTAGGCCACCAGACCGTGGCGGGAGACGCGGCCATAACTGGGCTTGAGACCGTAGAGCCCGCAAAAGGCGGCCGGCTGGCGAACCGAACCTCCCGTATCCGAACCCAATGCATATGGAACCATACCGGCAGCCACCGCAGCGGCGGAACCGCCGCTCGAACCGCCGGCACTCTTGCGCGGGTCCCATGGGTTGTGAGTGCGGGCTGTCGCGGAGGTGTCGGTACTCGAGCCCATTCCGAACTCGTCCAGGTTGGTTTTACCAATTACCACCGCTCCTGCTGTCTGGAGGCGGCGAACAGCTGTAGCGGTATACGGGCTAATGAAATCTGCAAGACTCCGGGAAGCGCAGCTGAGGTGAAAACCTTCGACGGCAATATTGTCTTTTACCGCGCAGGGAATGCCGGCGAGGGGGCCGGCGTTCCGCGGCGCTTCTGGAGACAACAAGCTTTCTCCGTTGCTTACCTCGGGGGCGAACTCCAGGAACGCTCCGTACTGCTCGTTGCGTTCCTGAAGAAGACGACGATATGTGCGGCCCGCCGGCCCGTCATGGAGAGCCGTGCGCCATTGTATATATTGATCCTGTTCCATACTGTTCCACTCCTTCTACTTCATACTTCATGCTTCTCTCCCTCCCCGCGGCGAAAAATCGTGCGCGAAGAAGAGACCTTACGCGTTGTTGTGCGTTGAGGTGAGTGGACCGGTGTTCTCGACAGGTTGTCTCCGGAGAGCGCTGTACACGCTCTTAGAGCAGGTTGGGAATGACGATGAACCGGTCCTCGATTTCCGGAGCATTATCCAGGAGAGAGTCGGCCTTAGCAGACAAACTCTCCCCGGGTACCTCCGTATCGTTGCGGAGCCGATTCGCTTTTGAAAAGGCGTGGGTGGTGGGTTCCAGCAGGTCGACATCGAGGTCCCGCATCATGGAGAAATACTCCAGCATGCGGTCTACTTCGTGTCCGAGCATCCGTGCTTCCTCATCGGT
>CAYFUX010000040.1:19742-26947 GCA_964346455.1 uncultured Spirochaetaceae bacterium
AATACTCCAGCATGCGGTCTACTTCGTGTCCGAGCATCCGTGCTTCCTCATCGGTAAGTGAGAGATGCGCAAGGGATGCGGTTATGTCCAGTTCCCTATCTTCCATAATGAGGATAAGAGTATGAAAGGGTTTTCAATATGTCAAGAACTACATACCCAATTTTGTGTAAAAATATCGATTTCAGGCGCTATTTTTTGTATATGTATGCGGTGTGTATGCAGTAAAGAGCCGCCGGATTTCTCAAGAGCCTTTTTTTGCACGCAAAACACCTTTTGTGCGAAAAAAGGCCCCCCGGCGATTGGCCGGGAGGCCGGTGAAACGCAACCGCGTTTCGATAGTGTACGGCAGGTCGCGTTATGCGACGGGCCGCAGGGAACCGAGCATCAGCGAAGTCTCGGAGCCGATGAGCTCGATGCGGTCATCCACCTCAGGAGAGATGGTCCCGCCGAGATGCTTCACGTATTCGATGAAGACGTCGCGCTGGAACTTCGAGGTGTCGTAGCTGTTTTTCGCGTTGGTGAACATCGAATAGCCGTCGCCGCCGGCTGCCATGTAGCTATTGGTGGCGATTGTGTAGGTTTTATCAGGATCAAGAGGCTCGCCGTTGATTCGGATATCTTCGCATTCACCAGTGCTGTAGTTGATGGTGAAGCTGACGCTGTCGGAGACCTGCGGAAAGGCGCCGGCGCCGCGGTTGATGGTGGCGATGTAGTCGAAGAGTTTCTGGACATCGCTGCCGTCCATGGTGAGGACCATGACGCTGTTGTCAAAGGGCAGTACTTCGTAGACAGTGCCCTTTTCGATCTCTCCCTCGGGTAGGTCGGTGCGAATGCCGCCGCCGTTCTGGATGGCAAAATCCACGTCCTGGTTCTGGGTGTACCACTCCATGGAGTCGGCTACCATGTCGCCAAGGGCGGTCTCCTGCTTACGGACCATCTCGTTGGAGAAGGTGCCGGTGGCCTCGCCGATGACCTTGCTGAGCTCTTCTTCCACCTTGTCGGCGTAGGGCTGCAGTTTGGAGAGTAGCTCCTTATCTTCGGGGAACTCTTTATAGGTGTAGACGAACTTCTCTTCGCCGTCGACCTCTTTTTCCTCTTTCAGATTGATGGGAATGGAGTCCCAGACAAAGGAGAGGACCTCGCCGTCTTTGACCTTCATCACGCCTTTTCCGACGACTAAGCCCCACTGGTTGGCCATCACAATGGGAGTCCCGTTTACGTACTTGGGAGCATCCATCCGGTTGTGAGAATGGCCGGCGATGATGAGGTCAAATCCCTCTACATTGGCGGCGAGGCGCCCGCTGCCTTCGGTCTCGTTGCCGTACCAGCCCATATGTGCAAGACCGATTACGACATCGGCTTTCTCCTGCAGCTCGGGCATGTACTCTTTGGCCGCTTCCACCTCGTCCTGGAAGGTAAGGTCGCCGATGTACTCGGGGTTTCCTATATCGGCGGTTTTCTGAGTCGTGAGACCGAGAATGGCCACCTTCAGGCCGTTGTACTCTTTGATAATGTAGGGCTTGAAGAGGTTTTCCCCGTCCGGTCCCTTGATATTGGCACTGAGCCAGGGAAACTCGGACATCTCCATCTGCTGCATCATCTTCTCGCGGTTCAAATCGAACTCGTGGTTACCGACTGCCAGCGCATCGTAGCCGATGTAGTTATAACCAATAAAATCGGGCTCGGCATCGAAGAAATTGGACTCCGGCCGGCCGGTATTCACATCTCCGGCGTCGAGAACGAGAACGTTTTCATACGCCTCTCTGGTCTCCTGGACCATCGTTGCACGGGCGGGAAGGCCGGCGAGTCCCGGGGCCGGGTATTTGAAGAACTTCAGCGGGTGACCGTGATGGTCGTTGGTGTGCAGGATGGTGAGGCTTTTAACCTCGTCTTCAGCTTTTTCGGTTCCGGTAGTTGCGCAGCCGGTGAAGACCAGCAGCACGACTACGACAAGAAAGAGTAGGGTGCGTAGTTGTTTCATACAACCTCCTTTGAGAAATTTTTTTTTACTCTTTGCGCGGAGGAATATTTTAACACAGAACCAAAGAAAGACAAGGAAAAAACACATTGCTGCAAAAGGCGTTTCGGCTCTATGGTTTTCTCATCTCTAGAGCGACCTGTGGCCGTGAGACTTGTATACCCTTCCTCATTCGTGTCACATTGAAGATGAGGGTGAAACGAGCGGTAAAACGAAACGTGTTTCCCGTCAAGGAGTGAGGAGGAGCTGACTGTGAAGAATGTACACGAATTACTGCGCCGCCGGGCGTCGGTGCGCGCCTTTTCCGATCGAGCGGTGGAGGAGGATAAACGAACCACAATTATAGAGGCGGCTCACCGGGCCCCTACCGCGGGAAATCTCTCGGCGTACTCGATCATCGAAGTGCGGGAGCAGGAAAAGAAGAATCGTTTGGCGGTCACCTGCGACAATCAGCCGTTTATCGCCCGCAGTCCGCTGGTCTTGCTCTTTCTCGCGGATTATCAAAAACTCTACGACTTGTTTCGAGCTTCCGGCGTGGAAGAGCGGGGAGCGGACAAGGGCGGAAAACTCCGGACCCCCGGTCCCGGCGAACTTATGCTGGGTCTCAGCGATGCGCTGATCGCCGCGCAAAATGCGGTCATTGCGGCGGAGGACTTAGGGCTTGCCTCCTGCTACATTGGCGACATACTGGAGCACTACGAGGAGCATCGGGATTTGTTTTCACTGCCGGACTACGCCTTTCCGGCCACGCTGCTTTGTATTGGATATCCGAAGGGCAGTTACCCGCCTGAGACTCCTACACCGCGCTGTGATAAACGCACGCTCCATTTTACGGACGAGTACCGCCGGCTTACCGAAGAGGAGCTGCACCATATGTACGACCCGGTGATTGAAAAGCGTTTTCCGGGAGGACAGCTTCCGGAGGGCATCGATTCCATGGGAGAGTATATCTACCGCAAAAAATACAACAGCGAGTTTCTGCGGGAAATGGAGCGCTCGCTGTTCGAGGCTATGAAGCCGTGGATGAAGCGATGGAATGCAGAGTAGGCTGCGGAGCGTGCTGTATCGCCATCTCCATCTCTTCGGCAATTCCGGGGATGCCGGAAGGGAAACCGGCGGGGGTCCGCTGTGTGCAGCTTACCGCGGACGGCCGCTGCGCGCTCTTCGGTCGGCCGGAGCGGCCCGAAATCTGCGGGGCCTTCACGGCGGATCCGGAGATATGCGGGGCGGATAGGGGGGAGGCCCTGGAATTGATCCGGCGCCTGGAGGAACTGACCGGAAGGGGGGAGCGATGAACTTTCTCGATCATGCCCGCAGCCGTTTCAGTCTGCGCTCCTATGCCGACACGCCGGTGGAACGCGAGAAAATTGTCCGCTGTGTCGAGGCGGCGGGCCTGGCGCCCTCCGCCTGCAACGCCCAGCCCTGGCACTTCGTGATTGTCGACCACCGGGAGGAGCTCCGGCAGCTTGCCTCCGCCGCTAAAACTCCCGGCATGCCCATCAACAGCTTTACGGACCAAGCCCCGGTGATAGCCGCTCTGGTGGCGGAGAAGCCGAATATTTCCAGCCAGGTGGGCGGCTATCTCAAAGGGAAGCCTTTTCATCTTTTGGATGTGGGCATGGCCGCCGAGCATTTCTGTCTGCAGGCGGCCGAGGAGGGGTTGGGCAGCTGCATGCTCGGCTGGTTCGACGAGCGGCGGGTAAAGCGCGTGCTCGGGATACCAAGAAAAAAAGGGGTTGTGCTGCTCATTACCGCCGGCTATCCTGGAATACAGCACGTTCCGAAGAAAAAGCGGAAACCGGTGGATAAAATCCTCTCCTGGGGCAGGTACGGACAACACGATTGAACTGGAGGGCGGTGAAGGAGGAGCCCGGGCATGACCCTACTTGTTGTGACGCTGGCGCTGGTTCGTCTTCTTGGGGCGCTGGTATTCATTGATTTTGCTCTGGGGCCGCAGAAGCATCTGCGTTACCCTGTGATAGCCACCGGATGGTTCATCTATGCGGCCTCACCGATCTTCCGAATTCTTGCCGCCTTACCGGATGATCTGTTCAGTGCTGCCTACGGGCTTACCGCTACGATAGGCGTTCTGGTGGTGAGCTCCGGTACCCTGGCCTACAAGCACTGCTATCCGTTGCGTAATGTCCTCATTGCCGCCGGGGCTATTCTCCTGGCCACCCTCGCTCTCCGCATTACAGCAGATGATCAGGCGCTCTTCTATTTCTACGCCCTTGCCCAGTTCGGCATCCTGATCGGGCTCTTTTCGAGCATCTTCTTCGATTTTCGTACCTTTTTCGCCATCGGTGGGCGCAGCTACTACTGGGCGGCGGCCGTCATGGCCATTGGTGCGCTGCATGCCTTGGCCTACCCGGCGTTCTACTCCACGTACCCGGATATCCCGCTGCCTTTTGCGGTAACAACAGTACTTTCGGTGATGATTATCATCTTCTTCATCCATCTCGAGCACACAATCTCCCTCAGGGAGAAGGAGGGACTGCTGGCCGAGGTGCATCACCGGGTGCGAAACAATCTGCAGCTGATAGAGAGCCTGCTGCACTTGGAGGGAGTCTATCGCAACCCTGCAGAGTACGAGACGCTGATCGAGGACGTGTACCGGAAGATCCACTCTATGTCTCTCATCCATGAGCTGGTCTACGAGGAGGGCAGCTACGGGAGTTTCGACCTGTCGCTGTATGCCCGGCGTTTATCCGATGAAATCTCCGAGGTCGGGGAACGGGAACGGGAGCGGAAGATCACCTGCCACGTCTCCGGGGAGCCGCTCTTTGTCAGCATGGAGCGGATGATCCCGATGGGTATGGTGCTGCAGGAAGCGTTGGAGAATGCGGCCATCCACGGCGCGGCGGAGCAGCGAGAGCTCGAGATCAGGGTAGATATCTGGGAGAGCGCGAAAGGAACCGGCCGGATCAGGGTGGCCGACAACGGTCCCGGTTTCCCGGAAGGCTTTGACCCTCGTTCCACCGAAACTCTCGGCTACACCCTTATCAACCAGCTGGTGCAGCAGGTGCAGGGCAGCTACGAAATACGAGGAAACCACGGCGCCAGCATCTTTGTGGAGTTCCCGTTGTAAGGCGCAGTTATTCAGCGGCGGAATCCTTCTGCGCAGTGAAGAGTGCCCGGGGAGTGAAGAGCCGCACCGGCTCTTCCCGGAGGGGCAGTTCCAGCTCGGTGTCGGCCACCGGAGCTGCCTGCGCGAGGAGGCGCTTGATCTCGGAGATCATGTCCACCGGCACCTCCCGCCGAGTGACGAGGGGAACCCGCTCTCGCCGACTGAGGTCGCTCCAAGCGGTAGTGGCCAGCCTCTGTCCCGGACGGCTGCTTTGGCGGCGAAAGAACTCGGTTCCCTCCCGGCAGCCCGCCTCCTCCGCCGTCACTTCGCAGCCTTTTGGACAGACGATGCAGACCATCTTCCCCTCCCTCCTGAGACGGCTAAAGTACTCGGCGGTGAGAGTGGTGTTGGGTTGAGGCTGTCGGTAGGGGAGGCGGGTGCTGCGGCGCCGTTCAAACTCCTGCGGTGCGTGCAGGTAGCGGTGTACGCTGCGGGCTGTTTTCTCTCCCTCCCTGGAAGCGCTGTCGGCGAGATCGTTGATATGCAGGGCGTTGCCGCAGACGAAGAGTCCGGGCACCGTGCTCTGAAAGGCACTGTCCACCTCCGGATGAAAACCGTCGCTGAGCCGGGCCCCCGCACTCTTGGCCAGTTCCAGCTCCGGGATCAGGCCGACCGAGAAGAGGATCGTGTCCACATGGTAGTACTCACCCTCGCCGCTTGCCTCGAGCCGGTGGTTCAGCCTATCCACCTCAGCTCCGCTGACCCGCGGTTGGCCCTCGATGCGAGTAATCTGCCGGCTCAGCCGCAGGGGGATACCAAAGTGGTCGAGACACTGGACCTTGTTGCGCAGCAAACCGCTCAGATAGGGCAGCCGTTCGAGCACTGCCGTCACCTCGTAGCCCTCGATCGTAAGACGCCTGGCCATAATGAGGCCGATGTCGCCGGAGCCCTGGATCAGCACCCGGCGGCCGAGGGTGAAGCCGCGCCGGTTGATCAGGTCCTGAGCCTGGCCGGCGGTGTAAATTCCTGCCGGCCGGGTTCCGGGGATGAGCAGGTTTTCCCGGGTTCGCTCCCGGCAGCCGGTAGCGGTAATCACCGCCCAAGCGGCAATCTGCTCTACTCCGCCCCGGCGCGAGGCGACGGTGAGCGTCAGAGAGCCGTCCTGCGAGGCCTCCCCGCTTCTGTGGATGTCCAAAACCATGCGGCCGGTAGCCAGAGTGATGTCGCTCCGGCGGAGCCGGCGGGCCAGGCGGGCGGCGTACTCCGGCCCGGTGAGATCTTCCCGGTAGTAAGTCAGGCCAAATCCGGGATGGATACACTGGTTGAGGATTCCCCCCAGCTCATCGTTGCGTTCCAGCAGGAGGAGCCGCTTCTCGCCAAGCGTTTCGAGCTCCAGTGCAGCGGCCATTCCGGCAGGACCGCCGCCGATGACCACTGCATCGTAGGCCCCTTCCAGGACGCTGCTCTTCGTGCTCATTCGTTCCACTCCCATACCATTTCGCTGCCCGGGCCGTTTTTACGGATTTCCTGCGGGGAGCAGCGGTACTCGTCCGTCAGGAGGCGGCTGATACGCGGCAGGCAGAAGCCGCTCTGACAGCGGCCCATCATAGCGTGAGTCCGCTTTTTGAGGGCATTCAGGCTTTTCGCTCCCAGGGGGTTCTCCGCCGCCCGGCGCAGCTCCGCACGGCTGATGCCCTCGCAGCGGCAGATGATTTCGCCGTAGGCCGGATCTTCGCGCCACAGCCGGACCCGCTCCTCCGCGGAGAGACGGCTGGAGCGTGGGATTCCCTGCCGGCGGCCGTCAAAATCCTCCCGCTCTTCAAGAGGAAGATAGGCGGCGACAAACTCGCGACGTACATAGCGTGCAATGGCGGGAGCGCTGGTGAGTCCCGGACTTTCGATGCCCACGAGGTTGAGAAATCCCGGAACGCCTTTGGCCTCCCGGATGTAAAAATCCCGGAAGCTCAGTCTCGCATCCGGGCCAAAGAGCTTGGGCCGGAGGCCCGCATAGCTCTTTATGACCCCGGCCCCGCGCAGGGATGGCATGAGCTCCCGCGCCTCCTGCAGCAGCTGATCCCGCACTTCCGGTGTAGTGGCGGTATCTTCGGGGGAATCGATGAACTCTGCGGAGGGGCCGAAGAGAATATTACCGTTGGTCGT
>CAYFUX010000041.1:0-15588 GCA_964346455.1 uncultured Spirochaetaceae bacterium
CCGGCCGGCGGCCGTGTGCGGGGGCGCGAGCGGCCGGACTGGGAAGAGTGTCGGGAGCATGCGGGCGGAGACGACGGGGAGCGAGGCATGCGGCCGGCGGGGCGGCCCGGATAAAAAAAACGCCCGCCGGTGTGGGAGCCGGCAGGCGCATAGTGCAGTTCGTAACAACCTGAAGCGAGGCGGCGCCGGAGGCGGCTGCACTGAGCCGGTGACCGGGCGCCCCGCAGGGGAAAGGGCGATTTAGCCGATCCGCGGGAAGTCCTCCTCCAGGAGATCCATCAGGGTCTCGGAGGGGTTGCCGAACTTGCTGAGGAACATCATCGCGGCGATGATGTAGGGTTTGTAGGAGGCCTCTTTGTAGAGGGGCACCCGGTAGCGGTCGAAGACGCTCGCGTCGACTTCGCCCTTGTCGCAGCTTACGCCGGTGATGTCCGCCGGCAGGCAGTGCATGTAGAGGGCGTTGCCGTCCCGGGTCTTCTTCATCAGATCCTCGGTGCAGGTCCAGTCCATGTACTGCTTGTTGTTCTCCAGGCCGCGCTTCTCCAGCTCTTCGAGGCCCTTCTCATCGCCCTTGGCCACGAGGTCGGTGCGCTCCTTCATCACGCTAAAGGGAGCCCAGCTCTTCGGATAGACGATGTCGGCATCGGCGAAGGCCTCCTCCATGCTGTTGACCTTGTTGAAGGAGCCGCCGGAGTTCTTGGCGTTCTGCGCCGCTACCTCTTCCACCTCGGGCATTACGTTGTAGCCCTCCGGGTGGGCCAGGGTCACGTCCATGCCGAAACGGCTGAAGAGGCCGATGATGCCCTGCGGCACCGACAGCGGCTTGCCGTAAGAGGGGCTGTAGGCCCAGCTCATGGCGATCTTCTTGCCCTTGAGGTTTTCCACGCCGCCGAAGTAGTTGATTACGTGGGCCATGTCGGCCATCGACTGGGTGGGGTGGTCGATGTCGCACTGCAGGTTCACCAGGGTGGGACGCTGCTCGAGGACGCCGTCCAGGTAGCCCTGGTAGACCGCATCGGAGACCTCCTTCATGTAGGTGTGGCCTTTGCCGATGTACATGTCGTCCCGGATGCCGATCACATCGGCCATGAAGGAGATCATATTGGCCGTCTCGCGCACGGTCTCACCGTGGGCGATCTGGCTCTTCTTCTCATCCAGATCCTGCACCTCCAGGCCCAGCAGGTTGCAGGCGCTGGCGTAGCTGAAGCGGGTGCGGGTCGAATTGTCCCGGAAGAGGGAAATGCCCAGGCCGCTGTCGAAGACCTTTGAAGAGATATTGTTCTCCCGCAGGCCCCGCAGGATTTCGGCCACCTTGAAGGTGGCGGCGATCTCATCGTCGCTCTTGTCCCAGCTGAGCAGGAAGTCGTTCAAATACATATCGTCCGTTTTCAGCTCGGAGAGACGACGGATCGCCTCTTCAATTCCAATTTTGTCCATCTGTTCCTCCACTCGTTATGTGTCGTTCGTTCTGTTCCCCAATGTACGGACCCTCCCTACGGGAGCGCCCCGGATGTAAGCCCGCGCAGGTTGTGACCCCGCGCAGGTTGTATCCCCGCGCAGGTTGTATCCCCGCGCCGGAGGTAACCCCGCGCCGGCCGGCGGTTACTCTTCGAGCATTCGGGCGGCAATCTCGTTGGCCTTGGCCGTCAGCTCTTCCTCGTCGAAGCCGGTGACTCGGCCGTGCTCCACCGTAACCCGGCCGTTGACGATCGTGTAGTCGGTG
This sequence comes from uncultured Spirochaetaceae bacterium, assembly GCA_964346455.1. GTDB lineage: Bacteria > Spirochaetota > Spirochaetia > DSM-16054 > Sediminispirochaetaceae > CAYFUX01. The sequence goes on from CAYFUX010000041.1 coordinate 1,724, forward strand.
CCGTGGTTGTAGCCGCTGAAGACGAGCGCCGCCAGCGGGTCCGACTGCGCCCCGGCGTACTCGAGCTTGTGCACGTCGAAAATCGCCGCATCGGCGGCCTTTCCCTCTTCCAGGCGGCCGCTCTGGTCGAAGCCGAGCATGCGGGCACCGTTCTCGCTGGCCATGCGAAAGACATCCCGGGCGGTCACCGCATCGGCGCCGTACTGTACCCGCTGCAGGAGCATCGCCTGGCGCAGCTCTCCCAGCATGTCGCTGGTGTCGTTGCTCGCCGACCCGTCCACCGCGATGCCTACGTTGATCCCCTTGGGCAGCATCTCCGTCACCCGGCAGATGCCCGAGCCCAGGCGCATGTTGCTGGAGGGGCAGTGGGCGATGTTGGTCTTGGTCCGCGCCAGCTCATCCAGCTCCGCGTCGTTGAAGTGGATCCCGTGGGCATAGAAGACGTCCTCGCCCACAAAACCGGTGTCCTTCATCAGCTCCAGCGGACGCCGTCCGTAGACCTCCTTGCAGAAGTCGTTCTCGTCGAAGGTCTCCGCCACATGGGTGTGGATTCGCACCCCGTACTTCCTGGCCAGCTCCGCGGTGCGGCTCATCAGCTCCTCGGTCACGCTGAAGGGGCTGCAGGGTGCCAGCACCACCTTGCGCATCGAGTAGTCGGCGTCGTCATGCCACTCGCGAATAACCCGTTCGCTGTCGGCCAGGATCTCTTCGTCGGTCTGCACCACCGTGTCGGGCGGCAGCCCGCCGTCCTTCTTACTGAGCGACATAGAGCCGCGGGTGGGGGAGAAGCGCATGCCCATCGTCTCCGCCGCTTTGAACTGCAGCCCGATCAGATCGTCTTTGGTGGAATGGGGAAAGACGTAGTGGTGATCGGTGCTGGCGGTACAGCCGGTCTTCATCAACTCCGCCATGGCCAGCATGGAGGAGTAGTAGATTGCGTCCTCGTCGAGATTCTTCCAGACATCGTAGAGGTACTTCAGCCAGTCGAAGAGCTTGGCGTTCTGCACCGCCGGGATGTTGCGGGTCAAGGTCTGGTAGAAGTGGTGATGAGTGTTGACGAAGCCCGGAACTACGACGTGCCGGGAGCAGTCGATAATCCGGTCGTCGTCGCTCGGCCCCATGTCGATCTCCGGGGCGATTTTCTCCACCACGTTGTCGTTCATCAAGAGGTCGTAGCCCCGCAGCCCCTCCGCATCGGCGGAGGTGTGCAGGTAATAGATATTCTTCAGCAATATGCGTCCCATATTATCGGGCTCCTTTCAGCAGGTACTCTTCTAAAAAGTGACGCAGCAGTCCGCGGGCCACCTTTGAGCGATAACGGGCGGTGGAGCGCTGGTCGTCGATGGGCCGGATCAGCTCGCCATAGCCGTCGAGCAGCTCCTCGACCCGTCCGCGGGCCTCTTCCACGCTCAGCCCCTCCAGGGAGCGCTCCAGCTCGCGGGAGCGAACCACGGTGGGGGCCACCGCATTCACCGCCATGCGGACGCTTTTCACCGCGCCGTCCGCAACGCGGCCGTCCGCCGCCAGAGCCAGCTTGCTCAGGGCGTTCGCCTTGCGGGTGCCCACCTTCTTGAAGAGATGGACCGTTTCCCCTGCCTCTGGGACGATAATGTCGGTGAGCAGCTCCGCCCGGCCCAGATCCGTGCGGCCGGGTCCGGTGATAAACTCCTCGATCGGCACCGTGCGGGCGCCGTCGGTACTCTGCAGCACCAGCTGCGCATCCAGGATGTAGAGCGCCACTACCGAGTCGGCGGCGGGCGAGGCGTTGCAGATATTGCCCGCCAGGGTCGCTACATTGCGCAGTCCCCGGGCGGCAACGGTACGCAGCGCCTCTTTGAGCACCGCCGGGACGTTGGGGTGAGCGAGGGCCTCGTTCATCGTGGCGGCCGCGCCGATGTGCAGCTCGCCCCCGCGGCTCTCGATCCCCCCGATCTCCTGCATGCGGCTGATCAGCATGACAGGACCGGGATACTCCGGCACCGCGCCAGACTCGTAACGGTAGCGGACCATCAGATCGGTGCCGCCCGCCAGCGGAATGGCGCCGTGCTCACTGCGGAGTTCCAACGCCTCATGCAGCGTCTTCGGGATATACGATTCTACCATTTTCCCTTCCCCCTTTCTGCGGCCAGCAGCACTCCCTCTACAATCATGTCATAGCCGGTGCAGCGGCACAGGTTGCCGGCCAGTCCCTCACGGACCTCCGCTTCGTTCGGTTGCGGATTCTCCCGCAGCAGGGCTTCGGTGGCCATCATCATCCCCGGAGTGCAGAATCCGCACTGCACCGCCCCGGAGTCCGCATAGGCGTCGACAATAATCTTGCCGCGCTCGGTATCCGCCAGACCTTCGGGGGTGACGATCTCGCTGCCGTCGCAGGTGCCCACCGGCACCATGCAGGAGTTGACCAGCAGGCCGTCTCGCAGCACCGAGCAGGAGCCGCACTCCCCTTCACCGCAGCCCTCTTTGACTCCGGTCCACTCTAGTTCTTCCCGCAGCACGTCCAGCAGGCGGCGCAGCGGGTCCGTCTCTATCTCAACGGCCTTGCCGTTTACCTTCATCTCAATCCTTGCCATCTTCACTGACCTCCAGCACATACTCCGGAGAAACCGGAATCTTGTATAGGTTGCGGTTCACCGCCATCTGCACTGCATCCGCAAAGGCCGGGGCGGCCCCGTCAAAGACCAGCTCCCCGGCGCCTTTGGCTCCGGAGGGGCCGTACTCGTAGGGATTGTCCACCAGGTCGCTGCCGATGCTCGGATAGTCGAGGGTGGTGGGGATGCAGTAGTCGGCCATCGTATTTTGCATGTAACGGCCGTCCTTGACTTCCATACGCTCGATGTTGGCGTAGCCGAGGCCCTGCACCATGCCGCCTTCGATCTGCCCCTCCACGATCTTCTCGTCCAGAGCCCGGCCGATGTCGAAGACCGCCCAGACTCCCCGGGTGAGAATCTCATAGGTGACGGGGTCCACCTCAACCTCTACGACCGCCGCACCCCAGCCGTAGGCCGGGTAGGCGTCGCCCTGCAGATTCTCGCCGTCCCACTTCAGGTGGGAGGGGTGGGAATACTGCTGGCTGACCTCCAGCTCTTCGCCCTCATCCCAGCGGTCTCTGAGTTTTTTGGCCGCCTCCTGCACCAGATAGCCGACCACCGAGGCGGTCCGGGAGGCGCAGGTAGGTCCTGAATCCGGTACCCGATCGGTGTCCGGGTTGGCGTAGACCACCTTCTCCACCGGCAGGTCCAGTTCCATGGCGGCCACCTTGCGGAGAGTAGTCTGGGGCCCCTGCCCCATCTCTATATTGGCGACCAGCAGTTCCACAGTACCGTCGGCGCGCTTGCGCAGCCGCGCGACCCCCTTGATGATCTCCTGCTCGCCGCTGCCGGTAAATCCGCTGCCGTGATTAAAGAGGGCGATGCCGACGCCGCGCCAGCCGCCGGCTTTGTACTCCTGCGCCTTGCGGCGGTAGTCCGAAAGCTCGTCCACCCGCCGGATGATCTCCGGCATCTTCACTTCCTCATACATATGGCCATTGGTAACGGTCACCCCGCCCTTCTCTATAATATAGCGCTCTTTGAACTCCAGTTCGCTCCGGCCCAGCTTGCGGGCCAGATGACTCATGTGCATCTCTATGGCAAAGAGTCCCTGGGGAGCGCCGAAGCCGCGGAAGGCATCCGAGGGGGGCATGTTGGTGGCGAGCGCCCGGCCGCGAATCTTGACGTTGGGAATGTCGTAGACGCTGTTGACCGAAAAAATCGCCCGCTGCAGGACCACCATCGAACAGGTCTCATAGGCGCCGCTGTTGGTCTTCACATCGATGTCCATTCCCAGGATATTGCCCTGCTCATCCAGGGCGGTCCGAAACGTGGTGGCACTCGGGTGGCGCTTTACGGTGTAGCTGATATCCTCGATTCGGTCGAAGATCAGCCGAATCGGCTGTTTCAGCTTCATCACCGCCACCGCCAGGGGCGAACCGATCACGTCCGGATAGTGCTCCTTGCCGCCAAAGGCGCCGCCGGTCATCATGTGGCGGACCCGCACAGCATCCTCAGGAAGCCCGAGAGCCGCCGCTACGGCGTGGCGCAGGTAAAAGGGGCACTGTCCCGAGAAGTAGAGGGTCAGCTTGTCGTCTTCCCAGGTGCCGACGATTCCCTGGGGCTCCATGTAGAGCTGCTCCTGATAGCCGGTGGTCAGCTCTTCCTCCACCACCTCCGCCGCGCGAGTAAAGGCGTCGTCGGGGTCGCCCTTTTGCAGGGTGTAGTCGACGAAGCAGTTATCGCTGCCGTGGATGGCTCCGCCCTTCAGCGCCAGAGAGTCTTCAATGGTATAGACCGGCTCCAGCTCCTCGTACTCCACCTCCACCGCATCGCGCAGACGAATTACCGTGGCGGGGTCGGGGCCCACCACAATACCGATATTCTCGCCGATAAAACGGGTCTCCGTATCGGCAAAAACGGGCTGATCGCCCTTGATCATTTCCACACTGTTCTTGCCGCCGGCGGGGATGTCCTTTGCATCAAAGTAGTAGTATCCTTCCGGCAGCTGCGGCAGGTGAACCGCTTTGATACGCGCCCGCGCTCGTTCCGAACGCACGAACTTGGCAGTCAACGCCCCGGGAAACTCCTTGTCGGCAACGTAGATCTCTTTACCGGAGGTTTTCTTCCCGGCATCGAACCGTTTTATCGACGTACTGATCTGTTCTGTCATGGCTCCAGTGCCCTTCCTTATAGGGGGAATATGATGATCCGCCCGCCGCACCGGCCGCCCCGAGTATCTGGATACCTGAGTACCCGTATACCTAAATACCTGAATACCTAAGCACCTGAATCGGGGGCCGGCAGACGAACGTCCTATTACATCACTACTATACTAAAATTACGCCGTTCCTTCCATGGTGTAGGGCAGCATTGCGTAGAATGCGGCGCAAATTTCCAGATCTTTCACCCGGGTGTACTCGTTGGGAGCGTGGGCCTGAACCTCGTCTCCGGGACCAAAGCCGATCATGGGGACTTTGTGGCGGCCGTTGATGGCAACGCCGTTAGTGGAGAAGGTCCACTTGTCCACCACCGGGGTCTCGCTCCAGAGGCTTTCGTAGGCACTTACGCCGCGCTGTACGAACTCGTGATCCTCCGGCATCTTCCAGGTGGGGAAGTAGAGCTCCTGGGTGTAGTCCAGGTTCCTCCAGCCCCGGCCTTCGTACATCGGCATCTCCACAGAAATGCTCTCCTTGCTCTCGCCGATGGCCTCGGCCATGTAGCTTTTCACCTGATCAATGGCGTAATCCTTGTCTTCGCCCCAGGTGAGGCGGCGGTCCAAATAGAGCATCGCCTGGTCGGGTACGGCACACTGGCTGGGGCCCTTCACGTCCATCTGGCTCACAACGACGGTCCCCTTGCCCAGAAAGTTGCCTTCGTCCGGCTGCAGATCCTCGTTGAGCCGCTCCATCGCCAGGGCGGCACGGGAGGCTTTGTAGGCGGCGCTCTGCCCGCGTTCTGGGGCGCTTCCGTGGGAGGAAATTCCCTTGATCCGGGCAATCATCTCCATGCGCCCGCGTTGACCGCGGGTTATCCGGCAGCTCGTCGGCTCGGTGGAGACTGCATAATCAGGTTTGAGCCCCTCCTCTTCGATGAGATACTTCCAGCACATCCCGTCGGCGTCCTCTTCCAGGACGGTAAAGGTGAAATAGACGGTATACTCGCCGTCGTAGCCGAGATCCTTGAGAATGCGTCCGGCGGCGATCATACTGGCGGCGCCGCCCTTCTGGTCGCTCGAACCGCGCCCGTAGACAAAGCCGTCCTTGATGGCTCCGGAGAAGGGGTCCTGATCCCACTGCTCGGGGTCGCCCACCTCTACCGTGTCGATGTGAGCATCGATGGCAAGCTTCTTTGGACCATTCCCGACTCTGGCAACCACGCTGCCCAGGCCGTCGATCCGCACTTCGTCGAAGCCGGCTTCCTCGCACATCTCCACGATGCGGCGGCAGACCGCCTCTTCCTCACCGTCGTAGGAACGGATTTTGATCATATCCGAGAGCAACTGCGCGGTATAATCGCGGTACTCTTCAGCCTTGTTGAGAATATCTTCTTTTAAAGCCATTTCGTTTGTCTCCTTACTCATATATTTATTTGTTTCGAAATGTATTGTGCGCGGCGGGCCGGCTTCCGCCGCCGGCCTTACAACGTGTTAACTCTGTCCCACAGCTTCTTCGCCGCCTCGCAGCTCTTGGCGTAGACTTCCTCCGTGTCAAAGGGGAACTCGCGGTCCTCCATGACCACCCGGCCGTCGATCAGCACGGTGCGGACATCCGAGGAGCCCATGCCAAAGACCATATGCCCGTCGATGTTGTCGCCGGTGAGCTCGGTGGGGCTCAGATAGTCGGCCACCACCAGGTCCGCTTTGTTGCCGGCCTCCAGCCGGCCGAAGCTCTCTCCGAAGTAACGGCCCAGCAGGCGGTTTCCGTTTGCCAGAAACTGCACAAAGTCCGCCGGCCCCAGCGGCCCGTGGGCGTCCTGGTGCTTGAAAAAGGCAAACTTGAACTCCTCGAACATGTTGGCGCCGATGCCGTCGGTACCCAGAGCGACGTTGTGATACTCGGGCAGCCGGTGATTGTAGCCGACGCCGTTGTTCATGTTGCTACGGGCGTTGTGAATCAGGAAGGCATCCGCCTCGTTGACCCGCTTCACATCCTCCTCGCTGAGGTGCACGCCGTGCACAAAGATCGATTTGTCGTTCAAGAGGCCGTACTCGGCAAGACGGGTCATGATGTCCTGGTTGAAGTGGAGATGGCTGTAGCTCTGGTCGTACTTGCCCTCGGCCACATGGGTGTGGATGCCGCGGCCGGTCCGCTCTATCGCATCCCGGAGCATCTCCATCCCTTCGCGGTCGATGGTAAAGGGCGCGTGACCGCCGATGGCCGCCTCCACGAGGTGACGCTCGCCGCTCTGCTTCTCCTTTTCGGCCGCCTCGGCAAAAGCGATGTTCTCTTCGATACCCTGTTTCTGTCCGTCCGCGCCGTTGCGGTTGGTCACCTCATAGCAGGTCATACCGCGCAGGCCCGCATCCGTGAAACCGCGCTTGATCGTATCGAGGGAACCGCGAATGAAGTTGGGACTGGCGTGATGATCGATCACCGCGGTGGTGCCGGCGCGAATGGCATCGATGGAGTTGATGATGGAACAGTAGTAGAGACTCTCCTCGTCCTGGGCGCGGTCAACTTTCCACCAGAGGTTGCGCAGCACGGAGACGAAGTCGGGAGTGGGGCCGACGTTGGCCATGATCCCCCTGGCCATCCCGGAATAGTAGTGGTGATGGCTGCAGACCAGTCCGGGATACACCAGCTTCCCTCCGGCGTCGATCTCTTTCTCCGCCGTATACTTTGCTCCGGCATCCTTACCGAGCTCGGCGATGGTATCGCCGTCGATCACTATGTCGACCCCCTTCCAGGTTTGAGGGGGATCGAACTGCATTGCATTGGCATTTTTTATTACCGTCATAAGGTTTTCTCCTCGCTATACTCGCACTAGCGTATCTGCCCGCATTAGTCTATCTGCCCGGGGGCGGCCCGGGGGCGGTCCTTAACGGACCACCTCGCCGAGCAGATAATCGTACTCTTTTACCACCTTGCCGATGATCTCGGCCACTCGGGGATCGACGCTGCCGCCGGAGATATTCCCCGCCTCGTCCACGGAGAGTTTCCGCACGGTGCCGTCCTCCCGCAGATGCAGGTCGCTGCCGTCGATATAGAAGCCGGGATTGTCGCTGCCGTCGAAATCCTCTTTCAGATTAAAGACGGTGAGCTTCTCCTTGTAGGGCTTACCCTCTTCCCAGGGGCAGAAGGTGGCGCAGTTGCCGCACTCGTTGCAGAGCGCATCCAGGTGCAGGATTTGCTGCTCCTCTTTAAAGCCGGCGCCGCGGCTGAAGGAGAGGACGATGTTAGCCCGGTTCGGGCACACCTCTACACACTTGTTGCATATGTAGTTGCACTGCAGACAGCGGCGCTCTTCGCGCTGGGCGATTTCCCGATCCTCGGTGAGCCTCTCCGCATAGGAGGGCACCAGGGCCGCTCCCTTGCGGGAGAGAACCTGCTCTTTGATCTGCTTCTCCTCCACCTTCGGCATCGGATAGCCCGGCTTCCAGCTGGGATCCTCTTTGCGAATAATCGACTCCGCCGCCTGCTTTCCGCCGGCCACTCCGGCGATAATGGAAGAGGCGCCGGTCTGAGCGTCGCCGCCGATAAAGACGTTCTCCCTCTTCGTCTCCAGGCTCTTCTCGTCAACGATCGGATTGCCCCGCTCGTTCACCGGTATGCCGAAAGACTGCAGGTAGTCGCCGTCCACATCCTGCCCGATGGCGGTGATGATGGTGTCGGCCTTCACGGTCTCCGTCTGGTCAGTGGGCTCGGGACGGGCCCGGCCGCTGGCGTCCTTCTGACCCAGCTGCATCACCCGGACCGTGAGCGTACCGTCGGCGGCGAGCGCTTCGGGATTGCGGAGGAAACGGAACTGCGCACCGGCCTCGCCGGCCGCCCGGAACTCTTCCGACTCGGCGGGCATCTGCTGCTTGGCGCGCCGGTACAGCACCGTCACGTTTTTCACTCCCGGAGACTTGCCGCAGGCCTGGGCGCAATCCATGGCCACATCGCCGCCGCCGACGATGACCACGTTCTCCCCGAGGCTCACCGAGCTCGGATCATTGCGGTAGTCCCGCAGAAAGCTGAGGGACTCGATCACCCGCTCGTCCTTCCCGTCGATACGCAGCTCTTTGTCTTTCTCCGCTCCGATGCCCAGAAAGATGTAATCGAAGCCGTTCTCTTTGAGCGCGTCGACGGAGAGCTTTGCCGGATCGGCGCCAAACTCGAACTCAACGCCGTGGCTCTTGATAAACTCCACGTCCTTCTCCACCGCCTCATGGGGGATGCGGAAGGCCGGTACGACATGCTCGACGACCCCGCCGGCCGACTTCTGCCGCTCGAAGACCGTCACCGGGAAGCCTTCGCGAGCCAGGAAGTAGGCGGCGCCGAGACCGGCGGGACCGGCACCTACCACCGCAACGTGTGCTCCCCGCTTCTGCTCCGGCTTCTTCCAGCTCTTCATGTACTGCTCCCAGCCCTGCTGGGCCGCTATGCGCTTCATATCGCGGATGTCCACCGCCCCCTCGTAATCGAGGCGGGTACAGTTGAACATGCACTGGTGGTCGCAGATGTGACCGGTGATGTTGGGCAGGGCGTTGGTTTCGTAGATCAGCCGCAGCGCCTCCTCGTAGCGTCCCTGTCCCACAAGACGAATGTACTCGGGTACATCCTGGTGCACGGGACAGGCGGAGACGCAGGGCGCCACATAACAGTCGAAGAGCGGCAGCGGCTCGCCGGTGGAGATCACATCCTCGCCGCGAAACTCTTTCTTGGCATAGTCCACCTCGAGGGAGGCGTCGGCGAGGGTCCGAACCGCTTTGGGATCCACCTGCGGCATATCCCAGGCATCGGAGGTCTCCAGCTGCAGCGCCATCTCCTTCATTCTCATATAGCCGCCGGGCTTCAGCATATCGGTGGCCAGAGTGATGGGCCGAATTCCGCTCTCGAAGAGCTGCCGTACGTTAAAGGCGTTCGCCCCGCCGGAGTAAGAGATAGGCAGGGTTCCGTCGAACTCCTCCGCCAATTTTGCCGCTACATTAATAGTGAGGGGAAAGAGGGCGCGGCCCGACATGAACATATCGTCCCCGGGGAGCTGCCCTTGATCGTTAATGGAGCCGAGGGTATTGGAAAGCTTGATGCCAAAGGCCTTCCCTTCCTTCTTGGCCAGCTCCTGCAGGCGGCCGAGCATAGCCACTGCATCGGAGTACTGCAGCTCCTTGTCAAAGGAGGCCGGATCGAGGTGGAGATACTCGAACTCCAGGCTGTCCAGAATACTCCGGACCTTCTCGTAGCCGAGCAGCGTGGGGTTGAGTTTAATATAGGTGTCGATCTGCTTCTCGCTGAGCATGTAGGCGCAGATCGCCTCCTGCTCGTCGGGGGGAGCGCCGTGCATGGTGCTCAGCGTCACGGAGGGGGAGATGCGGGCGGGAATGCGTTCGGAAAGCCCCTTCAGCGCGGTAAGCCGGTGCTCATAGCCGGTGCCGTCCAGAAAGTTCCCTTCCTCTATCAGCTCCTCGAGCTCCCGCAGATAACGCTGAAAATACTCGCTGCCGGAAGCGTCGATCATATTATTGATGAAGCTGTCCATCTTGGGGGTCTTGATCCCCTCCAGATCGTAACCGACGCTCATATTAAAAATGAAGGAGCGCTGCCGATCGAGGCGCAACTCGAAAACCTCCTCCAGCAAGTGCAGCAGCACCCAGGCCTTCACATACTCATCGTAGGCCTTCTCCAGAGTGAACTCGGTGGACCACTCGGTGTTGTAGCACTCGTCCCGGGCATCGATGCAGGGTTTCTCGATGTCCAGATCTTCGAGTTTCTGCACCGTTTTCAGCTCCATGAAACGGCCGCCGGCCATGTAGCTTGCCACAATGTTTTGCGCCATCTGCGTGTGAGGACCGGCGGCGGGCCCGATCGGGGTGTCGCAGCGGTCGTTGAAGGTAGTGATCGTCTTATTGTTTTGCTTGGAGAAAAAGTGCAGCTCCGGAATGCCAAAAATCGCCCGTTCCTTACGGAACTCGGAGAAAATTCGTCGCGTCAATTCCTTGAACGGAATCGGCCTCATTATATCGCCCATAGCGTCTCCTCTGTTAAATAGGGGTAGTATATCATCCTTGGAACCGTAGTTCCAAAAACTCCATGCAGCACCATTGTACCCCCTGTATATGAGTTGTCAATAAAATAATTGCAACAATTTGCAACATTTTTCAACCCGTTTGGGTTGACGGCACCCCCCATTTGTATTAAGAAAATTACAGGGTCCGAGGTCGTACGCAAAGGAATGTCTCCGTGTTCCGGACCTTTCCGGGAGTTGCCGGTTACACAATTCCATTCAAAGAGAGGGCTATAGATGATAGATCTGAAAACGAACAATGAGGTGCGGAAAAAAAATATTCAGCGCTGCCGCGAGCAGAATATTATTCTTCCCACCTTCGAGCAGATGCAGGATCCTTCCCGCATCCCCGAATCGATTAAAGAGAAACTGAAAAATGTGGGACTCTGGGACATCAACCCCCTCAATCTGTTCCGCATTACCTGGCAGAACGAACCGACCCAAAGCGGCGGTACCTACAGTGGTGTCAACTACATCGAGATTCCCAAAGAGATCAGCGGTACCAGTGCGCGCATCCTCGTCCTGGTGGGCAAATGGTTTCCCACCGGAGCCCACAAGGTGGGCGCTACCTACGGCTGCTTAGCCCCCGAGCTGGTCACCGGCACGTTTGACTCCACCCGCCAGAAAGCGGTATGGCCCTCTACCGGCAACTATTGCCGCGGCGGCGCCTATAATTCCGATTTGCTGGCGTGCGACTCCATCGCCATTCTCCCTCAGGAGATGAGCGAGGAGCGCTTTAATTGGCTGCAAAAAGTTGCCGGGGAGGTCATTGCAACCCCCGGGAGCGAGAGCAACGTAAAGGAGATTTTTGACAAGTGCCATGAGCTGGAAGCGGAGCGCGGCGACGACATCGTTATTTTCAACCAGTTTGATCAGCTGGGCAACTACCTGTGGCACTACAATATCACCGGCAGCGCCATCCGGGATATGCTGGAGAAGGAAATCGACGATCCCCGCCGCCTGCGCGGCTATGTCGCCACCACCGGCTCCGGCGGCACCCTGGGAGCGGGAGATTACCTGAAGCAACAGTATCCAGAGCTAAAGATGGCAGCCGGAGAGGCGCTGCAGTGCCCCACCCTCCTGCGCAACGGCTTTGGCGCCCACAGAATCGAGGGGATCGGCGACAAGCACGTTCCGTGGATTCACAACGTCCGCAACACCGACATGGTTATTGCCGTGGACGACAACGACACGATGGACCTGATCCGCCTCGCAAACGAGGAGAGCGGCAAGGAATATCTCAAGAGCCAGGGCGTTCCCCAAGATTTTGTCGATCAAGCGGATCTGCTGGGAATCTCCGGCTGGGCCAACGTCATCGGTGCCATCAAAATGGCCAAGTACTATGAGATGGACGAGGACGACGTGGTCGTCACCGTGGCCACCGACTCCATGGAGCTCTACGGCTCCCGTCTCAGAGAAATGGAAGCCAAGAAAGGTACTCTGAACACCACTCAGGCGGCGATGGTCAAATACAAATCCCTCGACAGCCAGGGCATTGACAACATGACGGAACTGTCCTACTACGAGCGGCTGCGGGTACACAATCTGAAATATTACACCTGGATAGAGCAGCAGGGAAAAGAGCTCCAGGAGCTCAACGATCAGTGGTACGACCGCGACTACTGGGAGAATATCCAGCAGCAGACAAAAGAGATCGACCGACTGATCGAAGAGTTCAACCGGGAGACGGGATTGCTGTAAGTTTTCCGTTTGCAATCCCATTTCGATAACGGAAGTTTCAATAACGAAAGGCCGGTCCGGTGCACAAGCCGGCCGGCCTTTCATTTTACCGGGCGCTGTTCCCGGGCTTTGTACCGGGATCCATTCTCGGAGGCAGCGGCACGAAGCCCTGCCGTTAGAAGGAGGAGAGTAGCATGGACTTCATCTATACTTGTGTTGACTGTGGAGGCGAATATACCGAATCGGCAATTATGTACCGTTGCCCCCGCTGCGGCGGCACCGAGGCGCCGGGAGAGATGCAAAAGGGAAACTTAAAGGTGTACCTCGATCCCGACTATCTACAGAGCCTGCGGGACAAACCTGAGGTTACCGCCGAGGATTTTATGCCCTATCCAATTCCTCATGCCCAAACCTATCCGGTGGGCAACACCCCGCTGATCGCCCCGGCCAGACTGCGGGAGAAGCATCGGGCCCCGGAGCTCCTGCTGAAGAACGACGGCATGAATCCCTCCGGCTCCTTCAAAGACCGGGCCAGTCAATTGATTGCCGCCCAGGCGCTCTATTACGGGGAAGGAACGGTGACCGTTGCCTCCACCGGCAACGCCGGATCGGCGATGGCCTGTGCCGGAGCCGCCTACGGCCTGGAGATCATCCTCTTTGTTCCCGAAACGGCCCCGGAGAATAAACTGCTGCAGTCGGTCCTCTACGGCACCAAGGTCCTTCCGGTGCGCGGCACCTACGATGCCGCCTTCACCCTGGCGCTGGACTACACCAAGAAGCACGGCGGAATCAACCGCAACACCGCCTTCAACCCCATGACCACCGAGGGAAAGAAATCGATCTCCATCGAGCTGTACAACGACCTCGGCGGCCGCGCGCCCGACGTAGTCTACGTCCCCACCGGCGACGGCGTAATCTACGGGGGTGTGTACAAGGGTTTCTACGACCTGCTCACCGCCGGGCTGATCGAGCGCATGCCGCGCCTTGTGGCGGTACAATCGGAAAAATCGAACGCCATCTCCCGCGCCTGGAAAAGCGGGGCGATGAACACCCTCGACGAGGCGACTACCCGGGCGGACTCCATCTCTGTGGCCAGTCCGGCCAACGGGCGGATGGCGGTGGAGTATATCGACGCCTGCGGCGCTTACGCGCTCGAGGTGAGCGACGAAGCGATCACCGCCGCACAACTGGAACTGGCCGCGGAAGCGGGAGCCTTTGTAGAGCCTGCTGCGGCCGCCGCCTGGGCCGGATTCCTGGCCGACCGCGAACGCCTCCGCCCCGACGAAGAGGCAGTGGTGCTGCTCACGGGTATCGGATTCAAGGATATGAAAGCGGTGACGGATGCGATAGCGCTGCCGGAGTCGGTGGACCCCGATATGAAGGCGGTGGAACAGCGTCTGGGCAAGCACTGAACTCCCCCTCTCCGCCGAGCGCGAGTCCAGGGCTGCC
>CAYFUX010000041.1:15688-26601 GCA_964346455.1 uncultured Spirochaetaceae bacterium
CCGGCCAGTCCAGGGCTTCCGGCCAGTCCAGGGCTTCCGGAAGCAAATGTGCGGCGAAATCCCGGGCGGTCATTTTCTTAAGGGGAATAGATGTAGTATACTGGGGGTAGCAGGTATGGCAGCAGAAGAACATATAGAGTACACCGACACCCTTCTCGCGGAAGGGCGCTACGACGAAGCTATCCCCTATTTGACACGACTTCTCCAGGAAGAGCCGGACGACCCGGATGCGCTCTGGCGGCTCGGGGTGGCCTACACCGAGAACGAGGAACCCGGGAAGGCTCTGAAGGCGCTGGAGTTTTTCCTCACCCTCAACGACACCCATCCAGGAGCGCTGGAGGCGTGCGGCTGCGCGGAGTTCAAACGCAGCAACTACCGGCACGCAAAGGAGTACCTGCTTCGCGCGGCAGAGCTCATGCCCGACAGCGCCTCCATAAAACGTAACCTCGGGGTGGTTCACAATCAGCTAAACGAGCCGGAGCAAAGCTACGAACAGTTCCGCCGCTCCTACGAACTGGACCCCGAGGACTACCGCACTGCCTACGCGCTGGCTATGGCTCACATTCAGTACGAGGAGTACGGCTTGGCCTGTGAGGTGCTGGGGCAGATGCTTGAACAAGACCTGCCGGAAGACTTTCTGGAACTGGCGGAGGAGAGTTTCCGCTACGCCTGCGAGCAGGCGAACGGCTCGGCAAACGCGCAGCATTCCACATGAGCCCGCCGCCCAGCGGTCTTCGATACAGACAAGCGCCCCTCCTGAAAACCCGGGGGATTAGCTCTTCTCGATGACCGGCTCGAATACACCGCGCTGCCGGTTTTTCTGCACATTGTCCCAGTCAAATATCCGGCCGTTCATGGCGATATAGACCCCCGGCTCAAGCACCTGCACAGCCGAGAGAGCGGCTCCCAGGTTAAACAGCGCATCCGAACCGACGACTGTATACGGAATCATCGCGCCGGTGATGACCACCGTTTTCTCCATTTTCGCCGTCCCAAGGACCCGGGCAGTTTCGGCCATAGTGTCGGTCCCGTGAGTCACCACAATCCGATTCTCCGGGGCTTTACGGCAGGAGTCCAGGATTTTCATCCGATTCTCCATCACCATCTCCAGGCTGTCGATCAACTGGTTGATCTCCAGTTCCACCGGAAGCGTGCAGCGCACATTCTCCAGTATCTTCGGCAGATGCGTATCTTGAAATGTAAGCTCCCCCTGGAGCGCATCGTAGTGCTTGTCGAAAGTTCCCCCGGTGATCAAAACGCGTACCTGCACTGCTGCCTCTCCTTACTGTGACGATATCATTGCTCGCTCCGCTGCAGTATAACAGCTCGTGCGTCGCCCCGCTACCAAGCCCCGCTACTGGCTCTCACGGCCGCGCTTGACATCTCTCAGCGTTCCGAAGAAGATGGGACTGGCGCTGCCGTGGAGACGGCAGCAGTATACTAATACCAGGAACCGGAGAGCGACCATGTCCCCCAACTCTGCCTCCCACAGCAAATACCCGGCCCTGCTGACCACCTATATCGCACTCGCATTGGCGGTGCTGTTCTGGGGCAGCTCATTCCCCGCCACCAAGATGGTTCTCCGCGGCTTTCCTCCAATGGCGTACGTCTTTCTTCGCTTCGCCGGGGCCTCGATATTCTTCGCCCTCTTCCTGCTGCGTCGCAGGCGTCCCCTCTCCCGCAGGACCCATGCAAAACTGGCGCTCATGGCGCTTTTCGAGCCGGTGCTCTATTTCGCCTTCGAGTCGATCGGCATGCAGTTCACCTCCGCCAGTTCAGCGAGCATTATCATCGCTGCAGTACCGGCGGTAGTGGCGTTGCTGGCGGGGATCTTCCTTGCCGAGCGGCTCTCCTTTCGCGAATGGTGCGGGGTCGTGCTTTCGGTACTGGGGGTGGTTCTGCTGGCCGCCTTCGACGACAATCCGGACTACGCCTCCAGCTCTCTGACGGGGAACCTCCTGATCCTCGGGGCGGTGTTCTCGGCGGCGCTCTATATGATTATCGCCCGCCATCTCTCTACCGAGGTGACCACGATGGAACTCACCTCCTATCAGGTAGTCTACGGCGGAATTATCTTTTTCCCCATCTTTCTACTGCGCCTTCCGGCGGTACAGTGGGAAGCGGTGGGGCCGGAGTCGATTTTGGCTCTTCTCTTTTTGATCATCTTTGCCACGCTCGTGGCCTTTTTCAGCTACAATTTTGCCCTCAGCCGCATCACCGCCTCCCGGGCGGCGGTCTTTCTCAACGGGATTCCGGTGGTTTCAGTGCTCGTCTCCGCCACCCTGCTTGGCGAGCGTCTCGGGGAGCTCCAGCTTATAGGCGGTGCAGTGGTCATCATCGGGGTCACCATGACCAACCTGCGCCGCAGCTCCCGCTCCCGCCGCCGGGCTGAAAGAAAGCGCGGCCGCCGGCCGGTCCCGCCGGCTTGAGACTCGCAAGCGAATCTCGGGGGCCGATTCCCCACAAGGGGGTCACAGCCCAAACACGACTGCCATATATGCGGCAAAAAGCAGCAAAAACAGTCCGCCCTCCCAGCGCTCCACCGCCCTTCCGCGGCCTGTGAACACGAAGAGAAAAAGCAGCAGCGTCCCTCCCAAATTGACCAAGAGTTCCACTCCCGCCTCCGCTGTGACGGCGATCGGGGAGATCAGCGCCGACAGCCCGAGCACCAGAAAGGAGTTGAAAATGTTCGACCCTACGACGTTCCCCACCGCCAAATCGGTCTCCCCCTTCCGGGCGGCGGTGACGGAAGTGACGAGTTCCGGTAGGGAGGTGCCGGCAGCTATTACGGTCAAGGCTACCAGCCGCTCGCTCATACCCAACCGGAGCGCGGTGGCCTCCGCCCCTATAACCACCGCCTGCGCCCCGACTATTAGGATCAACGCCCCGCCAAGGACCTTTATAACCTGCGCGGCAATGCCGGGCCGGCCGCCGGACTCCTTCGCGGACGGTAGGGAGGATGTGGACGTAAGCGGCATTGCTTCCGTAGCGAGAAACGCCACCTCCTCCGGAGGCAGCTCTTCCGAATGCAGCAGCGAGATTACATAGCCGATAAACACGGCAAAGAAGATCAGTAGCACGAGCCCCTCGCTGCGCTCCACCATTGCCCCGGCGCCGTCCAACACCCGGTCACCGCTTACGGCGAGTAGAGCCGTCGCCGCCGCAAGGGTAAGTGGAATTTCAATCCATGTCGTGCGCCGATTCACCGGCAACTTCCGCACTAGCGCGGCGGCCCCGAGGATCAGGAGCAGGTTGAACACATTACTGCCCAGCACATTTCCCAGTACCAGTTCTCCCTGCTGTCGTCCGGCGCCCGTAAGATTGACCACCAGCTCGGGCATCGAGGTGCCGAAGGCTACTAGCGTAAGGCCGACAGCCATGGGCGGCACCCGGAGAATGCGGGCCGCCGTGGCCGCCCCCTCGACAAACCAGCGCGCCCCGAGAATCACAGGCACAAATCCGCCAAAAAGCAAGAGGAGTTCCCAGACCATCACTGTTTTCGTTTCCCCCGGGGCGGTGCAGAGATGTCTGTACAGTCCGTACAGGCAATCAAAACGGCCTCTATGCCGGAGGAGTTCAGCATCGGACCGGCCGCCGTCGCTTCATCCGATGTCTCACTGGTATACCTCATCTGCTGCGTCTCTCCTCTCCTTGTTTCGGGACCATCAAGTCTGCCGCACACGGCCGATGGTCGGCATGGCGTCCCCTGCGGCGCCGCCCTTCACTCTCCAGTATAAAGCTTTGCAGCACTCGAACACCAGGGGAGAGGAAGATCTGATCGATCTGCCGCGGCAGCGGCGCCGGAAGTGTCGCCTCCTTGAGCCGCAGAGCACGCACATAACTCCGCAACAGCTCGCGCTGCACCCGCGAGCGGCGGCCGGCATTAAAATCGCCGGCCAACAGTATCGGCGTCTTCCCGGCAATTCGGGGGAGCCTGCTGCGCAGCATGCGGGCTGCCCGGAGCCGTGAGCGGCCCGAACGGTGATCCAAGTGCACATTGGCCGCGAGCAGCTGCTTTCCGCTCTCCTTTTCCTCTGCCAGCACCCAGGTACAGAAACGCGGCAGCTCGTTCCCCCACCCGACGGAATCCGGCACCTCGGGACTATCGCTAAACCAGAAGCTCCCCTGCTCCACGATTCGGTAGCACCGGCGCCGCAAAAAAATTGGTCCTGCCTCGGAGAGGCGGCTGCCGGTGTCAGGAAAGACCCCGAACCACTCCTCCAGCTCCCTCTCAAGAAAACGGCGCAGAAAGTTCTCCTCCGCCGTCGCACGTCCGCACAGTGAAATGACCTCCTGCAAACAAAGGATGTCCGCATCAAGCCGGCGAATGGTCTTCGCTACCTCCCGGGCGTGTCCTCGGCGCTCCTCCGCTTTTCCCATCGCATCGTCATAGCGAACGTTGAAGGTTGCCGCCCGGGTAGTCGCCTCCAAGCCGGCCGGGGCCCTACTGCGGGCCAAACAAGACCTCCCGAGGGATCACCGGTACTATTGAATGGTGGCGCATGTGATAGGCCCTTTGCATCAGTTCCGTCATTTCTTCTACCCTCGCACGGGCCACTCCGGTCTGCCGGGCAATCTCCTCCGGCTCCATTTCGGCTTCCAAGCCGGCGAGCACCGACGGCGAAGAAACTCCTCCTGCCGATGCACCGCATCCTGAAGAGCGACCTCAAAGAGCCGCGGGGTCAGTTCCATGCCTTACTCCCAAAAATCGGAGGCGAGTTCGATAAGATTCCCCTCCGGGTCGGTGATCATGGCCGATCGCATATTCCAGGGCTCGTCCCGGGGCGGATAGACCACGAAGCCGCCCTTCTCTACCACCGTTTCAAACATCTCATCCACCTTCTCCGGCGGCCCCACGTTAATGGCCAGCTCAAACGTGCCGTTGAGCCCGGCGGGAAAATCCGGCTCGGTTCCCAGCAGTTCGGGAAGCCGCCGCCGTTCGTACATGCTGAAGCGAATTCCCCGATGATCGAACTCCGCATACGGCCCTTCTCCGTCCCACTCGATGGATATTCCCAACACATCCCGATAAAACCGCACCATTGCATGCAGGTTCTCTACAAAAAGTCCGATCATATCGAATCGTCCACTCATGGTCTTGCCTCCCGCAATTCTCCATAAAATGGTATACCACAGAGGGGGGAGAGTAAACCGCTCTTTTCCGTTTTGCGCCTAGCACACCGTTTTGCGCCCCTCGGCCCAAAGCGCTATACGTAGACCGGGAGGTGTACAATGAAAGCGGTTACCTTCGATGCTATCGCTCCGCTCGAGGAGGCCGGTCGAGCTCTGGAAAAGCTAAAAGCAGGGGGCGTAAGCGGGGCAAAGGTGCTGGAAATTCGCCCCTCCTCGTCAAAACCCCCTTGAATATTCCGGCGCGGGCCGGTCATACTCTGTATTTCGAAATTCATCTCAAAGTACGAACTGCAAATAAAATACGAATCCAATAAGGAGTAGACCGATATGCGCGTACTAGCTGTGGATATAGGTTCGGTCGCCGTAGGTGCGGCCCTCGTCGATGAGGAGGGAACGCTCCTCGCTCACGATTACCGCTTCCACCACGGAAATATAGAACAGGAGACCCGGCATGCCATGGCAGCAGTAGAGGCCGATGGAACCGAAGTGGCGGTCCGCACCGCCCAGAGCCCGGACATCCTCTCCGGTGCCCACCGAATCGACGACCGGGTGGCGGCGATCGCCGCCGCACGGGAGCGCAATAGGGAGATCGGTTCACTGCTGATTGTGGGTGGCGAGCGCTTCTCCATGATCCACTTCGACGAACAAGGGGCCTACCGCCGGCTGATCACCAACTCCTCCTGCGCCGCGGGCACCGGCAGTTTTCTCGATCAGCAGTCCCGGCGCCTCTCCCTATCCGGCAGCGCCGAGTTGAGCAGCATGGCAATGCGGAATCAGGGCGAAGCTCCCAAGATCGCCAGCCGCTGCGCCGTATTCGCCAAAACGGACCTCATCCACTCGCAGGCAGAGGGCTACACTCTCGAAGAGATCTGCGACGGGCTCTGTCTCGGACTGGCCAAGAATATCGCCGACACCCTGGTGACCGACGAAGCGCCGCCGGAGCCGATCGTCCTCGCCGGCGGGGTGGCCCGGAACGAAGCGGTGGTACACCACCTCAAGCACCTGCTGAGCGCCCCGATTCACACCGGCGAGCTGAGCCACATCTACGGTGCCTACGGGGCCGCTCTGGTGCAGTTGGAACGGATGGAGAACGCCGCCGAAGACGACCTCGAGCACCGGTCGCGCACCGCCGACACTCTGCCGCAGAGTGAGGGTACAGAGGCCGCCGCCGCGCTCGTGGAGGGAGAAGAGAGGGAGAAGGAGTATTTTTTCAAGCCGCTGAGCTTGGAGCTGACCGACTATCCCGACTTTTCCGGAGAGGAGTCCTACGTCTATTCCGCCCGGGAGGAAAAAAAACCGGTGGAGGTGGAGATTTACACCCGCCTTGCCCGGGAGACGGAGCTGCATGCCATTCTGGGGATCGACATCGGCTCCACCAGCACCAAGGCGGTTCTCTACGCCGCCCCCTCCGACGGGGAGCAGGAGGGGACGGTCTACGCCGGTTTCTACACCCGCACCTCCGGAAAACCCTTAGAGGCGGTGAAAGCGATTTTTGAGACGGCAGAGGCCGCGGCGGACGATCACCGCCTCAATCTCCGCATCACCGGCGCCGCTACTACCGGCTCCGGGCGTAAGTTTGTCGGCAAAGTCATCGGCGCCGACACGGTAGTGGATGAGATCACCGCCCATGCCCGGGCAGCCTACGAGCTAAACCCGGAGATCGACACCATCATCGAGATCGGGGGGCAGGACTCGAAGTTTACCACCATGCGCGACGGAATGGTGACCTACTGCCAAATGAACACCATCTGCGCCGCCGGAACGGGAAGCTTCATCGAGGAACAGGCCGACAAGCTCGGCGTTCCGCTGTCGGAGTATGCCGATCGTGCGGAGGGCCGGCCGGCCCCTTTGACCAGCGACCGCTGCACCGTCTTTATGGAGCGGGACATCAACCACTATCTGAATAAAAACTACAGCGTCAACGAGCTGCTCTCGGCGGCCCTCTTCTCCGTGCGGGAAAATTACCTGCAGAAGGTCGCCACCGAGGCGCATATCGGCGAGCGGGTCTGTTTTCAGGGCGCCACCGCCAAAAACCGCGCCCTCGTCGCCGCCTTCGAGCAGAAACTCGGCCGGCCGCTGTTCGTCTCCAAGTACTGCCATCTCACCGGGGCCCTCGGAGCGGCGATCATCACCGCCGAAGAGCACGCCGGAGCAAGTACCTTCCGCGGTCTCGCTCTGCACCGGGAAGAGACTCCGGTCCGCTCGGAGACCTGTGAACTGTGCACCAATCACTGCCGTCTCCGCATCGCGGAGGTACGGGGAGAAATAGAGGCCTTCGGATTTCTCTGTGGCCGCGACTACGACACCAAGAAGTATGTGAACCGCAATACCTCCGGCTTCGACCTTTTGAAGAGCCGCCGCCGGGCCTTTGCCTTGCAGGAAGAGACAAAGCGCACACGGGAGCAGATTCCCGCAGGCCGCCGGCTGCTGGGGCTTCCCAGCGGACTTCACATGGCGGAGGAGCTGCCCCTGTGGAAAACCTTCTTTGCCGAACTCGAAATCCCGACCGTCACCAGCGAACACTGCAGCCAGCCGATAAAGGAGGGCAAAGGCATCACCGGCGCCGAGTTCTGCGCTCCAATGACCGCCTACCACGGCCACGCCGCGTATCTGGCCGAACGGGCGGAGCTGCTCTTTTTGCCGGTGTATATCGAGGGGAGAAAGCGAAAGGACGAAGACAAACAGGACCGCAAGCTCTGCTACTACACTCAGTACAGTTCTCCGGTTGTCTCGGCTATCGCACGCCGTCACTACGGCATCGAGTCGCTCCGGCCGCTCATCCGCATGAACAACTTCACCGGCAACGTCCAGGAGCTCTACCGGGCCCTCAACGAAGTGTATCCCCATATCAGCCTCTTCGATATTGCCGGCGCGTGGAGCAAAGCGGTGCAGTTTCAGGAACGTTCCCAGGAGTCGTTGAAGGAGATCTACCGTGATCACGCCGGCGGTGAAGAGCCGGAGGATGTACAGGTGGTCATTACCGGACGTCCCTACACGGTTCTCTCTCCACAGATGAACAATCGGATTCCGGAGATCTTTGGCACCCAGGGCGTGAAAGCATTCTTCCAGGATATGCTACCCCCCGATGAGGAAAGTGAAGCCGAAATCGCTCCGCTGCTGAAAATTTTCCACTGGAACTACGCCGCTCAAATTCTTCGGGCCGCCGCGTACGCGGCCAACACGCCGGGGCTCTATCCGGTCTATGTAACCAGTTTCAAATGCTCCCCCGACTCCTTCACAATGGACTACTTCAAGCGTATTCTCGATGCAGTCGGCAAGCCCTATCTTATTCTGCAGCTCGACGAACACGACTCCAGCATCGGGTATGAGACCCGCATAGAGGCGGGCGTCCGCGCCTTCCGCAACCACTACCGCCGGGAATTGCAGCAGACGGCTCTCACTGCGGAAGAATCCGGGGCAGCCGGCGGCCACAGCCCGGCCGGCGAGCAAAGCGGCCACAGCCCGGCCGGCGAGCAAGGCGCCCCCTCTCCCGGCGCTCGCGGGGAGAACAGCCTTCACTCTTTGTGGCAAGGCTCCGCCTCGCTGCGCAGCTCCATCTCCCAGCTGGGAAAGCAGTTCCAGCAGGGGCTCCGCCGCAAGGCAAACCCGATGGTAGAGACGGAGCTGCAGGGCAAGACCCTGCTCTTCCCTAACTGGGACCCCATTACCAATCCGCTGGTAGCCGCGAACCTGCGGGGGGCCGGCTACGATGTACGGATTCTCGAAGAGTCGCCGGAGGATATCCAAAAGAGCATGTCCCTCAACACCGGGCAGTGTCTGCCGGTTAATATTATCGCCCAGGAAGCGATGGACTATGTCCGCCGTTACAATTTGGACCCCGAAAAAACCGCCCTGTGGATTGCGGAGGCGGAGGTCGCGTGCAACCTGCCCATGTACCCCTACTACATAAAAACCCTCTTTGAAGAAACCGGCGGCGGCATGGAAAAGCTCGGGGTCTACCTGGGCGAACTCTCCCATGCGGAACTTTCCCCCCGCCTGAGCATCAGCGCCTATCTCGCCTATATGTTCGGCGGCGTCCTGCGGCGCCTCATCTGCCGCACCCGGCCCTATGAAATCAACCCCGGCGACACCGATCGGGTGGCCCGGGAGACACATGCAGAACTGGTAAAAGCCTTCGAGGGAGAGCGCGAGCTCGACGAAACGCTCTCCACCGTCATCGAAGCCTTTGAAGCAATACCCCGAAGAGATGAGCAGCGTCCCAAAGTAGCGATATTCGGCGATCTCTACGTCCGCGACAACGACGTCATGAATCAAGATCTTATCCGCACAGTGGAAGAAGCCGGCGGCGAGGTCATTACCACGCCCTATAACGAGTACACCAAGATCATCGCCGGTGCCTACTTCCGCCGCTGGTTCAAGAGCGGCAATTACCTTACCTGGCTCAAAAACCGCTCTCTGCTCAAGGCGATGGAGCTGATCGAGCGGCGCTACTATTCCTACTTCCGGCAGTACCTCGACGACTCTATCGATACCACCGGGCGCAAGGAGGTGGAAGACTTGCTCGCCACCTTCGACCTGAGAGTAGAAAATGAGGGAGAAAGCCTGGAGAACGTGCTCAAGGTCTTTCACCTGCTGAAGGAGCACGACGATATCGCCCTTTTCGTCCAGGCAAGCCCCTCCTTCTGCTGCCCCGCCCTGGTTACCGAGGCGATGAACCGCGACATAGAGCGGGTCACCGGCGTTCCGGTGGTCTCTATCACCTACGATGGTACCGGCGCATTCCAAAACGACCGGATCGTTCCCTACCTCGCCTTTCGGGGCAGCCCACGAGGGGCGGACAGCAATAGCGGGGAGGACAGCAATAGCGGCTCAGGCAGCGGGCATCCCTCCGCCGGTTCCGGTGCAGGGGATGGAACATCGACCGACAGTCCGCTACAGTGAGGCTATGAAGCAAGTCTACGATGTGGCGATCATCGGTGGCGGGGTGGTCGGGTCGGCGATTGCCAGAGACCTCACCCGCTACCGGCTGCGGGTGCTCCTCCTCGAACGTGAGGAGGATGTGGCCGAAGGGATCAGTAAGGCCAACAGCGGCGTCCTTCATGCGGGCTTTAACGTCAAACCGGGCACGCTAAAAGCGCGCTTTAACATCGAAGGGCTCGCCTACTTTCCCGATCTAGCCCGGGAACTCGATGTAGAGAGCCGCATGTGCAAGAAACTGGTGGTAGCCAAGGACGACGCAGAGCGAGGGCAGCTTGAACGTCTGCTCGAGCAGGGGCGCCGCAACGGCTGCAGCGGCCTCTCCATCGTCGATGAGCGCAGAATAGCCCAACTCGCCCCCGGGGTCCGCGGAAAATGGGCGCTCTTCTCCGAGTCCACCGGCATTATCAATCCCTTCCAGTTCACCGTTGCCCTGGCGGAAAATGCGGCGGAGAACGGCGCGCATATCATGCTGAACAGGGAAGTGACCGCAATCGAACCACCCTCCGGTGGAAGTACTCCCGAAGACCAATCTACCGGCGCCGATGAAGAGGGCTTCGTCATTCGAGCCGGCGGCCGCAGATTCCGCAGCCGCCTGGTGATCAACGCCGCCGGACTTGCCTCGGACCGGATAGCCCGCATGGTCTCCCCGGAGTTCGAAGAACGCATCCATCCCGTCCGCGGGGAGTATCACATCCTCGACCGCGAGCATGCCGGCCTTCTCGATATGGCCGTCTATCCCGTCCCCCATGCCGACGGCCGCGGTCTGGGGGTGCACCTCACCCCGACGACCAACGGTAATATTCTCTTCGGCCCCTCCGCAGAGTTCATCGATTCCCCCG
>CAYFUX010000042.1:0-25400 GCA_964346455.1 uncultured Spirochaetaceae bacterium
CCGGCAACGTCCACTTCCGCCGGCATTACTTCGTGAGAGTAGAGACGGGAAGCAGCGGGACTCTGCATGCCCCAAACCGCATACCGGGGCTCGCCAAAGGCCGTGTTCACCAGCATAGCAAGAGGGTCGTGGAGGATATCTTCAATGAACTGGGGGTCAAGAGAAGTGACAGGGGTTCTATATCTCATATACGCCATACCTTTCCTTGAATCATGATACCACGTAATGCTTCGCCTCGCAAAAACCCAACGCTGTTAATCGATTTTTCGTAGACGCTATTCCGGCGCCGGTATTCTGGTGACCGCAAGAGATGCAGACAATGAGCTCAACGTGCTCCTCGGAAAACGAAGATTCAATCCGGTTAAGGGAAAATGGAGCATTTCGGGGGGCGAAAAAGACAAAGGAGATCGCGACTTCAAGGCAGCAGCCATGCGCGAGCTGGACGAAGAAATCTCCATCCACGGAACGGAAGAAATCAAAGCAGAGCAATTGTCGAGAGTGTTCACCTGCTTAACTTTCGTGTTCAACTGGAAAACCTACCATTGGCACATAGAGAAGGTAACAACGCCGGAGGTTATGAACAGCCGCCACGCCGAGTTCCAGGAGCTGCAATGGTTTCCGGCTGGAAACCTGCCTGCACCGCTTCACCGGGGAGTAAAGTCGGCTGTGAAGCGAGCTTTGAAATACCTAGACTAAGAGCCCCACCACTCGTACTGCCCGTACTACTCGTGAGGATGAGACACCGATTAGCCCCTTAGATCTCACCACCCTCGAGCTCCACCACCGTCCCCTGCAGCACAAAGTTCACCAGCGTGCGCACCCGCCTGCCGCTCTGCGCCTTCTCCGCTACCAGGCGGTAAAGAGAGAGCTGCCCCGCATACTCCTGTGCCGCCTCCGCTGGGTCTTCAATCGTTCCCACGGTCTTGTGATCGACGATCACCAGCTCATCGCCGCTGTCCATCACCAGGTCGAGGCGGGCGGTCACGCGCCTTCCGCCGACGACGGCAAAGCCGCTCACCTCTATATCCGGGGCCGCCTCCGGCCACGCTTCTCCTGTCCAGAGGCGGAAGCTCTCCGCCTGTTCGGCGAGCAGTCCGGCGGATATCGAAGAACCCGCACCGTAGGCGGCAAGCATCCGGCTAACCTCATCTTCCGACAGCCGCCGGCGGCACCCGATGCTCCGGGCGAATACCGCATGACAGGCCTCCCCCAGGTCTGTGCCAAAGTCGCCGGCGCCGGCAGAAAGATCCCTGCCGTAGGTGACCACATTTCCCGGCGCAAGGGGCAGCGCTCCCTCGACGTCCGCTTCTCCGCTCGCCTCCTCGTGTGTCTCCCCCTTCGCCTCAGCAGCTCTTCCGGCGGCCTCGTGAAATCCGGAGGGCCGTATGATGTAGGGCGGATAGTCGGCTGGACCCCGGTTCTCGCTCGGCACCCGCACGACGGCCGGCCTCCGGGCTCCCGCCCTCCCCTCGTGAAGGCTGAGCTCTTTAACATGAACCGGCACGCTCCTGCCGTTCCACTCGACCACCGCATCGTGGATGCCCGGGTTCTGCGGCAGCTCCAGGTTATCCCCCTGCGCCCCGTAGGCGCCGGCGATCCATTTCGTTTTGAGCTCTCCCTGTGCATTTTGATCGGCGGGCAGGATAAGGTAGTCCCTGGCCCGAGTGAGTCCTACGTAGAGGAGGCGGTGGTGCTCGGCCTCATCCGCCAACTCGCGGCGGTGGTAGATCGGGGATGCTTTTATGCACTCCGCCACAACACCGGATTTGCCCGTGGGAAGCAGGGGCCAAAACCGGATGCTGCGGCCTGCGAGCGGATCTGCGGGGGAAAAGGAGCCCGAATCTCTGATTTCCGTGGTAAAAAGAGCGGGGGTCGCCTCATTGTTCAGGTCGGCGGCAATAACCACCGGCCACTCCAGCCCCTTTGCCCCATGATAGGTGCTCACCTGCACCGCCCCTTCGGTGTGCCGGACCGCCTGACTGTCCGTCTTCTCATCCGCCGTCTTCTCCAGGTACGCCGCAAGCCCTGCAATGCTCGTCTCCCGGCCCAGGCGGAGCATGCTCTCGCTGTACTCCTCCACCATCCCGCGCAGGCGCTCGAGATTCGCATCCACCCGCCCCGGGTCGCCGAAACTGCCGATGAGTCGGCCCAGATTCCCGCGGGCGGTAATTACATCGAACAGCGCGGGCAAGCTATAGTGGTGCAGCTGCGGGCGCAGCGACTCCAGCATCGCAACCAGTGGCTCATCCCCGGCCCAGCTCTCATACTCCTCCGCCTTCACATGGTGGATCCGCTCCTCCACCACTGAAGCCGGATCGGCCTCCTCCCGGGCAAGCATGAGCATCTCCACCACGGCAAGGGAGTCCCGCCGGTCGGCAAGGTAGCGCAGCGCCGCATGTACTGCCACCCCCTCGGGGGTGAAAAGAAGGCCGGGGCGCTGCATGACCGCGGGAATGCCCGCCGCCTCGAGCGCCCGGCTCAGCGAGGCGGCCCGGCTCCAGGTTCTGCAGAGCACGGCAATGTCCCCCGCCTCCACAGGGTGCTGCCCGCCTGCCTCGCCGGCATTCCGGTTCTCCACGGGCACCCGGGCCTCGATCAGCTCCCCGATACCGGCGGCCAGGGCTTGATGGAAGTACTCCTGCTTCGTACGGTTTTTGCTGTAGGGATAGATCCAGAGCTGCACCGCCGGCTGATCCGGCGAATGGTCGTCGCGGGCAGCCTCCAGCGCCACATTCACCTCCGGCATAGTCTGTGCAAAAGCCCGGGTAAAGAGGGCGTTGGAGAAGTTCACCAAATCCGGGCGGCTACGGTAGGAGGTATCAAGCGAGTCGCTGACGCTCCGGCCGGGAAGCGAAGAGAGCAAGGCCTGCATCAGGGCCGGGTCGGCCTCCCGGAAACCGTAGATGCTCTGTTTGGGATCTCCCACCCAGATGCTGCGCAGTCCCGCATCGGCGAGCTTCATAAAGATGGAGAGCTGGATGGGGCTGGTGTCCTGGAACTCGTCCACCACCAGTAGCGAAAACTCCCCGGAGACTCTCTCCCGCACCGCCTGCGAGTCGAGCGCCCGCAGCATGCCGGCCTCCTGGTCGACAAAGTCCATTACACCGAGCTCCCGCTTTTTCCGCGAGAGGATCTCCAGAGTGCGCGCGGCAACGGCTCCCGCGGTGCGGATGTAGCTGCGCACATCCTCCTTGTAGCGCTCGGTACCGGAGAACTCCCCGGCCGCCGCCTTCAGGGTCTCGACCGCGTCTTCGCTTTTTCTACCAGGGTCGAGGGTAGCGAGCTTTTCGATATCCTTCCATCGGACCGTCCCCTCCCGATCAAAGGTGCTGAACATCGCCTGGAGTGTATTCTTTACCTTTTTCGTCTTTGCTGTGCTGTCCTCAGGATCGAAGTCCCCGAGCGCCCGCTCCGCCTCGTCCCGGATGCGCCGGCGCAGCGCCTCCCACCGGGTCTCTTCGGCGGGCATAAGTTCGATCAGCTCAATAGCGGACTGTTCGGCATGACTCACAATATCCGCTCCGGAAAGATCGTTGGAGCGTGCCAGCTCGATCATCTTCCGCACGTCGGAGCCCCAGTCATGGACCTGTCCCCCGAAAGTGTATTCGGTGTGACCCAAGAGGTAGGCGAGATGTTCCAATGTTTCTATCTCTTCGCCTCCGGCGGCCTCTCCGATAGCTTCCTCCAGCAGCGCCTGCGACTCCTGCTCACCCAGCACTCCGGTCCCCGGTGCAATCCCCGTCTCGTAGCAGTAGCGCTCGAGCAGCTGCCCGCAGACGCTGTGGACCGTTCCGATCATCGCCGCGCCCATCGACATGGCCTCTTCGATGTGCCCGCCTGCGACGAGGCTGCTGCGAATCCGCGCGCTCAATTCGGCGGCGGCTTTACGGGTGAAGGTGGTGGCGATAATCTTCTCCGGGGCTATCCCTTCATCGGAGATGGCCCTGGTGATCTCCTCGGTTATTCGGCGGGTCTTGCCGCTTCCCGCGCCGGCGGTAATGACTCTGATATCTGTATCCGCGGTGCTCATTGCTCGCTCCAACCCAGCAGATGTACATACTCGTCGTAACGGTAGCCCTTCTCGGGCAGCTTGAGGGGCCCGTCAGGAAGGGAATCGTCACTGTCTTCGGGGGAGAGGGCAATTGTCCCCGCTTCTATCTGCCGGTAGCGGTATTCCGCCGCCTGCTCCACTGCATCGAGCAACCGGGGCACGCTCTCCTCCTCCGGGCTCGCCCCCGAGGGGCTCTCCGCACTCGCATAAGGGGAGCCGGGGTGTGCGAGGGCGGCGTTCCTGCCGGCAATGAGAAAGGCCGAAGCCACCTGCCCGTCGGAGGCCCCCAGCAAGGCAGCGTAGACCGCCAGCTGCAGATCCGTGCCGGCTTCGATCTCATCCCGTCGCACTGTGTATCCTCCCCACTTCAGGTCGATGACCGCAGGCTGCTCTCCCCCTTCTCCGAGCACATCGATCTGTCCCTTGAGCTCGAGAGATCCGTATCGAGCGTTCCGGTATGCCTCACAGTCAGCCTTCTCCGCTCCCGCCTCGCCGAGGAGCGTCACCAGATGTTCCAGCGTGCGGCCGGCGATTCCCCGCAGGTACTCCCGAGTTCGCTCTTTGCCGGGCTGCAGCAGGGGAAGACCGTGGGTCTCGAGGAGATGGTCGAAAAAGCCGTCCAGCTCGAAGCGAACCTGCTCCTTTGCAGGGATGGTGCCGGCGGAAAGGAGCCGCTGGGCAGCCGCGTGGAGGAGATTTCCGTACAGCAGGACACCCTCCGGCAGCGCGAGAGAGGCACGGCGCAGCCGCGCGTGGTGAGAGAGAACATAGCGGTAGGGATAATAGATGAGGTCCCGCAGGCTGCTGAACGACTCCACCCGCCCGCATTTCACCGTCCCGGCGGTACACTGCCAGTATGGCCGGCGCCGCGGCAGCTCTCTCACCGTCACCTCCTCGCCCGGTCGGCTCTCCGTATCCAGCTCTATCTTGCCAAAATCCTCCCGCTCGCCGGCGCCTCTGCCTAAGAGCGCCTCGGTAACCGGGACAATGGGATCGGCGGTACGCTCGGCGTGTTCGCTTCCCGCTGGGAGCACGAAGATCACCTCTCTGCGGGCCATGCAGAGCGCATCTACGGCGGAGGCGAAACGCCGCCGGGCGGCGGTCCGCGGGGCCTCTATCAGTACACCAGCCTCACCGAGCCACCGCAGCTCCCGGGCGGTAAAGAAGCCCGCCTCCTGCCCGTTCTGCTCTAAAGCCGGGACCCACAGGATCCGCTCAGCCGAAGCATCCATCTCAGCGGGGGAGGAGGCTAACCGCGGCTTTCCCGCCTCCTCTTCCCGGGCGGAGCGAGGCTGCATATCAACGTAGCGGGCGATGAGCTGGGAAAGGCGTTCTGCAGTTACCCGCCGGCCGTCAAAAAAAGCCCTGCCCGCCTGAGCAATCCAGCGGCACCCAGCGGCGAGCTGGCCGCTCTGCCCGTCTCCACCGGCTGCCGCACGAGCGCGCAGAAGCTCATCGAACTCCCGGCACAGACGCTCCAGCTCCTCGATCGGGGCACCCTCCCGACGGGAATAGCGCGTGCCGTGCACGAGGCGTTCGTACCGGCCGGCGATCTTCTCTCTGCGCTCGTTCTCTTCGATCTCATCAAGCGAGCTGCGGAGCGCCTCCTCCCACTGCGGATTACCGATGCCCGGAACATCGAGCAGGGCATCTCTCAGCCTCCTGCTCATGCGCGCGGGAAAGGGGCTTGCGGGAGAAGCGAGGAGGGCCGCCAGCGCCCGAACATCGATCGGCTCCCATAGAAACAGCGGAATGAGGTGCAGGCAGGAATAGAGGGATGCGGGGTAGTCGTCCCTGCTTCCGCCGGCGGGGCTGCCGTCGGCCGCGAGAAACTCATCCAGCTGCCGCCGCCCCTCGGGTACGAGCACCGCCGTGCTGTTCCGGAACCCGGCATCCCGCAGGTACCTGCTCACCTGCTGCAGCGCCTCGTCCACAGTTGAGGCGGATTCGATCCGTACCGACCCGTCACCCGCAGCACCGCTCTCTATACCGGCTCCGGCAGAAAGCGCCCGCTGCACTTTCCCCAGGTCGCTCTGTTGCGGGGCCAGAGAATCGGCCGGCACAGAGCGGACGGTAATCCCGTGTGCCTCGAGGGTCTGCAGTATCCGCGCGACCGCCGGCGGAAGGAACTCCCTCCGCCCGCGCAGCTCCACCTCATCGAGGGTGACCGGGGCTGCCCCCTCCCTCTCGATGGCCTCGATCAGCCGATTGGCGCGGTCGCCGTAGCCAAAGCGAACACTCGAGTCCTCCGGCAGGCTCTCTTCAACCCGGCAGAGATCCTCTATACGCTGGGGCATCCCCTCAGAATAGCGAAACCGAAACCCGCCGGCGGCCAGCTCATCCCGCTTTTCGAGGAGATGCGAGGCGACGGCAAGAGGACTGTCGCGCAGGGCCTGCTCGTAAAATGAACCGTCGGCCTCCCCCGCAAGAGCCCGGTAGTAGTCGATGAGGCGGAACGACTCGTCCGGTGGCGCCATCCCGCAACCGGCGCGCAGCTCAAGCTCCTCGAGCAAACCCGCAGGACCAAGCCACCGCCGGCCGAGTTGTGCTGCCCCCTCGTCGGCCCAGGGAGAGGTGGAAAAATCAAAACCGGTGCCGTAGATTAGTTTCATGGTTTGTTACACTTTAACATCATTGTAGCGGTAACCTTCAAGCTCCCCGGCCACATAGTCAGCCCATCGCTCCAGCAGTTCACTTTCTCGGCACTGAACATCGACGGCGGGGAAGCTGGTGTTCACATATGTATATTTCTCCGAGTTGTCAAAACAGACAAAGGGATAAGCATGGTTCAGGCGAAGGATCTTTTCGAAGGGAGTCTGCCCTTTTTTTACTTTCACACGGTAGCGGTAAACGTCACCGATTTCCCTCGTTAGGAGTTTCCAATGGTCGCCGATTTCTTCGACACCACGGGCTCTTCTCCGTTCTTCTTTTCCTACTGAGTATGACTTCGTTTCTTCCACATGCGCCCGGGCCTCGCCGAGATCTTTTTCCAACTGCAAATCCTGCTTTATCTGCTTCTCCGACATTTCGTATTCTATCCGGTCCGAGTAGTAGAGAAGCGCTTTAAAAACGTCACGCAGCTCGAGCTCGGAAAGGTTTTCGAATCCTCGCTCATCAAAAAACACAGGCATATCTATACGAGTGGAGAGATAGAAGTGAGATTGGAAAGGCAGCTCCTCGTTCAACGCCAGCTGTACTCCAGGATACTTCTTCTGCAGCTTCCCGCTCATGTTCTCGAGCTCTTTCTTATCCCAGGACTCATACGTCTCTTTGTTCGCAAGAGGACTGCTCAAGGTAAGGAGGTACACGGTGCCGCGGTCTATGCCGGAAACCTCTGCCTGATAAACGAGGCGGAAAAAGATCGGCTGTAAACGTGTCGAATAAGTGCTTCCGTCAGTTATAGCTCGGTCCGGTGAAGATGGAGCATAGGACAGCTCTGTAAGCTCCGGTTCAACGATGCATATCGTGCGGTCCCGCGGGTCCTTTGAGGTGTAGAAATGAGCACCATAATCCCCGGAGATCCTGGCGGCAAAGTGCTTGAGACTCTCCACCACTTGATGGAATGGGAGGTTCTTCGAAACCTCTTCTTTGCCCCCCTCATATTTGTCAGAAGGCCAGGTCCTGGCGAGACGTTCCGCATCAACGGCAGGGTAGGGATCGACATAGCGACGGCCAGCATTCTTCGCGCTAGCTCCGGCACCACTGGTCCTAACGCCTTCTCCCTGCTCACCATTATCATCATACGAGACCGCAACCCTCGAATCACCTTTCTCTTTCCCGTGTTGCCGGAGGAGGAAGAGGTTCTGCCAATCTCCGCCCTCATCGGTCTGGATCTCCGGAGAGCTGTCATCGAGGCGGCACTCGTCTATCAGCTGCTCAGCCCGGTACTTTTTCCGCACGAAGTTCGCCAGTTGCGTCTCATCGAGGGTCTGTTCGAGATAGGGATAGATAGAGAGCACCTGTCCAACATCTCGTTGCATGATCGAGCGGTGTGCCTTGCCAAAGAACCTGTCGACCCGCCCCACCCGCTGCTCGTTGTCGCCGGCGGCCCAGGCAATACCATAGTGGTAGACGGTGTTGCAGAACATGTGCAGATTTACTCCCTCCTGGAGAATGGAGGTAGCAACCAGCACGTTGGGAAAGAATGGAGTGTTGAAGGCATGGAGAATGCTCTCGTTCGAGGTGCTGCCGTGATACCCATAGGCGGGAGACTGGCTGTTGAAGATGTTCCATCGCCAGTAGGAACGCTCGAGGAGGTCCTCCTCGTTATGCACCGCCAGTTCCTTGGTCTGTATCGACTGAAACAGTTCTACCGATAGCTTCATCACATAAAAGAGGCGACTTCCCGGTTCTGCCATCTTTTCTTCCACGCGTGACATGAACTTTCTGTACAGCTCCGACTGGACTCTCTGCAGGTTCCTTCCATCGAAGTCGGCGGCAGCCTCCACGTAGAGGCCGAAGAGCACCACGATGAGCTCCGATGCATTGAGAATCCCCTGCCTCACGAACCTCGCGAGGGACTCCTTCTGCAGAACGGATAGGCTATGGTATTCGCGCAACACTGAAAACTCTTCCGCTCTACCCTCGAGAAGTCTGAGAAACATTGTCCATAAAGTTTCTACTCCCTCGCTCACAGGTCCGTCCTCGGCTCCCTCTTCATTCGGGGAGCTGCCGCTTTCCGATACTTCCGCTTGTTCGAGTCCCCACATTTTCTCGAGGGTGGAGATCTTTGTATCGGCTTCTTCCGAAAATCGAGCTCTCCTGTGGAAGAACGCAGAACCCTCGTAGTCGATCTTCACCTCCTTCTCTTTCCGTCTCACCACATCGAGACCGGAGAGAGGATAGGGGCTGTGAAAGTAATCCACCCCCGGGTGAAACATCACGGGGAAAATGCTAAAGCGCGTGACTATTTTCTTACGAAACGACTGGATCTGCCGGTAGAGCTCCCTAAACACCTGGAACCGTACCCTTTCCGCGCCACCTTTCTTGATGCTGAACATCTCCAGCACCTCGGATTTCTGAAACTCCAGGAGCTCCACGTAATTGACGGCCGACTCTTCCGGAACAGCCTCGCCGCTGCCTGCTTCCGCATTTTGCTCTTCCTCCGGGTCACCTTCGTTATCTCCCTCTTCCACAACGGGTCCAGCGCTCAGCGCATGGCCTTTTGCCGTATTTTCCACCCGCCGCAGGACATCTTCTGCCTCTTCACCATCCGATGTGCCCAATCCGTAGGCATAAGCAAGAATGCGAGCAAAGTGATCATCGTATTTCCTGTTGATCCTGCGGGCTATCTCCTTTGTTGAAGGGATCCGGCGGACAAAGACCACCGCCTTCTCTACGACGTCGCTGCTCTCTAGGGTGTTTTTCACCACATCGTCGACCAGCTTGTCGTACTTGGGGTGCTTTGGGGCCCTTTTCTGGTCCCCGTAGTGGCGGCGGTACTTGCCGAGAAGTTCTTCGAGGAGGTCAGCATCCACCTCCGATCGCTGATAGTCGGTTGAACCGGCCGAGTTTCCTGGATCGGCCTGGGTTTCGTCGTTCTCATCTTCGATACCCGTTGGAGCGACATCATACTCCGTAGACTCAGATACCGTAGGTTCTGCGCCGGGGATGGCTTCGAAGCCTTCGAGATAGCCGTGGAGAAACCCTCGCTTCGCGTAGGAAGCGCTCTGGGCCAGCTTTTTCTGGTAGAGAGCGAAGAATATCTCGCTCGGAAAGTCCTCCGGAGGCGGATCATGAAAGGAAGCCGGCAGCGGTACCTCTTCGCGATACTGATATTTCGTCTTTTCCTCGAAACGCCTAAAGCGCCGCAAGCCAACAGCCCTCAGTATCGCCTGTGCCCTCTCGCCTACCCCGGTTTCTTTTGCACCGGGAAGCTCTATTCTGTGAGGGAAGTAGGAGAAGATGTACTCTATGTCCGTCTCCCGCGAATGGTTAGGTGTGGCGGTCAGCAGCAGCGTCTTAGAGGCAATCGGCCGACCCTCTTTCTGTCCATCGTTAGTAAAGCGACTTGTATCGTTTTCGAGAGAGTCTGAGCCGAAGAAGGCCTGGGCCGCGGCGACCTTCTGACTCCCACCGTCCTTGGTGCGAAAATAGTGCGCCTCGTCCACTATGAGCAGGTCGAAGGGAGGGGTCTCTCCCCCGGTACAGCTACTCGTCGCGGCAGCATAGATTCCCTCCCGTATGCTCTTCGCCTCCTCGAAGGCGATGCACTGGTTGTCATCAGCAGCACATCGATGCGCCGATTTCGACTGCTCATGCACGAGAGCGCTGAAATTGCTTGTGCGAATGATGAAGACGTGGGGCCAGCACTTCGCGTACGTCTCTCTGAGGTCGTAGAGATTCCGGCAGTGTACCGGTGGGTGAATCGGGTCGCCACCTGGCTCGGCGCAGACCACGTTGTATGGGTTTTCTTCCCGCTTGTAGTGCTGGGCGATGAAGGTGCGGTACTCGGATATCCAGTTCTCCGCTACCACCCTGCGAGGGGCGACGATGAGCACCCGTGCATCCGGCTTCTGATGAAAGAGCAGTGCCAGTATCGATAGGGCCTGCAGGGTCTTTCCCATTCCCACCTCATCGGCGAGCAAGGCAATATCGTAGTCAGAGAGACGGTTCCAGAGAAATGCCACTCCCTCGGCCTGTTTCGTGTACATGTCGTCTCTTACGGGATCATAGCTCCATTTCTCATCCGTTCGGTCGAAGCGTACATAATTCGCCACCGTCTCCGGTCTAAGCTTCTCCCACATAGTCTTCTCCGTAGACATCATCCATCATGGCCAGCATCGCTTTCCGTTCCCGCTCATCGCCTATGTGCGATGCTACATGGCGCTCCACTTCCAGCCGAAGCTCCCCGGCCTGCTTGCCAATGCGACTGAGCTCCGACAGCCACTCCTCTTCTTCCAGCTCAATACTGTTGATTTCCCCAGCTCTGGTGAACACGCATTCGATGAGACTAGAGTACTCGCGAAGCAGAAAATAGGTGTAGAGCCTCTTCCTCAATTCTCGACGTTCCTCTTCACCATCGTAGATAACCGATTCGATATGGTCCCAAATCTCGAAGAGGTTACCCGGAGCGATTTCCGCGCTCATTCTCAGTTCGTTGCGGTTTTTTGCCATCTCTATGTCTTTGCCTTTGTTGTGAAAAGCCCGGAAGAGGACGAAGTATGAGGATGCCACATCGCCTCCCTCACGGAGTGTCTCCTCTTCAAAGGCAGACTCGTCGACGCTGTGAACGCTTCCTGGCGGTACATTGAGCGTACCTCCCCCCATGTCGCCAATGGTATCCGTTCTCGTTTGTGTCTGCAGGTGACGAAAGAGTTCGTCGAGGTCACGGTACCGTAAAGACGGACGATACTTTCCCTTTACCCCCTGCTCGGCTACATAGAGGTAGAACAACTGATCGCTCCTATCTTTCCTCCACAGACTGCAGAGTCTCGAGGAGATGAGTTCGTTTGCCTGGTTCGGAAGGAGCGCCGGGCACTGCCCGAGCAGATCGCCAACGATCCGGGCGCCCCCAAGTCCGGGAAGACGTATGCACCACTGTGAAGGAGAAAAAGAGGAGGCATCATCCCACTGCAGCTCGTACCTGCGCTCACTCCAGTCGAAGAAGACCCGCAGCGGCGGCATAGCCCTGTGGCTCGGAAGCTCCTCTTCGGTATCTTCCACAGAAGCAGCCTCGAGAGAGGCGATGTCGATAGGTTCGGCGGGTTCCGGGCGCTTCGGCAACATTGCCGGATCCTCTGTGTACACGACGATACCCGCTTCCATGTTGGAAGGGTGATTCATCTGGGTTCCGGTTCCGGGGTCTTCCATATCCTCGCCCTCCTCTACAGAACGAAGATCCAAGGCTGCATGCGTACAGTTCCAGGATCCTACGGCAAAAACTTCTCCGGTTCGCCAGATCTTCGCGTGAGAGAAGCGCTCGGGGTCTGCGGACTGCGGATCGCGAAAGAAGTAGTCCACATTGCCGCGATCGCGCATGATCTCGAGTTGCTCCTTCGAGAACCGCGGCTGATTTCGTGCCACGAAATCGGGATAGAACTCCAATTCGATATTGCCGCCGGCCTTCTCACGAAGGCGTTCTACGAGGGAGGGCACATCCTGAGCCCAATAGGGGCTCCACACTGAGAGCAGCTCCGCTCCGCCGTTCTCTGTTGGGAGGAGGCTATCGAGAAACGCCTCCCTACTCTCAGTCTGAGTGTAGACGAACCGCCAACTCGGCCGACTTCTCATCTCATCTTCCTCCGTTCCGAGCTCCTGGAAGGCCTCGTCTATCCCGGCAGTATCGAGGCCGGATGCTCGGAAGCAGTGGCGAAAGAAATCCCGCAGACGTGAGGCGTTCTCTCCATCGGTCACCTCCCGCAGAAGAAAAGCCTCCCGGTTTTCCGCCCACCCGGAGATGCTCAAGTTTGCCGAGGTGACCAGTAGTACGGCACGCCCCTTGCCCTTACCCTCGGTAGACGAGCGTATGTACCAGATTTTGGGGTGAAACACCCCTCCACGAAAGCGTGAGCCGAAGCCGGAGGCAGCGGTCGGGAAAAAGGGAATACTGGTACGTTTCTGGTTAGTGGTGATGAGGGCTCCGGGGTCGTAGAAGAAACGGATGTCCATCTCCGACTCCGCGTACCTTGTAGTGAGAGCCTCGTAGTCGTAGATGTCCTTGGGCCGCTCCTGCTCCAGGAGCTCTGGAAGCACATAATTCTCTACGATCAAGGGATCGAGGGAGTAGCTGGTAAACCAGGCTGTACTGAGCT
This sequence comes from uncultured Spirochaetaceae bacterium, assembly GCA_964346455.1. Lineage (GTDB taxonomy): Bacteria > Spirochaetota > Spirochaetia > DSM-16054 > Sediminispirochaetaceae > CAYFUX01. The sequence goes on from CAYFUX010000042.1 coordinate 12,805, forward strand.
CTCCCAACTCCTCCTTTATCGTCCTCAAGACCTCCAGGAGTTTGTACTCAGCGGGCATCGTCACCCTCCGCTTCATTTTCCTGCTCTGCTTCGCCAAAGCCCCGGATGATGCTGAGGAGGCTGTCGAGGTAGTAGCTATGATACCATTCGTAGATCTTTGAAATCTTGTCTGCTTGCACGATGGTACCGGCAAACAACTCGATACGTCCCGCCTCCTCGCGTACCCAGGGCACGTTCTTGCGCTCGGTAATAATCATTCCGTGGTAGGAGAGGATCTCCCGTATGAAGGAGACAGGCTCCTCTACTTCGGATATCCCCTTCAACAAGCGCTCGGCACGATGCCTGACGTACTCCGATGCCCCGGTAAAGTAGTGCTGTATTTCCGGCAGCGCATTGTTCTTAGCTCGCTCCATTGCATAAGAAACTCGCTCCACCAATTCCTCGTCCTCCAGCCGCCTGTAACTGCCGGTGAGTAGGAGGTCGAAAACGTAGCGCAGTGGGGTAAGAAAACTCTCGGTCTCGAGAATCGCACGAAAACGGTAGGCACTGTCTTGATCCTCCGCTTTCGAGGCTTTTTCCTCCGCCCTTCTGAAGACCTCCCGGTAGGGGATACCGCTGGATACTTGCTCTGTCTCCGCAAGAACCTCCCTTATCGAGTCGTACACATACCCGGCAGGTGAAACGTTGAACCCGAGGTGCCTCTTCCAAAAAGAGACGATCTCTCCATAGCGACTCATAACCGGTGAGTCAAAGAGCTTCCTGTATGCCTTCACCGTCTCATGTAGCAGCGACGGGGGATTTCCCAATGCAATGGTGACCGAACCGCTGCGCCCTTTGACCATCTCCCGTATGAGACTCACGATGATATCCCGAAGCTCGGTAAAATCCCTTGGAAAATCTTCGACCTCTTCCCAGATACCCTCGTGTTTCGATCTGTTGAAGTCGTAGTGGTAGTGTTCGTCGTAGAGTCCCATGCGAAGAAATGGCGTTTTGTACCGGGCATTGAGACCAATATTTGCCTGGTTCACGAGCACGAAAGCATCTTTGCGCCGGGAGATCCATATTTTATCGAAGGAAGCATTTGCCCCTTTGGAAACGCCCAGCATCCCCTCTGTACTCACTTCCCGCCCGTCGCCGTCAGCTCTCACCATTGCATAGATGAGAAGATTCTCGAGAAAGATGATGATACCCACCACCACCTCCTGCTCACGTGAGGCTTTCTGCCCCTCCTCCTTCTGCAGCAACTCCTGCACCCGTGAGAAGAGCCCCTCACTCTGGAGCTTCCTTACCACCGCATGATGGAGCAGCGCCACCGTATAGTTACGCACATCATTCGCGATTGAAGTAATCTTGTTGTCAAACACCTCCCGCCCCAAATATGACCAAAACGCCTCGAAGCCCATTGGATCCCGGGCTCCGTTGCCGGTGATGGATGAGTCCCTGGCGGTGTAGGTTGCTGAATTGTTGAGAAGGGTCGAGAGATCGTTCAAGGACATGATAACTCCGATAGATTTAGGTTGGATATAATATTATTTTGACATATTCTCAATTTGACTCTAAATTATAACTAGAGTCCTGGGATAGCGAAAGTAGGCCACGTGCCTTGTGTGATGTTCTCATCACCTAGCGTCCGATAGGACTCATTTTTTTGTTCCAAACCTCTCCCCAGTTAATGGTTTATTTTTACTGAAATACGTCCCATAAAAGTCGGTTCCGTAGCTCAAATCGTGCACCAGCGAAATTTCTTCCTTTTTGATACGTGAAAAGTTTTCACCGGTTGTATACAAGGCTGGATTCGCACCGTATTCAATAATATTCTTTTTTTTTTTTTGAGGCCAATGCCAAACTTCCTGAATATCCGACAATGTTCTTTGGCATGCCACAAGGGAATATCAGTGAAACACAGAATCGCTGATTCTTTGTGGTTCTCTTCAGATACATAGTTTGGGCAATAGCTCAGTCTTAGAACCTTCTCATCACAGATAGAGGCCAGCGCTGCAAGGGCATCCGGATCCGTTTGCCCTCTACCCGTCCAATCGACAAGCGTATTATTCACATATGAACGCAACTTTGTTGCCATTTAACGTGGCCATCACTGGTGGGAATGGAGCGCAGCGGAAATCCCATCCGTGTGCATGGCATTGTTATACGCAATCACGCTCTCAATGCATCATATATCCAAACCGGCACCACGCTTACGCAGCCATTCCTTCCGCTCACGCCAGTCGGGCATTACCTTGTCCACCTCGTTCCAGAAGGCATCGGTGTGGTTACGATAATGGAAATGACACAGTTCATGGACCGTGATGTAGTCGATTATTTTGGGCGGAGCCATCATGCACTTCCAATGAAAATTCACTGTGCCATTACGCCCGCAGCTGGCCCAGCGATAGCCCAAATCCCTCACTTTAACCTCAAACACCTTGACCCCGACTTTTGGGGCAAATAACGCCACGCGATCATTAAAACGCTGCTGCCCCTTATCGGCGTAGAATCGCTCGAAAGCTTGCCTCGCCGCCTGGGTACCGCCCTGTTCAATTATTTCCCGGCTCAGGCAGAAACGCCCGTCCTTTAATTTCAGAGGTCGATCCTGGCCTGAAACCAGTGCAAGACGGTAAGCACCGCCCAGATAAAGGAAGGTTTCCCCGTTGACCCATTCCCGTGCCACAGCGGCGGCATTCAAGTCTTTCCATTTGGCCAGGTTGCGATAGATCCACAGGCGCTTGTTTTCCACCACCGCATCGACCTGTTCCGGGGTATACCCGGCCGGTGGTCGGACAACCACCTGACCATCGCGTTCGATCACGATGTCGGTAGTCTTGCGCTGGGTGCCGGGACACAACTGATATCTGATATCTCCAATTCGTCTGGATGTCATAGCTCTAATCCTTGGACTCCGTTCCCTTGAGCAATTCGTCGTGGCGGTTCTTGGCCAGCTTCATGATTTCGACTGCAATCCGCTCCCGGTTGCCCTTTAATTCGTCAATTCCCGTCAGGGTAAGCGCCGTCTTGATCTCGCTGCGCGTTCGCTTTTGTTTGTCGCTGTTGTGCCAGAAATCTATGCTGCCAATGCTTCGTTGCAGGGTTTCGATGATAGATTCCATCAGTTGCTTCATCATCGGCTTCGCCTCAGCTGGTACGTCACCGTCCTCAAAAGCTTCATTGGCAATATGTTCGTAAAAGGTTGTCGCCTCACGGCTCATGCCTGCCTTGCCATGCTGACGCCCCTGCGACGCCACAGTGCGGAGATCCTCCAACTCCTCGGCCAATTTCTCCCACTGTCCCTGATACTGGTCGATAAGCTGCTCTACTTTTTCAGACAGGCTTTTATAAAACGCCGGGTCTTCATCGTGGTGCACCGTGCAATGTTTGCGGATGGCATGCTCCATTTCGCTGGCCTTGGCCTCGGCGTTGCCCGCCGCGTGGTCGTTGAGTTTTTCCAGAAAATCCCCGGAAAGAAGCTCTACCGGCGGCACTTTGGGATTGATACCCAGACTGACCAAATGTTCATTGATAAGATCCCTCACCTTCTGACCGGCATCACCCAAATTCAGGGTTTCGTCCTTGTAGCGCTCCTTGGCCACCCGCTGGATGTAGCCCAGGCGCTTGGCCGGCACGCGGTAGGGCTGGCCGGCGGAGTGGGGCAAGATAATATCAAGGCTGGCCAGGAACTTCTTCAGATAGACATCGAAATCCGCTCGAATCTTTTCGTCTTTGAGAAGCTTAACCGCCTTGTGGACCACCGCCGCGTCAGCCTCGACACCGGACAGCTTGCCTTCCGCGAACTCCTGTACCTGGTGCACCTTGTGCTGGGCGAACAATTGCAATAGCCGCTGGTAGCGCTCCTGTAGTACCGGCACCTCGGAAGTAATGTTCTTAAGCCCGCTGGCCAGTTCCTCCTGCTCATCGGTGGCGGCATAGAGTGTCAGCGCCTCGGTCAGCTTGTGGGTAAGGCCGATGTAGTCCACCACATAGCCTCGCTGTTTGCCCTTCTTGACCCGGTTGGTGCGGGCGATGGCCTGCAAGAGCGTGTGCTCGCGGATCTTTTTATCCAGATACATGACCTGCTCAACAGGCGCGTCAAAACCAGTCATGAGCATGTCGCAGACCACCAGAAAGGCAATGCCGGTATGGGGCTTATCTGGATCGTCAAAGGCAAAGGGCTTACAAAAGTTCTCCACCGCATCCCAGGCCCGGGCCTGCTTGCGGGCTTCAGTCACCCAGGCTGCCTCGTTGGTGCCGTCACCGGAAATAACCACTGCCGCCTTCAAGAACTCAACCCGGCGGATATTTTCTTCATCAGGCTCTACTTGGGCGCGCATGGCCGCCAGCTCATCTGTCAGGACCCGGTGAATGGCCTGCTGGTAGCGCACCGCCGCCAGTTTGGAGTGGCAGACCACCTGCGCCTTGAAACCATTGGGAAAGATATGTTCCAGATAGTGCCGGACCATGTCCCTTGCAATGGCTTGTATGCGCTGTTCGGCTTCCAGGATGTCCCCGGTGGCGCCGTATTTTTTCTTAATCGCCAGCAGTTCTTCCTCGCTGCGCTCATGAAACAGGTCCTCGAATTTATTCTCGAAATCCGCTTTTTCATTCAAGGCCGCATCGGCTGTACGCCCCTCGTAGAGGATTTGAAGCGTTGTGCCGTCCTCGACCGCGTCCATCAGCTTATACTGATCGATATAGTCGCCAAAGCGCTTGATCGTGCGCTTTTCACCGTGGCGTTCGGTAATCAGCGGCGTGCCGGTAAAGGCGATGCGCGCGGCATTGGGAAAGGCCTCGAAGATGTTTTCCCCCAGCTCCGAGCTCTGGGTGCGGTGGGCCTCGTCGATCATCAAAACCATCCGGGGTGATGGATTGACCACCCCAAACGTCTCCTTGCCCGGTATGGCTTGGTACGTGCCAAGCGCCTCGGATACGGACAGCGGCAGGCTCTGATCTGGAATATGGAACTTATGCGCCATGACCATATTGATGTCGGACTGGTCGGTGGCCAGATCATAGCGCAGCGCATCCCGGCTTTCAATCACGTTTACCCGCCCGCCGATCAGGGTGGCGGTCTCGGCCAGCTGCTCTTCCAGGTCCACCCGGTCGTTGACCAGCACGATCTTGTAGTCGTGCAGGTCCTTGGATGCCCGCAGCATTCGCGCCACGAACACCATAGTGAGGCTCTTGCCCGAACCCTGGGTATGCCAGACCACACCGCTTTTCTCCTCAGTGCTCCTGCCGTGGCGCAGGCGTTCGATAATCCGGTTGGCGGCGCGAAACTGCTGGTAGCGGCTGACCACCTTGATCCGCGGCCCGCCGTCGGTATCCATAAACACCGACGAGGTGCGCAGAATACGCAGCAGATTGGTCTTGTTCAGCATCCCCTCAATGAGACGCTGTTGCGGATTGAGCCCCTCGGCCTCGCTCTCGTCCCGGGGCCAGAGGGTCTTCCAGGGATAGAAATGCTCTTCGCCGGAGGTGATGCTGCCGTAGTCCGCCTCCACGCCACTGCTGCGGATGAGCAGCAGATTGCTGTGAAAAAGCCGTGGCTCGCCCTCCTTTAGCCCTTGTCGGGCCGTGTCCTCGCGGCGGTTCATGTAGCGCTGCAACTGCGCAAAGGCCTCGGCCATAGGATTTGCGCAGGTAGGGCCGCCCTTTTTGCACTCCACCACCGCCAGGGGAATGCCGTTCACAAACAGTACGATGTCCGGGATGATACATCCCTTTACGCAGCCCGGCGTGTCGATGCGGAACTGATTGATAGCCAGGAAATGGTTGTTCTCCGGCGTGTTGAAGTCGATCAGCCGCACCACCGGGTCCTGCTCACCGGTCTCCTCGTTTACGTCCACCTGGGCCTTGAGTAGGATCTTCTGCACCGCCTCGTTGGCCTCCAGCAAGGTGCGGTTCGGTTGGCGCAAAAGCTGCTCCTGCAAGTCGAGAAGCTGCTTGTCGGTCAGCCAGGTGCCGCCGTCCGCGCCGGGATTGATCGCCGCCACGGCCCGGGTGAACACCTCTGGGAGCAGCCACTGCCGAAAGGTTGCGCGGTGGCTCTTTGCCGGGTCGGATGGGATGTCCCGGCCCTGGTCGATGGCGTTCCAACCCAGTGCCTGCAACTGTTGAAGAAATGGTTGTTCAACTTCGTTGTACTCGGACATTTATCTTCTCACGAATTAATTTTACTGCGTCCGAGCGCCTTGTAAAGTTCAGGGTCCTCATCAGTCAAGTCCACTTCATAGCGCCGGCGGTCCAACACCTCCAGAAAACCCATCACATTGGGATCATCCACAGTGATTTTGCCGTCAGCAGTTTCAGAAACAGCAACCCCTGTCCGATTGCAAAATGTCGTCAATTTTGTCTTGCTGACATTATGCGCTTCTGTTTGGCTGCGAATAGAAGACAGATAGCGCGCTGCTCTGGGGTGGGTTTGGGCATATTCAGATATTGTAGAAAAGTCCACAAAATCAAGGTCTGAAGCAATGCTGGCAATATTAGTTGTGACAGCAGCCATCACTGCTTCCTGTAATTGCGCGGTAAATTCAAACCCGCTTGGCCGGAGAATATGGAATTGGTTGGCATCAATTAGGTAATCAAAATCATTGTCCAGCTTGAAAATCTGATCCGGTACGATTTTTAAGGTATTGTCGTCAAATTGGATGAGCCGCTTTTTTAGCACACCTTTAAACTGGCTGGAACGCCGTACCGCTGTCAGGCGTCTATGTTGATTATCCGTAAAGCGGGCAAAATAAGCAAAAAAATTGTCCGTATTGTTTATGGCAGCGGCATCTTCTTCCAGATTGTTGGCTTCCTGAAGTTGCCGCATTGATGTTACCAATTCATTTCCGATGGGAAGCACCAAGTATTCCATACTGGCATATTTCTCGGACGGTTGATAGGTGTCAGGGGCATCTGTTTTTTCATTCATCAGCCGCCATGTTTCAGCTGCCATTTCCTGTAGTGCTGTTTGCAAGTCCGCATCTACAGGAATCACTGAAAAGTGTCGCTCATTATTTTGATCGAGGCCGATGCCAAACTCGGTGAATTCAATATGGTCAAAATCAAACAGCAAAGTCATTCAGTCTTCTCCTCAAATAAAACAGACCGGCTTAACCGGTAGGCAAATATTTTTTCTCCCGGCTCTATATAAGTTCGATGCGTAATTAAAACCTGCGGGGCCTTCCCACTTAGCGGGTTATAATCATTGGCAGGCGTTATCGTGAAAATTCGATAGTTGCGAAACGCCCAGAATATATTCATGTAATGCATGTTCAAATGCCAGAAAAGAAAAACAATAAAAGCAATTGCGACCAAAATAGACGCAAAGTCCCGGCATCCATCGATGCTCATTGAATAAAAGGGCAGCAGCATGGCAAATAGGTAAACTAACAGGTGGTCCCGGTGGTCCTCCGCATGTCCGGCCACGATTTCCCGGCGGTCATTGCGCTTCCTGGCTTTTTTGACCCGCCGCCACAAAAACAGATTAGGGCCGAGAACCATAATTCCGCAGAAAGATAAAAACCAGGTTTCCGGGAAAACCGTAGTTCCCCTAATTGCCCACAGAATAAATAAGGGCGAGATGCTGCTCAACACCATCATTAAACGGGTGATCGGTAAACCTTCGCTTTTGGGAGGTTCAGGCATAAGTGTCCTCGTTTACGTTGACTTTAACTTTGCCTGTGAGAAGGTCGTGTATTAGTCCGGATTTCTGTTTTTTCAGTTTTGCAAGGAGTTGTTGTTCAAGTTGAACGTGACTTTCATGACCAAGCAATACCTCCGCTATATTATTCTGTTCCTCGTATCTGGGACGTGCAATATCATAAGCTCGTATCAAGTCACAATTAAGAGCACTCTGGTTGCTTCCTCTTCCGTCACCCCTCAGCCGAGAATAGTCATAAGTAAGCAAGTTGTGAATAAACACGCCAGAGTTCTCTTCATCCGGAACTATTGCTCCAATGTTTTGATTTATTGTTGCCGATATATTCAATCGGGCAGACATCCCCCGAGTCTTCCCTTGTCCTATCATACCAACTATAACTGCTCCTTTAGGAACCATTCTAAGAGGTGTAGTTTGTAGTGCCAGAGCCGTAACCCACTCCGACGGATTTTCAACAATGTATTCATTGACTTTACCACTTGAAAGCCACGGAATCTCACCATCCCAATACTGTTCTATTTGCCGCGATGGGGTCGTGCCGTTGAATACTTCAGCACATTCTCCAAGCTTCTTTACTTCCCACTCCTTCGGAATCCACCCAATCGGCGATTCCTGATACAGCTCCGGGGCCTGTTCGCGGGGCGGGCGCAATTGGCCGTCGGGGCCGATGCCGCGAGTAAAGAGATCGTGCATCAGCCCGGTCTTGATCTGCTGATACTTGTCAATCAGCGCCTCGGTCTTTTCGATGGCCCGGTCGATGGTTTGCAAGATGTGGGCGATTCGTGCTTGAATCTTTCTTCGTGGCGCAAATACTTTATAGCGCTGAAAAAATACAGGAAGAACGCGTTGCTGACCAGCAGAGCCGGACATAAACGCTTCTGCTTTGATTCGCGTACGTTCCCATTGCATCAAATGGTAAACGTATCCAGCATCACTCTCAGGCCTTGAACGAAGCACGAAGAACTCAGTGCTGCCGGTCCCGATCCCAGCGGGCAATTTTTTTACAAGAGCACCTTTCCCGTTCTCCATACATGGCGTGATTTTTGCGAACAATACGTCGTTATCTTGGAAGCGTGTGAAACCGTTACAAACGTCTTGGAAATATGCCTCTTGAACCTCATAAAGACCTCCTTGCTCACGAACCGCCTGCATAGGTATAAAACCAACGATTACGTCTGAGGCCGGAGAGTTCTTCAACGGGGGGTTAATCTCAGCCAAGTCGAGAATACTTGCTTCACTCATATCCCAATTCCACCAAAAAATCTTGCAACTGACGTGACACTTCGTCCCGCTCTGCCTCAATCTGACGTGCGGTGACCGCATACTTATCCCAAAGATTCTCCACGGCCTTAACGCAGGCTCGCTGTTCGGCACCCAGGTAGCCGTGATAGATGTCCAGCAGCAGAGTCCTGAGCCGATCGATGATCACGGTCCGGGCTTCGCCCACTGAAATCTTCTCCCGGGCACTGGCCACCAACTCGTCGCGATTGTTCTCGATGGCTTTGAGGTTGGCCTTAAGTTCCTTTGCCTCGTCTTCCAGCGCCTTATGGCGGGCCAGGCTATCGTCGATACTCCGGGCAGTGTCCCAGGCCTGTCGCCCCCGGGCGACCGCCTCGCGCAGGGGGCCAATCCATTCGCTCTCATACCCGACTTCCTCGGCCAGCTCGACAATGCGCAGGCCGTTACCGAATTCAGCAACATTCTGAGTCAGTCCTTCGGTGCAGTAATAGCCTTTTTTGCTCCCCTTGGGCAGTTTGTCCGCGGCTTTCAATTCGGTGAACAGGTTGGCAGCCAGCTCTTTGATGGTTTTAAGCTGCTGTTTCCACTCCGCATTAAGGGCCTTGAGTTCATCACGCTTGTTTTTGACTTCCTCGGCGGGCAGCACTCCGGTATCATCACTGTCCTCAAAGTCTTCTTCCTCGGCTACGGCAAACAGGGTCTGCAACTCGGCCAGGCGTTCTTGTGCCTGACGTTCTTCCTCTATCACCTCAGGAAACTGGTTTTGCAGGATATCGTCTTCGGGAATCAGTCCCGGCCCCCAACCGCTGGCGGCGATGGATTTGAAATCAGCCTTGAGGGTGTCGAAATAGGTGGCCAGCGCGCCGCGTACCTGAAAAGAGGTGAGCAGTCCGTTGTCGGCCATGGATTCTTCCATGCTCTGGAGCAATTGAGTGCGCATAACGTAGACATTACGGGGCCGGGCCTGCTGATTGCCGGCATCCGGGGCCAGGGCTTCGACCACGGGCAGGTTCGTCTCCCACCAGTCTTCGAGCCGGCCCATCAATACCTGATTGGCCGCACTGACTCCGGGGTGGTCATTGATTGTCCGGGCAATCTCGCGTTTGTCGGTTATTTTGGCGGCAAAATCCATGTAATCCGTATCCCTTGGGGCAAACAGGGTGTCCTGCAGTCCTATATAATTGTTCCAGTAATGGCTGAGGTGCTCGATTTCGCGAACAGGCACGCCGCCGTGCAGATGCGCCCTGACATCGTGAGGCTCTGGTGGCGAGGCATTGTCCACGTAGCGCCGGATATTGCAGTTGTAGTCTTCTTCACGGATTTCAGAAACCGACACTGGGCGCGCATAAGCGGGTATCTCCGTGCCCTGGCGATAAGCGTAAACGATCTTGTCCACATCCTCAGGGCGCAGGTGATTCTGGGCCTTGCCTTCGCGGTATTCGCGGTCGGCGTTGATGAACAACACGGAATTTCGTCTGTTGGCTCCGGCTTTGTTCAGGACAAGAATGCAGGCGGTTATAGGGGTGCCGTAGAACAGGTTACCGGGCAGGCCGATAACGGCCTCCAGATACCCCTGCTCAATAAAATATTTCCTGGCTTCTCGCTCTTCCCCTCCGCGAAAAAGCACGCCGTGGGGCATCACCGTAGCCATCCGACCACCGTGCTTGAGCACTGCCAGCATGTGCTGGACGAACATCAGGTCGGCCTTCTTGTCCTTTTCCGGCATCATCACCGGGAAGCGGCCCTGGAACTTGAGGTCCTTCTTGATGTAGTTCTGGCTGAAGGGCGGATTGGCCACCACCCGATCGAAACGCTTGAGCTCATTGTTCTCGTCCAGATGTTGCGGCTCACGGATGGTATCCTCCTGGCGGATATCGGCATGAGAGATGCCGTGCAACAGCATATTCATCTTACAGATTGACCAGGTCGTACCAATCTTTTCCTGTCCGTACAGCGCAAGTTCGGAGGCATCCCCGCCTTTCTCCCGCAGAAAATCGCGCATCTGGATCAGCATTCCCCCGGAACCTGCTGTGGGGTCGTAAACACTCATGGATTCTTCCGGGTCACAGACCTCAACGCAAAGACGGACCACCTCCCAAGGAGTGTAGAACTCACCGGCCTTCTTTCCGGCGGAGTCGGCAAAAAACTTGATCAGCCATTCGTAGGCCGCACCCAGCAGATCGGGAAACTCGAAATCTTCATCGCGGAGCGGGATACGGTCGAAGTTCTGCACGAAGTCGGCCAAGGTGTCGTCATCCAGAGTACGTTGACCGATCTTGCGGTTGAAATTGATGCTGCTGAGAACGTCCTGCAAGGCATCCGGGTTGGCATCCTCAATGGCCGCCAGGGCCTTGTTCAGTGTAGTGCCGACATTCTCCTTGACGTGCTTCAGCGCCGGCCGATCGACGATCTTTTTCTCACCATCCTCGACCACCTCGTCCTGCCACGGTTCGTTCCAGCGTGCCCGAGGCGGCACATAAAAATACCGGCCGGAGTAGTGGTCCGGGTCTTCCAGCTCCGCAGCGATATCCTCATCGGACATGCCCTGCGCCGCGAACTCTTCGCGCAGCTGTTCCCGGCGTTCATCGAACAGATCGCTGGCACGCTTGAGGAACAACATGCCAAATACATATTCCTTGTATTCACTGGCATCCATGCTGCCGCGAAGATCGTCGCATGCGCGAAGTAACAGGCTTTCTAAGTGGGGAAGGGTTAGTTTTTGTGTCATTGCTTCCTACTGTTTAGTTCTTGCTCCGAATTAGTGCCAAGTGTTTTGTTATCTTTAAAACATCCTCTACATTTGTCTGAGCACATCGTTTACACATCCAGCTCATTTCTGTAGATCATTATATCATACACTTTCAGGTTCTTCATCCCGATGCGTACCGCGCCGTTTCTGCTAACATAGCACACAAGAAAGTCCTTCGGGTAGATCCACTCCTCGATGCTCTCAGGATAGGGACGATCTGAGATGATATGCACCGCAGCGGGCGTTTTCATTCCCAACCCGTCATGAGGGCGAAGCTCATTATACTCCTTTACAAATGCATTGAGCTTTCGTGTTGACCACTGCTCTCTTAGATCGAATATTGCATCAAGCACACACGTTCTCTCTGCTGGGCGAGTCGTACAGAATCCAAAAAAGGAAGGAAGATTAATTTATTCCCTACCAGGTCAAAATTAATTGCCTTTTGAAACGGAATTGGTGTCCGGATTGGTCCGGATTCTGCACACTTGAGTTGCCTGGCGTCTCTGCGAACCAAGGCAACTCATAGGCAATTGTACCCCTATCAGAAAAACACAAACATTTTGCAATATACGGCGTCAGGTCAACTCCAAGTGGTTGTTATGTACTTTTGATCTTATCTGTAGCTTATTCTTAATTCAGGTTGTAACCCTGAAAGAAGTACGCTCTTCCTCCAATTTGCTAATTTCATTAAAAATATTAAAGATTTTACTTCGCTTATATATGTAATTGCGTTAGTTCTTTCAAAAAATAGCCACAAACAAACTTTTTGGATTGTCTCATTCCTGCTATTCACAGGTATGTTGTATTGATTTCTCTCCAGATATCTTATTGAAGCTGTAGCTTGATCAATAGCATAACTTAGCTTTTGAGGTTTTCCAATTTTTACAATATATATTGTATTCACTCCATTGTCGTTTTTTAGTAAGTCTGTAATTTCAATATTTAGTCCTTCAAATAATTGAAAACTAC
>CAYFUX010000043.1:0-17411 GCA_964346455.1 uncultured Spirochaetaceae bacterium
CACCGGCATTCGAATGCGCCTTTCGCTGACCATGTTTCTCTTCTACTTTGCGGGAGGGGCGCACATCCCGATCATCAGCCTTTATCTCAACAAAATCCTCGGTTTCAGCGGGGCGCAGACCGGCATTGTCCTCTCCATGTCCGCTCTCTCTGCAGTTGCAGCGCCCTTGTTGGGCTCCTTTGTTGCCGACCGGCTGCTTTCCACCGAGCGTTTGCTGGGAACGCTGCAGCTGTTGAGCGGGGTGCTGATGTTTCTCCTTACCTTTCAGCGGACGTTTCTGCCGGTGTTTCTCCTCTTTCTGGTCTATAAAATGAGTTTCGGCCCCGGAGTGGCGCTTACCAATTCGGTGGTCTTTCACCATGCTCCCGATGCGCGCAGGCAGTTTGGCGGCATCCGCAAATGGGGCACCATCGGCTGGGTAGCGGCCGGGTGGTTTTTCAGCATCGTGTGGATGCGGATCCTCGGCGGCCCCATCGAAGATGTACTGCGGGTCTCCGCAGGGGTTAGCATTCTGCTCGGACTCTACTCCTTTACCATTCCCGGATCCGGCGGCAGGGAGCCGCGCCGGAGCGAGCTGGTCCCCCGGGCGGCGCTGCGCCTTTTTCGTGACCGGCGCATAGTTCTGGTTACCGCCACCGGCTTTTTGATGCAGGTGGTCACCAAGTATTTCTACTTCGGCACCGCCCCGTTTTTGAAGGATATGGGCTACGCTGAAGCGGTGATCATGCCGGCGATGACTATAGGGCAGCTCACCGAGGTGGCCGCTCTTGCGCTATTGGGAGGTTTGATTGCGCGAATAGGCTACCGCAGGGCTCTGCTGTTGGGAACAACGATGGAAATTGCCCGCTATAGCCTGCTGCTGCTGAGCACCTTCTTCCCACCTCTGGCGGTGGCCGGAATCGCCTTTCACGGCCCCAGTTTTGCCTTTTTCTTCACCACCGCCTTTATATATCTCAACAGTTTTTCCGACATGGAGTCCCGGGCCGGTCTTCAGCAGCTCTTCTCGGTGGCCACGGTGGGGCTGGGGAACTTTGCCGGCAGTGTGCTGGCAGGCTTTGTCTACGATGCGGCCGCCAATGCCGCCGGAGAGGTGAATTATCTGCTGTTCTGGCTCATTCCGCTGACGGTGGGAGTTGCCGCCTTGATGATGTTGGGGCTTGGCGGTAAACGGGTGATGGGCGATGGGCGGTAAAGATATGCGGTAAACGTGCATATTGTGTAGAGAGAATATGCAAAGTTGCGTTTATAGTGTTTATGCAGAAAATGTAAAGTTGAGTCGATACATATGCAATTTGTAAGCGTTTTTGTCAAGTAAAAACGGAAGCAGTGCATATCTATAGAAAAAACTCATTGACAACCATCCGCCTCTCGCATACTCTATTCTCTTAATAGAAACGTACAAAAGGAGGAAAGGATGAAGAAAGTTTTAACACTGCTTCTCGTCCTTACTGTTGCTCTCACCACATTTTTTATGGGGTGTGAGCAGGAGAAAGAGAAAGCGGCCGAAGAAGAGGCGGCCAAAAAGGAAGCGGCTCAAGAGACCCTGGTCTACGGCACCACTGAGAAGGTGACCGACATGGACCCGGCGAACGCCTACGACTTCCACACCTGGGAGCTCTTCCGTAACATCAGCGAGGGGCTGCTCAAGTACAAGCCCGGCACGACGGAACTGCAGCCCGGCCTGGCTAAGGACTACAGTGTCAACGACGCCGGCGATGTGTACACGTTCGAGCTGCGCGAAGGGATCAACTTCAGCGACGGCTCGGCCTTTACTGCAGAGGATGTGGTCTGGTCCGTTCAGCGGGTGATGGATCTGGGAGGAGATCCCTCCTGGTTGGTTACCGATTTCGTTGAGTCGGTAGAGGCGGTGGATGAGTACACCGTGCGCTTCAATCTGAAGCAGCCGGTCGGCTTCTTCCCCTCCCTCGTCGCCACGGTACCCTACTTCCCGCAGAATCCGGAGATCTATCCGGAAGACAGCTTTGTCAATAATCCCTCTGAACTCGAGGGTGGGGCTCTCTCCGGCCTGGGGCCCTACAAGATTACCTCCTTCAAGCGGGATGAACAGGTGATGCTGGAGCGCAACCCCGAGTATTATGGCGATCAGGCCAATATAAAGCGGATCGTGATCAACTACTTTGCCGATGCCACCACGATGCGCCTGGCTCTGGAGAACGACGAGGTCGATCTGATCTACAAGAGCCTCAATCCCTCTGACAACAAGGATCTGCTGGGAAGCGACAAATACCCGAGCTACGAGATTCCTTCCAGCTACATCCGCTACCTCTGCTTCGAGACCTCCGAAAGCGTCTTTCAGGAACGCAAACCGCGGCAGGCTGTAGCAGCGCTGATCGATCGTAAGCCCTTGATCGACAAGGTCTTCTTGGGCCAAATGCAGCCGCTCTACTCGATGGTCCCCAAAGGGATGAAGTTCCACACCGACGCCTTCGAAGAAGAGCTCGGCAACGGAAATGTCGAGTTGGCCAACGAGCTGCTTCGCGAGGCCGGCTACTCCGAGGACAATCCTTTCAGTTTCGAGCTCTGGTATACCCCCAGTCACTACGGCGACACTGAGGTAGATATGGCGGAGGTGCTGCGCACCCAGTTTGAAAAGAGCGCTCTGGTTGACGTGTCCATCAAATCCGCCGAGTGGTCCACCTACATCGACAACTTTGACAGTAAGTCGATGGCAGCATTCCTGCTGGGTTGGTATCCCGACTACATGGACCCGGATAACTATACCGCCGCCTTTGCCGGTACCTCCGGCTCCAAGGGCATGGGGATCTACTTCTCCGATCCCGAGTGGGACGAGCTCTTCTCCAAAGAACAGGGCTCTCCCGATCAAGAAGTCCGCAAGCAGGTGTTTGAGCAGCTGCAGCAGATGTGGACTAAAGAGGTGCCCACCGCTCCTATTGCGCAGGGTGAGCTCTACATCTTTACCCAGCCAAACGTGAAGGGCGTTGTTGTGGGAACCGACATGGTGCTCCACTACAATACGCTCTATTACGAGTAAACTAAGACAGTACTGTGTACCCCGGGGACCCGCTTCACGGCGGGCCCCCGGTATTTTTTCAATGAGTTTTCCAATGAGAGTGTGTTGACAGAATGAAACGGCTATTAAAATACGCGGTAATCCGCATCCTGCTCACCATTCCCATGCTGCTGATCCTGCTCACCTTGGCGTTTTTCATCCTCCGGGTGATGCCCGGCGATCCTGTCAAGTCAGTATTGGGCGCTCATGCTCCTCCGGAAGTGATCGAAGAGAAGCGGCAGGAGCTGGGGCTGGACAAGCCGATGGTCGCCCAGTATTTCGATTATCTGGAGGATTTGACCAGGTTTGATCTGGGTAAATCGATGATCTATGACCAGCGAGTAAGCAAGCCCATCATGGAAAAGCTTCCGGCGACGCTGGAACTGATCCTCATCGGGATGGCGTTGACCATCGCATTTGGTATACCCCTGGGGGCATTTGCCGCGAGTAAGCGGAGGACCTCCGGGGATATGGGAATACGTATGTACGGAATCATCGTATTCTGCATCCCGGTCTACTGGATGGGGATGATGCTGCAACTCATTTTTGGGGTGTGGCTGGGTTGGCTGCCGGTGGCCGGCCGTACCGGAGGGCGGGTGTTCTCCTCCGATTTTGACAACACCGGTTTTTACCTCATCGACACCATCCTTGCAGGAAACTGGACGGCCTTTACAGATGTCGCGCTTCATCTTGTATTACCGTCCCTTACCTTGGGGATCGTCCTTTCCGGGGTCTTTGTCCGCCTGACCAGAGCCAACATGCTGGATGTACTCAAGAGTGACTACGTTCTTGCAGCCCAGGCGCGGGGCATACCGGACCGCAGGGTGGTCTACAGTCATGCGCTCAAGAATGCCTTCATTCCGATTTTGACGATGCTCGGTCTGCAATTCGCACTTCTATTGGGCAATGCACTGCTGACGGAAACCACCTTTTCCTGGCCCGGAATGGCGCGCTTGCTGATAGAGCGGATCTACTTGCGGGATTATCCGACGGTGCAGGGCTGTATCGTGATGATTGCTCTAATGGTCAGTCTCATCTCTCTCATCGTTGATATTGTCTACGCGATTCTGGACCCACGGGTGAAGTACTAGGAGGGCAGTATGGCAGAACAGCAGAAGAATACATTGACAACACCGGCGTCCTTAATCGGACGCCCCTTCCGTGCTTTCAACAGAGCCCACCAAAAGTACGGCACGGAGTGGATCATGCTCAGCGTGGGGGCGGTGATCGTCACTATTATCATCATCATGGCTATATTTCCCGGAACCTTTGCTCCCTACGAACCACTTGATCAGGAGGCGGGACCACAGCTCAGCCCTCCGTCGGAGGAGCATCTGATGGGAACGGACAATCTGAGTAGAGACGTTTTATCCCGGGTCATCTTTGGCTCCCGCACCATCCTGGGGGTAGCCTTTAGCGCGGCGTTGCTTTCTATGGTGATCGGAGTCCCGATCGGGCTTCTCTCCGGGTATGTGGGAGGCATTCTCGACCGCGTCCTCTCGCTCGTGATGGATTCGATCTACTCGTTTCCCGGTATGATCCTGGCCATCGCTTTTGCGGCTATGCTGGGGCCCGGAGTATTTAACGTGACCACAGCGGTGGCGGTGGTGTACATCCCGCAGTACTTTCGGCTTGTCCGCGGGCAGACCCTCAGTATCAAAGAGGAAGTCTATGTCGAGGCGGCACAGGCTATCGGTGCCAAGCAGCGCGTTATCCTGGCAAAGTACATTTTCCCCAACGTGATTGCT
Source organism: uncultured Spirochaetaceae bacterium (assembly GCA_964346455.1). Classification (GTDB taxonomy): domain Bacteria; phylum Spirochaetota; class Spirochaetia; order DSM-16054; family Sediminispirochaetaceae; genus CAYFUX01. The sequence continues at coordinate 4,780 of CAYFUX010000043.1, forward strand.
ACTGTGGCGGTGATTTTTTCGCTCAATATCGTGGACGGGATCATGTTTGAGGCGGCCCTCTCGTACCTGGGACTCGGTCTTCCGGCCAATATTCCCGACTGGGGGATGGACCTTTCGATGGGCAAGAAGTACCTGCCCTCCGGGGTGTGGTGGATGGTCACCTTTCCCGGACTGGCAATCGTGATTTTGGCAACCGGTTTTACCCTGTTGGGTGAGGCTCTGGCGGAAATCCTCAATCCAAAACTCTTGGAGAAGTAAGTCGTGGCGGAAACATTACTGGAAATAAAGAATCTACATATCGACTACCCGATCAATATCGGCAACGTAAAAGCGGTGGAGGATGTCAGCGTAACGCTGAAAAAGGGGGAAGCCCTGGGACTCGTGGGAGAGTCGGGCTGCGGAAAATCCACTCTGGGCCTTTCCATCCTGCGCATGGTACGTCCACCGGGCATGATTAGCAGTGGTGAGATGTTCTTCAAGGGACGGGACATCCTGAAGATGTCTCAGCGGAAGGTCCTCAAACTGCGGGGGCAGGAGATTGCCATGGTCTTTCAGAATCCGCTCACATCCCTGAATCCTCTGTTCCGGGTGGACAAGCAATTCCTGGAAACGATTCAGCAGCACGAGCCGTGGGTCAAGAGAGACGAAGCGCTGCGCAGAGCGGAAAATATCATGGACGCCCTGGGTATCGAGAAACCCCGGCTCTACGCCTATCCACACGAGCTGTCCGGGGGCATGCGCCAGCGGATGATGATTGGTCTGGGCCTCATTATGAATCCGGATATCATCATCGCCGACGAGCCCACCACGAGCCTGGATGTGATCGTAGAGGCCGGCTTTGTCGACATGCTCAAGCGCCTGCGCCAAGAGTTCGACCTCTCCATCATTCTCATCACCCACAATCTGGGAATGGTGGCGGAGATTGTTGATCGCCTGGCGGTGATGTACGGCGGAAAGATCATCGAAGAGGGGATGGCCGGCGACATCTATCACGATATGCTCCATCCCTACACCTACGGGCTGATCAACTGCGTACCAAATATCAACATCGATCAGGAAGAGCTGATCACCATGCCGGGCAATCCCCCGGCGCTGGTAGATCCGCCGGATACGTGTCGTTTTGCCGACCGCTGTCCGTATGTGATGGATGTGTGCAATCAAAAGAATCCCCCGCTCAAGGAATATCGCGAGGGTCATAAAACCGCCTGCTGGCTCTACGAAGAGGGAAAGGGACAACCATGGAAAACCTCATAGAAATTAATCGACTCACCAAAGAGTTTCCCGTGCAGAAGTCCTTTGTGGACCTGATGTTCTCCGGTTTTCAGCAGCGCATGGTCCATGCGGTGGACGATATCTCGTTTGCCATAAAAAGAGGTGAAGTCCTGGGACTGGCTGGAGAGAGCGGGTCGGGTAAATCCACCGTAGGCCGGCTTATTCTTCGGCTCCTCGAGGCGACCCGGGGAGAGGTGAAGTACAACGGCCGCAATATTCTCTCCTACAGCAGACAGGAGATGGAGCATCTGCGCGAGAAGATTCAGATCGTCTTTCAGGATCCCAACTCTTCCCTCAATCCCAGAATGACGGTAGGGGAGGGCATCGGCCATCCCCTGCAAATCCACGGGATGAAGGACCCGAGGGAGCGGAAAGACCACGTGATCGACATTATGGAGAAGGTGGGCTTGCAGCCGGCGGAGTTTCTCTACCGAAAGTATCCGCACCAGGTATCCGGCGGGCAGGCGCAGCGGGTGGTGCTGGCTCGGGCGCTGGTGACCAATCCGGACTTTATCGTCGCCGACGAGCCGATTGCGATGGCGGATGTGTCGGTGAGAGCACTGATTCTGGAACTGATGAAGCGGCTAAAGGCCGAGTTTGATCTGACGTATCTCTTTATCACCCATGACTTGGCCACCGCTAAATATCTTTGCGACCGCATTGCCATTATGTACCTTGGCCGTATCGTGGAGATAGGCAGCCGCGATGAGCTGTTTAAGTATTACCACCACCCCTACACCGAGGCGCTGCTGGCGGCGGTGCCGGTTCCCGATCCCGATCAGCGCAGGCAGGAGGCCATTGTCCGGGGAGAGATTCCCAGTGCCATCGATCCTCCGCCGGGCTGTCATTTTCACCCCCGCTGCCCTTACGCGATGGAGCAGTGCAAGGAGGGACGGCCGCCGCTGAAAGAGATTTCTCCGGGGCACTACTCCGCCTGTCTTTTGGATGTGAAGTAGCGCAAAAGGGCGGAAGAAGCCGTTTGAGTCAGGGTGGAAGCCTCGCAACGGTTTGACAATCTTCGGGCCGTTGCGTACTATGGCTCAACCATGAAGAAGGTAATTGTCGGCGCGGGGAACGTCGGAATACAACTGGCAAAGAAACTCATCGACGAAAAGCACGATGTGGTACTGATCGATAGGAATATAGACCGTACTCGACAGGCCACCGGTAGCTTGGACTGCCTGGTGGTCTATGGCGAGGGCAATAACCGGGATGTGCTGAAGAAGGCCCATATCGAAGAGGCGGACTTCTTTATCAGTGTCACCGAGTCCGACGAACTAAACATGATTGCCTGCGGACTGGTGGCAAGCGAGTTCCGGGTGCCGTACAAGATTGCCCGAGTGCGAAACTTCGATTACTCGAGCTCGTCCATCGCTCAGCAGCCCTTTCTGGGAATCAACTACGTGGTGAACCCGGAGATCGAAGCGGCCCGTGCGATACTGCGCTCGGTAGAACACGGCGCCACCAGCGACATCCTCAACTTCGAGGGTACCACCTTTCAAATGCGGACGATGGTAATCGGCGAGTACTCCAAGTTTCGGGACAAGCAGATCCAGGAGATCAAAGAGGAGGTCCAGTACGATTTTATCATCGCCGTGATTATACGGGAAAACGGCTATATTATCCCTCTCGGCGACACCTACGTCCGCGAGCGGGATACCCTCTATCTGATCGGCAAGCGCGAGCACTTGGAAGCAGCCTTTGAAATCGAGGGCAAGCCCCGGAAGGAATTACGCCGTATTGTGATTGTCGGAGGCGGGAGAATCGGACGGTATGTGGCTCGTCATCTGATCAATAATACCGGCGATCGGGACTCGTTTGTCACTCGTATGATCAGCTCCTTCCGGCCGCGGCAGAAGCGGCATGTGGCCTTTGTAGAAGAGAATTATGACAAGTGCAAGGAGCTGTCGGAGGAGTTTCCCCAGGTGCAGGTCTTTCACGGCAATGTTTCCGAAGAAGGGATCCTGGAGGAGAACGGCCTTCACGAGTACGACTTGATCATCTCCACCACCGGAAACGAGGAGCTCAATCTGGTCACCTCGATGTATGCAAAGAGCATCGGCATCAAGCGTTCCATCGCCCTGGTGAAAAAAAATGATTTCATCAAGATTGCCAACAAGCTGGATCTGGATACCGCCATTAGCCTCAACAACACCGTGGTCAACACTATTCTCAAGCTGGTGCGTAAGGGCAAGGTAAAAAGCATCCATGCCGTAAGTGGCGGAAGTCTGGAAGTGGTCGAACTCTCTGTGGAGAAGGGCAGCCGAGTAGCGGGGAAACGGATCCGGGATATCCGGCTTCCGTACCATTCTCTGATCGTCTTTATCTCCCGGGGTAAAGAGAACTACCTCCCCCACGGCAACGATGTGATCAAGGAGGAGGATACGGTGGTGCTCATCACCCGCAAGGAGTTTGTCAAGAAACTGGATGAACTCTTTGCGAAGGAAGCGCGCAGGGAAGCACGGAAAGAGACACGGGCCTAAGCGCTATGCGAATTAACGTTGTTCTTCGGGTGCTGGCGGTTTTTCTGGTGCTTATCTCCGTGTTTATGCTCATTCCTGTGGCCGTAGCTCTGTTCTACGGAGAGCGGGAGATGCTCCGCTTTTTCTTGATTCCCGTGGTGCTCAATCTAGGCCTCGCGGTTGTCCTGTATTTCGGCCTTTCCGATGAAAAAGGGCTCAATCTCTCCACCAAGGGGGCCTTCCTCTTTGTAGCGCTCGCATGGCTCTCCGCCTCCGCTGTGGGAGCGCTCCCCTTTTATTTTTCCGGGGAAATTCCCAATTATGCCGATGCCTTTTTTGAAACCATGTCCGGATTTACTACTACCGGTGCTTCGGTTTTAAGCGATATCGAAGCACTTCCGAAGAGTCTTCTCTTCTGGCGGTCACTAACCCACTGGCTAGGCGGTATGGGAATCGTGGTGCTGACGGTGGCGCTTTTTCCACTCTTGGGGATCGGCGGCTTTCAGCTCCTCAAGGCCGAATCTCCCGGTCCCTCGGTGGATAAAATAACCCCGCGTATCACCGAGACGGCCAAGATTCTCTGGTTTATCTATGTGCTGCTCTCGGCTATAGAAGTGGTGCTGCTCTACCTTGGAGGAATGGATCTCTTTGAATCGATAACTCACATGTTTGGGACGATGGCCACCGGAGGATTTTCGCCTAAGAATGCGAGCATCGGCCACTACTCCTCCGCGTACATCCATGTGGTGATCACAGTCTTCATGTACCTGGCGGGAGTCAACTTTATCCTCTACTTCCGACTCGTGCGGGGGGGAGCCCGCCATTTCTACCGCAACACGGAGTTCAAAGCCTATACTGGAATCTTTATCGTTGCCATGCTGATTATGGCGCTGCAGCTGCACGGCCGGGAGGTCTATGCAACTTTTGGGGAGGCGCTGCAATACGCCGGTTTTCAGACGGCAGCCATCCTCACGACCACAGGCTACGTTACCGCCGATTATGCGGCCTGGCCGGCCTTGGCGCAGATACTTCTCTTCGTATTGATGTTTATCGGCGGTTCCGCCGGCTCAACCGGCGGAGGCGTAAAGGTGGTGCGCATCGTGACCATCATGAAGCAGGGCTTTAACGAGCTGAAGTATCTTATATATCCCCGGGGAGTGTTTCGGATTCATCTCAACGGCAACGCCATCAAGAAAGACACCGTGTATGTAATCACCGGCTTTGTCTCCCTCTATCTGATGCTGATCATGCTGGTCACGGTGGTGGTAGCCTCCTCAGGAAACTCCATCGTCACCTCCTTTTCAACTGCCCTGGCGAGTGTGGGAAATATAGGACCCGGCTTTGGAGCGGTGGGACCGACGGAAAACTATGCCGCCTTTCCCGATTATGTGAAGTGGGTGCTGGCGATTGCGATGATGTTTGGCCGTTTGGAGGTCTATACCGTGATGGTCCTCTTCTCCCCCACCTTTTGGCAGCGCTGAAGCGGCAACAGTGGTTTACTCGCCTTGCAGCTCACCTTTGGTATGTACGCCCAGATACTCGTGAGCGAGCCTGCGGCCCTCCTCCTCATCCACCCGGCGTAGCAGCAGACCGCCTACAAGGAAGAGGAATATAATAGAGATGATGCCCCAGCGGTTACTGCCGGTGAGCACCGTAATGGAGCCCATCAGGAAAGGCCCGATCACCGCCGCAAACTTACCCAGCATGTTGAAAAAGCCGAAGAACTCCGCCGACTTGTTGACCGGGATCAAGCGGGTGTAATAGCTGCGGCTCAGCGCCTGTATGCCCCCTTGGAAGAGGCCCACCATCATGGCAAGGGCATAGAAGTGCCACACCTCCTGCATGAAGAAACCGAGGATGGTGATGAGCATGTAGGCGCCGATGGCGATAAAGATGGCCCGTTTTACCCCGATACGTCCGCCGAGCCAGCCGTAGGCGAGGGCGGCGGGGAACGCGATAAACTGCACGATCAGCAGCGCCGTAATGAGGGAGGAGGAGGGAAAACCGAGGGCCGACCCGTAGTCCACCGCCATGCGGATTATGGTGTCCACCCCGTCGATGTAGAACCAGTAGGCCAGAAGAAAAATCCCGATCACCTTGAGGTGACGGATGTCTCTGAGAGTATTCCTTAGCTGACGCCATCCGGCGGTGAAGGCGGCTCCCAGGGGCAGCGGCGACTCCACCGGAGGCTCGGGAACAAAGAAAATCAGCGGGAAGGAGAAGAGGGCCCACCAGACCGCCACGCTGACAAACGAGATACGGATGGCGGTAGCGCCGTCGGGAATGCCAAACCAATCCGGGTTGAGATACATCAACACGTTCACCAGAAAGAGTAGCCCACCGCCGATGTAGCCGAGGGAAAAGCCGAGGGAGGAGACAAAATCGACTTTCTTCTCCGAAGCGACCCCGGTGAGCAGTGAGTCGTAAAAGATATTGCCCCCGGAAAAACCGATAGTTCCGGTGAGGTAGAACACCACCGCCAGCTGCCAGAATCCCATCTGGACGAACCAGAGGGCGCCGGTCATCACGATACCGAGAAAGGCGAAAAAGAGGAGGAACTTCTTCTTTGAACTGCCACGGTCGGCCACGGCCCCCAGGAACGGCGCCAGGGCGGCGATGATAATCGCTCCCGCCGAGTTGGCGCTTCCCAGGTAAAAGGTGCTTTGCTGTAGCTGATTGGGGTCTGCCCAGTAGGATTTGAAGAAGATTGGGAAGAAGCCGGCCATCACGGTGGTGGCGAAGGCGCTGTTGGCCCAGTCGTAGAGAGCCCAGGAAATAATCGTCCGTTTTGAATCTTTCATCCGCTGTGTCCCTTTCTCAATGCCTGTTTCGTAACGCTTGTTCGTCTGCCAGGATAAACGGCAAAAGTGGGTTATTGGAAGCGCCAATCCATGGTTGCTAGTAGTGTAGCGAATCTGAAGGAAAAAATCACCATCATCGTCATCAGGCCGGAGAAAGGCTGCGGAAAAAAGCGACGGGGAAAAGGGTTGTATAAATGCGGCAGCTGTGAATTGCCGGTACATGGCAACTCTGCTATACTGGGTATATCCTTGAGCTACAGGAGACGGGAGACCGGTATGAGCAAGACGGTACGCTTTACGATAGATGGACGCACAGTAGAGGCCCCGGAGGGGGAAAATCTTCTTACTGCGGCGCTGCGGGAGGGGGTGGAGATACCCCACCTCTGCTTTATGGCCCATCTCACCCCTACCGGCTCGTGCCGAATGTGCTTGATAAAAATCGAAGGCGGAAAAGGGCTTCAGAACGCATGTACGACGACGGTACAGGAGGGACTGAAGGTAACTGCCTTTGACGATGAGATCGAGTTTAACCGGCGAATTACCTTGGAACTGTTGTTGGCAGAACACGAATATGACTGTGGCGTCTGCGATGCGGACGGGGAGTGCGAACTGCAGGACTTGGCGTACCGTTATCAGCTGGGAGTGGAAAAAAACCGAACCATTCCTCAACTGGGATTGGACGCGCCGATGCCCCAGGATACTACGAGCCCGGTGCTGAGCTTCAATGCGAAGAAGTGCATCAAGTGCAGCCGCTGTATCATCTCCTGCGACGAGATACAGGGGAAAACGATTCTCTCCTTTTTGCACCGCGGCCGTCACACCTTTGTCTCCCCTCAATTTACACAGTGGAAGAAGTCGGACTGCGACGGCTGCGGGGAATGCGTACAGGCTTGTCCTACCGGCGCCATCATGGAGAAACCTCTGGCCGGGGCGGTCCGCTCCTTTGACATAGACCACACGATCCGGACCACCTGCGTCTACTGCGGGGTGGGCTGCCAGTTGGATCTGTGGATCAAGAACGACCGGATAGTCCGGGTGCGCGGCGCTCGTACCGCCCCCAATCACGGACGGCTCTGTGTGAAGGGGCGTTTTGGCTGGGAGTTTGTCAGCAGTGACGAGCGGCTCACGGCGCCACTGATTAAGGAGAACGGCCAATTCCGGGAGGCGAGCTGGGATGAGGCGTTGGAGCTCGTCGCCCGCCGCTTTTCCGAGCTCAAAGAGCGGCACGGCGGGGAGGCACTCGCCGGGCTCGCTTCGGCAAAGTGCACCAACGAGGAGAACTATGTCTTTCAGCGCTTTGTGCGCGAGGTATTTGGCACGAACAGCGTGGATCACTGTGCCCGGCTCTGTCACGCGCCCACTGTCAGCGGCCTGGGAGCGGCCTTTGGATCGGGGGCTATGACCAACTCCATAGAGGAGATAGCCGGGGCGGACTGCATACTGGTGACCGGCAGCAACGTCAGCGAGACTCACCCGGTCACCGCGACGTACATACGCAATGCGGTGCGCCGCGGGGCACAGCTGATCGTGATCGATCCCCGCAGAATCGATGTGGTCCCCGACGCGGCTCTCTGGCTGCGGCAGAATCCGGGCAGCGACGTAGCCTGGATCAACGGACTGCTGAATGTGATCATCGAAGAGGGCCTGGCGGATTCGGAGTTTATCGCCGAGCGGACAGAGAACTTTGAGGAGATGCAGCGGACCGTGGCCGCCTACACGCCCGAGCGGGTGGAGGAGATCAGCGGCATTCCTGCTGAAGAGCTGCGCAGGGCAGCGCGCCTCTACGCCACTTCGGAGCGTTCGGCAATCGTCTATGCAATGGGCATTACGCAACACGTCACCGGAACCGATAACGTTTTGAGCCTTGCCAACCTGGCGATGATTGCCGGCCAGGTAGGACGGGAGTCTACCGGGGTCAATCCGCTGCGTGGGCAGAACAACGTGCAGGGTGCCTGTGATTTGGGAGCGCTGCCCAACGTCTATCCGGGGTATCAAAAAGTGACCGACGAAGCCTCCCGAAGGAAATTTGCCGAGGCCTGGGATACGCCGCATCTCTCCGCTGAGGCGGGCCGTACGGTGGTGGAGATCATGAATGCGGCGGCGGACGGCGATGTGAAGGGCCTCTACATCATGGGGGAGAACCCCATGCTCTCCGACCCCAATATCGGCCATGTAAAGGAGGCGCTGGAACGCATTGATTTCCTGGTGGTGCAAGACCTTTTTATGAGCGAGACGGCCCGGTTTGCCGATGTGGTGCTGCCGGCGGCCAGCTTTGCGGAGAAAGAGGGAACCTTCACCAACAGCGGCCGCAGCGTTCTTCGGGTGCGGCGGGCCGTACCGGCGCCGGGAGAGGCGCGGATAGACTGGCAGATCGTCGGCGACCTTGCCGCAAGAATGGGACGGCCTTTCGGTTACACTTCCGCCTCCGAGATCATGGACGAGATCGCTTCTCTCTCGCCGGCCTACGGCGGAATTACCTACGACCGGCTGGAGCGGGAGGAGCTGCACTGGCCCTGTCCGGACGTCAACCATCCCGGCACTCGCTTTCTGCATGCCCAGAGCTTCAAACGGGGCCGCGGGCGGTTCCATCCGGTGGATTACATTCCTCCGGCGGAGATTCCGGACGACAACTACCCCTTTATCCTCTCCACCGGCCGCATGCTCTATCACTACCACACGGCCACCCTTTCGCGGCGCTCGGAGCCGCTGAACTGGTACGCCCGGGACGCGTATGCGGAAGTCAGTGCCGAAGACCTGGAGCGGATGGGCGTAGACGACGGCGGGCGCATCCGGGTGGTAACGCGCCGGGGAGAGATCGAAGTACCCGCGAAGCGAAGCCCCCGAGTGGCGCGGGGCAACATTTTTATTCCCTTTCACTTTGCCGAATCCCCGGCAAACATGCTGACCAACGATGTTTTGGACCCGGCCAGCAAGATTCCGGAGCTGAAAGTCGCCGCCTGCCGGGTAGAGGCGGCCGAGTAGCCTCTGTGGAACGCGACGACTCACCGCTTGGCCCGGGCCGTGTGGTGGGGGCGGTGCTCGCCGGCGGACAAAGCCGCAGATTCGGACGCGACAAGGCGCTGGCGCGGCTCGGAGGTCGCAGCCTGCTGGAACGGGCGGCGGAAAGCCTGCGGCCGGCTGCTGACGAGGTGTGGGTGATCGCGAAAGAGACGGAGCCCTATCGCGGCTTCGGCCTTCCGCTGCTGACCGACGATTACACCGCCGCCACCCCCCTGAGCGGGATTCTCACCGCCGCCGACCAATTGGGCCGGGACGATTGGCTCTTGCTTACCGCCTGTGATATTGTACTCTTTGACGGCTCTTTGACGGAGCGGTTGCTCCGGGCGGCGGCTAAAGACGATGCGAAGCGGGCGCTGCTCTGCACGCTGGCGGACCGGCTGCAACCCTTTCCCGGTCTCTATCCCGCGGGGCATCTCGACCGCTTTCGCCGGGCCTACGCCGCCGGGGAGATGGAGATGACCCGCATTATCGCCCGGATGCCGCATCGGTCGCTAAATCTGGACGCCGACGAGGCGGAGCTTCTTCCGCCGTTGGCCAATATCAACCGGCCCGGGGAGCTGGAGCGGCTCGAAGAGCTGTTGCGCCGCAACGGCCGCCGGACTATAGCCGGCGAGCACAGCGGCTCCAATCTAGACAACAGCCGCAATCCATACAACAGCCGCCACGGAGGAGAGAAGAGATGAATACCTATCCGCTGTACTACGACAGCCCGTACGAAAACGAGTTCACCGCTCGCATCCTGCAGCGGGAGAAGACGAAACATGGGACGGCGGTGGTGCTGGACCGCACCCTTTTTTATCCCGAGGGAGGTGGTCAGCCTTCGGACCTCGGCACCCTGGGAGGTGCCGAGGTGACCGAGGTGAAGAAGCGCGACGGGGAGATCTGGCACTTTCTTAAGGGTGAGCCCGAAGAGCGCGCGGACGGTACGGCGGCGGGCAGTCTGGACTGGGGGCACCGCTACGACTTCATGCAGCAGCACACCGGGCAGCATCTTCTCTCGGCGGTGATGTACCGCCGGTACGGATACGAGACGATGTCGGTTCACTTGGGCGGAGAGTATATCACTATAGAGGTGGAGGCGGACTCCATAACCCGGGAGGTAATCGAAGGCTTTGAAGATGAGGCGGCGAGCCTCATCGCCCGTAATCTTCCGGTGCAGGCGTATTGGGTCGCCGAGGAGAAGGCAGGAAAGCTCGACCTCCGCCGCGAGCCGAAGGTGAGCGGTAATATCCGTATTGTACAGGTGGACGATTACGATGCGGTGGCCTGTGGCGGCGTGCACACCGCCGCTACCGGCGAGGTGAAGCTGGTAAAGCATATTGATACCGAGCGCATCCGCGGTCGGCAGCGGCTCTACTGGAAGGTCGGCGACCGGGCGGTGCGCGATTACCGGCTGCGCACCCGGGTTACCGCCGAACTGAGCGATCTGTTTTCGGTCCCTCCCGAGCAACTGACGGAACGCGCCCGGGGGACGGTGGATGAGCTCACTGCCCTGCGCCGGGAGAAAGCCGCCTACGAAGAGCGGGTGGCGAGCTTAGAGGTAACACGCCTGGTAGAGGCGGCGGAGCGAGTTGGTGAGTTCCGTGTCGCCTTCGGGGAGTTCCATGGCGAGAGCAAGGAGTTCCTGCGCCGCCTTGCAGAGGCGGTCAAGGAGGAGCAGCGGTGTCTTCTGGCGGCGGTGAATTACGGCGAGAAGGGGATGCAGTGGGTTATTGCCGCCGGACCTGGGTCGGAGATCGATTTCAACCGGCATCGTGTGAACCTCCTGGAGCCGATTGCCGGCAAGGGGGGCGGGAAAACTCCGGTATGGCAAGGCGTCGGAGAGGAGCCCGGGGGAGTGGGCGAGTTCTACCGCCGGGTAAAAGAGCTGCTTGCTGCGGAGAAAGCTTCCGGCGGAGAGTAGACGGCCGGCGGAGAGCAGACGGCCGCCCGGGAAAAATTAGCGGTGGTATCCCCCGCCGATGCGTTCGAGGGCGGAGAAGCGTTCGTAGTCCGTTTCGCGCAGGGGGAAATCCCAGCAGCCCTGCCGATGCAGCTTGGTCCCTCCAAAACCGCGTTTGAAGCGGTAGAGCCCGTACATCGGATGCGAGGACTGAGCTGTGGGAGGAATTCCAAAGAAGTCGTACGTCCGGCAGTGGCGGGATTTTGCCAACCGAATGGCCTCCCACTGGAGCCGGTACGTCGGCATCAGGTCCCGCCCCTCGTCTCCCGAGGCGCCGTAGAGATAGGTCGCTGTTTCCCCGTGAAGAGCAAGAATCATGCCCGCCAAGGGTGTCCCCTCTTTCTCGGCAAGTAAGAGATGAAGTTCCAGCTTGGGCGTCTGGTAGCGTGCGGCGGTCTGAAAGAGAGTTTCAAAATGTTTCGAGCTGTGGAGTTCGATCCCCTTGCGGGCCGCAGTCTCCCGGTAGAGACGGTACCACTGCGCCAGCTGTTTGGAATCTGCATTCCTTACCTCCACTCCTCTACGCTCGGCAAGTCGTATATTGTAGCGTGTCTTAGCTCTCATCTCCTCCAGCAGCTTCTTCTCGCTGCCGTGCAGGTCCAAAAGCAGCGTGTCGGCGGGTTGGATATCCGTGGGGGCTTTGCGTACGTTGCGGGAGCGGGTGCCAAAGTTCATCCGCAGTTCTCTGATGCGTGCGGCCGGTCGGCCGTCGGCAGTGTCAAACTCACCCTCCTCGCCCGCTGTGTAAGGGGTCTCCCAGGGAAGGTCGTAGCGAATAAAGAAGCACTCCTTAGGGAGGAAACGAGTTAGCTGTCTGGAGAGCTCCTCGAGAAACATGCCGCGCTGCTCCGGGGGCAGCCAAAGATTAGGTCCCAGCGGGATGTAGGCATAACAGTCCTCCGGAAGGGAGTTCAACAGAACCAGCAGCATCGTAGAGCCCGCTTCCGAGTGCACGCGGAAGGCGAATGGCGTTTTTCCCGCCTCGCGCTTAGCGCGGCCCCAAAAGCGCGATTGCATGAGATTGTCGGTATTGTGCAGGGCTGCCAGTTTGATCTGCTCTATCTCCACCACGTCTCCTCCAACTTTTTGCAGCATTTCCCGCTCTGCGCAGCTGGTCAGCCGCCTGAGCAGCTG
>CAYFUX010000043.1:17511-23919 GCA_964346455.1 uncultured Spirochaetaceae bacterium
GCAGCTGGTCAGCCGCCTGAGCAGCTGCTCCATCAGGCCAATATTCCGGTTGCCTCGTTAGTTGCCTATGCGGTCGGTCAGTATGCGCTGCAGGAATTGGTAATAGACTTCCCACGCCCGCGGTCCGTAGCCCCCCGCCATCAAGTAGGCCGAAGGAATTGACCGGCGGTTGAGGAAGCGGAAAATAGCTGTGTCCCGGCCGGCCAAAGTCTCCAGGGGCAGCTTAAGTTTTTGGGCCGAATCCAGCAGGTCGTGCTCGTACGGATCCGCCCCGAAAAGGACTATCGCCAGATCCGGAACGGGGAACTCGTCGAGCCGCTGCAGCCCCGCTTCCAGCTTTTCGAGATACTGCGCTTCTTCCCCTTCTTCAACAGGCACGTCGATATCGCTGGGGATGAAGGAGGGATGCTCCTCTCCGGCTCTGTTGTAGCGTGGCAGGTCAAGCGGCCATCCGGAGGCCATGTGGATGCTGAAGGTGCGGATCGAATTGTCCCCCTTGGTAAGAGCGGCCGTTCCGTCTCCTTTGTGAGCGTCGCCGTCGATGATCCAGGCGCTTGTGATGCGCCCCTCTGCCTGAAGCCGCCGTACAGCAATCACCGCATCGTTGATGGGGCAGAAACCGTGGCCAAAGGAGAAGTGGGCGTGGTGCATGCCGCCGCTGAAGAAAAAGGCAAAGCGTTCGGTCAAAGCCGCCCGCGCACATTGCAGGGTGCCGGCGCTGCGCAAGAGGGCCTGGTCAAAGAGGCCGGAAAGAGGGAAGCGGGCGTCGGAAGGGTCGTAGCGGTTATAGTTGCCCGCCTCGTCAACCAGTTCGTACGCTTCCTTCAGCGCCTCTTCCACCGCAGAGGAATAAAGGCGCTCCACATAGGCAGGGTCGTGGACGCGAAGAAGATCCTCTTGGGTGACCTCCTCCCGCACCTGCCGGTCTAGATGTTCCCGGAGCCTGGAATCAGTCTCCGGTTTGGAAGAAAGCTCCTCGAGAGTGCGGCTCACGCGGTCGTTGCGGACGGGGATCTGTATGCCGAAATCGGGAAAGCCGATCATGTTCTCGTATAGTATAAAGTGCATGTGCTTAGTGTACACATTCCTCCGGAATCTCTCAAGGATAAAGCTTGCTAAAGCAGGATGCAGCTTGCCGAAATGTAGTAAGTATTATATATTGTAATAAACATATTGAAACAAGGATGGGTGAAATGACTAATGTTCTGGGCATTGTCGCCGTTATCGGTTTGGCGCTGATTGTGCTGCGCTACGCCATGCTGCTGAAGGTCAAAATGAAGAAGGGGAAAGAGGCGCCGGCGTTGAGCGGACGGTATGAAAAAGCGGTTCGTTCGGGCGAACGGGCGCTCTTTTATTTTTACAGTGACAATTGTGGTGCGTGCCGGCCTATGACGCCGATTATCGAGGAGTTAGCGAAGAAAAAGAAGCACGTCTACAAAATCGATGTAGCCAATGACATGGAGACTGCCCAGCGCTTCGGGATCATGGGAACCCCCTCGACGGTCATCGTGGAAGCGGGAAAGATAAAAGATATCTTCGTAGGCGCTCTCCGCCGGGAGAAGCTGCAGGAGATGTTTTGACATAACCGCCGGCGTTGCCTATGGTAGGATTATGTATGCTACATCCGATGCCGGTAACGCCGGTTCGAAGCACGGCAGTTCGATGTTCACTTTGTTGCAGTTCCTCGGGGAACTGCCCAAGCTGCGGCGCACATATGGCCGCGAACTGGAGGAGTATCGCAGTGAGTCCAACTTCGGGCGGCTGCAGCTCTTCAGCCTCATCATCCTTTTTGCAGTGGCAAATGCCTATGTCTTTATGAGTTTTCCCACTCCGCAGTCACGTGCCCTCTTTTTAGTGATGGGGGGGATCAGCGCCGCGACGCTGGCGGGTTCTCTGCTGGTAGGTCGGCGGAGTACACGCGGTTCCACCCTCCTAAAACGCGTGCTTATCTACTTTGTAATACTTGTCTATATCCTGTGGGTGACGCTGCAGCTCTACTACGGTGGAGGCGACGTCCGTTCCTTTGTCACGTATGCGGTCGGGATTATGGTAATTCCGGCGGTCTTCAGTCTGGGCCCGCTCTTTTTTCTGCTGTTGGGAGTGGTGGAGGCGGGGGGACTGTTCCTGTTGCCGTATGCGGCTGCGGCACTTACTCCGGCACTGGTGCTCGATTATCTACCGCTTTTGCTCAACATCATCGTTCTCGGGGTGCTCATAGCTGGATTACACTACCTTATTTTTGTGAAGCTTTTTCTCATACAAAAGGCACGAGAGGAGAAAGAGCGGAAGACAGAATTGGCCCTCAGGGGCGGCAACCTCGGCTATTGGAACTGGGACCTGGAGAACGAGACGATAGAAGTGGATGGACGCTGGCTCGAGATGTTGGGGTATCCGGAAGAACCCGGGGTAATTACCTTTGAACGATTTTTCCGCATGATTCATCCGCACGACCGGTCAAAGGTAGCACAGGCGCTGCAGAAGTACCTGGACGGTGAGGCGCAGGCGTATCGGCTCTCATTTCGTATCTCGGGGAGTGATGGAAGCTATCGGTGGGTGTATTCCGAAGGGAGCATTACCCAGTATGGAGCGGACGGAAGTGCGCGGACTATGCACGGAATTCATCAGAATATTCAGCAGTTCCGTTCACAGCAGCTGCAGCTGGCCGAGAGCGAGGCCCGTTTCAAGGCGTATACGGAAAATGCCCCGGTGGGGGTCTGCATCGTTGAGCACGGAAGTTTTCAGTACGTGAACCCTGAAACGGTGCGCATCGTCGGCTATACTGAGCAGGAACTTCTCACGAAGGTTGGTCTGCTGCAGTTGGTTCATCCGGAAGATCGCCATAAAGTAATTGCTGAACTGAAATACCTCCGGAGGCAGCGCAAAGTTAAGGGCGAGTACCTTTTTCGCATCATCTCTCGCAGCGGAGAGATACACTGGATCGAGTCGCGGGTCTCCGTACTGGACTGGCACCATATGCGCCTCCTTCTTTCCGCGGTAGATGTCACTGAACGTGAGGCGGCGCAGGAGAAGCTGCAGGAGTACGCTACGTACGACGATCTGACGGGGACCTTCAACAGGCGAGTGGGACTGAGCCTGCTGGAGCAGGAGATGAAGCGGGCAGAGCGGGAGGAGACGCCTGTTTCAGCCTGTTTTTTGGACATTAACGGCTTGAAGAGAGTAAACGATATCTATGGTCATGGAAAAGGTGATGAACTGATACTCGAGGTGGTGCAGGGAGTCAAAGAGGCGATGCGAAGAAACGACGTTGTCTGCCGGCTCGGCGGGGATGAGTTTCTGATCGTCTTCCCCCGCTGCGATGCCTACAATGCTGAGAAGGCATGGGGTCGTATCGCAGAGCGCTATGAACGTATGAATCGTCTTTCAGGGAGGAGTTATACCATTAGTGTCAGTCATGGTATAACTGAATATCGCGGTGTGGAGAGCGTTACTACCGATGAGCTGCTGAAGAAGGCGGATAGCGATATGTACCGGGAGAAACACCGCAGTAGAGATACGGGCGAAGTTTGAGGAATAACGTCTCTATGTTATACTAAGGATAGAGGCACTACCATGCAAATGCGGCATATGTCTCTCGTTCTGATTGTTATGGCATGTATACTTGTACCGGGATTTTCCCGGGAAGGAGGTAGTATGCAACTGCACACTAAGGCGTTCAAGGAAGAAGGCGCGATTCCTCGGAAGTACAGCTGCGACGGTGAGGATATTTCCCCTCCGCTGAGTTGGACTGAAGTTCCTCAAGGAACACAGAGTTTTGTGCTGATTGCCGACGATCCCGACGCTCCCGGAGGTACCTGGGTTCACTGGGTGTATTACGACATCCCCAAGGAAGTCAGGGAACTGCCCGAGGATCTAGAGACGACCGAACATCCCGGAAAAGGCGGCACTCAAGGGGTCAATGACTTTGGAAACATCGGCTACGGAGGTCCGTGCCCTCCCGGCGGTGAGCATCGCTACTATTTCAAATTGTACGCTCTCGATGAAGTGCTCGGTCTAAAACCTGGATTGAGTAAAAAGCAGGTGCTCAACAAAATGGAAGGCCATATACTCGAGGAAGTACGCTTAATGGGAACCTTTACGCGCTAAAGGCGGGTACCCGAGGCTGAGCCCCGATATAAGCTGGGTCGATGAGCTATATCGGGGTCACTTCTTTTTGAAGCGGCTAAGGAGCTCCGGAAACTCGTACACTACCACCCCGTCTTCCTGTACTTCCATGCGGACCCGCTGATTGTCTACCATGGCCTGTATCGTCTCTTCCGCTTCCTTGGCATCGAGGCCTGTTTCCACCACAATATCGGAGACGGTAATTCTGCCCTCCAGCTTATAGGCGAGCTTGTATATTCGTACCTGAAGATTACGTGCTTCGTGTTCCCTTTCGTCTTCGCGACCTTCATAGTCCACGGAGTATGGATCGCTCTCGTGGTCCAAATGATCCCGGCGGGGAGGCTGCAGAAAGCCGGTAAATACCCGCAGCAGCAGGAAAATAATGAGCAATGGAAATATAAAGACAAACGGTCCCCAGAAAAAGAACATACTGTGTTTGCCTCCTTCTTTATATCAATATACTACTACGAGCGGCATCTGACTATAGGGGCGGCCGTTTCCTTATTTTCCCGCCTGCCAGTCAAGGAAATCGTTTAGAATCCTCTCGTGTTCAAAGGCAAACTCGACCTTATGGAGGTCTTCCGGGGTGAACCAGGCCATCTCCTGTACTTCCGCCTCCTGCCGGAAAGGTGTTCCCTCCACGGTGGTGTGAAACATCAGTGCTACCGCATGCCAATTGAGCTGCGGGTAGTATTCGGTATAGTAGTTGAAAAAACGAGCCGCAGTGACTTGATAGCCGGTCTCTTCCTGCACCTCCCGGCGGACCGCCGCCTCCACGGATTCTCCGAAATCGATATGGCCTCCGGGCAGGCACCATTTTCCAAAAAAGGGCTCGTTATTGCGTTTTTCGAGGAGCAAAAGTCCTTCGCGTTCCACGATCGCGCCTACGGTAGCCTTGATACAGTGCTGTTCTGTCATATCAGCTCCTTTCGTTCCACAAATATCGCAGTTTATCTCATGCCACTTCCCCGCGACCGGAGGAGAAGCGTTTCCACTCTCCCGTTTCTACGATTTCCTGCAGATGCCGCACCGTCTTCAGGACATCTTCGTAGCTGGTGTAGAGCGGTACCGGGGCTAGGCGAATTACATCGGGACGGCGATAGTCGGGGATCACACCGCGGGCTTTCAAAGCCTCGGTAATACGTACCGCCTGGGGATGCTCAACAGCCACATGACCTCCGCGGCGACTCTTTTCCCGGGGGGTCCCGATGCGGTAACCGCTCTTTTCCTCCGGAAGCAGCTCGTCCACAAGACGAATCAGGTAGTCCGTCAGGCCCAGGGATTTTTCCCGCAGCCGTTCGATGCCCGCTTCTTCAAAGAGGGACAGCGAGCCCTCCAGGGGGGCAAGGCTCAGCATATGCGGGGTGCCCACCTGAAAGACGCCGGCGTCTTCCCGGGGGTCGAACTCGAGGGACATCTCGAACATGCTCTCTTTCCGATTGCCCCACCAGCCGTTTAGGCGCGGGAGAATCGGGAGGTTGGCGTGATGGACGAAAAGAGCGGCCACTGAACCAGGCCCGCCGTTGAGATATTTGTAGGTGCACCAGAAGGCGAAGTCAACTCCGGCTTCGGTGAGCCGATGCGGAACGGCCCCCGCGGAGTGGCTGCAGTCAAAGCCGATTCGCACCCCCTTGCGCCGGGCTTCCGCTGCGATAAGGGAGAGGTCGAGGAGCTGGCCGCTGCGGTAGAGTACCGCGGGAAGAATAGCCACTGCCGTCTCTTCGTCAAAGGCGGCAATGATATCCTCCTCCTCCAGCATTTTACCGTCCCGGCTTTGTACCAGTACAAGGTCTTCATCCGGATCGGCTCCGACGAGCTCAAGGAACCCTTTGGCCGCATAGATATCGGAGGGAAAATTGAGTTCATCCATGACGATCTTACGCCGCCGGCCTTTGGGCCGATAAAAGGCGGTCAGGAGGGCATGCAGATTTACCGTGGTGGAGGCAGTGAGGGTAATTTCTTCCGGGGAGGCGCCCATCAGCGGAGCCATCTTTTCCGCCAGATACTCGCTGTAGCGGAACCAGGGCTGTTTGCCGCCGAGCCAGCCGCCGATGCCGAGCTCTTTCCACTCCTCGGTGACGCGCTGTAGACTCGCTTCTGCATCATGGCTCATCAGGCCCAGGCTGTTGCCGTCCATGTAGATGGTCGCCGGGAGAGGGTAGAAGCGTTTGGCGAGCGGAGCGAGGGCATCCCCCCGGTCCAACTCCCGGGCATACTCCGGGGCGGAGCGCGGCAGGCCGGCGGCGTTATTCGGCGTATGTGCACCGGTAGGGCGGGAATCGCCGG
>CAYFUX010000044.1:0-21194 GCA_964346455.1 uncultured Spirochaetaceae bacterium
AACCCTCGGAGCCCGGATAGGGCTCATACGCTTTCCAAGCGTACTCCTTCGGCCAACTCGGACACCTCTCCAATAATGCTGTGCGACGGAGAGAGAGGGATTCGAACCCTCGGTACCCGAAAGGGTACAGCGGTTTTCGAGACCGCCCGATTCGACCGCTCTCGCATCTCTCCATATACAGTACCTGTACCCAAGAGGACTCGAACCTCTGACCTTTAGATCCGCAATCTAACGCTCTATCCAGCTGAGCTATGGGTACAAAATGAAACTGCGGAGAGGGAGGGATTCGAACCCTCGGTACCCGGATAGGGTACAACTCCTTAGCAGGGAGCCCGATTCGGCCGCTCTCGCACCTCTCCACACAGAAAATCGCTATTGTCAACGGAGAAGGTGGGATTCGAACCCACGGAGCCTTTCGGCTCAGCGGTTTTCAAGACCGCCTCCTTAAGCCACTCGGACACCTCTCCGTACTATAAGCCCATTTTCAGTCCTCATAATGTAGGAATTTTCCAGGGCTTTGTCAATTCCCTTGAAGCTCATAGAAGTTCCTTGAAGCTCCTCATTGTTGCTGAAACCGCCGCAACATGGCAATTTCCTCCGCCCAACGTTCCGGCTCCGGGGTCTCGAGGATCAGAGGGATCTCGTCGAAGCGGGAGTCGTTCATCAGGAGGCGGAACGCCTCCAGCCCCAGATTGCCTTCGCCAAGTGGCTTGTGACGGTCCACTCGGCTGTCGAACTCGGACTTTGCGTCGTTCAAATGTACCCCCATCAGCTTGCCAAAGCCCACTGTGCGGCTCAACGCGTCCGTGGTCTGCTCGAATGTCTCGCCGGTGCGAAAATCGTAGCCTGCGGCAAAGGCGTGGCAGGTGTCGATGCAGATGCCTACCCGATCGGGATCGCGGGAGAGCTCGATCAGGCGGGCAAGGTGCTCAAACGAGTAGCCCACTGCGCTGCCCTGCCCGGCGGTATTCTCGATTACCAGGCGGATATAGCCGGTCTCTGCGAGAGCGGCGTTCATTCCCTCGGCGATCAGCTGCAAACACTCCTCCTCGTTCATTCGGCCGAGGTGGCTTCCGGGGTGGAAATTGAGGAGGGGGATCTCCAGCTGTTCCGCTCGCTGGGCTTCTTGAATAAAGGCGCCCAGCGCTTTCTTGCGCTTCTCAGCCTCCGGGTTGCCCAAGTTGATGAGGTAGCTGTCGTGGGGAAGGACGTGCCGGGGAGCGATGCCGGCTTGCCGGAGGTTCTTTTTGAATCCGGCGATCTCCTCCTCTTTCAGCGGTTTGGCTTTCCACTGACGCTGGTTCTTGGTAAAGAGGGCGAAGGCGTGTGCGCCGATTTTTTGGGCGTTCAGCGGAGCGTTCTGCACCCCGCCGGCGGCACTGACATGAGCGCCGATGTACTTCATGAATGCTGCTCCTTCCCGCGGGCGGGGGTTCCGGGTTTGGAGTTGACCAGAGCCACCCCGCTCAGGATAACCGCCGCCCCCGCCAGCTGCAACAGTGTAAGGGTTTCGCCAAGAAGAAGAATGCCGGCAATGATGCCGAACACCGGCGGCAAGTTCCCGAACACCGAGGTGTTGGTACTGCCGAGCCGCTTTACCCCCTGGCTCCACAGGATGTTGCCCCCCGAGAGGGCTAAGATTCCGGATCCGGCGCAGCTGAGCCAGGTAGAAAGTGAAAGGCCGGCGAAGTCGCCGGCGCCGAGGATGGAGATGTTCAGCAGGAGAAAGAAGGCGAGGGAGATGGAGATAATGATAAAGATGATTTGATCGATAGGATAGCGTGCGGTGAGAGGCTTCACGAAGACCGTGTAGCCGCCGTAGGCAAACTCTGCGGCCACTAGCAGCAGTACCCCGTAGATGTAGGTGCCGGCGAAGGAGATGCCGCCGTGGCGTCCGATGGCGATAAAAACCACGCCGATAAACGTGGCGGCGATTCCGATCAGTTTGAGCCGGCCGGGACGCTCGAGGCCGCTGAGGCCGTTGAGAATCGCCACGTTGATCGGCAGCATACCCAGTATAATGGCGGCCACGCTGGCGGAGGTGTAGTCGACTCCAAAGGAGTAACCGAGCTGGAAGACGAAAAAGCCGGCCAGGGAGACGGCGGCAAAGCGGGGGACATCCGCTCGGCGCACAGAGCGCCAGCCGCGCCGGAAGGAGGGCACTGTTAGGGTCAGAAGCCCGGTGAACAGCAGACCCAGCGCCAGGCGAAGAGTATTGAAGGGGAGCGGGCTCAGTTCGGCGAGCCCGATTTTCATGATGATGGGGTTGAGCCCCCAGAAGAGGGCGGCCCCTACCGGCATGAGGTAGACGTAGGGAGAGGGTCGGGCGCTGCGCTTCATCGCTATGCTCCTCCTTCCGAAGAAACTTCGACTTTGGGAGCCTTGGGAAAGCTAATGGTAACGGAATACCCGGAAGTACAGTCAAACTGAGTGTATCCTCGAATCTGTCGGGTGAGCTGGTCTACCAAAGTGAGTCCGAGGCCGTGGGGGCGTCCTCCGGCCGCGCCGATTCCGTCGTCGCTGACAGTGAAGATGTACGTATTCTCTTTCTCACGTAGCCGGACGGTTATTGTTCCGTGGTACACGGACGGCTCTTCTCCCGTCTGTGTCGCCCCCTCCTCTCTCCACTGCTGCTTTTGTTGTTCTTTTTTAGAGTCCATAGTGCGGCTGTCACCTCTCGGGGCTAGAGTATACATAAAAAAGCGGTAAGAAAAAACTCATTCCCGGTTTTCGTACCTGTCATGCTGCGGCCCATCTTTCTTGACAGCTCCGGGAGAATGCTGCCTAGTACAAGCATATACCGATTCAAAAGGAGCAGACAATGTATTTGGTAGAAAACCGCGCCTTCCTGATAATCTCCGCAAAGCAGCCGGTAGCCGGCTGGATGGCAGAGCTGGAAGGCAACACGGACATGGATGAGACGGTGCTGGAACACCGCACGGTCTATCTGGTTTCTCCTCTGAGCAATCCGACCCCGGAGCAGAAAGAGAAATTGGTGTACCGCAAGTTTTCGGCGATTTTCGAGAACGAGTTATTCTCCTGGGTAGCGGACCGCAAACACTGGCCTACCGATAGAAGCTGGGAGCGTTTTTGCGAATGGTTCGACTGGGAGTATATCGACGAAGGCTTCGATGTGGAGAGCGGCCGGATAGAAAAGGTAGAAGAAGAGTACTGATTGCGTGTGCACTGCCGCCCGGACTTATCGGAGGCGGGGCGCTCGATAGGTGCCGTCGGGCCCCTTCCAGCGGAACTTCCCCGCCGACCGGGTGCCGAGCTGAATCGCCTCCTCAGGGCATTGATGTACGCAGCGCATGCAGATGATGCAGCGTTCGCTGAAGCGGGGCGTCCCGCGGGACGGCATAGTGACGGCGCCGGTGGGGCACACCGCTACACAGGTGCCGCAGCGGCTGCAGGACTCGTCTGCATACAAGCGCCGGCGGAGGTTCTGCTCCATCCCCTTCAAAGCTCCCTTCAGTAAAAGATCGATAAGCCCGGAGCGGCGCCGGTAGGCGGAGAGACCGGCGGCAAACTCTCCGGCCGCTTCACTGCCCTCCGGAGGCGGAGTGCCGGCGGAGGAAGCAGCCGCTTGGGCGAGGATTTCGATATTCTCCTCTATCCGAGGCCGGTGGTGAAAATCGGTCTCTTCCGCTTTGCGGGCGCGGCGAGATTCTTTGGGAAGGAATGCGAGACCGTCGCTGCCGGGCAGTTTGAACTCCGCCGCTCCGGCGGGAAGAAAACCGAGGCGGGCGCATCGCAGCGAGGCCTTCCGGAGCGCGTTTCCGGGGTAGAGGCCGTAGGTGGCAAAAAGGTAGATGCGCCCGGAGGCGGGCCGGGGGAGATCCGAAAGGTGGCGCTGGAGAAAGCGCGGCATCCGGGCGCCGTAGACCGGAAATCCGAAGAGAAGAAGGTCGGCAGCTGCAACGGCCGCATAGTCGACGGTCTCAATCGGCATGGTTTTGGCATCTACTCCGTGCTTCTGGAGGGCTTCGCTGAGTTGTGCGGCGATAAAGGCGGTGTTGCCGGTTCCGCTGAAGTAGAGAATAACTGCTTGGGAAGTGTGTTGATTCACGCTGATAACTCTTGTGTCCTGGCGAACCCGGCTTTTAAGCGCGATACAGTGCGATACAGCGCAATAAAGTGCAATGAAGCGCGATTTTATTAGTTCCGCGTTCAAAGGTGGGGTTCATGGGATTGAATTTATTGGTCGCATTAGATAGACTAAGGCTCCTGAGCAGGCACCTGCACGTCTGCTAACAATAACCCTGACGGATTATATCACGACTAATTTAGGTCTTCAACTAAAAACTGAAGGCACACTATAGAGCGAATATAACCATTTAGAGAGGTGGAACACGATATGAGTACGCCGGATATCACGAAGATGAGAAATATCGGTATCAGTGCGCACATCGACTCCGGAAAGACGACCCTGACCGAACGGATTCTTTTCTATGCGAAGCGGATCCATGCCATACACGAAGTGCGCGGAAAAGACGGCGTCGGTGCTACGATGGATTCGATGGAATTGGAGAAGGAGCGGGGCATTACGATTGCTTCCGCAGCCACAAACGTCAAATGGAAGGATAACCCTATCAATATCATCGATACTCCGGGGCACGTTGACTTTACCATCGAGGTAGAGCGTGCGTTGCGGGTGCTCGACGGGGCAGTTCTGGTGCTTTGTTCGGTAGGCGGAGTACAATCCCAATCCATTACCGTTGACCGCCAGATGAAACGCTACGGGGTTCCTCGGCTGGCCTTTATCAACAAGTGCGACCGTGCCGGTGCCAATCCGCTCCGTGTGCGAGGTCAGTTAGAAGAGAAACTGAACCACAATGCGGTCATGATGCAGCTGCCCATCGGGCTCGAAGACAAGCACGAGGGGGTTGTGGACCTTATTCGCATGCAGGCACAGTATTTCCGCGGTGAGTTTGGCGAAGAGGTCGTGGAGGAAGAGATTCCCGCAGATATGAAAGAGCAGGCCGAAGAGTATCGGGAGATACTGCTGGATGCAGTTTCCATGCACTCCGACGAGCTGACCGAGGCGCTGCTCGAGGGCGGGGTGACCGAGGAGATGGTGCGCGGTGCGATTCGTGCAGCCACTCTCAGTCAGGATATTACCCCGGTCTTCGTAGGCTCCGCCTATAAAAACAAGGGTGTTCAGTCCTTGCTGGACGGGATCATCAACTATCTCCCCAACCCCACAGAGACGATCACCGACGCGCTGGACTTGGACAATAACGAAGAGCCGGTGCGGTTGGTGGCGGAAGACGACCGGCCCACTGTGGCCTTGGCCTTCAAGCTGGAAGACGGACAGTATGGCCAGCTTACCTACATTCGAATTTATCAGGGGAGTGTGAAGAAGGGTGACGAGCTCTACAACGTTCGCTCGCGTAAACGCTTTAAAGTTGGCCGGCTGGTAAAAATGCATGCTGATCATATGGAAGAGATCAACGACGCCAGCGCCGGTGAGATTGCCGCGCTATTCGGCATTGACTGCGCCTCCGGCGACACCTTCACCAGCGGCGGACTCAACTATTCGATGACCAGTATGTTCGTGCCCAATCCGGTTATCAGCAAGACTCTGCATCCGAAGGACAACAAGTCCTCGGACAACATGGGCAAGGCGCTGAATCGCTTCACCAAGGAAGACCCCACCTTTCGCACCTATGTGGACAAAGAGTCCAACGAGACGGTGATTCAGGGTATGGGCGAACTGCACCTGGACGTCTATATCGAACGGATGAAGCGCGAATACAAAGCGGACGTCGAGACCGGGCTTCCTCAGGTAGCCTACCGGGAGGCGATCAACCAGCCCGCTGACTTCGACTACACACATAAGAA
The DNA here is from genome assembly GCA_964346455.1 of uncultured Spirochaetaceae bacterium. Taxonomy (GTDB): domain Bacteria; phylum Spirochaetota; class Spirochaetia; order DSM-16054; family Sediminispirochaetaceae; genus CAYFUX01. The sequence goes on from CAYFUX010000044.1 coordinate 5,845, forward strand.
GCAAACCGGCGGCTCCGGTCAGTTCGGACGTGTAGTGGGACGAATCGAGCCGCTCGAGGAGGGCAACTTCGAGTTTGAAAACAACATCAAGGGCGGCGTGATTCCCACCGAGTACATTCCCTCCTGTGAAGCCGGTTTCAAAACGGCAATGGAGAAGGGATCACTCATCGGCTTTCCCATCGTGGGAGTCAAGGTGGCGCTCAATGATGGACAGTTTCACGCCGTCGACTCTTCGGAAATGGCCTTTAACACGGCGGCGATCATGGCCTTCCGTCAGGCGTACAATAAGGCCAACCCGATTATCCTGGAGCCGATTATGAAGGTTTCGGTGGAAGGTCCCACCGAGTTCCAGGGCAATATCTTTGGCAGCATCAACCAGCGGCGCGGCATTATTGTGAGCACCGTGGAAGAAGGCGCCTTCTTCACCGTCGAGGCGGAGGTCCCCATGGCCGAGATGTTCGGATATTCCACTGATATCCGCTCCCTCACGCAGGGTAAGGCGGAGTACAGCATGGAGTTTCTGAAGTACGGCAAGGTACCTCAAAGCATTGCCGAGGAATTGATCAAAGAGTTCCAAGAGAAGCAGAAGAAGAAACAGCAGAAATAGCTCGCGCTCTGTGATTTTGGAATGAATCTGTTATACTTTGAAACAAAGGCCGAAGAATCCAGGAGGAATGAATCATTATGGTTAAGTCCGAACTGATACAGCGCAGTCCCTTGCGAATTTTCGAACAATCGATTCACGGCGGTGTCGGAGAGGGGCACATCGGCGTGATCGCCTCCAAAAAGGGGGTCGGAAAAACGGCTTGTCTTACCCACATTGCAGTAGACAAGCTATTCCAGGAGAAGAACGTAATCCACGTCTCCTACGCCGCTAATGTCGATCATATCGTCAGCTGGTACGAAGATATCTTCAGGGAGATCGCGAAGAAACGGGAGCTCGAATATGCGGTAGATACTCACGACGAGCTGGTAAAGCACCGGGTGATCATGAACTTCAGCCAGGAAGGCACCACAGTCGACCAGGTGATCAAGAGCATTGAAGCGATGATCAAGGACGGCAATTTCCAAGCCAATATGATCATCTTTGACGGCTATCGCTTACATGATCAAAGCAAGGCGGACTTCAAAGCCATAAAAGAGTTTGCCGAGCGCTTGGGGCTGGAAATCTGGTACAGCATCTCTCTCTCTGAACATCGCACTCCGATGTTCGATGAGAACGATGTCCCGACGATCTTGAAGGATCACACCGATGTACTCGATGTGATCGTAAACCTCCGCCACGAGGGGGACTACATCCACCTCGAGATTGCTAAAGACCACGATAATATCCAAGCAAAGGACATGAATCTCAAGCTCGATCCGAAAACTCTGCTTATTGCAGAGGAATAGTTGTACGTGCGAGCATTTGACGGCAGCAGACGTTATGGCCACTCTTTCCGGTGACGGCATACTGTAGAAACCGCCCTCTATGAGGGCGGTTTTTGGTATTGGAGAAGCGGAAAAGGATGTGAATGTGATAAGAAACCTGTTTACGAGGCGTAGATCGAAAAAGATTCGTCTCGCTCTCGGCGGCGGAGCAGTTCTCGGGGCCGCTCATGTAGGCGTGCTGCAGGCCATCGAGGAGCATGAGCTCGAAGTGGAGGCGATTGCCGGGACGAGCATCGGCGCCTTCATCGGCGCGCTCTACGCCTTTGGCAAAAGCTGGCGGGAGATTCGAGACATTGCGAAGGAGCTCGATTGGTTCGATATATCGAAGTTTTCACCGAGCCGCTACGGGATTCTCTCCAATGCAAAGATGGGGGAGATGCTACGGGAGGTGCTCGGGGAGGTGACCCTCGATCAGGCGAACGTACCCTTCTCAGCCGTGGCGACCAACGCAGCCACCGGTGAGACGGTGGTGCTCAAAGACGGGCGGGTCGATCAGGCGATAATGGCCAGTACCTGTATTCCGGGAATCTTTATCCCTGTGGAGCTGAATGGACGAATGCTGATCGATGGAGGCGTGGTGGAGAATATTCCCATCTCTCCCCTGCACACGCGTGGTGCCGGTTCGATCGTTTCGGTGGATCTGATGGCCAATGCATCTCGCCGGAGCCCGGATCACATGATCGATATTCTGCTGAACGTTTTCTATTTCTCCTCCATCAGCAGCACTCGCTTTCTTTCCCGAGAGCGCGATGTGGCGATCGACCTCGACCTATCCAAATACAACATGGTCAGTACAGCTCAAGTGGAGGAGCTGATCGAGGAAGGGTACCACCAGTCTTCTCCGGTGCTGCGGCGGGCTTTTTTGTAAACGATATTCCGAGAAAGGTTGAGGGACGGTTGACGGTAGCCATGCACCGCTAGTATCTTGACCCCATATTTATCCTGTGTACACGATCAATTAGCATACTTTTTTTCAAATAACGCAGGAGTAAGGATTTAGGAGGTTACATCTCATGATGATCAGAATGAACACCAAGAAGGTGCTTGCTACTCTTTTTGCACTGGCGATTGCTTTTGCAGCTGTTCCGCTTTTTGCCCAGACAAACGGCAATCAGCAGGCCCCTTCCGCACAACAGCAGACCGATATCGAGGTGAGCGATGCCGAACTGAAAAAGTTCGTCAAAGCGATGAAGGCCATACAGGAAATTCAGCGCAGCTCCCAGGAGAAGATTGAAAAAGCATTCTCCGACTCTTCCATGAGTAAGGAGCGGTTTAACGAATTGTACAAAGCCAAACAGCAGCAGGGAAAGGAAAAGGCTGAAGGCGAGACCGAGCAGGAAACGCAGGCCTACAACAACATCATGGAGCAGATCAAAACTATTCGCAGCTCCGATCAAGAAAAGATGATGACGGTACTGGAAGATAACGGTATCAGCGTCGAGCGGTTCAACAAAATCGCCCAGGCTATGCGTTCCGATCAGGAGCTGGCACAGCGCATACAACAATATATGTAACATTTTCCTCCCGATATTCCGCCCCCTCAGGCCGGAATCGGAATGAAGCGCCGCCCGCATCTTAGGATAGCCGGGCGGCGTTTTTTTTCTCCCTACGGGCCTGATAATACGGGACAGACAGAGCCTACGCACAACCTTCTACTAGCGAATCCAACGGCGTATTTTGGATTGGAGGTATGCGGGGTAATGCGGTGAAAGCCACAATATTAGCTTGTCGATCAATTTGTAGCGATGATACAATGAACGGTTTGCGTGAACAGTCGTGTTAAGGAGGGAGATCGCAGGTGAAAGGGAACGCATTTCACCAGGCAGGACACGCGGTTTCAGCCCAAACTCTCGGCCTCCGGGTGGAATGGGTAAGCATTGAGAAAGGGGTGGGTTTCCGTGAAGCGACAAAAACGGCCCGCATGAAGGACTACTTTGACGAGGACGCTCTTCTGTTCGGATGCTTGAAGAGGAAAGGGAAAGAGGAGCTTGATGAGGAGGATGTGGGGCTCTTTTTTGCAATTCTTATAGAGCGTCTTGCCGGCTACATTGCGGTGGAACTCGCCGAATTTGATCTTTCGGAGGAGGGGGCGGCGCATTTTGAAGAAGATAAGGCCTTGGCGGTGAATATTCTCAATCACCTGGAACCGGAGCAGGCGAAGAAACGGTACCGACAGCTTCACAGGAGGGCGGAGAAAATACTCCGCCTTCACTGGCATGAAGTGGAGGAACTGGCCGAGCGTTTGATGCACGAAACAACTGTCTATTTTTAAGCCTGGAAAGTTTGCCGGACGCCGCTCGCTCGTGCTATACTTGCCTCCGCATTTGCGGTGTATATGGAGTAACGTATGAGTTTTCTTCATTGGGCACCTGTAATAGGAGGAGATATGCGACGAATTTACTACATACCGATTGTTCTCGCCGCCGTAGCACTTGTGTTGAGCGGTTGTGGAGGAGCCTCGCAGGCCGGAGAAAGCGGAGCCGGAAGCGAGAGATGGGCGTTTTCCACCGCGGGACAGATCAATTCGAGTCCGGCAACGGGAGAGAACGGAGCGCTGTACGTGGGCTCGAATGACGGCTCGCTCTATGCGATCGATTCCGAGGGAAATGAACAATGGAAGTTCGAAACCGGCAGCTTTGTCCACTCGAGCCCGTCGGTAGGCGCGGATGGTACGGTCTACGTCGGATCAAACGACGGCTATCTTTATGCGGTAAATTCCGACGGAAGCCGCAAGTGGAGCTTTCGGGTAGGGCAGCCGGTCGACACGGCTGCGGCAATCGGTAAGGATGGAACGATCTATTTTACCTCCTACGATTTGACGCTCTACGCCGTGAATCCCGACGGAAGCGGAAAATGGGAGTATAGTTCCTGGAAAATCGTCTCCTGCAGCCCGGCCGTTGCAGAAGACGGAACGGTGTACATCGGGACGAAGAACGGCTTTTTTGCCATTAATCCCGACGGAAGCGAAAAGTGGCGCTTCAAAACCGGGGAAACTGTCTACGCCAGCCCGGCGATCGCCGACGACGGCACCATCTATGTGGGTTCGATCAATGGGAAGATGTATGCCATCAATCCCGACGGAAGCGAGCAGTGGCAATTTACTACCGGCGGCGGGATCGATTCGCCCGCAGCGCTCGGTGAAGACGGGACTGTCTACGTAGGAGCGGATGACGGCGTCCTCTATGCCATTACTCCCGAGGGGAACGAGAAATGGACGTTTTCTACAGAATATCCGATCGACTCCGCCCCGGCCGTCGGTTCGAACGGGACGGTATATTTCAGTTCCAAAGAGGAGACTCTCTTTGCCCTCGACACCGAGGACGGCAGTGAAAAATGGGCCTTTTCCGAAGGCGGATGGGCAAGCACTTCCAGCCCGTTAATCGGTTCCGACGGTACCGTGTATCTGGGAACTCTGGGCAATACTCTGTATGCTCTTACCGGAGATTCGGAGGGACTGGCCGATACTCCCTGGCCTATGCTGCAGGGAAATATACGCCACACCGGTCAGGCACGCTAGGGCCCCTCAGTACACACGCCTTGCACCCTGCTCCTCTCTCAACAATAATTATTTTTACTAGAAAGGAGCAGGGTATGGAGATTGTTCACCGCGATATCGAACGTTATATAGCCGAAACCGAGGCCTCTCCTCACCCGGTACTCCGGGAGATGGAGAGGTATGCAGAGGCGCAGGGATTTCCGATCGTGGGCCCCCGGGTGGGACGCCTGCTTTCCCTCTTAACGCGCAGCTCCGGGGCGCAACATGTACTGGAGTTGGGCAGCGGTTTTGCCTATTCGGCGTTCTGGTTTGCCCGGGCGCTTCCGGATACCGGGGGAGTCGTGTGCACGGAGCTCTCCCGGGAGAATCGCGACCGCGGAATGGAGTATCTTCGGCGGGCGAACCTGGACGGGAAGGTCGAATACCGCATGGAAGACGCGCTGAAGGTTGCCGGTGAACTGGCCGATAGCCGTCCGGAAGGTTTTGACATTCTCTTTAATGACATCGACAAAGAGTGGTATCCGGAGGTGCCGCCGCTGGCAAAAAGGCTACTGCGCCGCGGAGGGCTGTTCATTACCGACAACACCCTGTGGGGCGGAAATGTGGTCCGGGCCGGCAGTGAGCACGAGGCGCAGCGTACTACCTCTCCGGAGACTGCCGGGGTCTTGGAGCTGAACCGCAATACCGTAGGCGATGCGGAGTTCGAGACGGTCATTCTGCCGTTGAGGGACGGGCTGACCGTCGCGTATCGCCTTTAGCGAAAGACATACACCGGCATAAGGGGGGCGCCGCCGGGATGAATACGGCGGGAGGGCGTCTTCTCCGGAAGCGAGAAGGTGTTGCTGATCACCACCGGAACGTCCTGCGGGCACCGGGTGTGCAGTGTCCGGGATATCTCCCGCATCCCTGCGGGAGAGAGATAACATACGAGCATATCCGCCGTGCACACCGGTGCACGCCGAAAGTCGCCGTAGCGGAAGCAAAGGTTTTTCCTGCCGGAAAGTTTAGCCCGCAACAGAGAAACGAGGTAGGGGACGGGCGAGTTTTCATACCCGAGGATCTCTGCTCGTGGAAGCTGTGCGGCCAGGGACAGGGCGGGGCCGCCCCAGCCGGAGCCGGTTTCTATAATGCGGGGAGGAGCGGTGCCGGCAGAACGGTGAATACGGCGGAGCTCTGTCTGCGCGGCGGCGACCATACAGCGGGCGGCCGCGGGAGAGCTGGGAACGGGGGTTATGCCGTTGCGCCATCCGCGGTGGATAAGGGAGGCGGCGGTGCAGAGAGTCAGGCCGAGCAGCAGGTAGAGTCCGAACATAGCTCTGATTAGTATAGCATATCCTATAGGTGCTCGAAGCTGCAGCTGCCCTTGATTGTGCCGTATTGCGCTACTATCATGGTAATGGTGGAGGAATTATGGCGACGATACTGACGTTTGTGCATGAGAAGTTCGAGGATCTCGAGTACTGGTACCCGCTCCTGCGTCTCCGGGAGGCGGGACACAGTGTAGTGACCGCCGGCGAGGAAGCCGGAGCACACTATACAGGAAAACACGGCGTACCTGCCTCGGCGGATATTGCCTTTGATGAGATTCGCCCTGAGGAGTACGACGGGGCGGTGGTCCCCGGCGGATGGGCTCCGGATAAGCTGCGCCGCTTCGAACCAGTGCTGCAGGCTATGCGCGAGTTCAATCAAGCGGGAAAACCGATCGGCCACATCTGTCACGCCGGATGGGTGCTGGCTTCGGCGGGAATTATGAAAGGGGTGGAGACAACCAGCACCCCGGGCATCAAGGATGACTTGATCAATGCCGGTGCAACCTGGAAGGATGCCGAGGTGATAGTGGACGGCAATATCGTCTCCTCACGGCGTCCCCCCGATCTCCCTGCCTATATGCGGGAGTTTTTGAAGAAGCTGGAGTAAGCGCTGAGGGGCTTTCGGCGGTTCGAAAGGTCGCGACTTCGAAAGGTCGTGATGCCGGCACAATACAGCCAGGTTCTTCCCCAGGTTCTTCCCCGGAAAATTTTTTGTTTTTCGAATTTTTCAATTGAAAGCTCGGTCACCGGCCGGTATACTCGTGTGTGTAGTTTTCTTTATTAGATCTATTTGAGCTAATAGAGGGTGTGCTTACATGGGGGAGTATGAATAGACAACCATACAGGGGATACCGGCACCTACCGCGGCAACTGGGACAGCTTGCGGTCGTGTTGCTGATCACCGCCCTTATCTTTTCCGTATTCGCTCTGAACCGGCAGGTACAAACTTTGCAAAGCCGGATTGCGGAAGAGCACAGCAGTAAAAGCGAAGAGTGTACGAAAGAAAAATCCCAGGAACAACGGGCGATGTTCGGTGAGGCTGTGGAGAGCATCGATGCGCTGCTTGCCAAACGTAACGCCGCCCGCACCCGCGAGTTGTTTAATGCACTTATCACAAAAGAGGCTCCCGGTTCTATCACCGCAGATACAGGCTTAACGTTTCGTTCCGACGGGGAATTGCGCGGGACGCTGCTCCGAAACGACCGGCGGTATTTTTGGATACGCGGGAGAAACGTTCATGGAGATGTGGAGATAGAGAGCCGGCTGGAGAAGACCGTTATTCTGAGAACAGCCGGGCCTAAGGGGCGTGAGTTTGTAGAGGCGGAACGAAAGCGGTTGGATAGAGTCGTAGCCGCCGAGCAGCGAATGCGAAACCGTTTGAAGATGCTGACTGAGCGCGTTGAGACGGTTCTTGAGAGGCGAGATCTGCGTCCGACACGGATTGTGAAGGACGGGTTTGTTTTGCGGCGCGGTATTGCCAACGCCGGCGGAGCGGTGGTGGTGCGGATCGCCGCAGATGCGGAGAAGGATGAGTACCGGGTAAACGGCAGCCCTTTGGAAGAGGGGAAAACACTGCCTGCAAAGGTAACGGAGGTTCTGCGGGATTATGAACCACAGGAAGTGCTCGAGAAGACCGAGGAGCGACTCGCGGGCCGGCTTTCCGGATTAGTCGGCGACAAAGGCTTTCAGGCGTATCTCGACGACCGCAACCTCAAGGTGGGAGCTGCTGAGCGTGAGAGAACGCAAGCCACAGGCAGGGTACGGTATCCCCTGCTCACGACCGGAGGCGAGCCGGCGGGTGTCTTCGTGCTGGATCCGTCGGAAGGGAGGATCCTTCTCCAAACGGCACAGAGAGAAACCGAATGGACAATTCTAGAGCTGCCCGTGACTCATGGCTTAGGGGGAAGAGCTGTCGAGGGCCATCCCGCGTTTCTCCTGCTTGGAAAACATGAAGGGCTCGCGGATACTATCGTGCTCGTCAAACCGGGGACGGAGAGGATTTCGATGGTCAGTATTCCTCGGGATCTCTATTACGATGAGCACAAGATCAACGAGTTGTATAAGGCCCGCGGCTCGGAGGGGATCATGAAGGCGGTGGAAGAGATCACCGGAATCGTGGTCGACCACTATGTGACGGTTGATCTGGACGGGTTTTCGGCTCTCGTAGATGCTCTCGGCACCGTCCCGGTGGATCTGGAGCAGGAACTGCTCGATCCGAATATGCAGTATACGGTGGATGGTCAGCAGCAAATGCTCTATTTTTCGCGGGGCAAGCACGAGATCGGCGGAAATGCAGCGTTGGCATTGGCGAGGTCGCGCAGTACAACCTCCGATTTCAGCCGGGCGCGGCGGCAGCAGATCATTCTGGAGGGGATTCGCCGGCGGATCGATCAGCTCTCCCTTGCTGAAGCGGGGAAACTGTACGATCTGCTGCAGGCGATGTACGAATATACCGGGACCGATATGAGCATGAGCGAGATGCTGCGCTACTATCGCCGTTACCGCGATATCGAGGAAATTCGTCACTTGGTCCTCTCTTCCGAGAATGTGCTCCACTCGACCTACCTTGGACTTCACGTGAGGGATATGGAGCTGCATCAGGCCCGGGAACTGGATGAGGATAAGTGGGGGGCGTGGATCCTGCGGCCCCTCGAAGATGACTGGGATCTTATCTCCTGGTACGTCGATGCCTGGATTTCGGGGATGAAGCCCAATATAGAGCAGTATCTGCAGAGCCGGGATGACACGGAGAACATGGACGACTCGGAAGACTGATTTGCGGCAGGCAGCGTTATCTGCTGCGGATGACGCCGATACGCGGGCAGAACTCGGCGAGCGGGCAGCGGGAGCAGCGGGGCGACTGCGGCGTGCAGAGCAGCTGACCGAACTTCACGAAGAGTTCGTTGACTTCGATCCGATGTTTCTCCGGTAAAACGGCGCTCAGCTCGCGTTCGGTTTTGTCGGGCTCTCGGGTTGCCACCCATCCGAGGCGGTTGGCGATGCGGTGAACGTGGGTATCTACGCAGATATACGGCAGGTCGTATCCGAGGCTGAGGGTGAGATTGGCCGTTTTGAGGCCTACGCCGGGGAGCTTGAGCAGTTTATCCCGCTCCCGCGGCACCTGCCCTCTGTGTTCATCGAGCAGAATGCGGGAGATGGCCAGAATATTGCGGGCTTTGGTGCGGTAGAAACCGGCCGGATAGATATGCTTCTGCAGCTCCACCTCGGAGAGGGTGAGCATTTGCTCCGGACTCTCGGCGCGGGCGAAAAGCCGCTCCGCTGCGGCGGCGGTTACCTCGTCTTTGGTCCTCAGGGAAATGACGGTGGAAATGAGAATACGGAAAGGGTCGTCGCCGCGTTCGGCAATGTTAGAGACCGAAGGGAGACGCTGCTGCTGTACGGCATCCCGGACTTTACGGAGTGTTTCGGCATAGGAGGGGGCTGGGGCGCCGTCATGAGGGGCTCCGCTGTCCATGCCTATACCCACACCGATGGATCGAGTTTTTCAGCCAGTATGATGCAGTGCGCTTCGACCGCCTCTCCGCGGCCAACCGGACCAACCTTCTCACCGCTCTTCGCCTTGACCGATACCGATTGAAACGGAAGCACCAGAAGCTCAGCAAGACGACGGCGGATCGCCTCCACCGAGGGGCCGAGTTTCGGCTGCTCCAGGATGACGGTAGCATCCATGTTGATGAGGGAGTAGTCGGCCTCGTGGAAGATGGTCATCGTGCGGCTCAAGAGATCCGTGCTGTCGGCGTTTTTCCACTTCGGATTTCCCGGGGGGAAATGGGTGCCTATGTCGCCGAGGGCGGCACTGCCGAGGACGGCATCGATGAGGGCGTGCAGGAGCACGTCGCCGTCGGAGTAGGCTACCTCGCCTACGGGGGAGTCGATTTTCACCCCGCCGATCCATAGTTCGCGTCCCGCCTCAAGACGGTGCAGGTCCCAGCCTTGCCCGACTCTCACCGGCGGCCTCCTTCGGAAAGATCCCGGGGATAGGTGATTTTGAGATTGTTCGGGTCTCCCTCAACGGTTGTCACTTCCCCGGCATAGCGGCTGTAGATTTCCGAATCGTCGATGTAGCTGCGTCCGTCGTCTGCTGCACTGCGGTGTGCATCTACTATACGGTGGTATCCGAACCCCTGAGGCGTTTGGGCCGCTAAAGTGAGACGGCGGGAGAGGTGACTGCGGACGACTCCCCGCTCGTCGATGCCTTTCATCGCGTCGGTGGAGGGAACTACCGGGATGCAGGCGCCGCTGCGAACGGTCTCTTCCGCCACACGTGCGGCGAGGGCGGCGGAAATCCAAGGACGGGCTCCGTCGTGAATGAGGACGAATTCCGGTGTTTCGGGGAAGGCCAAAAGACCGCTGCGTACCGAGGCGGAGCGCTCTCTGCCGCCGGTTACGAGGGTCACGGCGGTGCGGCGGTCATAATACTCTTGCGGCAGGCTTTCCAGCAGGGTTTCGACATACCCTTCGTCGCCCTCCGGGAGGGTAATGACGGTGTGAATAAGAGAGGGGAGGGAGAAGAAGGGCAGCAGAGAGCGCAGCAGCACCGGCAGCCCCGCGAGATTGCGATATTCTTTCTTTAATCCGTCGCCCATGCGGTTACTCGAACCGGCGGCGGTGAGGACGAGTCCAAATCGGGCGGCGGGGGGTGTAGTTCCTGTGCTCACGATAGTACGAGGCGCTTATTCGCTTTCGAGGCTGTTGAAGACCATGTCTTCAATCTCCGGCTTGGGCTTATCCAGGGAGATAGAGAGTTCGTCCACAAGAATTTTCATGGCGTTGTCAAAGAGTTTTCTCTCCTGAATGGGGAGTTCTTTGACTTTGCTGCGGTGGTAGAGGGTACGAACGACGGTGGCGATATCCATGATGCTCCCGCTCTTCAGCAGGTCGAGATTCATTTGGTAGCGCATCTTCCAGTCGGCGGTGACCGGCTCGCCTTGTTCGGAAATAAGTTGGAGGGCTCTCTTCGAATCTTCCTCGCCGACAATGCGGCGTATTCCCAGATCATCGGCCTTGGCTACGGGAACCATCACCGTCATATCGGATATTTCGAGGTAAATCTCGTAGTAGAGGATTTCGTTCCCTTTGAACTCTTGATTCTCGATGGAGATGATTTTTCCAACCCCTTGGAGCGGATAGACGACATATTGATTTATATCGAATGCAGGAGAAGTGTCCGTGTGAGTAGATGCTTCCATACTCCCATCATACAGAAAAAAAGGGGGATAGTCAAACGGTGACGGATGCTTTATAGTAGCCTGCGGAGGAATCTATGCCTAACACCCGCAGCGCAGGGATTCTGCTCCATCCGGTCTCGCTTCCGGGGAGCAAAGACATCGGTGAACTGGGCAGGTACGCCTATGAGTTTGTCGATTTTTTAGCCTCTTCCGGCAGCAGTATTTGGCAGATTCTCCCGCTCGGTCCCACTTCCTACGGAAACTCCCCGTACACCGCCCTCTCCTCCTTTGCGGGGAATCCGCTGTTGATCGCCCTGGACGCTCTTGCCGATGAAGGCTGGCTTCCCGCTCACGCCGCCGAGACGGAGAAGGAGCCGGCCGGACGGGTAGATTACGAGACGGCCTATGCCCGGAAGCAGCCGCTCCTCCGCAGAGCCGCAGAAGCATTTCTCGATACAGCAGGGAAGCAAGAGCGCGGGGAGTTTGAGGAGTTCTGCAGCCGCGAGGCGTACTGGCTGGACGATTACGCTCTCTATGTGAGCATCAAAGCCCACTACGACCAATTGGCCAAGAAACGGGGAGCGCAGGATTCGATGTGGAACCGCTATTGGCCCCGCGAACTGGCCCTGCGGAAACCCGAGGCGCTCGAGAAGTGGCAGCAGGAGCATGACCGGGAGATACAGCGGGAGAAGGTGCTGCAGTTCTTCTTTCATCGACAGTGGCACGCACTGAAGAACTATGCGAATGAGCGGGGAATCTTCATCTTCGGTGATATCCCCATCTTTGTGGCCTTGGACAGTGCGGACGTCTGGGCGCATCGGGAGCTCTTCCAGCTGGATGAGAACGGCCGGCCCCAGGCGGTGGCCGGGGTGCCGCCGGACTACTTCAGTGCTACCGGACAGCGCTGGGGGAATCCCCTTTTCCGCTGGGAAGCGCACCGGGAGGAGGGCTTTGCCTGGTGGATCAGCCGGCTGAAGAAGAGCCTGGATATGACCGACCTGGTGCGGATCGACCATTTTCGCGGGTTTCAGGCGTACTGGAGGATACCGGTTACGTCCGAAACGGCCACCGATGGCGAGTGGGTCGCCTCGCCGGGCCGCGAGTTCTTCCGGAAGGTCCGGAAAGAGCTGGGAGAGCTGCCGGTGGTGGCCGAGGATCTGGGCGTGATTACCCCGGAGGTGCTGGCGCTAAGAGATGAGTTCGGATTGCCGGGGATGAAGGTGCTGCAGTTTGCCTTTGGTCTTAACGGGGAAGGGCGGCTGGACGCGGAAAACTATTTTCTGCCCCACAACCACGAACGGAACGCGGTGGTTTACACCGGTACCCACGACAACGACACCACCCCCGGATGGTACGCCGCGCGCAGTGAGGCCGAGCGGGATGCCATCCGGCGCTATCTTGCCCGGGACGACCACGAGGTGCCCTGGGAATTGGTGCGGCAGGCCTACGCGTCGGTGGCGCGGCACGCAGTGATTCCCATGCAGGATCTGCTGGGACTGGGCAGCGAGGCGCGGATGAATACCCCCTCCACCGTCGGCGGCAATTGGTCCTGGCGGGTGGCCGGGAACCGTCTTACCGCCGAGCTCTCCTCACGGTTGCGGGAGATGGGCCAGCTCTACGGGCGGAGCCGGTAGCCGGCGCTTCACCACTCCCTGCGGCAGGGAGGGAACGGAAAAGCGCACAAACTTGAAGGGATGGATATCCAGAGGATTGGGAAACCAGCCTTCGATGTCCCTGAGTTCGATTACGTTGAAAGCGGGGCTGTGATTGACCGGCAGCACCGCCGCATCCTGCAGCAGCATTCGTTCCGCCTCGGCCAGTAGTTTCATCCGCTCTTCCGTTTGATCTTCTGCCATGGCTTTTCGGATCGTACTGTCGTAGTCGCTGTTGGCGTACTCGCTCAAGTTCAGACTGCTGTCGCCGGTCCACATCTGCAGGAAGGTGAGGGGATCGGCAAAGTCCCCTATCCAGGTAAGCGTTCCCACTGTGAAGGCATTTTGCTTTAACTCATCATAATAGGCGTCAAATGGGTACGCCTCGATCACACTCTCTGCCTCCAGCTGTTCCTCCCAGGCGGATTTCATAGCCTCGGCGATCCGGCGGGTCTCCCGGCCGTCGGGTATGGCAAGGCGGATTTGGGGCAGCCCTTCGCCTTCCGGATAGCCCGCTTCGGCGAGCAGCTGCAGCCCCTGCTCGATATCCTGCGAAGCAATGCCCTCCACCTCAGGGTAGTCGCCTATTTGCGGAACCAGGCTGTCGGTAGGAATGTACATGTGCTCCTCCGAACGAATTTCCTTCCACGGCAGCAGCAGGGAGAGGCCGCGGCGCACCTTGGGGTTGTCAAAAGGCTTCTTTCCGGCGGAGAAGAAGTAGTAGAAGGTGGAGAAGATCGGATTGACCACCAAGGCGTCTTGATTGTTGATTTGATCGTAGTTGATGCTGGTATCCGCCCAGTGAATCTCCCCGTCGTTATAGGCCTGCGCCGCTTTCTCCGGGTCGTCAACGTAGCGGATCTCCAGCTCATCCAGCTTTACCATGGAGGCGTCCCAGTAGAGGGGATTTTTCAGCAGGAGCATGGAGTTCTCCCGCTCCTCGGCGATGTAGAAGGGCCCGTTCACCGGAATTTCCGTGGGCTCGCTCCAATCCGGATTTTCCAGCAGCGAGGGGTGGAGGGGGGCGAAGCTGTGATGGCAGAGAATTTTTAGAAAGTGAGCGGCCGGGTGGCGGAGTTCGACCTTGAGGGTGTGTTCGTCGACGGCGGTAATGCCCACGTCCTGCGGGTTGTCGAGCTCACCGGTGCGGTACTCCCGGGCTCCCTTTACCACGTCCAGAAGGCTGGCGTATTCGGCCTGCTCCTCGGGGTCGATAAGGGTGAGCCAGGTCTTGCGAAAGTGCTCGGCGGTAATGGGGTCTCCGTTGGAGTATTTGGCCTGCTTGCGCAGATGAAAGGTGTAGACCGTCCCGTCGGAAGATATCTCCCAGTTTGCGGCGACCCCCGGCATGGGCTCCAAGGTGAAGGGATGATAGACTACCAAGCCCTCGTAGAGCGCCGTGTAGACCTGCGCCTCGGTGGAGGTAAAGGTGTGGATGGGGTCCAGGTTGACTTTTGGAGGGGAGATGGCGTAGACAAAGCGCTGCAGCTCATCCTCTGCATCTCCGGGTGCCTTCTCTTCTTTCTGGCCCTCGGGCCCTTGCTGTTGTTCCTGTTCCTGCCGGGATCCGGAGGTTCGGGTGGTCTCGCCGTTTCCCTCCAGGCTGCTGCAGGAGGCGGCCGTAAGCAGCAGGAAGAGTGCTGCCGTTAAAAGCGCAGCACTTCGAAGTGCGGTGCGTACTGTATTATCCATGGGCGTAACCTCGATTTCGTTCTGTCTGCGGCTCCTCCGGCGGCGGAGTTCGAGCCGGTATAATAAAAGTGTAGAACAATCCGCCGTGCTCGTCCAGGAAGGGGCTAGTGTAGTTCTTTGGCGAGCCAGCGGCCGAACTCACGGGCCTGTTCCGCTGCATGGGGAAGTTCTTTCCCCGCCGCCTCGGCGGCGGTTTCGATTTCTTGCGGCTCGTAACGTCGGCCGGCAAGACGGTTCATCAATGCGTCGACGAGCTCCGGGGTGAGGCAATCCGAGTAGATCTTCGCCGCTTCGATGGCGCCCCCCTTTGTGTCCAGGTGGACCTCCATGCGCCCCCAGTCGAAGCGCTGAGTCATTCGGTGGGCAAACTCGGGGGTTTTGCCAAAGCGCCAGTTCCAGTCCTTCAGTTTTTCGTAATAGGAGGAGAGGCGCGGGTCGCGGCCCAGCTCCTCGTGGTCCAGAATCTCCGGTTCCACCCGCTGCTCGTAGGCGTTGAAGAACTCCTCCATGATCGCCTTGCTAAGGGCTTCGTGATCGATTTCAGGATTGAACTCGCTGAGATTGGCCACCCTCGATTTGA
>CAYFUX010000045.1:0-20758 GCA_964346455.1 uncultured Spirochaetaceae bacterium
AAACCAAAACGCTCAAGGGGGAGCTTGATCCCGCACTTACATCGATGATTCGCATCTCTATGCTCCGTCAGCCCCGCAGCATATCAGAGGTCTATCCGCTGAAAGGCCTTGACGAAAACACTTTTTTTGGCTATTTTGCCAAATAGGAGGAAAAATAATTGGATACTACACAAACGCTAAAAGAACTCATCGGTTTGTCTTCATACCCGGTCGGGGTGAAGTTCTACTTCGATGGCACAGAAGAAATACCAGACGATACCGTTCATGTAAGAAATCACCGCTACTGTCAGGCCCTGATGCGCGCACGCGGGGGAGAACACGTTGTTCTCGACGGCGAAGGTATTTCATGCCCCGCCGCCGCGGCCGCCTTCGGTTTTAAGGATCTACCCGCGGGGCTCAAAAGCGGTAAAGGCTTGACCGGCTTCGGCATCACAAAAGAGGCGGAAACCGGGGCGGAGATGTTCCGTGGTATGACAACTCTCGAGGCAAATACACTCAAGGAGCTATATCTGTTCCCACTCGAGGACTCCGAAATAAGCCCCGATGTGGTGGTTGTGGAGGACACGGTGGAAAACCTCATGTGGATCGCGCTGGCATATGTAAACCTCACCGGAGGCAGGCGAATCGAGAGCTCTACGGCCGTTTTACAGGCAACCTGTGTGGATGCAACCCTGATTCCCTACCAACAGCAAAAGCTGAATCTCAGCTACGGCTGCTACGGGTGCAGAGACGCAACGGATATACACAACGGCGAGACCGTACTGGGGTTTCCTTACAAAGACATAGGCAAAGTGAAGGAGCACATTGAGGCGCTCTCTGAGAAAGCTATGCCGAACTCGAGAGAGAAAAACGCCTACACCATGCTCAAGAGCGCGAAGGCAAAAGAACTTTTGCGCAAGGATATATTCCAAAACCATTCCAAATAGGGGGAGAGTATGAAGATTCAGATTATCGGTACTGAAGGCCCATTACAAAACGAGCTCAAGCGCAATGTAGAGGACATTATTCACGAAGAACAACTCGAATGTCAGTTGGATGTGGTTCACAACATAAAGGAGATTCTTGAGCTGGAGGAAAAACAGATATTCCTCACCCCGGCATTGGTGATCGATGATAAGATCCTCACCCAAGGGCACAACTGGTCAAAGAATCACATAAAAAGCTTTCTCAAATCTCATTGTCAGAAGCGTGCAGATGCACAGCCCAAGAGCTCAGCAGGACTACCCGAGCAATTTGCACAATGGAAAGGCATTCCCCGCGAGGAAATCGAATGGAATCCTACGGTTGACCCCGACAAGTGTACCGGCTGCGGAATGTGCGTCACAAGTTGCGGCCGCAATGTATTCGATTTCGATTGGGAGAACGGTGTTTCGGTTGTCGCACGGCCCCTGCAATGCATGGTCGGCTGCACCTCATGTCAGGTGTGGTGCATCTATGATGCAATAAGCTTTCCCGACCCAAACAACATCAAGGAGATAATAAAGAAGAGGGGCGTGCTCAAATTGGCTAAACAGCAATTGTCCGAAAAGAAAAATAAGATAAATTAGGGCGTAAAGCTGTACGGTTTAACGAGGGCCTCTTCAATCAAGAGGCCCTCTTAGGGTCTCCCCATTTCTTAACATTGTTTGTCCCCATCTGTGGACTATGATCAGATGCTTAGAGATTGTCGTGGTGTCCGCTCCTACCAGATCGGTGAGTTCGCCAACACAGTGCGGTGCTTCGTGCAGCGGCTCGCAAATGTAGAGCCGGCTCGGATGACCCGTGGCCTTAGAGATAGCAGCCCGGGCTTCACAACGTACTTGCTCTCGATCAGGCGCTATATCTATAGTTGTGGGTTGTAGAGGGCAGAGCAATAGGTATTGACATTTTTTTTATTTTTTGGTTATTTTACCAAACAAGAAAAAACTTTTGAAGGAGAAAAAAATGAGTTGTGGTTGTACGAGCGATTCCCCTGTAAAATTAATATATGCATGCTCTGGGGTAGCTAACACAGGACTTTTGGCCGACCGGACTGCTCGCGGCTTGATGCAGATAGGCCTGGGCAAGATGACCTGTCTGGCGGCCGTAGGTGCCGGCCATTCCGGTTTCGTGGAATCGGCAAAGGCTGCGGATGAGAATATTGTAATCGACGGTTGTCCGATTAGCTGCGGAAAACAGATTTTTGAAGAGAGCGGCATCTCTTTCACCCATCTGAAAACAACCGACTTTGGAGTCGAGAAAGGAAAGACCAAGATAGATAATGAGCTTGTTACGAACGTACAGCGCCGAATGGCAAGTACCCTACTCGGCATAGAAGAGAAGCAGTAAAGAGCGCTTCAGGACCACCGGTCACAATTGCCCAAAACGGACAAAAACGATATAACGTGCACAGCAAGCAAGAGGTGACCGATGGCACGAATAGAGTTTGGACACACGTGGTGGGGAAAACGATGGCTCGAAGCGCTGTCGAATATCGACTACTCAAATCGCCTGCCAAGAGGTAAGCGGTATGCGCGAAACGGGTCGGTGCAGTCCATCGACATCGAGGGGCCTATAATTTCGGCCAAGGTAAAGGGGCGCCGGCCGACTCCCTATTCGGTCTCCCTCAAGCTCTGGACCTTCAAAAAAGCGGAGAAAGAGAGCCTCCTGGGCATTGTACAGGAGAACCCCTACTACCTCTCGCAGCTGGGGGCGCACATACTGCCTCCCGAGCTGGAGCAGGAGGCCGAGGCGGCGGGAATCAGGCTCTTTCCAAAGAGCTGGAAAGAGCTGGGGATGCACTGCAGCTGCCCCGATTGGGCGGTGCCCTGTAAGCATCTTGCGGCGGTGGTCTACATTATCGCCAACGAGATCGACAAAAACCCTTTTCTCGTCTTCGGCATGCACGGGCTCGACCTCTACAGCGCGGTAGGCGGCGCAACGGCCGAGGAGCCGATCACCGGTATTGAAAGCTTTCTCGCTCCGGAGCCCGAAGAGTACAACTACTACCGCGAAAACCTCGAAGGCCTCGATCTCTCGGCCGTTCCCGATCTGTATCCTGCAATATCCCAGCTTCTGACCGAGTTTCCCCTCTTCTATCTCAAAAACGACTTCAAGGAGATACTCCTCAAGGCCTACCGCAGGAGCTCAAAGGAGACAAAACGACACGTAAAGAATCTCGACCTCAAAGAGGAGCCTCCCAAGACCCTCTACAGCAGCTGCGCCATCAAAATCTACAAGGGAAAGTACCGTTTCACCGGCTCTCTCAAGAAGGGGAAAGAGGAGATTCGCTTCGACTCGGAGGATATGAGTCCCCTTATCGACTACCTGCAGCTCCTCTCTGCCGGCGACCTCGCCGCCTACCCTCCCCTCCTCTCCTTTTTCGTGATGCTGCACAGCTTCACCCTCAAGCTCCTCGAAAAGCGGGCGGCGGTTCCCGACATCGTTTCGATACAAAAAGGGAGCTATCTCATACGCTGGATTCCCGCCCTCTTCAATGAAGAGACCTCCCGCGTGTTCGATACCCTCGTCGAGGCCCTGCCAAAAGAGATTGTGCGCTACGGGGATACTCCCCTCGAACACCGGGAACAGGTGCTGTTCCTCATCTCCTTTTTTATTCACCACTACCTACGGCAGCTCGAGGCGGTAAAGAATGCCGAGGAAGACCCGATTACCGCCCTCTTCTTCTCCGGGGCCGAATACAGTCCGAAGAGGTTCGAGGAGCAGGAGAACGCCAAGACCATTCACCTCTGGCTTGGCAGGTTTTTCATCCGGCCCGTCGACTACAGGCCGGTTATCCACATAGAGGAGATCTCCGAAGAGTGGTTTCGATTCGAAATTCGGGTCAAAGACAGGCGAGAGGAAGAAGAACTGCCTCTTCGGTTTCGCGACTTCCTCGAGAAAGAGCGGAACGAGACCATGCCCCTGTTGCGTGATTTGAGTCTGCTCGCCACCTATCTGCCGGCGGTAGGCGATTTCCTGCGCGGCGGGGACAAGGGCGGGGACAGGGACTCGAGCGAGGCCCTAAGCGAAGACTCGAGCGGGGCTCCCATCGAAGTCGAAGGAGAGACGTTTCTCGAGCAATGGTTTGCCGCGCTGCCGGCCCTCAGGACCCTCGGCGTACACACCGTGGTACCCAAAGCCCTGCGCGAGGCATTTATCCCCCACATCTCCTTGAAAATGAGGGCCCCTTCCGGCGCTTCCGAGAAGGTGGTCTCCTACACATCTTTGAAGGAGATGCTGCAGTTTGACTGGAATGTAGCCGCCGGCGACCGCTTTATTGATCCCGAGGAGCTTTTTGAGCTCCAAAAAACCTACGGACGTTTCGTCCGCTACAAAGATATGTTCCTCGAGCTCGACGAGAAGCAGCTCGAGTCGCTGGCAAAAAAGATGGAGAAGGAGCCCTCTCCCTCGCCCATGCAGTTATTGAAGACCGGGCTCACCGGCACCTTCGACGGTGCTCCCGTTGAAACCGACGGAGAGGTGGAAAAACTCTTCTCCTCGCTGCTCTCCCCGCCGGAGGTCGATCCCCCTCCCGAGCTTCGTGCCCAGCTGCGGCCCTACCAGCTTCGCGGATACCGGTGGCTCTATCACAACTACCGCATCGGACTCGGGTCGGTGACGGCCGACGACATGGGGCTGGGAAAAACGGTGCAGGTAATCGCCCTCCTGCAGCAGCTAAAAAACGAAGAGGTGGTCTCGCCCAAAAAACCGGTGCTGATAACAGTGCCGGCGAGCCTTATGACCAACTGGCGGCGTGAGATCGAGCGCTTCACACCGGAGCTCCGGAGCGAGATCTATCACGGGAGCGAGCGGGAGGTGCCGGAGGGGACGGAGGTCCTCATCACCACCTACAGCCTGGTGCGCAGGGACCTCGAAGAGCTGAAAAAGCGACGCTGGTCGCTGGCCGTTATCGACGAGGCGCAGAACATAAAGAACTCGAGTTCCGCACAGACAAAGGCGGTAAAATCGATAAAGGCCGACGGCCGTATCGCCATGACCGGAACACCGGTGGAAAATCGCCTGCTCGACTACTGGAGTATTATCGACTTTGTGATGAAAGGCTATCTCGGCAGTAAAGCAGCCTTCAAAGAGGGCTATGCCGTTCCCATCGAGCGTTACCGCGACCGGGAGACACTCGAGCGTTTTCGCCGGCTCACCGCTCCCCTCATCATGCGGCGTCTGAAAACCGACACATCGATCATTCAAGACCTTCCCGAGAAGGTCACGACCAACCGCTTTCCCGCCCTCACCAAGGAGCAGTCGGTCCTCTATCAACAGCTCGTCGAGCACAGCGACGAGTGGCTCAAAGGCGCCGAAGGTATCAGCCGCTCGGGGATCGTCTTCAAGCTGATGACCGGCCTCAAGCAAATCTGCTGTCACCCCCGCCTCTACAGTAAACAGGGCCCCCGCGGGGCGGAGACATCGGGGAAAGCGGCCGCCCTGCTCGAACTCCTGCAGAAAATCGCCGACAGTGGGGAGAAGGCCCTCGTGTTTACCCAATTCGCCGAGATGGGCGAGCTTCTCGAGGAGATGATAGAGCGGCATCTCGAGCTCCCGACCCTCTTTTTCCACGGAGGAAGCAGCAAAAAGGCGCGCGAGGAGATGGTCGATCTCTTTCAGAACGACCCCGACCACCGCTTTATGGTCCTCTCCATCAAGGCAGGCGGAGTCGGCCTCAACCTCACCGCCGCAAACCATGTGATTCACTACGATCTATGGTGGAACCCGGCGGTAGAGAACCAGGCGACCGACCGCGCCTTTCGGATCGGCCAGAGGAAGGACGTGACGGTCTACCGCCTCATCACCCGCGGCACCTTCGAGGAGAAGATCAACAGCATGCTCGAGGCGAAGAGCGAACTCGCAGAGCTCACCGTCTCAGAGGGAGAGCAGTGGCTCACCGAGATGAGCACCGGAGATCTGAAAGAGCTGATCGAGCTGAGCGAACACTGAGCCCCGGCACCCCGCCCGCTTACTACACGGATGTTAAGCGAAACTTGCGTCGACGCAAGTTTTCCTCCCACAAGATTCAGGGGGGGAAGTCTCCCCCTCGCTGCGGAGCTCCCGCCGGGCCGGCGACCCCGGTCCCCCTCCGGCGGCCTCGGTTCCGGTCCCACGGCCATCGTCCCCGGCCGTCAGTCTTGACGCCCCTGCGCCGGCCCGCCATCGCCGCGCGCCCTCCGGGCTCCGTCCCCTCCGCCCTGCGCGCGGCTCTCGCTCCTCCGCTCCCCCCTCTTCCCCGCCGTTTTGCCCGCTCTCCAATTTGTAATTTCGTTTCTGGTGTTCAAAACTCTATGCAATGATTGCAAAAGGGGGCACAAACATTTTTAAAGTTTGACAGATAAGAAAAAGCTGGTAAAATCGGTAAAGGGTAAAGTTGTTTCGAAATATTTATGCTGAAAGAACTTTACATATTTTAATTGTTCTTCAAGGGAGGTTCTGATGAAGACATGGAATAAGTTTCTTGCATTCAGTATTGCAGTCATGTTTGTTGCTACGTTCGGTCTTTTTGCCGGAGGTCAGCAGGAACAGGCTCAAGAAGGTGCTGAGGGTGAAGACCTCACTGGTACGGTGGAAGTGCTGCACTGGTGGACGTCCGGCGGTGAGGCCGAAGCACTCAGTAATATCATTGAGGCTCTGGAAGCCAAAGGGCACACGTGGAAAGACTTTGCAGTAGCCGGAGGCGGCGGTGACGAGGCCATGACGGCGCTGCGGTCCCGCGCTGTAGCGGGAAATCCCCCGACCGCTGCCCAGGTGAAGGGGCCCCAGATCCAGGCCTGGGCCAAGGAAGGCTTTCTTGCTCAGCTGGACCCGTTAGCAAACGAGATGGGCTGGGATGAAATGATCCCCAATGATGTGGCTAATCTTTACAAATATGAGGGCAGCTACGTTGCGGTTCCCGTCAATGTGCATCGCATGAACTGGATGTGGGCAAACCCGGATCTCTTTGAGGAAGCCGGAGCGGAAATCCCGACCACCTGGGACGAGTTCGAACAGGCCGCCGACAAGCTGCAGGATGCCGGCATTATCCCGATCGCTTGGACCGGAGGCGATATCTGGGAAGCCAGCGTATTGGAACTGGTCGTTGCCAGCAAGGGTGTTGACTTCTATAAAAAGACAATGGTCCAGGGTGATCCCGAGGCCATTGACAGCGCTAAGATGACCGATTGCCTTGAGACTCTGAAGATGATCGCAAGCTATGCAGATGATGGCGCTTCCGGACGCGAGTGGAACGAATCTACCTCGATGGTCATCAATGACAAAGCAGCAATGCAGTTCATGGGTGACTTTGCCAAGGGCGAGTTCATCGTAGCCGACCAGAAGCCCGAAGAGGACTATGTGGCGCGTCCCGCTCCCGGAACCCAGGGACAGTTCATATTCAACATCGACAGCTTCATCTTTTTCGAGCAGAGTGAAGCGGCAAAGCGTGCGGCCCAGAAGGACCTTGCCCGCGTGATCCTCTCCAAAGAGGTTCAGAGGGCGTTCAACCTGGTGAAGGGCTCTATCCCGGTTCGCACCGATATGGACCCCGAGCCTTTTGACAAGCCCGCCAAGGATTCGATGGCGGCATTTGCAGAGGCTGAAAAGGAGGGCACCCTCCTTCCTACCATGGCCCACGAGATGGCTGTGGGCCGCGGAGTCCGCGGCGCCATTCTGGATACGGTCACCACCTATATGAATACCGACATGACTGCTGAAAAGGCAGCTACCGAGATAGCTACGGCTGTTTCAAACGCCAAGTAAGCACCTAAATCAAACGAGCACACTGGGCACTGTATCGCAGTGCCCAGTGTCATATTTTTAGAAAAGACTAAGGAGGACTCCCGTGAGCCAAAAACCCGGGCGGCAAAAGCGGCGCCGCCGCATGAGTAAAGATGATGTGGTAGCACGCGTTGCGCTGACACCTTCACTCATCATCATGGTAGTGTGTTTCTACGGCTTTATTCTGTGGACGTTCCTGCTCTCTTTGACCAGTTCACGAATGCTCCCTAGTTTCAGAAACTTTATTGGTTTCGAACAATACGTAAAGTTGTTTACCGAGCAGGCGCGATGGATGGTCGCGATGAAGAACCTGGTGGTGTTCGCCGGTCTGTACATTGCGATCTGTATCGTAGTCGGACTGTTTCTCGCGATCCTGCTCGATCAGAAAATAAAAGGGGAGCGGGTGTTTCAGACCATCTATCTCTATCCCATGGCTCTCTCCTTCATCGTCACCGGAACAATATGGCGATGGATGATGAATCCCACGATGGGCATTCAGCAGGTTGTCAGGAGCCTGGGATTTGAAGAGTTTACCTTCCGATGGCTTGTTGACCCGCAGATGGCTATTTATACCCTGATAATTGCGGCAGCATGGCAGGCAACAGGCTATATGATGACGCTTTTTCTATCCGGCCTCAAAAGCATTGACAGCTCCATTCCGGAGGCGGCAAGTGTGGATGGAGCCAGTTTGCCCCGGATCTACTGGAGCATCATAATACCTATGCTCCGTCCTGTATTTATGAGCGCGGTTGTTATTCTGGCTCATCTGGCAATTAAAGCCTTTGACCTGGTGGTTGTCATGACCGGCGGCGGTCCCGGAGTCGCAACCGACATGCCGGCCACTTTCATGTACGATTTCTCATTCAAATATGACCGTCTTGCCCTAGGTGCAGCGAGCTCAATAATAATGCTCTTGATGATTCTGGTTATTATGGTGCCCTACCTGATATCCGAAACTAAAGGAACCCGAAATGCCTAAAATAGCAGCAGTAAAGCCACACAATGAGTTGATGTTGCGGTTGAACAGGGTTTTGCTCTATTTTCTGATCTTTATTGCCGCACTCGCCTTTTTATCGCCCCTCTTCATCATGATCAACACATCGGTAAAGACCTTGACAGATATCCGCCAAGGGACCCTTGTCTCCCTTCCGGAAGCCATCACCCTCGCACCATGGCTAAGCGCGTGGCAGAAACTTAGCGGTCATTTCTGGAATTCGGTGCAAATGGTAGTTCCCGCAGTAGCCATTTCCGTAGCCCTCGGCGCCGTGAACGGCTATGTTATGTCCAAATGGCGTTTTAGGGGTAGTGAAGCCTTCTTTTTGGCCCTTTTAATGGGCTGCTTCATACCGTTCCAAACCATTCTCCTGCCAATGTCGCAGATGCTCGGACAATTGAGAATGGCGGAGTCTCTTCAAGGACTCATATTCGTACACATTGTCTACGGCATTCCCTTTACAACGCTATTTTTCAGAAACTACTACGTGAGCATCCCCGATGCAATGGTGGAGAGTGCTAAAATAGACGGGGCCGGTTTCTTCCAGAT
Source organism: uncultured Spirochaetaceae bacterium (assembly GCA_964346455.1). Taxonomy (GTDB): domain Bacteria; phylum Spirochaetota; class Spirochaetia; order DSM-16054; family Sediminispirochaetaceae; genus CAYFUX01. The sequence continues at coordinate 9,263 of CAYFUX010000045.1, forward strand.
CTTTCTCCGAATCATGGTGCCCCTAGCCGGCCCCATCATTATGGTGGCCGTCATATGGCAGACCACCCAGATCTGGAATGACTTCCTCTTCGGTGTGTCATTTGCGGGAAGTGACAGCCAGCCCATTACCGTGGCCCTGAACAACCTGGTCAACACCACAACAGGAGTCAAACGGTATAACGTTGATATGGCCGCTGCTATCTTTGCCGCCCTGCCGACGCTTCTCATTTACATACTCTCCGGACGATACTTTGTCCGCGGACTCACTTCCGGGTCGCTTTCCGGATAGCTTTCCGGATAGCTTATCGGGCAGCTCAACTGCCAGAGACGGAGCTCTGCTCATCCTCCGCCGGAAAGCGGAGCTTGAGCGCAAAAACCGCTCCCACCGCCAGCAGCAGCGCCAGGGCGAAAAAGAGCAGCCGGTAGTTGTCCCCCTGCAGGTGGGAAAAGCCGTCCAGGAAAAGCCCGGAGAGGAGCGGCAGTCCGGTGCTGAACGGCAGCTCGGCCAGCGAAATGAGGGCAATGTGAGGAGTGATGTCCCGGCTGCCGGCGAGGGCCTTCACCGCCGGGGCGTAGATCAGCATCCGCAGCGCCCGTGCCGCCCCCAGGAGGGCGGCGCAAGTGAAAAAGGCGATTATTCCCCCGGCGGGAATCAACAGCAGTACCCCGGCCACGGCCAGAAGTTTTGACAGCACCATTTTGTCCCGCAGTGACAGGAGATTCAGGCTGCCGAATACAATCTGCGCGGCAATGCCGCCGCCGTAACTCACCGCCACAAACCCGCCGGCCACAAGTTCCTCCGGCAGTCCACCAAACTCGCTGGCGTAGGTACCGTAGAACGAGAGGGCCACGATAACGGCAAAGTAACTGAAGTCGGATCCTATGAAAATCCGAAAATCCCGGGAACTGAGAATCTCTCTGAGACGGCGGACAAAGTCGTGAGGACCGGCAAACGGCGGGGGCTTAGTGTCGCGGGAGCCAGACGCCTTTGGGGCCTCGGGGGTATCGGAGTCATCGGCATTGCCGTACAGGCCGTCGTGAGCGGAATACCCCGACCGGCCGGGATCGCGGGTCAGCAGAAACAGCAGCGCTCCGCAGGAGAGGATCAGCCCGGCAAAGGTGAACACCAGCGCCGCCCCGTGCGTGGAGAGGGCAAAACGGGCCACCGTGCGAAACACCACGAAACTGCCGATGATCTTCGCGATGCTCTGCACAATGTACATGACCGACAGCGCCCGCAGGCTGTCCCGGCGGCTAAAGAGCGAGACCAGATAGTTCTGCCACGCCGGCAGGGTAAAGCCGACACCTACGGAAAAGAGAAAGTAAACCCCCATGAACAACTGCAGCACCCCCGTCTCCGGAGAGAAAAGCAGCAAGAATAATCCGAAGAGCCCCACCGGCGCCGCTGCAGCCATGTGATAGAGGATGACGCTCCTTCGTTTGTCGGAAGTCCGGGAGGAGAGGTAGGCGGAGAAGAGGGCGAAGACAGGGATGGAGAGGCCCAGGAATACCGGCAGCAGCCCTATCAGAAAGTAGGAGGCTCCCAGGCTACGCAGGAACAGCTGGAGAAAGGTGGACTCCACCAGCACCGGCATGCCCATCCCCCAGAAGAACTCTACAGAAGAGATTCCGGCGGTATTCCGGAGGAAGTGTGGACTCTCAGCTTTCACGCGTGCATGCCGACGTGGGTGCAGTTTCATGGCCCTCAGTGTAGTGAATACACGCAAAAAGAGGAAGCAAAGAGTCCGTGTATGAGCGAAAATGTACTGTGTGCTTGGCTCGGCCGGACCGACATCAGAGCAACTGAGGGAGATCCCGAGGTGGGCAGTAGCCCCATCGCAAAGGCGCTTGAGATCGGCGGCTACAATGCTCTGGTGCTGCTGTCCAACTACAGTGAAAAGACGGTCGCCAATCTCCGGAGGTTCAGGGAGAAGATTGGTAAGGTCCGGTTCCAGAAAGCCCACCTGGCGGTGAACCGGGTGCTCGCCCGCAGGAGCATAGGCCGAGAGCTCTCCGACCTACTCTACAACATCGCCATCGGATCATGGAGCGGAAATTTGGCCCCGGAAAGTTTCCGTCAGTCTGCGTGACACTCCCTACTGCCAGGTCAAAGTGATCACGTTTCCCACGCACAGCCCATCACCTCCTGCTCTACCCCGCGGCGGTGGCTGTACATGAGTGAGACGAGCTCCCCAAAGCGGCCGTGCTTGAGCCGGCCAAGACGCACCAGGGCCTCCTCGGGAAGCGGATAGCCGAACTCCAGGTAGCGCAGATACTCCTCACAGCTCATATGCCAGGGGGTGAGCCCGCCGGAGAGCAGCGCCTCCGCCTCCTGAAAGATCAGAAGCCCCTCCGGGTCCAGATCACCAAAGTAGGCCAGTTCGACCCCGGATTTCTCCAGAAGCTTGAGGAGTACTGCTGCCGCGTGGTTGAGGTGACCGCCGCCGTAGATGAGGGCGGAAAAGCCGTGCCGCTGCGGCGGAAGTCTCATGAAGGTCTCCTTGTTTTCCACTACCAGCACCGGCCCGGAGACCGACACAAGGGAAAGACGCTCGAGGCACTCGAGGCCACAAAAGATATCCTCCCCCTCGAGTGACCAGAGGCGCCCGTCGCCGAAGAGGAGCTCCCCATGGCCGCGGATGCCTACCTGAGGATAACTGCGGATGAGCCCATAGCGGGAGGACATTCTCTCCCCCGCCGCCGCGAGGGCGAGCCGGTCCGCCTCCGGCAGGATCCTCTCGAGACGCTTGGAATCGCCGTAGAGCCGGATACTGAGCGCCCGGAGGGGCAGCTCGGCGATCAGCGAGCGGTCGGCACAGAAAAGCGACAGGAGATCAGTCAGCACCTCGGGCTCCTCGCAGGGAGTCGGTATATAGGCCTCGATGCGCCCGCGGAGGTGCTCGATGAGGGCGTGCACGAAGCCCTCCGGTCCTCTCTCTGCTGCCGACATCCAGGGAAGCTGCTCCCTCCTAAATGCATCAATCAGCTCCAGGGCCTTCTCCCGACGCTGCTCCGGTGCGGGAAGGCCGAAGAGTTCATACAGCAGCGCCGGATCCTCCAGATAGAGCGCCTCGATCCGATCCCCCCGACGGTAGCGAGCCCAGCGGATAGAGAGCACTCCCCGGGTCTCGAGCTCCTCTGCGGCGATGAGAAAAGCCTCTTTCGCCTCCGGGTCATGCGCTATCCGAGGTAAGGCCCCCTCCCATCCGGCCTTGCGGAGCTTTCTCCCGCCCCGCAGCTGGGCGGAGGTGGGATAGTCCTCCAGAAAGCGCTGCAGGATCACCCGTGCGGTTTCAGAGAGGGGCTCTTTGCTCACGAACTCCTCGCTCATGAACCCTCCGGGAAAGCGGCCCCGGGCCTGGCAATGGACAGCCCCGCATCCTCTACAGTTTCCAGCGGCTGTTCCTGGCTGAACTCTCTGGCATAGGCGCGATAGTCATGGCGGAAGACCAGGTTGATCTGGTCGGAGTACGGGGCGATGGTTTCGATCTTCTCAGTGGGCACGGCGGTCACCACCTGCATACCGAGGCGCCTGAAGAAGGTGAGAGCTGTACCGATACGCGCGTCGTCCATCTTGTTGAAGGCCTCGTCAAAGAGGGCCAGACGGACCGCTCCCTCCTCCTCTTTGAAAAAACGGAAGAAGCTTGCCCCGAGGGCCACGTAGTAGGGGGTCTGCGCCTCCCCTCCCGACTTCTCCCTCAGCACCTTGGAGAGGCTCGACTCCCGGGGCTTGCCGGAACGTTCGTCGAGACTGGCGGTGTGCTGAATACGGATGTCATAGGTAAAATAGGTGCGGTAATCGCAGATTTCCCGTACCCTGGGAGAGTCTTGCGCATTCTCGAGGATCTCTCGGAAGAGAGTTTCGATACTGCGCCGCTCCTCCTCTGAGGTGAGACTTTCGAAGAGGGTCTCCCTGTACTCCTCCACCTTCATAGCGCTGCGAAACACCTCGAGAACCTGCCGTTTCTCCGGCCGTTCGTGAATGGTGAAGCGGTAGCGGTCCTCGCCAAAGGAAATTTCCCGGAGGGTATGATTGATTTCGGAGAAGCTCTCCTTTGCATCGGCGATGTATTCGTGTATCCGGGCCACGAAATGCTCCTTGAATTGCCGCTCCGCCTCCGCCCGGGCCCGGGCGATTTTCTCCCGGTAGGCCGGCAGCTCGGTGTCGCGGTAGCGAGCAAGGAGCTCCACATAGGGGGCCGAGCCTTCAGCAAGCTCGTCGAGCAGGATACGGTACTCGCTGTTAAAGCGCCCCTTGGCCTTCAGCAGCTGGCCGGCGGCACGCTCGAGCCGGGTATCTAGCCCCTTCCGGGCGTTCTCGTAGTTGTCCAGGAGCCGCTGCAGCTCTTTCAGGTTTGCATTCTCCCCACCCCGCAGCCGCTCAAGGAAATAGGCCTCGAACTCGTCTCTGCGGTGACGGCGCTGCTCCATGAACGCTTCGAGCTGCCTCCGCTGTGCCTCCACCTCCTCCTTGAGCGTCCCGGCCTGCCCTTCTCGTGCGGTACAGCTTGAGCGGAGCTCCCCGATGCGGCTGTCCACCTCACTCCGCTCATTCCGCAGCTCATGAAGCTGCCGATCCGCCGCCTCTATCCTCCCGCGCAGCTCCTCAATCTCCGCCACGTCGATCGCAGCCATCTCCCGCTCGATCTCTGCTGTGTGTTCGCCATACTGCCTCTCAAGATTCCGGGCACCGGCGTATTCCCGGATCCCCTGCAGAGCTGCCTGTACCTCTCTCAGGATCGCCCTCCGCGCCGTCGCATCGCTGCGGCGGTGCTCGAGCTCCCGGTGCTCGCTCTGCAGCTCTGCGATCTCCTCCCGCACTGCAGCAAGACGGCGGCTCCGCGCCTCCGCGCCAATGTACCAGCGCCCGTCATGCCGGCCGCCGATGCGAAAGAATGTATGGTCCCGGTAGAAAAGGCAGTCGGCGCTTATGCTGCGCGGGAAGTCAAAGAGAGCTCCCCGGTCCACCCGCATGAGATCACCAAGGAGGTAGGAGCAGTAGCGCAGGGCCAGGGGGTGCTCGGTTTCTACCAGCTCCGCCAGAGAGCCGGCGGCGACGCTTGCCTCCCGCATCTCCTGCAGCCGGGGCAGCCCCGGACCGGTCGCCGTATCGCCCAGTCCCTCGTAGAGCTCACGAGCCCGGGAAAAGTGCTGTTCCTCAACCAGGAGGTCGAAGCGCCGTTCGCCGAGAGCCCCCTCCACCGCATCCTGCCAGTGAGGGTCACTCAGCTCGAGAAGTTCCACAAAGATCCAGGCTGCAATCCCCTCCTCCTCCAGACGCCGCTTCAGAATCAGCGATTCCTCCGGATAACGGAGCTTGCCCGCCGACAACTCCTCTTCCTCGCCCTGCAGCTCGGCAATCCCCGTGAGGAGTTCTTTGAAACGGGCATTCATTTCTGCAATCTCGGTAATGAGCTCCTCGAGCTCTCCGGCAACCTGCTGCGCCTCCTCTTCCGTATCCTCTCCAAGTGCCCGGCCTAGCTGTCCGGCACAGTCCGCACGTACCTTCTCGTAACGCTCGGCCTGCCTGCGATACTCCTCCCGACGGCGCTGAAACTCCTGCCGCTGGTGCTCTAAGCTCTCAAGCAGCCGCTGGGTGTCGTTGGTGGCAAGGGTCGCCTTGAGCTCATCGCGCAGCTGCTCGTAGCTCCTGCGCCGCTGCTCGAGCTCTTCACTGCGCTCTTTGAGGGCGGTGAGCTCCCGCCGTGCTGTCTTGAGGGCCGCCTCGTTGAGCTCCTGCTGCCGCTGAGCCGCCAGATGCGCGGCCTTGTAGCGGAGATAGTCCTGGCTCTCCCGCTGGTGCTTGAGGCTGTCTATCTCCTCCTGGCCTTTGCGGATCTCCTCGAGGGCCTCGATCTTCCGCTCCATCAGTGAGGCCTCCTCCTCCGCTTCGCGATAGTTGTTCAGGTTCTCCTTCATCGCAGAGATATCCACCCTCCGCTCCTCGAGGATATAGTCGCAGACGAACTGATCGACGGAGGTGAGGGGGCTGAAGGAGACCGAGCGCAGCAGGGCCTCCAGGTAGGGATTGAAGCGGACGTTGCGCCGGTGGACCTTCAGACGCATCGTCAGCTGGGCATTGTACTCCCCCTTTCCAGCACAGAGCAGCGCCGACATCTCCCGAAGCCGCTCCCGCACCTGCCGTACCGGCAAGTAGGCATCCTCGCCGGCAAGGGGTACCTCCTCGAGTCGGTGGTCGTCGAGAATCCAGGGGCTCTCTTTGACCTGCCCGTCGGTGAAGGCCTCTACAGCCACTCCCGCGCAGAAGACCTTCCCGGGAGCGGTGAACTCCAGCACCACATGGCTAATGGCCTCTCCCCGTAGATACTCCGCCCCCTCCATACCCATCTTGCACCGGACGTAACTCTCCAGGCTCCGGGCGCTCTGCCTGGAGGATGCGGCTGAGGAGTTGAAACGAATCCTGCGGATATCCGCTACAAGGGCGTATTGGAGAGCGTCGATAATGGTCGACTTACCGCTGCCGTTGTCACCTGCCAGCAAGCTTATCTCCTTGAAATCAACCGTCTCATCCAGAAAGTAGTGCCAGTTCACCATCCGCATGCGCGATAGCAGCAGCTTCATTCCTCACCCTCCTCTTCTTCACCCTGCTCTTCTGCGGGGGACTGCAGGATCGAAGCGAAGAGCTCCTCGACATCCCGCCCGTCGAGGACAAAGGGGATACTCGGGTAGAGCAGCAGGAGGCTCTCCGGATCCTCCACCTCCCCCTGTACCCGTAAGAGCTTGAGGGATTGCAGGCGCCGGAGCATCCCGGTAAACCTGGTCTTGGGGATCGAGCGCTCGGTCAGCACCCGGAAGCGGTCCTGAAACTCCAGCTGCCGTACCGTCACCTCGCTGTGCAGGGTCAGCTCGTTACGTTTCTCATTGTAGAGAATCAGGAGGACCAGAATGCCGAGGGTCTCGTCCACGTTGAGCTTGCTGCGGTCCCCGTGCTCGCCCCGGTAGGTGATGACCCCCAACCCCTCGTCCTTGAGCACCGAAAGGCCGATGTAGGCGAACCACTCTTCGAGCGCCCCGAAGTTCCGCAGGGCAAATTGGTAGAGCCGCTCCTCCTCCTTCACCGAACGGATGAGAAAGACCTCGCTCAAAAGCCGGCGAATGACCTGCGAAAAGGTCTCCCGGTCTTCGCCCCTCAGATGGAGAACTTGTTCAAGTGCCATTGCCGTCCTTCCCCCTTGTACCGCCGGCGTCCCTGCGGTTGACATAGTAGTGCTCCCGAAAGCGGTACCCTTCTTGTTCCGCCCAGCTCTCTTCCCATACCACCTTGAAGGGAAAGTCCCCTCTTCCCGCCTCCGCATAACCGGCCGCATAGATGAGCTTGATAAAGCCGTCTAAATCAGTCGCCAGCTCTGCCGCCCTAATGGGCGAGTCCCCCGCATCTTCGTCCCTGCGCTGCCGGACCGCCTTCAGAAAGGCGCTCACCTTCCGGGGGTTGAGCTGACCGGTGATCTTCAGCTCCATCTCCCGCTGCCGGCGGCGTAGTTCCGCCTCCGCAACGGCCGGCCGCTGCAGCATGGGGGCGGCGGAAGCGGAGCGCCTGGGGCGATTGTAGAGCGACTCGGGACTCAAAAAGCGCGCCCCGTAGACAGAGAGCGGCAGCTGCCGGGCGGAGAGCCGCCCTGCCGCGAGCGCTGCAACGATATCCCTGAGCTTGCCCTGCAGAGTGGCATCGCTGTAGAGTTTGGTCTTGATCTTCTGGGTGGAGATCTTCGAATAGCGCCGATTCTTGTCATCGATCTCTTCGAGGATGGGATCGATCCCGCGGAGACTGTCGCGAATCTCCTTGAGCATCTCCACGAGAAGCTTGCGGGCCTGCGCGTCCGAGCTGCGCTTGATGGCCGCAAGACGCCGGGCGTTGGCGGTGAGCCACGGCTCGTCCTGGAGAAACTCGCCTACCGCCCGATTGATAAGCGGGCGGTACTTGGAGAGGTTGTCGGAGGTCTTGAGGCGGTTGTAGGCCCGGTCCACAACCTCGTGCATATACAGGTCGTAGTGGAGATGCAGGATCTCATGGACCTCCGCATCCTCGTCATACAGACTCTGGAGATAGGTGCGAATGTTCTGACTGAGCACTTTGAGCGAGTCGATGAGCCGGCGCACATGGGAGTGGGCATTCATGACGTTGTAATGCCCATTCTCCCGGGCGGCTGCACCGGTGAGGAGCGAGTAGACGGCAACAATGTGACTCTCGTACTCCTCTGTAGTCCCGGCGGAGGTGGCGTGCAGGGCCTCGAAGTAGGGTTTGGCCCAGCTATTGATGGTCACCAGCTGGGTGAAATCCTCCAGTACCTCCTCCCCGAGCCAGCCGTAGAAGATGAGCCGGCGGAGAAAGTGATTCGCCAGCTCCCGCGGCTCCCGGGTATCTGCAGTGAGCACCGGCTTTAGTGAGGCACTTTCCCCCTCCTCCCGCATGGCGGCCTCAAGTGCCTCTTCGTGCGAGCGGAAGTAGTCCTCGTACTCGCGGACCACCTGGGCCCGTTCAATACTGCCCTGGTACTCGAGAAAGAGGCGGTAGTAGATCAGAAGCAGTGCGGCGTAGAGCTCTTTGAGGGGCGATGCAAGGGGTACAAAGAAGTTATCCGGCAACGTTTTGAATATGGCCATGAGCTCCCGGAAGTATAGCATGGGAAGCGATCCGTTGCTATCACTCCGTTTCAAAAGGCCTGCAACTCTTCGGATATAATTGCACAAAGACGGTTGTATGCTTTTCATGTAGGCATCATGCAGTCACATTGTGCAACCGAGCATGAACAAGCTCGTCATTCGAATTCTGCAAAAGAACCTCGTCAAAGAAGAAGACTCGGAGACGTTGAACACAAATGACATATGGATTGCGGCATCCAGTATGCAGCACGGGCTTTCTCTCTACACATTCGATCGTCACTTCTCTGCAATAGACGGTATTCTTCTGTACTCAACATCATCATAAAATGAAACAATACAAGCGCATCGAGAGAGTTGTTTTAAGGGGACATATCGGTATTCGGAGGGAAGTCGTATTAGTAATCGAAAGGAGGGCGCACGCTGAAAACCGTGATATATGGCCTTCTCGGAGCTTCCGCCGTTGTTACTTTTTCCACCTCAAAGATGTACTCTTGTTCTATCGCGTTAAAAGCGGTAATGGTATCCGAAAGGAGCTTGTCGAATTCCTTTTCCTCTATATCTGTAGTTTCTTTATGCAGCCTCCCCGCGACGGCTATCCACTGGAGATGGGAAAACTCCTCTTTCTCGAACTCCTCGGGCATGCGCACGGGGATAAAGACCTGCAGCGCGTCGGCTACGCAACAGGACATGGAGGGGCGGGTAAGAAAATATCCCCCCTGTGCAGGATCGTGGGAATCGAGATAGACTATCCGTCCTCTGAACGTAAGGCCCTCAAACATATAGTCCGGCGCGTTATCTCCTGTCATTAAGTAGAGTTCCGGAATACTGATGGGCATATACCCGTCCTCGAAGGGGATGTGTACTTTCTTCGCCGATGTGGTGCCTTTCTCCTCCGCCGTAGCCGGCGGCTCTGTGCCGGGATTTTCCGAAGACGCGGCAGGAGGAGGTGGAGGCGCTGCATCGGTAACGGCCGCAACGGCCATTGTCCCCATTACTGAGTAGGTAACCGCAGAGATTGCAAGGAGATACATGACAACAGTGGTGATGGGTATATAGGAGAAACGATAGATTACGCTTATAATCCCGGAAGTAATCAACAGGAGCGCTGTAATAAAAGAGAGAATTTTGAAAGAGGGATTGAGATAATAGTTGTAGAGAGGGGTAAAAACGAGGAGGAGGAGAATGATGCCCATGATAAGAAGTATGGAGGAGATAACCGTCTGTCCAAACTCACCGGTGTTTTTGTTTATGTGCATCTATAGTACCCCGATATTTAGAAAAAATATTACCGTGGAGATCGTAAGTACCATAGCTATGGGCACCCCTATAAGAACCGGGTGAAAGGATTTATTAAAGAAGCGGCGATACTGGAGGATGAGTTTGATATCTACCATAGGACCGATAGTAATAAAAGCAAGCTGTCCCGCGACAGGAATTCGCTGCAGAGACGCAGCTATAAACGCGTCGGCCTCGGAACAGACCGAGAGAAGAATAGCCAGGAGCATCATCGTGGGGATAATGAGCACGGACGTGCGGAGGCCCGTAGAGATAACGCCAAAGCCGATAAAGCCCCGAAAGAGTATGACGAAAAATGCGCCCATAAAAAAAGGAATACTCATGGATACAAAATCTGAAGCCATGTGCGAGAGAAGCTCGATCCCCTTTGGGCGGCCGGAATGGCTGTGTTCATCATCGTGGTCATGAGTATGGCTGTGGCCGTGGGAGGAAGTGTGTTCGGTCGGCAACTCGTCCTTGACCAACATGTCGCCGGGTGCGGTTCTGCGGAGGAGAAAGCCCATTACTACCGCTGTGGCCCCTACTATTACCACCCTCATTAACACAATTCTCACATCTCCCCGGAAAGCGATGTAGGTGGAAGCGAGGACGAGGGGATTGAGGACCGGGGCCGCGTAGAGAAAAGCGACAGCTGCCCCGGGGGCGGCACCGTTTTTGATCAGTTTATTTGTAACGGGAATGGATGCACACTCGCAGGTAGGAAATATAAACCCGCCAAAAGTGCCGACGATAATACCGTACCATCGGTGAGAGAAAAGTGCAGATACTTTGGATTTAGGTACATACACTTCGATTGCCGCGCTAAGAAGTGAACCAAGGAGAAGGAAGGGAAACGCTTCGAAGAGAATAGCGGTAAAGATTGTGGTGGATTGATAGATATTAATTGCATCCATTCTCTCCCTGTTCCTCTCCTCTGTTTGCTAAAACTGCTTGAGGAAAGAGAATAAAAGCTGTTGAAAAAAAATGCAATAGAGCTCACAGGTTGAATATATTATACTTGACATTTAGTAATACTTTGTGTTACTTCTTTGGGCATTGATCATATCAAATTGATCATATAAAAAGGAGGAATCGATGAGCATTTTCTCGATCAGAAAGACAATGGTTCTTATACTTGCGATGATGGTTGCGTTCTCCCTTGGCGTAGCCTGGGCGGCCGGCACCGCAGAAAGTGATGAGGACCATCATGAGGAAGAAGCGGAGGATCATCACGCGCACGAAGAGGACCATCATGACGATCATGATGATCATGATCACGAAAAGGACCATCACCACGAGGGCGAAATGTCTCTTCCGCATATCGAGCCCGCGGATCTCGGCGACGGTGAGTCGCTGCGGGTCGTCGCCTCGACGAGCATAGTAGGCGACGTGGTGCGGCAGGTAGCAGGCTCGGCGGCCACGGTGGATGTTCTCATGAAGCGGGGTCAGAATCCCCACGCCTATGAGCCCACACCCCGGGAGATGGCACGAGTGGAGGATGCCTACGTCGTATTTGTAAACGGTCTCGGTCTCGAAGAGGGGCTCATGGACTCAATAGAGGAAGTCGCCGGCTCCTACGTAGTTCCCGTTTCAGCGGGC
>CAYFUX010000046.1:0-6613 GCA_964346455.1 uncultured Spirochaetaceae bacterium
GCGCCTTCGGCACCGTCTCCTCCGGCTTCACTTGGTATCAGGCCTCTAGAATGGTCCCCTCTTCGTCGATCAGGAAGGAGGAGCGCGGCGCGTCCACGGCGGTTTTCCCGAAAATGGTTTTTTCTCCCAGGACACCGTACGCGCTTGCTACTGTGCGGTCGGAGTCGGAGAGGAGGGGAAAACCGAGAACGTATTTTGCATCGAACTTCTGCTGAGCGGCGGGGGCGTCAGGGCTTATGCCCAGCAGGTTTACGCCCTATCCCTTGAGTCCGGACCAGGAGTCCCGGATGCTGCAGGCCTGTGTCGTACAGCCCGGGGTGTCGGCCTTGGGGTAAAAATAGAGCAGTACCTTCTGTCCCCGGTAGCCGGAGAGAGTGATGCTCTATGTCCAATAGTAGATACGGCGCCCGTACAATGCAACTGTAGATTCGGGAGGTCTAAGAGGAACGGAAAAAGCTGCGGGAGCGGGATGAACATCACGGGGCCGGTCATAGAGCGTGCGGATTTGCATACGGACCTTAGCTGCACTATAGTAGGGACAACTGCTTTATGCAGTCTAATGTGCTGTGAAGAGACGGAACGAGGTGCTTATGCTGTGCGCAGTTGATATCGGCAATTCAAACATCGTGATAGGCATATACAACGAAGTAACCGGCGAATGGATCTATCGCTGGCGTCTGGAGACGGCGGCGGAGAAGACTGCCGATGAGTACTGGGTACTGCTTAAGTCGCTGTTTCGAGAAGACGGCGCGGAGGTGGAACTTCCCGAACGGGCGGTACTCAGCAGCGTAGTGCCGGAACTGACGGGCACGATGACGGAGACCCTTAAACGGATCACTGGCCGGCAGCCGCTGATCGTCTCGCCGCTGCTCGAGACGGGTTTGCACATTGCCACAGAGAATCCACGTGAGATGGGGGCGGACCTGCTTGCCAATGCCGTGGGTGCCTACGAGGGATGGAGAGAGGCGGTTATTGCCGTCGATTTCGGTACGGCTCTTACCTGTATTGCCGTTGATGCGAGCGGGACGGTGCGGGGCGTGTCGATTGCTCCCGGAGTTCGGACCGCGATGGAGGCCTTGAGTCAACAGGCAGCTCAACTGCCGCATATTCCCCTGGAGCGTCCTGAGAGCGTCCTGGGAACCGATACGGTGGGCGCTATTCAGTCCGGACTTATGCATGGGTATGCGGGAATGGTGGAGCACCTGGTGACGGAAATGAAGCGCGAGATGAATACGAAAGCGCGGGTCATAGCCACCGGCGGACTCGCCCCACGATTTGCCCCGACAATTTCCTGCATTGACGAGAGCGAACCGTGGCTCACCCTGGAGGGTTTGCGGCTCATTGCGGAGAGAAATCTATGATTTCGGCCCGCGGCCGGTGTATAAACGGTTCACATAATCATGGTAGAGTGTGATATGGAAAAAGAAGCTGTTGTGTCAAACCTGTACTACGAGTACAACCTCGGCAATTACCGCCGAGTACTAGAAGAGCTCGAACAACTCGACCCTTCCCAACGGGAGACAGGTGAGCTTTCTTATATCAGACTCTGCTCTCTCTCACAGCTCGGCAGAGAGACGGAGGCCCTTTCTTTACTCGACGACCTTGCGCAAAAGAACATATGGATAGAGCCCACCCTTATGATGGAAGACGGAGAGCTTCGCTGTTTACAGGATTCCCCGGAGTTTCGCCGCTTGTGCCGTAAGCATTCGGAGATCAAGGAGGAAGAAACCACTGCAGGCGGGGGTACACGTACGGTGTACCCTGACAGGGAAGGCCCCTATCCGCTGCTGCTGGTGCTGCACGGCAATCAGCAGAATGCCGCCGAGACCATCAGCCACTGGGATAAAGCGTCCAGAATGGGGTGGATGGTGACCGCCTTGGAGTCGAAGCAGACCGGCTGTGGCAGGGGAAGCTACGTGTGGAACGATTACTCCGCCGCACGGGAGCAGATTCTCGACTATCTGCGGCAGCATCGTGCCGAGTGGAACGGAACACTTGTTATCGGCGGTTTTTCCCGGGGTGCCCGTACGGCTATCACAGTGGCGTTAGAAGGACTCGTGCAGACCGCCGGAGTTATGGCTGTGTGTCCTGCGGAACTGAGCGGGGTGCCGTCATGGACTGTGGATATTGCTGCCGTTCCCGTTCGTGCTACGGTGTTTCTGGGGGCTTCGGACCCTTACACTCAGGATAGCGAAGAACTCGAGCGCTGTCTGACGCATACAGGATCCGAGGTGACCTATCGAGTGATCGACGGTTTGGAACACGCGTATCCGGAGAACTTTGGAGACTGTGTTGCAGGAATACTTCAAAAAATTCCCCAGAGCTGAACCTTATCTACACCAAATTTCTATATATGCCATACGTGATGCGCTCTACATCCGCTCATCCGCTTCTTCGAGCGCAGCCATGAGGGTGTCGTACGACAGTGTCGGCTTTTCCCCGATCGGAGTCTCTTCCAGCCGGTCGACCATCTCCTTTGAGTGGTAGTGGGCTTTGCGCGCCATTTTAGCCGCCGCTTCCGCATCGCCGGCGCTGATTTTTTGCGCCAGACTGCGCAAATACTCCTTCTCGATCTCCAGCAGGTTTTCTTCCGCACTATCAGGCCCCGTGACGTAGCGAAAGTTCCGTAGCACGAGGGTGCTCATTCCGAGAATACGAAACAGTTTGTTGCCGGAGGCAGTGAAAATGATTTCGTAGAATCTGCGGTTAGTGTTAAGCAGCTTCTCTTCCAGGTCGGCTCCAGCCGGGGGAACCTCTTTTTGCTCGCTATATTGACGGTTGAACTCTTCAAGTGCTCCGATGTACTCCTCCGCCGTCTCTCGAAGCCGAGCTCCCTGTTCGGCGGTGATGTTGCGGGCGGCAAGCGCGATGATCTGCGGGGAGAAGAGCTCCTCAAACTGCTCCACATCCCAGACGCTGGCTCCCTCCTTCCGCAGGGTGGTGTATAGGCTCTCAGCAAACCATTCGATCAGCGAAGAGGTAACAAACATGCCCCGCCCGTGCTGCACGTCCACTAGACCCTGGGCGGACAGCATTCGCACTGCATCACGCACGACCGCTCGACTGACGCCAAACTGTTCGGCAAGCTCCGGCTCGGTGGGCAGCGCCTCACCGGCCGGATATTCTCCGCCCAGGATGGACTCTTTGATCTGACTGCTGACCTCTTCAGCGAGGGTCGGCCGCCGCTGTATTTTCCGAAAACTCATAGGTGGTACCCACTTTAACTTCCGCAGATTCCTCCTGCGGGTGTTCTTCGACGAATAAGTATAGCAGAGCTGAAATCGAAAAGACAACGCCGGCGATGATCCATGCCGCCGAGATGGAAAAGTGCTGCGCCACAGCCCCCAGTGCCAGAGAGCTGATCAGCCCCCCGCCCTGGAAGAAGAGAGATTCCACCGAAAGGAGCGTAGAGCGCTGCTTAGCGGGAGCGTGACGGTGGAACAGGGTGTTCTGCGGAGAACTGAGCAGCCCCACGGTGAAGAAAATGAGAAAGTAGAGGGTCGTAAAGCCGACGATTGAACCTTGAAAGGCGAGGGTGATAAACAGCATTCCTGCAGCGATTCGCAGGATTGTTACGACCAGCGTGTACTGCCGCTGGAAATACTTTCCTACTCTCGCCATAACGATATTACCCAGCGCACCGGAGAGAAAGTAGCCGGCGGTGAGAAAACCGAGAATCCATCCGGGTGAGTCGTTGCCGGTGATCGACTGAACCTGAGGCTGCCAATATTGCTCGAGGATGCTGATAGCCAATCCGATAGCAAGGGCTCCGCCGAACATAAAGCGGAAGGCGCTTTGACGAACCGCAACACGAAAAGAAGTGCGCATTGTGCTGTGCAGCCGCTCTAAGCCTTTGCGGAGCTGCATTTTTCTGCTGGAATGCTGCTGCGGTGTCTTGGGGGCTCTGGGGGAGTCGGCGCGAATGATCAGCAGAGTGAGCAGGATTTGGATGACGGCAAATACGGCCATTGCCGCAGCGTTGGCGTAGTAGCGTGTCATTCCCCACAGTCCATCGAAATAGGGGCCCAGAAACTGAGGGTAGAGACCGCCGATAAAAGAGCCTATTGCCACTCCGGCAAGAGAAAAGAGTTCGATTTTTGCCAGGAACCCTTGTAGGTTGGAGCCTTGCACCTCCTCGTTGTAGGCGTCTACAAAATAGGCGTCCATCGCACCGCTCGACAGAGCCCGGGCGATTCCCATGCCGACAGAAGCGAGGAGGAACATGGGCATGCCGCGGGAGAGCACAAAGGCAACGCCGGTAAGTATGGCAAAGGCCATGGAGAGCAAATAGGTCTTCCGGCGGCCGATGCTGTCGGCCAAGCCTCCGGTGGGGATCTCGAGCAGCATAGTGGTTGCCGAGTAGACCGCCACCGATACGCCTACCTGAAACAGCGTGATCCCTTGACTGGTTTTAATGAGCGTCATCACCGGGATCATAGTGCCCATGACCAGCCAGTGCACGCTCTGCTGAATACCCGCTAGCAGGGTGAGTCGTTGTTCTGTCATCTGTTTTATCTCCGATTAAGATATTATCATATACTCATCATATGACATGATCAAAGTATAGTGCTCTTTCCGGGGGCGGTCAAGCTACTTTTTCAGCCTGAAGCAGCTTTTCTAAAAAAATCCGCTTTAAACGTCGGACGATGGGGGGGGAGGAGGATCAATTCGAGACGGGTTATGGCATCCGGCGGGTTCATTTATTATGGTGATACATTAGGAGGCGTATATGAAGTCATTCAGTACTGAGCCTGTTTTACAAGTGGTAAAGGAGCGTGATTCGCATGAGCCTGAGTTCCACCAGGCGGTGGAAGAGGTGTTTCAATCGATCGACAAGATTTTGGAAGCGTATCCGGTATACATATATGAAAAGGTTTTGGAGCGGCTGGTAGAGCCCGAACGGACGATCGTGTTTCGGGTGCCGTGGATCGATGAAGAGGACAATTACCAGGTAAATCGCGGATTTCGGGTGCAGATGAACAGCGCTCTCGGTCCTTATAAGGGAGGACTGCGCTTTCATCCTTCGGTCAACTTCAGCACGATGAAGTTTCTCGCCTTCGAACAGACCTTCAAAAACAGCCTGACCGGCCTCAACTTGGGGGGCGCCAAGGGCGGTTCGGATTTCAATCCCAAAGGGAAGAGCGATCTCGAAGTCCAGCGTTTTTGCCAAAGTTTCATGAACGAGCTGTTTCGGCATATCGGCGAAAAAACGGACATCCCCGCCGGGGATATCAACGTCGGCGGACGTGAAATCGGCTATCTCTTTGGCCAATACAAGAAGCTGAAAAACCAGTTCACCGGGTCGATTACCGGAAAAGGCACCACCTGGGGCGGATCGTTCCTGCGTCCCGAAGCTACCGGCTACGGACTGGTGTACTTTGCCGCCCGAATGCTGGAGACACAAAAAAAAGCTTTCGAAGGAAAAACATGTCTCGTATCTGGCGCTGGGAACGTGGCGCAGTTTACGGTGGAGAAGCTCAGCGAACTCGGCGCTAAAGTCGTCTCGATGTCCGATTCGAGCGGCGCAATTTTCGACGGCGAGGGCATGGACAAGGAGAAGATCGAATACGTGAAGGAGTTGAAGAACTTTCACCGTGGCCGGATCTCCGAATATGCAGAGAAGTACCCGAATGCCGAGTTCTACCCCAAGAACCCGGAGCAAGAGGAAAAGCCCGAGTGGAAAATACCGGCGGATTGCGCTTTCCCCTGTGCAATACAGAACGAAATCAATGTCAAGGACGCCCGCAATCTGATAGACGGTGGGGTGTCGCTGGTTGCGGAGGGGGCAAATATGCCCACAACTTCCGAAGGGGTGGAACTCTTTCTGGACAAGGGCGTCCTCTACGGGCCGGCGAAGGCGGCCAATGCCGGCGGAGTGGCCGTTTCTGGGTTGGAGATGGCCCAAAACAGCGCTGGCATCCCCTGGACCAAAAAGCGCGTAGATGATGAGCTCTCCAAGATCATGTCCACTATCCACGACACCTGTCTGGAGTACTCCGAGCGCTACAGTGAAAAGGGGAATTATGTTGACGGCGCCAACCTGGCCGGTTTTCTCAAGGTTGCTCAGGCAATGATAGATCAGGGCTTCGTATAGAATTTCCTGCACGAGGGACGTATGGATCCGAACGAAATATACCCTCCCTATGTCTCCGTCGGACTCGGTGGGATCGGGGGAGTGTTGAAACACAGCCCGGACGATTTTGCAGTGGAGGAAATTCCGGCCTACCTTGCGGAAGGGGAGGGAGAGCATCTAATGGTGTGTCTGACCAAACGCGGCATCACCACCCGCGAGGTGCAGAAGGAACTGGCAAAAGTCTACGGGGTGAGCGACCGCGATGTCGGCTACGCAGGTCTAAAGGACAAACACACCCTTGCCACGCAGTACTTCAGCGTGTGGTTGAAAAATCAACACGATTCGGAGCGGGTATATGCGCTGCAGGAGCGGCTCCCGGTGTGGGTGCATAGCACGGGCCGGCATCGGAACAAAATGAAGCCCGGACATTTGCGGGGCAATACCTTTTCCGTGAAAATTAGCGGCCTCGCGTTTCCGCCGGGGAATGTATAGAAAAATGGTTGCCGGCGATATAGCGCAAAAATATGAAACCGGCGGCAT
>CAYFUX010000046.1:6713-20439 GCA_964346455.1 uncultured Spirochaetaceae bacterium
TAAATGAAAATGATTCTCAGTATCAATAATTGAGAATCGCAGCAGACCGGGGAAATAGCGGAGATGAATCTCTTCCTGCCAGTTCCCTCGGTCTGGGACACGCATACATAAGGAGGTTGCATATGCCACGTGGAGATCATACCGGACCTGAAGGACTTGGGCCTGGAACAGGAAGGCGCATGGGCTATTGTGCCGGGTACGAGGTTCCCGGATTTGCCACTGCTCCGGGATATTGTGGAAGAGGCCCGGGTGCAGGATTCGGGTTTCGTCGCAGGGGAAGAGGTTTAGGCCGTGGATTGGCCCGCGGATTCGGACCGGGGGCAGCCCGGCAAAGAATCGCTCCCCGCAATTACGGCGAGGAGATGCCTTTGGCGCCTGAGAACAGAAAAGCGGTACTGCAGGAGGAGATTGCGGCGATCGATCAGGAGATCGAAACGCTCAACAAGGACAAAGAGTTCTTGGAGAAAGAGCTCAATGCAGCGGAGAACACTGAATAACACGCCCCTGCAGGCCGCATAGAGTTAAGCCGCTGAGGGTGAAGCACGGCTCTGCAGCCGTGGACACGTGACGCCGGGAGTTGAACGTCCTGCGGGGCGGCTGCAACGGCGCGGGGAGTGCTCCTGTCCGCGCAAAAAAAATCGCGTTCAGTTTGACCGGGCTCCCGGCGCTCACTATACTTCCAACAGATATGAGCCTTTATCTGCTGCTTGACATTCTTGTCATCCTCTTTCCTCTGTTGCTCTCCTTTGACCGGAAGGTGGCGTTCTACCGCCGCTGGCCGGCGGCGGGCATATCCATTGCACTGGTAGGGGCGGTGTATATCCTCTGGGACGTCTTTGCCGCCCGGAGAGGGGACTGGCGGTTCAGCGAGGAGTATACCGGAGAGCTGCGCATTGCGGGCCTCCCCCTGGAAGAGATCCTCTTTTTCGTTGTGGTTCCCTATGCCTGCATATTCATTCTGGAGGTGGTGCGGGCCTATTTTCCGGAGCGCCGCTTTACATTCCCCAGGGGAGCTTTTGCTGTGCTCGGGAGCGTCATGCTCGCCGCCGCGCTCATCTTCTACCGGCATCCCTATACTCTGACCGTGTTTGCCGTGACGGCAGCGTTTTTCTTTATTGCCGGGCTCATTGCCCGGGTGCAGCTAGGTCGACGCTCGTTCTGGCTTTCACTGGCGATTTCCTACGTACCGTTTATGATTGCCAATGGAGTGCTGACTGGTATGCCGGTGGTGCTCTACGGAGAGGATCACATTCTGGGAATACGGATAGGCAGCATCCCGCTGGAAGACTTCTTTTACAGTTTCACCATGCTGGGCTTCAACTACCTGGTATTCCTCCTTCTGCGGGACGTGTGGGTGATTGGCAGGAAGCAGAATGCCCGCACCTCTCCGGAGGTGGAGGGATGAAGCGGGTCGCGGTTGTAGGCGCGGGACTCGGCGGGCTCAGTGCCGCTTTACGACTGGCGGCCAGCGGGTACCGGGTCTCGGTGTTTGACAGGCGGGACGGGCCGGGAGGAAAGGCTTACAGCGAGCGGATCGGGGCGTACCGTTTTGATACCGGCCCTTCGCTCTTCACTATGCCGGAGGTGTTTGATCAGCTCTTTGAAGAGGCCGGCCTCCGGCGGCACGACTATTTTTCCCTCCTCCCCCTGGATCCGATCTGCCGGTACCAGTGGAACGACGGCACAATTTTCGAGGCCCCCTCCGGAACTGCAGGAGCGGGGAGTATGGCTGAGGCCTTGTCCAGGGAACTGGGAGAGCAACGCAGAGCGGCGACGCGTTTTTTTCGGCATACCGCCAAGATTTACTCCGCTGCAGGGGAACTCTTTCTCTGGAAGAGCCTCTCTGACGCCCGCACGTATCGCTCCCGCGCCTTCTGGCGGGCTTTGCCGCGGCTGCCGCAGATCGATCCGCTGCGCTCGATGGATGCGGCCGTACGGCGGTTTTTTACGAATCCCAAGACGGTGCAGCTTTTCGATCGTTACGCCACGTACAACGGCTCCGACCCCTTTCAGGTGCCCGCCACCTTACTGATCATTCCCCAGGTCGAGTACGCCGGGGGAGGGTATGCGGTGGAGGGAGGGATCTATACCGTACCGCTGGCGATAGAACGAGCGTGCCGGGAGTTGGGAGTGGAGTTTCACTATCGCCGGGATGTGGAGCGGATCCACCATCGCGGGCTGCGGCAGGTGGACGGGATCCAAGTGGATGGGGAGAAACTCCCCTTTGATGCGGTAGTCTGCAATGCCGATGTAATGTCGGCGTACGAACGCCTGCTGGACGATCCCGACGCTCCTATGGCGCGGCGCTATCGGCGGCTGGAGCCCTCTTCCTCTGGAATGGTATTTTACTGGGGAATGAGCCGTCGTTTTCCGGAACTTCGGGTCAACAACATCTTCTTCAGCGACGATTACCGCCGGGAGTTTGGCCAAATCTTTGGGACGAAGACGGTTCCGGAAGAGCCTACGGTCTATGTCAATGTGACCGGCAAGGCGACCCCTGCGGATGCGCCGGACGGGGGGGAAAACTGGTTCGTGCTCTGCAACGTGCCCTCCGATACCGGCCAAGACTGGGAGGCGGAGGCGGCGCTCACGCGCAAGAGGGTGCTGGAGCGGCTGTCGCATCTTCTGGAGGCGGATGTGGAGTCGGCGATTGCGGAGGAAGGGACGCTCCTTCCGCCGCAGATCGAAGCGTTGACCGGCAGTACCGGCGGCAGCCTCTACGGAATATCCTCCAATACTCCCTTAGCAGCGTTTCTGCGGCATCCGGGGCGCAGCAGGCGCTATGAGGGCCTCTATTTTTGCGGAGGAAGCGTCCATCCGGGAGGCGGTATGCCGCTGGTCGTTTTATCGGGAAAAATCGCGGCGGAACTTGTGAAAAAGGATCTTCCTGTATACCCTTAATATAGATGAAGGTAGAAGATAGGGGAATTCAAGGGGGGGAACAGGTGGAGTCAGGGAGGCGACGATAATGGTACTGCTGGCATCAATCCTCATTGCTCTGGCCACCGCACTGGCGATGGAACTGGTAGCGTGGGCGGAGCACAAATACGTGATGCACGGCTTCCTTTGGAAGCTGCATGAGGATCATCATAGGCCGTCGAAGGGGCGCTTCGAAAAAAACGACCTCTTTGCCGTGTTTTTTGCCGTACCCTCGTTCCTGTTGATTTTTTTCGGCCTGAAAGAGGGGGTGTGGCCGCTTCCGGCGGTCGGCGTCGGGCTCGCCGTCTACGGTGCGGCTTACGTGCTGTTTCACGATATCTTATTTCACCGGCGCCTGAAGCTATTTCCCGCCAGGCCGAAACTCCGGTATCTCCAGCGGATCATCACTGCCCACCGGCTTCACCACCGCGTCAATCGAAAATACGGCGCAACTTCCTTTGGTTTTCTCTTTGCCCCGGAGCGCTACGCCGACCCTGCAAAGTGGCCGCCGATAAATAAGGGCGGCACCTGAGCGCCGACTGCTGTAACCATGTAGTGTAGAGCTGAGGAGTGATGCACATATGAATCGACCGGAAGAGCCTTTCCTGAAGATACTTGATCGACGCTTTTCCCAACTGACTCCCGCGCAAAAGCGCATCGCCGGGTTTTTGCGGGAAAAATACCGGCAAGCAGTCTTTATGCCCTTAGCGGCAGTGGCACGGGAGACGGAGGTGAGCGAGGCTTCGGTGGTCCGTTTTGCCCGGGCTCTTGGCTACGAAGGCTTTGCCGATATGCAGTCTCACATGCAAGAGTATGTTTCACAGACTATGCTTTCCACGGTCGAACGGTTCCAGCTCTTTTCCCGCCAGCGAGAGGGGGCGGAGCTGCTCGAGGGTGTGCTGCAGAGCAATAGCGAGGCGATCGAAGAGCTTACTTCGTTGACAGATCCTCAGCAGGTACGAAACTTTGTCGGGCGCTGGAGGTCATTCAACAGAATCTATGTCGCCGGCTTCGAAAGTACCGCCGGACTCGCCGAATACGGCGGCTATTTTCTCTCGCGCAGCGGCTTCCGCGGAAAAGCGGTGACGGAACGCAGTGGAGACCTTCTCCCGCTAATCCAAGAGGCCGACGAGCGAACCCTGGTAATCGTTCTTATACTTCCCCGGTATCCCCATAGCCTCACCGCTTTCTGCCGCAGCTGCAGCGAACAGGGGGCGACGCTGGCGGTGGTGGCGGATTCTCCCGACCATCCGCTGCAGAGTATCGCGGAGGAGGAGTTTTTCATCTCTCGGCGTCCGGTGCAGGGGATGAACCTCGAAAGTCACACCGCGATGCTCACTCTCCTGCAGGTGATGATCCAGGAAGGGAGCCTTCAGGACCGCGAACGCACGCGCAGCAGTCTTGAAGGGCTGGAGGCGTACAACACCCGCTTTCGCATTTTCTCCTCCGACACATCAGAATAGCAACCGTAACTCCTATCCGCTCCACTTAGGGGAGTAATCCGCCCCCGACTGGAAGGTGGGCTCAGTATTCGAGGAGATGCCCGTCCTCCGGAATGAGCCGCAGAGAGCCAAATTGCAGAAGGCGGTCAGTAGCCCGCCGGCGGTGCTGCCCGGGTCAAGATCAACGTACTCGGCCGTACGCCCCTCTTGGGTCAGCCTGCGGGAAAGGTAGGCGGCGAGCGTTGATTTGCCGCTGTCGCCGCCCCCACGATATAGACTGCTCCCGGAGTCGCCCAGCCGGTGAGTTCAGCGGCCAGACGCACCTGAAAGCCGTGCCAGCGCCATTGCTCCCACGATCAGTGCCGCTCCGACCCACTGCAAGCCCTGCAAAGTCTCTCCTAGAAGAAGAAATCCGAAGAAGGCGGCAAACAGCGGTTCCGAGGAGAAGATCACTCCGGTGCGGTCCGGGGTGGAGTAGTGCTGAAAACGGTTCTGCAGCCAGAAGGCGAGTGCGGTGGAGAGGAGTCCGGCGACGAGAGCGCTCGTCCACACCTGCGGGGATGAGGGAAACGGACCCTCTTCGAAAAGCACGGAACCTACCCCGGAGAGCAGTACCACCGTGCTAATCTGCAGGAGAAGCAGGGGGGCATAATTATCGTACTTCACATAGCGGCTCACTAGAAGCACATGCAGAGCGAAAAAGAAGGCGCTTGCTACCATCAGTGCATCCCCTGGATTGATGTGGAGCGGAGGGCTGAGTTCTCCAAAAAAAATGAATGCCAGGCCGGCCAGGGAGAGCAGGGCTGCTGCCCAACTTGCAAGAGCCGCCCGCAAACGAAACAGAAGCGCCCCCGCCAGGGGAACCAGGATGACCCGCAGTCCGATAATAAAGCCCGCTTTGGCAGTGGTGGTGTAGACCAGCCCCCAGTTGAGAAAGGCGTAGGCAAAGAAGAGGGCTGTTCCGGTGTAGAGCCCTTTCCGAAGGCTGTGCCGGTCTATGGAGAAAAAGGAACGCCGGAACAGCAGGGCGAGGGGCAGTAGAGCCGCGGTAAAACGCAGGAAGAGAAAGCCGAGGGGGCCGAGGGAGTCCATGCTCGAGCGGATAAGCGGGTACCCGATTCCCCAGAGCATCGGTACGAGTAAAAGCAGCAGTTCTGTCCCGGCGTGGGAGCGAGGGTGGGGTTTCGACATACGCGTATGGTAGCGAAAAACAGAAACGAAGTACAGTATTTACCCCTCTAATCGAATCGCTGCGCTGCCGTAGGCTGGGAGGGTGATTCGTACCGTTCCCCCCCGTACCGGAACCTGGGTACCGGGGTGAAACAAGTTATCGGCGGAGGAGGTGCCGGTGGGAACCGGCAGTTCGATCGTCGACTCCTCGCCCAGGGAACTGACGGCTACCACCGCCCGTTCCGTTCTGATCCGGCGTTCAAAAACAAAGTGCCGGTGATCGAGAAACAGCTGCCGGTACGCACCGGCGCGGAGAGCCTCTGAGCGGCGCCGCAGTCCGGCGAGTTCGGCAATAAACGCCGCCAGCTCGGGTTGCCGACGGGAGATCTGTGACCAGGGCGGCCGTAAGGGGGTATCGGAGTGCGCCATTTTTCGCCCTTTGATCCCGAACTCACTGCCGTAGTAAATGGAGGGGATCCCGGGAAGGGTAAAAAGCAGCGTGTGAAGGGGAAAAAGGCAGCCGCGGTCGGTGAGGCGGCTGGCGATGCGCATGACATCGTGGTTGTCGGCAAAGATATAGAGGGGCAGATCCCTACTTATGCCCTGCGGACCGTAGTTGCGCTCCAGCGCGTGAGCAAGCTCATGGTAGTTGCCGTCGTTGTGGGAAGACCACAAGGCTTTGTAGAGCTCGTAGCCTGTAAGGCTGTGGAGGCCCGTCTCAGCGGCAAAGCGCCCGTAGTTGCCGTGGATCATCTCTCCCAGGAGAAAAAACTCCTCTTTGGCTCCGGCAGTAAAAGAGGAGAGCTCGCGTAAGAAGTCGGGCGGCAGCGCATACGCTACATCAAGCCGGAGACCGTCGATGCCAAAGTCGTCGATCATCTGACCCACCGCCCCCAGAATATGGTTGCGCACCTCCCGGTCTGCAAGGTTCAGCTCCGGAAGCTCCTCGTGCCCCTCCCAACCGCGGTAGGTAAAGCCGTCGCCAAAGCGGTTGTCGGCGGAAAAGTCCAGCTCCTTGAACCAGCGGCGGTACACCGAGTTGCGTCCGTGAAGCCGGAGGTCGTGAAAGGCAAAGTGGTGCCGGCCGGTGTGATTGAAGACTCCATCCAGAATCACCCGCAGTCCTGCGGCGTGAAGTCTCTCTATCACTCGCCGAAGGGTGTCGTTGTCGCCGAGGCGCCGGTCGACATGATAATGGTCGACCGTGTCGTAGCCATGGGAGCCGGACTCGAACAGCGGCCCGAGGTAGAGAGTGTCGCAGCCAAGGCCGCGAATATGCTCTGCTGCGCCGGCCACTTCCTCCAGCCGCTCTACGGCGGGAGAGGAAAAGTCGTTGTGCTCGGGAGCTCCGCAGAATCCGAGGGGATGGATGTGGTAGACAATGCTCTCGTGCCACCAAGGGCGTGTGCCGTTCATACAATTGTTATTCATACAAAAATCCTCTTTGCAATATACCAAATGGTATACAGTATATATACATTAACACCAGTAGTTCGTGCAGATGAGCTCACGAGTAGATCCCGTGACTAAACTGCCGGACCACCTGATAGGGCAGTTCTTCCGCCTCCTCGATGCGTTCGTCCAGAATAAGCCGTACGTAGGTCAGGACGGTGCCGGTGAAAGAGAGAGCAAAGGCTTCTTCTCGTCCGCGCATGTTGCCGTGATCCTCCGCAGCGTAGCGGAACATGTAGCGAAAGTTGTCCGCCACCTCCTCGAGGTACTGCTCGGCACTGCCGCGGGCTTCGCTTTGTTCCGGGGCATTCCGCAACGCCAGGAAAAGGCGCATGAAGGCGGGGCACCTCCGAGCGGTGCGAAAGAACACTCGTGCCGACTCCTCGAGGGAGAGCGTAAGGTCTCCCCGGTAGGTAGTCGGGTCCCGCAGCCCGGCTACCAGCGGGGCGGCATAGTGCTGTAGAAGTGCTTCCAGCAGGCCGCGTTTGCTGCCAAAATAATAGTAGAGCGTCGGTTTGGTGATGCCGCCGGCGGTGCAGATCTCCTGCACGCTGACTGCATCGTAGCCGCGGGCGGCAAAGAGCCGCAAAGCCTCCTCCAGCAGGTGAGTTCGTGTCTCCATACTGCAGTAATATACCATTCGGTATATAAAGTCAAGCGTGCTTTTAAAGCTAATGTCTTTCACAATTAGTACGGTGAAAGAACCGCATATTGTCTTCGGCATAGCTCGGAATACTACATGGATAGGTAGGAAAAACGCCGGGAGCAACTCCCTCGGGAAACGGGAGGGGCCTCTTCAATCGGAGCTTCCTTTTCATTACACTGAATAGGGAGGCATTATGAACACCGGAGCTTTCTTCGACATAGACGGAACGCTGCACCGCAACAGCCTGATGATCGAGCATTTCAAAAAGCTGGTCAAATACGAGGTGATCGATCCCCGGCTATGGCATTCGAGCGTAAAATACACCTACAAGGAATGGCGCAAGCGGGTGCGCGACTACGAGGATTACATGCTGGAGCTTATCGACATATACATCGATGCTCTCCGGGGCTTCCGAAAGGACGACTTGGAGTTCATATCCAACCAGGTTATCAAGCTCAACGGTGAAATCGTCTATAAGTACACCCGCGACCGTATTGCCTGGCATCAGAAGCAGGGGCACAAAGTCTTTTTCATCAGCGGCAGTCCCAACTTCCTGGTATCCAAGATGGCAGAGAAGTATGCGGTGGATGCCTACCGCGGGGCAAAGTATCTCACAGACGAGAACGGCTGCTTCACCGGAGAGGTGGAGCCCATGTGGGATCCGGTCAGTAAGGAAAAGGCGATTGAGCGGCTCACCGAAGAGTTCGATATCGATCTCTCCAGCAGCTACGCCTACGGCGACACGCGGGGCGACATTTCAATGCTGCAGAAGACCGGCAATCCGGTGGCCATCAATCCTACTCGGGAACTGGTTGACTATCTTAAGAAGACTCCCGACCTGCGGGAGCGGGCACGTATTATTGTCGAGCGCAAGGATGTAATCTACATCCTCGACCCAAGCGTAGAGGTGTATGACCAGTAAACGATCTGAGTCGGAGGGTGATTGCTTCAGCCTTTGATCCCGATCTGTTCCAGTATCTCCCGCCGGCGGTCGTGGTTCTGCTCTTTGAAGCGGAGGTAGTCGGTGCGGGTGACGATGCCTACCACCCGGCCTTCATCCACTACCGGCAAGTGCCCGATATTGTGGGCGGCAAGCTGCTCCTCCACTTCCCGAACTGGCGCATCCGGCGCAACACTCACCGGGTTCCGCGACATATAGGCCTTCACCGGCGCGTGCATCTGTTCCGCCCGGCGCCCTTTCATAATGTCCCGCAGGGTCAAAAAGCCGGTCAGCTTATTCTCCCGATCGATCACCGGAAGGCCGGTGTGCCCGATCTCTTCGAGGGTGCGGGAGGCATCGATCAGCTGCTCCTCGGGAGTGACCGAAAAAACCGGGCTGCTCATGATCTCTTGTACGGTAATCGCCGGCACCAGCAGGTGTTCCAGATTGTTCAGGAGCTGTTCGTACACGAGCCGCCCGTCCCGATGCTTGATGGTGGCGGCGGCGGCTTTTGCATGTCCCCCGCCGCCAAAATCGTGCAGGATCTCGTGCAGCGGTACGGTGTCCTTTTGGTTGCGGGCGATAATCAGGCATTTCTCCTTGTGGGAGAAGTAGAAGAGGGCAAAGTAGATGTCCTGGTTTTCGACCTCGAAAATCTTATCCACCACTGCGCCCAGTCCCTTCCACTCCTCGGCGGTCTCCCAATAGCTGATCATAACCCGGTGGCCATGGATGCTGCGGTGCTCCAAGTGATTCAGTACGTCGTGAAAGATATTAATCTGGGTGGCATCGCTTAGGGAGTTGAGAGAGGTGCGTACTAATTCCAGAGAAGCCCCCGCCTCGATGAGGTGGGAGGCGACCCGGAAGTCGTCTTCGGTGACATTTTCATGGGTGAAGTTGCCCGTGTCGGCGTAGATCCCTGCCAGCGCTACCGTTGCTTCTTCGGGGGAGGGGTAAATCCCCTGCTCCATGAGGACAAGGCCGAGCATGGTGGCGTTTGCTCCGTACTCGCCGCGGCGTACGGTGGCGCCGGGAAAGCCGTCCTCTCCGGTCTCTTTATCCGGAGGATGGTGGTCCCATATCTCGATTTCCTCTGGTTCGCCGTCCAATTGATCGAGAAACTCCCGTACCCGGGCTCGGGAGCTGGTGTCCACAATCACCAACCGCTCCACTCTGCGCCCTTTGAGCTCCTTGGGATGGAGAAAACGAAGGTGGTGTTCGTAAAGATTCTGCAGCTTTCCTGCTACGGGATGAACCAGCCGACTTTTGACCGCTTCGTGATCGGGAAAGATGCAGCGGGCCAATACCATCGAGGCGATCGAGTCCAGGTCCATATTGTTGTGGCCCACAATGAGCTTCATCGGTTTTTCGGTTTCGGCATCCTTTGCGTCGTCCGTCATGAATCAACCGCCCAGCATTTCGATCTGAAGAGTGTAGTAGGCGCCGATAAAACCGGCGGCCGACCACGCCTGAAACATCTTGCCCATCGGGCGGCCGGTCTTCCCATGCACCCACTCGTTGAACTCCCAATCGTACTCGATGCCGGTTTTGTTGACCTGGGCAAGCCGATAGAGTTCACGTTGTGCCAAATCTCGCAAACCTAACCGGCTGACAAACATGACCCAGTAGGCGCCAATGAAGGGCCACACGCCTCCGTTATGATAATGGTCCGGCAAATTGAGCAGGTTGACGGTGTAGTAGCTGCGCCAGTCGGGGTCTCCGGCGCTCACCGGCGGATAGAGGTTTACCACCGGCGCCGGTTCGTTGGCACCTACTCCCCACATAAAATGGAAGGCGGTTTTGGCGCGGGAGAGGTCCAGGACGTTGAAGAGGGCAGCGAGAATATTGGCGTACACATCGCAGCGCCAGTCGTAGCTGAAGGGGGTAATTTCCGCCAGGAGATAGTGGGTGTCCCCCAGAGAAAACTGCTGGTCGGCGAAGTTGCGCTCTCCGGTGGTAATGGTGGGCCAGAACTTGCGGTTGATGGTTTCCTTGATGGTTTGAGCCAGGCGAAGACGGTAGCCCGCCAGATTGAAATCCCCTAGCAGCTCCGCAAGACGGCCGTGACAAAGATTTGCGTAGTACCAGAGGACCTCGTCGTAGAGGACGTTGTAGCTCCGGCCAAAGAGGTCCATCCAGTCGCCCGCCTCGGGAATTTCAAGCAGCGTATCGGCATTGCTGTCTTGAGCCTCCAGCCAGTTCATCGCCCGGTTGATCTCGCTGGACCAGACACGCAGGAACTGGTAGTCGCGCGTTTTGCGGATATAGTGGTAGAAAGCGATTACCAGCCACAAGCCGCTGTCGATGGAAGCGATTTGGCCCACTCCCGAGTAGTCGGGCATACCGGAATCGATCCGTACGTTGCTCGGCACTTGCCCGCGGGGAGAGATGTGGTCGAGTAGGGTAACCAAGGTAGCGCGCTGGGCGCCGCGGATCTCATCGTCGTCGAGGGAAAGGCTGTTCATGACCGTCATTGCCCCGTCTCGGGCCCAGATGCTCTTGTAATTTTCATCGGTGGTCTTAAAGCTATTGTCCGCAAGAGAGCAGGCGGAGAAACCGAGGGGGGTGACATTCTTGCGAAGCGCCTCGACGGCCTTATCGTAGGCGGTTTCGATGAACTCCAGTTTTTCGGCTCCGAGGGCCTGGAAAGCGTCGGATCTGATGACCGTCTGCAGCTGAGGATCAAACTTATTGAGCGTGAGCTCCTCACTGCTTACGTTCGTCGGCTCCGTGATAACGTTGTAGTGCTGCAGTCCTTCGAGCACCCCGTCGGCAAAAGGCTTGGTAGCGGTATACGTCGGCAGCTCGATGGTGGCAAGGAACAGTTCCGGCTGAGCGTTTTCTACGATAATCCCCTGCACCCCGTCTATCTGAAACATCGAATTATCGTTGCCGGCGTCGCCTGCCACCAGGGTCTCACTTTCTTTGATGCCCAGGCGGCGCATGAGCCAGTGCAGGGCGTTGCCCTTGTTGGCGTAGAGAGGCAGGATATCAAGGTCTCTGCTGGAGGAATAGTCTACATTTACCGACAGTCCTTCGCGCTCGAGGGCGTTGTGGATTTCGGATATCTTCTCTGGAGGAGCGTCATGGATATACCAGCTTGATTTGAACTTATTCTGGAACTTTTGAGGCTGTTCGGTGACTTCCGAAAATTGTTGGACTATCTCCCGGACTTTGGGCCGATCCCAGCCGGTGCCCAGGGCATCGGCAAACACTTTCAGTACTTCTCGTTTTTGGAAGTCGTAAATCAGGGTTCCAACCCCGCAAATAATAAAATCGGGGTCCGGGAGGTAGCTCTGTTGCAACAGCTCCAGGCTGTGCGGCAGCAGCCGCCCCGAGTTGTAGACTAAAATCGGCGCCTCCTGGGGATCTCCGGTTTCACGAAGGCTGTCCCATGTTTTTTGGAAAGCCAACGTGGCATCCGGTTTTCCCGTGAGTGTACCGTCCAGGTCGGAACAGAATAGCTTTATCCGGTTCTCCATGTGACTCCTCGCTTTGGATGTAGATTACCGCGCCGCCTCGCCGCCGCCTCGGCGCCGCAGAGGCGGCGCGGAAAGGAAACGCCTTTAGAGATGCTCTTTCGGTTTGATATAGAACTCGTCAAGAGCGCTCGTCATATTTTCTACCGCATTCAAAATCTGTTGGGCAATGCCCGTCCAGGTAAAACGGGCCCGAGCAATCTGGGCACTGTTCTCCGACATGCGCTTGTGCAGTCCTTTGTAGCGCAGCGCCTTGTACATCGAGATTCCCAGATCTTCGCGGTCGAGCGGGTCGGCCAGAAGGGCGTGTATACCGTATTCCAGTACGCGGGCAAGGCCGCCGTGAATGGTCACGACCACCGGCGTCCCGCTGGCCATCGACTCGATAGCGGTCATGCCAAAGGGCTCGTAACGGCTCGAAAGGGCGAAAATATCCGCTGCCCGGTAGTAATCGGGGAGTTCTTCATCGGGGATGAAGCCCACGTAGGTGATGCGGTCTTCGATGCCCCGCTCTTTTGCGATGTTCTGCAGGTTCTTATAGATCTCTTCCTCGGATTCACTGCGATTTTCGTGGCCGATGCCTAACACCAACTGGGCGTCCTCGAACCGTTCGGCTACCATGGCAAAACTGTCCACCAGCAAGTCGAGCCCTTTATTGTGAGCAAGCCGGCTCACGGCAAAGACCGTTTTACCTTCGAACCCGTATTGGGTACGAATCGCTTTGCGAGTCGATTCGCCGACAGGGAAAAATTTGTTGTCATCGTAGCCGGGAGGAATCATCCGGATGCGCT
Source organism: uncultured Spirochaetaceae bacterium (assembly GCA_964346455.1). Taxonomy (GTDB): domain Bacteria; phylum Spirochaetota; class Spirochaetia; order DSM-16054; family Sediminispirochaetaceae; genus CAYFUX01. The sequence goes on from CAYFUX010000046.1 coordinate 19,553, forward strand.
TCTTGGGAATATCGTAATCTTCCTGGATCTTGTCCACCTGGATCGGTGTAGTAGCAATCAGCAAATCACAGGAACGGTAGATGTGCCGCTCGTTTTTAATGCGTTCGGAGAAATTGTATTTCTCTTCAAAGCTGGCAGCATCGTCGGGAAAGTCGGCCTCCATCTGCTCTTTCTTCCAACTTCCCAGACTGTGCGGCGTGTGCACATGGGGAATCTGCAGTTTGTCTTTCAGCATATTCCCGGCCACTCCGGCGTCCCAGTAATGGCTGTTGATAAAGGCGTATTGAATCTCGTGCTTACGAATGTAATTTAAGGCGTTGTTTACCCATTCGGGGATGTTCTCGTAAAGGTACTCTTTGGGAATAAAATCTTTCCCGCCGCACGGCACCCGAAGAAGACGTACGTTCTTGTCCACCTCTTCCTCGGCCGGCTGATCTTCGAATTGCCGGGTCCATATGTCCACTCTGTATCCGAATTGCCCCAGTTTTTTGGCCACCTCCAACACGTACACAACTTGTCCCCCTGTATCGGGAGCGCCGAGGGGCGGCTCGGTGGCCACATAGCCGTGGGTAGAAATCATCATAATGCGATTGTTGCGAATCGCTTGTCTACTTTTCTTCTTTCTTTTTTCTCTCATTACCATAATACCTTTCACCTCTCTTCACTAGTATAGTGATGTACGCTGGGCGTATCAAGGAAAAGGTAGCTGCCGCATCGCAGCGGCAATAAATACCAATTAATGCTAATAGATAGATAGACTCTAATAGTGGTCATGAGCGGCTGAAAAAAAATGCAGACAAAGAGTCAACGTAGTCAATGTCAAAAATGGGGACGTAGGAGGAAAAAAGTGGCCGCTTTCGCACAACTGTATGAAAGCGGCCGAGGCG
>CAYFUX010000047.1:0-19952 GCA_964346455.1 uncultured Spirochaetaceae bacterium
TGAACCGCGCCGCGCTGCGAATCGCCGGGGAGGTTCAGCAGGAGTTTGACGGCACTCCCTTTTTGGCGGGCAACATATCCAACACCAATATTTACGACCCCCAGGATCCCGCTTCCGAAAAAGCGGTCCGAGAAATGTTTCGGGAGATGCTGGAGTGGTCAGCCGATGCGGGGGTCGACTTCATTATCGGCGAGACCTACTACTATCACCGGGAGGCGGAAATCGCCTTGGAGGAGATTAAACGTGCCGGCTTCCAGGCAGTTATCACCCTGGCGGTAATGGCCAACGAGGTTCTTCAGGACGGCTGGTCGGTCACCGACAGCGTACGAGCGCTCGAACAGAAAGGGGCCGAGGTAGTGGGACTCAACTGCTTTCGGGGGCCGGACACGATGATTGATTTAATTAAAGAGGTGCGAGCTTCGGTAAGCTGTCACGTAGGAGCTCTCCCGGTGACATACCGCACGACTCCGCAGGAGCCGACATTCTTCAAACTACAGGATCATCACTGCCAGGTTTGTTCGCCTGATGGGCGTCCTTTTCCCGACGCCCTCGAGCCGCTGTACATCAATCGCTACGAGGTGGCGGAGTTCGCCCGGCTCGCCTACGCGGCAAACATACGCTATCTGGGGCTCTGCTGCGGCGCCAATCCGGCGTTTATTCGTCAAATGGCGGAAGCAGTAGGCAAGGAGGCCATAAACTCCAAATACTCTCCCAACATGGACAAACACTTCCTCTACGGCAAGGACGGGACGCTCAAGCAGCACATACAGGACCTCGGCGGCCTGGCCTAGGTCGCCGAGACAGTCGGCGCCGCTTAGGCCGCCAAAGCTGTCGAGGCAACTCGCTCCGAAATGATCAGAGCCGAAACACGCCCTCTTTTATGATCTCCGCCTTACGTCCCTCTGCGGTGACGGCAGTAACGTCCACCTGCGGACTGCCGATCATGAAATCCGTGTGAATCTTAGAGGAGTTGATGCCGTGCGCAGTGAGTTCCTCCTCGCTCATCTTCTCGCCTCCCTCTACCGCGGGGGCGAGTCCGTTTCCTAAGGCAATGTGACAGGCGGCATTCTCATCCAGCAAGGTATTGCACCACAGCAGCCCGGACCGGAAGATGCTCGAGTTGCCGTCAACCAGCGCTACCTCACCAAGGTAGCGCGCCCCTTCGTCAAAAGAGAGCAGTTCATCGAGCACATGCTGTCCCCGATCCGCGCCGTAGTCCACCACCCTTCCTTCATCGAACTCGAACCAGGCACCTTCGACTAGTTTATTACCGGTCTCTTTCACCAGCACCGGCCGAGTTACAGCCACACGTCCGGTGACTTGCCGAAAATCGGGGGAGGTAAAGACTTCCTCAGTAGGCAAGTTAGGAATAAACCGTATTCCCTCTTCGGAAGTAAACGTTCCGCCTTTCCAGCGGCAGCCGGAAGCCATTCCTACTTCCAGTTCTGTTCCCGGTCCGGCAAAACGGAGACGCTTCACATCGAGTTTCTCCAGAGCCTGCGCCCGCCGCTCGATCTCTGCGACCTTTTCCGCCCAGCGCGCCGCAGGGTCAGGATCCTTGAGCAGCAGAATATCGGAGAGGGTCTCGAAGGCCCGTCCGGCGGCCTCCATGTCCGGCCGGCTTCCGTAGATCCGGGCCGCGTTGGCGGGGGTAGGAAGGTAGACAACCTGCCACTGCACCCGAGCGTTCAAAAAGGCGTGCATCTGTACTTTCCTGAGCGGCACGTAGCCCTGGTTCAGTCGCCTCGAGCGTTCCGGCGCCACGCCTTCCATACATTCGGGCTCTTCCTCGCCCATAAGGTTGATATGGACCCACTTCTCCTCCACGCGCCGCTCCGCCTGCTCACGCAGGGAGTCGGGGAGGGAGTCTAGATACTCCTCCGGGCAGTAATCGGCTCGGATACGGTTGAGCCGGGGACCTAAATGGATGGGATGCTCGATCGCCACATAGGCGGCCCCGCGTCGGTAGGCCTGCTCCGCAATAATCAGGGCAAAATACCGGTTGATCGGTTCGCAGTTGACCACCACATACTGCCCCTTCCGCAGACCGACGGTAGTGAGTATCGTCTGTGCATACTGATTCAAAAGCTCCTGTTCCATACCCCGACGGTAGCACGGATTACTCCCACTTGAACATCAGCGAGGCGACTCCGGTAAACAGCACCGTCAGCCCGGCAAGAGCCATGAGGTGAGGATAGATCTCCATCATCCCCGCCCCGTCCAGCATGATCGCCCGGGCGGATTCGATAAAATGGGTTAGCGGAAACAGGTTGGCAATACGCTGCAGCACGGCGGGTGTGCCCTCCAGAGAGAAAAAGACGCCGGAGAAGACGATCATCGGCCAGAGAACGAGATTCATGAGCCCGTTCGCAAGTTCCTCGCTTTTAATGCGGGCGGCAAAGATCATTCCCAGTGCAATCATGCTGACAATGCCCATGGCGGTGACCAACAGGAGGTGAACGTACGAGCCGAGCATGAGAAAATCGAGAAAGAAGTTGGAGCCGGTGTAGACTGCAACCGAGGTAAGGATCACAATCATCAGCCTCGATACCGCCTGAGCACTGACAAACTCCACCGGTCTCACCGGAGTGGCTTTGAGCCGCTTCAGCACTCCATTCTTGCGGTACCGGACGATAACAAAGCCGACCCCGAAGAGACAGGAGAACATCATGTTCATCCCTATGACGCCCGGTACAAACCAGTCGACATAGCGAATAGGCCGGCCGGTAATGGTCTGCTTGTCAAAACCCGCACCCCCTTCCGCAAGGAAGAGTCTCTCTACAACATACCCGGCGGAAGAGGAGTCGCCCACGTAGTACTCCCGATTGGAATAGTCGACGAGGAAATCTATCTGATGATGTCGAAGCTTCGAAACTGCTTCGCCGCGCTCCTCGTATTCGATGTACTCCACATGCTCGAGCTGAGAGAAGGCCATCCCCTGCTCTATTTCGCCGAGCACACCCACTTTGTAGAGATTCTCCTGTCCACCGGAGAAGGCGAAGGCAAAACCAAAAACCAGGAAGATGGGAAACATTAGATTCCAAACCAAGGTACCCCGGTCTCGAATAAACTCCATATTACGAGCGTGCAGCAGTGCGATGAACTTCTTCATAGATTTTCTCTCCTTAGGCCTGGACTTAGCTTTAGGCGCGCAGCGAAGAACCGGTGAGTTTGATAAACAGATCGTCAAGATTGGGCGAATGAATGCTCAGCCCGTCGAAGGGGATTTCCCTGGCCATCAGACTGCGCATGCTGGTCTCCACATTGCGGGTTACCAATTCCAGCGCACCGTTGCGCTTCACCGCACCATCCGGCAGTTTCTCTTCCGACCCGTCATAGGGAACGCGGACGATAACGCCGTCGAAATGCTGGTTCAACAATTCCGACGGCGTTCCGCGGGCAATAATATCGCCGTGGTCCATGATGGCGATATCGTCGCAGAGTACCTCAGCCTCCTCCATATAGTGAGTAGTCAGGAGGACCGTTTTGTTTTCCGCCTTGATATTCTCGACCAGCTTCCAGAAGTTTCGCCTGGCCTGAGGATCGAGGCCGGTGGTTGGCTCGTCGAGAAACACGAACTCCGGATCGTTGACCAGTGCAATGGCCAGCAGCAGCCGCTGGCGCTGCCCGCCGGAGAGTTTACGGTTGTCTTGGCTCAGAATGTCTTTTAAGGAGGTTATCTCTATCACCTCGTCGAGGGGACGTCGATGGTGATAGAGGGAGGAGAAAAGCTTGAGCGTCTCCTCTACCGTAATGAACTCCGGCAGAGCGGTGTGCTGAAACTGGATTCCGACTTTCTCCCGGAAACGGCGGTCGATAGGTTCGCCCTTGAAGAGCGCACTTCCGACGGTAGGGCTAAGAATCCCTTCCATCATTTCAATGGTGGTAGTTTTTCCTGCACCGTTGGGCCCGAGCAGGCCGAAACAGCTTCCTTCTTCAATATCGAAATCGATTCCCTTCACGGCCTGAATCGAACCGAAGTTTTTGGTGAGTCCGCGGACTTGCATGATCGGTTTCATTGTATACGAATATATTAATATTATTTTGGCTCGTCCAGCTCAGCCAAACAAAATTACGGTGCTCCATGTGGATAGTACAAGTACTATCGGAATTGTACGTTCACCTCTTCCTTCGGCTCGATTCGCACTCCCGCCTTCTCCAGTTTTTCGAGCATCTCTTTATCTTCGTACGCCTGGTTGGAGTTCATCACCTCTTTGAAGAGCGTATCATTGTCGATGATCTTTTCCATATCCATGTCCATCAGCGTGATGGTACTGCCGTCGCGATAGGCGGCATCGGTGTTGCTGATTGTACCGTTGATCTTCACCTGCACCTGGAAAGACATACTCCTGAGGTACGGTTTCATCATCGCCGACATCATCTCTTGCTCTTGTCCTCCGGAATCACTGCCGCTCGCACTCTGCTGACTGGTGGAGCCGCCTTCCGTCGCCTTGCCATTCTCTTGCGCAACCAGAATGACGAGTTTGGCGGGGCTGCCCTGGGTAAAACGGAAAGTATAGGGCGGAACTGACTGTTCATTGGTCTTCACATCTTGGGTGTCTTCTTCCGGGGCCCCCTCCATGGGATCAAGCCCTAATGTATTTATATCATCGAACTCGAAACGTGCAGTAAAACCGAACCGTCCGTTTTGCTCGGGGAGCGGCTCAGCCGAGACAAACCGTACTCCTTCTCCCAGCTGACCGGCCAGTTTCTCCAGATTCTGCTGTTCAATAAGGTCCTTGCTGCTTGTCGTCTTTTTCTCAGCTTCGCCGCCGAAACTGTCCATCATATCCAGTACGCTCTTGTCCAAGCGGTACGCCATTTCGATGGTGCCGGAGCCGTCCTTATTTAGACCGATAAGCCAGGACGTACTAAAACAGCCCGTCAAAAAGGCAGACATGACCAACACTAGGCCAATACGTACTATCTTTTGTCGCATACCAAGACCTCCTTTTTGTTTTCCGTTGTCTTGTATAAAAAGTGTAGTGTATTGGTTCGGCATTTTCCAGAGTTATTTTATAATCTTTTATATCGATCTCAGTAAGCTCCCCCGCAGTATTGAGGAGCAGTTTGTCGCCCCTTTTCCTTCGAGGCGGGGAGAGGCTACACTCTAAATCGTATGCACACTTCCGCCATGCAGCTGCCGGAATATCCGGTCCGCTCTTTACGTTCCGCCGTATTGGAGGAGACGGAGTCTAATAGGATTCCTGTAGTCGAAGCGCCCCCGGGAAGCGGAAAGTCGACGCTTGTTCCCTTCTTTCTACTGGAAGCCTCATGGCGGCAGGACCGCACGATTCTGCTTCTGCAGCCGCGGCGTCCGGCGGTCCGTGCCCTCGCAGCCAGACTGCGTGAGCTGAGCGGCGACACAATCGCCGTGGGCCATGTTACCCGTTACGAACGCTCGGTTCCAGCTAAACCGGATATCATCGTGATGACCGAAGGCATCTTCACGCGCCGACTACTCGAAGACCCGACCGCCACTGATACGGCGGCAGTGATACTGGATGAGTTTCACGAACGTTCGCTGGCCACCGATCTTGCGTATGTCCTTGCACGGCAATGTCGGGAACTTTTCCGGCCCGACCTCCGGCTGCTGGTGATGTCCGCCACACTGGAGCGCGGCCGCTTTTCCGGCGAGCCTTTCTCCTTCCTCCGCGCCGAGGGCACCCTCCATCCGCTGACCGTCGACTACCGTCCGCCCCCCGACCGCACTCGCATCGAAGAGCACGCAGCGGAAGTGTGCCGGCAGTGGGTAGAATCTTCCGAAGGGAGCGTACTGCTGTTTCTTCCCGGAGAGGCGGAAATACGTCGCGCGGCTGAGGCGCTCTCTGCCGCGCAGCTGCCGGCGAATGTCGATCTCTATCCCCTCTACGGACGGCTCGCACCCCGCGAGCAAGCCAGGGCGATCACCGCTTCTCCCGAGGGGCGCCGAAAAATCGTCATTGCTACCAACATCGCCGAAACAAGTTTGACTATCGAAGGAATCAGCTGCGTAGTGGATTCGGGTCTGCGGCGCCGCAACAGCTGGGATCCCGACACCGGCCTCTCTCGCCTGGAGACAGTGCGCATCAGCGCCGCTTCCGCAGAGCAGCGGGCCGGCCGAGCCGGCCGTCTGGGCCGAGGCCGCGCCATCCGTCTCTGGGAGCGGCACGAGCGGCTGCAGGATTTCGATTCCCCGGAGATCCGGCAAGGCGATCTCTCCGGCCTTTTCCTCACCCTGGCGGTGTGGGGAGATTCCGAAGGTTCCTCCTGCCCGTGGCCCGACCCGCCGGAAGAGGAACGAAAAAGGGAGGCCCTTCAGCTGCTGCAAAATCTCGGGGCGCTGGATGAAAAATTGGTGCCTACGGAAAAAGGTACGGCGATGTCCCGCATGCCGGTGACGCCCCGTCTCGCCTCCATGCTTGCAGACGCCGAATCCGCTTCCCACACCGCCTCGATCACTGCGGCGATACTCGAGCACGGCGATCCGCTGCGGCCGGAACTACGCGAGCGCTACGGCGCCGATCTGGAGCTGCGGGTCGAATTGATGGAGCAGGCCGCCCGGCGGGAGCGAATACCTGAGGAGCTTTCCAGAGGAGCGGCAGAGCGCATTCTTCACGAGGCCCGCAGGCTCGAAGGGCTGGCTTCCGAGGTTTCCGCCGCCTCCCCCGCAGCCCCTTCCGCAGCCCCTCATGCAGCCCCTTCCGAGGCGTATTCCGCGGGAACCGGCTCCGGACGATCCTTTGCACGCTCCCCCGGGGGGCTCCTGCTGTACGCCTATCCGGACCGGATAGCTCGGAGGACGGAACAGGGCCGCTACCGCCTTGCAAGCGGGCCTGAGGCCCAGCTTATCGAGGGGGAACGCGGCTTTGCCCCGGAGTGGATCGTCGCCGGCGCCCTTCACCGCCGGCGGCGTGAAGGGCTGATCTATCTCGCGGCCTCTCTCTCCGGGGAAGAGCTGCAGGCAGTGATAAAAGCACGGGCCCGTGAGGAGGAGCGTCTCAGCCTCGACGATAACGGCGAGCTCCAGGCGCGGCGACTGCGCTTTATAGGCGAGCTGCGGGTCTCCTCCACTCCCCTCTCTCCCGCAAAGCTCGCGGCGCCTCAAGAGGCCTGTCTGCACATCCTGCGGCAGGAGGGACTCGGGGCGCTTCAATGGAGCAGCAGGGCGGAGGAGCTGCGCCGCCGTATTGACTTTCTTCGCCAAGTACAAGGCGACCCGTGGCCCGAGGTCACCGAAGAGGCGCTGCTCGAACGCCTGGAGGAGTGGCTGCTTCCTTTTCTGCCGCAGCCGCTCACGCGGGATGCACTCACGACACTTAATCTCGTCGAGGCACTGCGTTCACTGCTCCCCTGGAAGCTGCAGCACACTGTCGAAGAACTGGCTCCGGAACAGCTCCTTCTTCCCTCCGGCAGCCGCAGAAGACTAGGCTATGAAGGGGGGCGCTGTATACTCTCCGCCCGCATTCAGCAGCTTTTTGGCCTCACCGACACGCCAAAGGTGGCCGGAGTACCGGTGGAGATAGAACTCCTCTCCCCCGCCGGGCGCGCGGTCCAGGTAACCCGTGATCTCCGTTCATTCTGGAAACACACCTATCCGGAAGTGCGGCGGGAACTGCGCGGCCGCTACCCCAAGCATCCCTGGCCCGAGGATCCCCTCGCCGCTGCGGCCACCGACCGGGCGCACCCCAAGCGCTCCAGCCGCGGCGAATAAAACGGCCGCCCGCTCTGCTTCACGCAGGAACTACATCCACACGCTTTGGGACAGAGATTACTGAATATCGTCGGAGTGGAGGGGATAATCGCGCTGGGGAATATTGCCGGTGACCGCATCCCGTCTTCCGGTGAGAGCGGTAAAAATCCGCTCGGAATGCACATGTCCGGTGGTGATGAACTCGGTAAACTTTTGCTGGCTGCCGCCGACAGCAGTGCCGGCTACATATATTCCCGGCACGCTGCTTTCCATCGTCTCCGGATCGTACTCCGGCCGCACTTCCGATCCGACGAGCTCGAGGCCGGCGGAGCGCAACAACGAAGTATCTTGCTCAAAGCCGGTGGCAAGATAGACAAAATCCGCCTCGATTTCCCGCTCGCCGGCCTGCTCCCCTCCTCCCGGGAGCTGCCGCAATGTTGCCGTCCTGGAGCCGAAACGGAGGGGTTCGGTATACGGCAGAAACGTAATCTGCCCCTTGCGAATGAGGAGGTTCACTTCCAAATGCAGCCGCGAGAGCACCATTTCCTCGTCAATCTCTCCGCGGCGATAACTCAACGTCACCTCGGCTCCGGCCCTCCAGCCGCGCACCGCCGCCTCTACCGCCGAGTTGCGCCCCCCGACCACCAGCAGCTTTTGCCGAAAGTAGCGGTGAGGCCGGCCAAAGTAGTGACTCACATGGGGCAGCTCTTCGCCGGGAATATCTAGGTATCTGGGGCGGTCCAAACCACCGGTAGCGCATAGTATGCTGCCACAACGGTAGGTCCGGCTCTCGCCGCGCCGCTCGGTATCTACGGAAAAGTTTCCCTTCTCGCCGGTAATGCCGGTTACCCGTTCGTAGGTCTGCACCTGCAAATCTACATATTCCGCCACTTGCCGCAAATACGCGAGATACTGCTCGCCGGTAATGCGAAACTGCTCCGGCGTGTGGATAGGCATTCCCGCTATAGCGATCCATTCCGGGGAACTGTAGAAGAGTGTGTCCGGCGGCCATTTCATGAAGGTCTCGCCGATCTGTCCAGCCTCGATGTGAATATAGTCGACTCCGCCGCGTTTGAGCACCGCCGCAGCCTCCAGGCCGATGGGGCCGGCTCCGATAATTATTACGTCTGTTTTCATACTCTACTGTGTAAGCGCTCGCACCGGGAAAGTCAAAGGCATATTATTCACTGAACCGCAAATAACAGAGAAGTGGATATTGCCGAACGGAGCGGTTCTCCCGTGCTCAAACGTCTAGGTCTGCTGTTTAGCAGCCAGTTCCGCAATCTCCCGGGTGGTCTCGCTCCACATCCCTTCTCGATACCAGCCGGCCATCTCCTCTAGAAAACGCCGATATACCTTGGCAAACTCTTTTGCCGCCTCTCTATCGTGCTCCTTGCGGCCGTAGAGTTCCATCAACTCAGGATTCTCTTCCTTCCAGCGGCTCTTCATCTCGCTCACCTTCTCCGGTGCCTCTACCCAGCGCACAATTTCCTCACCATCACCGTTCCAGAGCGAAATGACGGGAATGTGCTCCACCCCGTCGCGCTCGTAGCGCTCTTTGAGCTCCGGGTTTTCGCTGCCCCGCAAAACGCGAAAGGGAACGTCCGCCTCTTTGAAGAGACTGCGGAGAATCGGAACGTTGCAGGCCCAATCCCCGCACCAATCCTCAGTGTGAGCGGTAGCCCGCACCGGCTGCGGGAGTCCGGCAGTGCTCTTGCGGAGAATTTCCACGTGTTCCGGTTCGGCCTGTGCCTCCTCCATGAGTTTTCGCACCAGCGAGCGGTAGTTTCGAAGCTGTTCCATGTACTCGGGAATCTCCAGTCCCCGGTTGAAATAGTCCTCTGTTAACATCTCAATATATTCCATACGGGGAACATACGCATAGAACGGCCTGGAATCAAGGATCCCTTTTCTCTTTTCGCGGTAAAGCGGCTTAACAGTAGCTTAACGGTACAGCTACTCAAAAAATCCCCGGTTTTGTTCGTAGAGCTTATCCGACAAGAGATCTTGCAGGGCCGCCTTTATATGTTTTGTCTCCAGCCCCGGCAGATGTCCGCCCTTTACCGCCTGCGACAAGAGCACCATGTTTTGCATGCGCGTGTCGCTCAGATCATCCCGGTACACTCGCTCCACCCGCAGATTGCGGCGCACGGCAAAGTCTTCGATATCCTCGCCTTTTACATCATCCGCCTCTCCGAGGCGCACCGGCAGCGCCTGCCAATAGGCATCGTAGTAGAGCAAGAGTCCGCCGGGGCGCAGATAATCCCGCGCCCCCCGGAGCGCTTCGGTGCGCTCGAGCGCCAAAACGATATCCACTTTGCCCGGCTCGTTGAGGGGCGTGTACACCCCCTCGCCGACGCGGATGTGAGAGCGGACGATGCCGCCGCGCTGCGCCAGCCCGTGGGTATCCACCGCACTTACCGGATAGCCGGCGTGATCGTAGGCGCGCAGCAGCGCCTCGCTCAACAGGCCTATGCCCTGTCCGCCGACCCCGCACATGTGAATATTTATGGTTTTCATCTTCCCGGCAGCGCCTTTTTCGGCACTGCCACTGCTGTGTGTAGCGTTACTCATTTCTTATTTACCTCCTCAAGTTCGATGGCATTAACCGGACAGGTCTGCAGGCAGGATCCGTCACCAATGCACAGGTCCGAGTTTACCGTCACTTGCCCCTCCGGATGACGCACAAAAGAGGGACATGCAAAGAGGCCTACGCAGTGGTGAATCTGCCGGCAGGTCTCCTGATCGATCCTTGCCTGCGATTGGGTCTCATACCCGGCGCGCCTCCGTTCGCGAGTGAACTTGAGCATACAGGGATGGCGGGCAATTACGGCGGTAAAGCCTTCGATATTCATCGCCTCTTTGACCAGTTCGCCGAGACGTTTTTGATTGTAGGTATCGGTTTCACCGATATGCTTGACCCCCAGCCCTTCGAGGACCGAGCGGACAGTAATTTTGGTTCCCCCGCCGGCGTGGGTGGTTTTTCCAGTGCCGGGGTGATCCTGGTGGCCGGTCATGGCGGTGGTATCGTTGAGCATTACGATCAACGTAATATTGTGATCGTTATACACAGCGTTGGCAACCCCGGGCAAGCCGGCATGGAAAAAGGTCGAATCACCGAGAAAGGTGATGACCTTCCGCGAGTCGTTAAAGAGGCTCAATCCGGCGCCGGTGCCGTTAGAGTGGCCCATGCACAGCAGCACCTGTCCCATATGGTACGGCGGCAGCGCCCCGAGGGTGTGGCAGCCGATATCGGCCACACTGATAGTGTATTTATCCACTACCTTTTTGATCGCATGGAAGGCGCTTCGGTGACCGCAGCCGGGACACATCTGCGCCGGCCGGTCGGGTACGGTCAGTTCGGCCGGCTCGGGCTCCTCCGTCGGGAACAACTGCGGCCAGTGGCGGGAGAGAAGGCCTCGTATCTTTGCCGGCTTATACTCGCCTATTAGGTCTTCTCGGTCTTCTTTGCCATAGACCTTCACCGTGATGCCCTCATCGAAGGCGAGCATTTTGAGCTCCTTTTCGATCAGCGGATCGAGCTCCTCCAAAACCAGTACTTCTTCATGATTGCGGCAGAACTCCGCCAGACGCTTTTTGGGCAGCGGATAGCTCATCGCCAGCTTCAGAATATCCGGCCGCATCTCCGCCTCCGAAAGCGTGTCCAGCAGCGAGTAATAGGGAAGTCCGCTGGTGATGATGCCGACTTTTGAATCTCCGTTGTTGTCGAAGCGGTTAAACGGCGAGTCCTCGGCGTATTCGACAACCCGGTCCAGCTTATCCAAAGTACGGCGTTTCATCGCAAGCGCCTTTTCAGTCAGTGGAATATAAGGGCCGTTTTCCGGGTCAAAAAGCGCCCCGCGATTCTCCTTGCCGGGAGAATAGGGACCAAAGTCGACCTTTGCCTTGGCATGACATATGTGTGTAGAAAGGCGCAGGATCACCGGCATGCGCATCTCTTTAGAGAGATTTGCCGCCTCGCGGTACATCTCGTAGACCTCCTGCGGATTGCCCGGCTCAAACACCGGGCAGTAAGCCATCCGAGCGTAGTGACGGTTATCCTGTTCGTTCTGCGATGAATTGGCTCCCGGGTCGTCGCCGAGAATAATTACCATCCCGCCGATAAGCTCCATCAGCGGCAGTTGGACAAAGGTGTCGGCCGCCACATTGAGACCGACGCTCTTGAAGAAAACCGTAGAAAGATGGCCGTTGACCGAAGCGCCAAAGGCTACTTCAGTGGCCACCTTTTCGTTTACCGAAAACTCGAAATAGAAGGGGCGCTGTTCCTCCGAAATAGAAGTGATCGCCCCGCCGATTTCAGGGGTAGGCGAACCGGGATAGGCGGCGACCACTTGAGTCCCCTCCTCCACCATGGCGCGCACCACAGCGGTGTTGCCCATCATTATTTCACTTGCTGGTTCCTGCTGAATCAACAGGCTGCCGAGTTTTTTCATTGTGCTACCTCCCGTTCTCCAATAAGCATGATACCTGCATGCTTCGAATGCAAGCAGCATCCGCCGGAAGGTACAAGAAGGCAACATAAACTATAGTCGGCAGTGTGAGATTCGCTTCCCACTCTTCACACCGCTATTCTACCTGACGCCTTGCCAAGGAGGATTACTTTTTCTTTTTCATCTTGCGCTTGCCCCGCTCCTTCCGAATCGCCTCCAGAGCAGACTGAGCCATGGGATTGGAAGGATTAATCTCGAGCGCCCGGCGAAAAGCCTCCTCCGCCTCGGGAAGTTTTCCTGCATAGACGTAGCAGAAGCCGGCATTGCTCTCCGCCAATTCGCGATAACTCAGCCGCGAGACGCTGAAAAGGGCGGCAAATCGGTACCGATCCAGTTTTGGATGAGCGTCGAAAAACTCACCGCTCTTGCGGAAATATTCTACCGCCTGGTCATACTGCTTCTTTCGGTAACTGCGAATCCCCAAACGATGGTTGTACGTGAAGATGGTGCGTATTGTGTAAAAGAGAAGAAAATAGAGCAGAACCGCATAAAAGAGGGCGTCCTGCTGGGCGAAATTGAACATCATTAGAATAAAGGCTATAAGGCCGACAAAGGCAAACTGATAGAGAAGCATCAGCGGATGGATCTGTTTGATAAAACTCACGATACGGCTCCTTTTGATGGGCGCAAGTATGGGCCTGGAGCAGGGAAAATGCAACCCCCGTTAAAAGTATCAAAGTTGTAGTTCTGCATTTGAAAAGCTCTTACCTTTGTATTATACTCATATTTAAGAGGAGAGATTATGAGCGAAGAAGAGTTCCAAACGATTATAGAAGAGATATACAGCACACTTCCCGAACAGCCCGACACGGCCCGCTATCCTAATTTGGAAACGAATACCGAACGCGACCTGTCGGAAATGAGCGGGGAAATCTCTTCCGAATATACGAACATCGATACATGAGCACGAGCTCCGCATAGGCCATTTTACTCAATAGCCAGCTTTGCCAAACCGCGCTGCAATATGAGGTGACCGTTTTTCGAAGGATGACCTTCACTATCTGTATCACTGTGAAAACATAATTACTGTGGAAAACATAGTCCCAGGGGCGGCCGTTGAATTTCCCATCCAAACATGTACAATGACCACCGACACAGATCTCAGGAAGGAACGGGAAGTCCATGCAGTCGTTATTTATCCCCATTGTCTTCACCACACTACAGCTGATAACGATGATGGCCGCCGGCTTCATTGCCAAACGGCTCCGTCTGCTGCCGGCCGAATTTTTCAGCAGCATCAGCACGTTCCTGGTCCGGGTGGCACTCCCGGTGTACCTCTTTACCAAGATTCTCGAGTCCGACCCCTCCGTCCTGACCTCTAGCTGGATTTTTCCCCTGGCGGCAGTGCTCGTCTCCGGAGCGGGCATCCTGCTTGCAGCGCCGGTCTTCGCTCTCCTGCCCTTTGAGGGAAAAGAACGCCGCGCCGGCATTGCCATGTCGGCCTTTGGCAATTCCGCCTATATTCCTCTGGCGATGATTGAGCTCTTCCCCCTGACGCTGCCGATGGTGGCGGAACGTTTCGGCACCTCCGCCCCGGCTCTCTACGTGGGTTCCTTCGTGCTGATCTTTAGTCCCCTACTCTGGTCCATAGGCAACTACCTGATCACCGCCCAGCGCGGTTTCTCTCTGCGCCACCTTATCAATCCCCCCCTGGTAGGCATTATCCTCGGCTTTGTAGGGGTCGCCTCCGGGGCCTCCGAACCGCTGCTCAACGAACAGCTCCTGGTGCATCACCTCTACGCCGGACTGCGACAAATTGGCCTCACAACCCTTCCCTTGATCCTCTTTTCCCTGGGCGGAATGATCGCCGATATCGAGCTTCATCCGAACAACCGGCCGGCAATGATGCGTATGGCCCTTGGAGTGGCGATGGTTCGATTTTTGCTCCTCCCCCTCCTTTTTTGGAGCGCCTTTTTTCTCTTTCTGCGCGATATCCCGATGATCACCGACACCCATATGTGGGTCCTCTTTCTGGAGACCCACCTCCCCCCGGCGACCAACCTCTCGGTGATGGTCAATCGGGCGGGCATCAACCGCAGCTACACCGCCTTCACCCTGCTGATTACGTATCTTGGTTACGTCCTTATATTTCCATTCTTTATGATGCTGTTTCTCACCCTCTATTAAGGTCTACTGTTGGTATTGCCCGTCAGTAATAGCAGGGTCTCACGGTAAACAGACCAACCTGGTGGTTCGGGCAGGGTCGTGTTCCCGCATCAGCAGCGGCTGCCGCCTGCCACTACTTGCAGCCTCAGCAGGGATACGCTACCGTAGAGTGAGAATATACATGGAGAAAGGAGGGGTGGAATGGCCGCACCAAAAGTCTACGTGACACGACGAATTCCCGAACAAGGAATCAAGATGCTGGAGCAACACTGCGAGGTAGAGGTGAACTCCGAGGACCGTCTGCTCACCCGGAAAGAACTGCTCGAAAACGTAAAAGGCAGGGATGGACTACTGTGCCTACTGGCTGACAAAATCGACGGCGAGGTAATGGATGCCGCCGGTGAACTCAAAGGGATAGCCAACTACGCGGTGGGGGTCGACAATATCAGCGTATCTGATGCAACGGAGCGTGGCATCCCGGTTTCCAACACCCCTGATGTACTGACCGACGCCACTGCGGAAATGGCGTGGGCACTCTTATTCGCCGTCAGCCGCCGCGTGGTAGAGTCCGACGCCTATCTGCGCAGCGGCAACTGGAACGGCTGGGGACCGCTGCAGTTTCTCGGCGGCGACGTCACGGGCACCACTCTCGGGGTGGTGGGAGCGGGACGGATCGGCACGGCCATGGCCCTCAAGTCCCGCGGCTTTGATATGCGGGTGCTGTACACCAATCCCCGCCGTAACGAACGCCTGGAGCGGGAATGCGGGGCCGAACGAGTGGAACTCGATCGCCTTCTGGCCGACTCTGACTTTGTCTCTCTCCATACCCCGCTGCGCGAGAATACGCACCACCTCATTACCTACAATGAACTCACGAAGATGAAACCCACCGCCTATCTGATCAACACCGCCCGCGGACCAGTCATAAAGGAGGCGGACCTGCTCCGTGTTCTACAGGAAGAACGGATAGCCGGAGCGGCGCTCGACGTCTACGAGTTCGAACCGCAGATTACCGCCGGCTTGGAGAAGCTGAAAAATGTCGTAGTTACCCCCCATACCGGATCGGCTACCGTGGGTGCACGGACCGGCATGGCTAAAATGGCGGCCCGCAACCTGCTGGCTATGCTGCAGGGCCGGCCCGCGCCAAACTGTGTGAATCCGGAAGTGCAGAAATAGAGGCATCCGCACTTCCCCATGGTTCAGAACAGGAGGGTACTATTACGCCTCCTTATTGACACACTTTTAACTTGTTATTATATTACTATATGTTCATATACACATATATAGGAGGCATTTTACATGTCACAAGAGGAGAAGTCACAGATAAGCCCTTTCGAAAAATATCTCACTCTCTGGGTCGCCCTTTGTATTGTGGCAGGAACCCTTATCGGACGTTATATCCCTGCTATTCCTGAGTTTCTCAGTACCCTGGAATACGCCCGGGTCTCTATTCCAGTTGCTATCCTGATCTGGCTCATGATTTACCCGATGATGCTCAAAGTGGACTTTGGCAGCATCGTCAACGTCACAAAAAAACCGAAGGGTCTTACCATAACCACCGTGACAAACTGGCTGATCAAGCCTTTTACGATGTATTTTATCGCCTACTTCTTCCTGAAAATCGTCTTTGCCCCTTTCATATCCGATTCGCTGGCTTCCGAATACGTCGCAGGGGCAGTCTTGCTGGGAGCGGCTCCCTGCACAGCAATGGTGTTTGTCTGGAGCCATCTCTCGGACGGCGATCCGGCGTATACAGTGGTGCAGGTTGCCCTCAACGATTTGATTATCCTGATCGCTTTCACCCCGATCGTTGCCTTTTTGCTGGGGGTAAGCAATATCCACGTGCCCTATGACACCCTCTTCCTTTCGGTGGTCCTCTTTGTCGTCATTCCTCTCGCAGGCGGTTACCTTTCTCGCCGAAGCGTGATCAAACGACGCGGTCACGAATACTTCGAGAATGTGTTCTTGAAGAAGTTCGACAATACTACCATCGGCGGACTGTTGCTCACCCTCATCATTCTCTTTTCCTTTCAGGGGGATATCATTCTGAATAATCCGATTCACATTGCTCTGATTGCCGTACCCCTGATCATTCAAACCTTTCTCATCTTTACTATCGCCTACGGATGGGCGAAGCTCTGGAAAGTACCCCATAACATCGCCGGTCCCGGGGCTATGATCGGAGCAAGCAATTTCTTCGAGCTGGCAGTCGCAGTAGCGGTGAGCCTTTTCGGCTTACAATCGGGAGCCGCACTTGCAACAGTAGTAGGAGTGTTGGTCGAAGTACCGGTCATGCTCACTTTGGTCAAGATCGCCGTGGCCACCCGCAAATATTTTCCTGTGCAGGCCTGATCCGGCAGTGTAGTGCGGCAGGCCACAATGAGCTCTAACGTACATCTAACGAGCTTCTAACGAGCATCTGATCTATGAGCGGTAATAAAGATAGCATCAAATTGTTGTATTTGGTGCAAAGGAAGAAACAAGAGTATGCATACAAGTGACAGCATGCAGCGCGATATTGTCGAGGAACTAAAAGCTCTCGCCGATGAAACCCGGCTGCGCATCCTCTGTCTTCTCTGGGAGGCAGAGGATCTCTGCAGCTGTGAAATCGAAAAAATCCTCGATCTCAAGCAATCCAACGCCTCCCGCCATCTGTATAGGCTACGGAATGCGGGGCTATTGGATAGTTACAAAAGAGCCCAATGGACCCATTACCGGATTGCGATGAAGCACTATGATCCGCAGAGCCTTGCGGGACAGGTCATCCGCACAGCCTTAGATGAGGCCGGCAGTCCCTACACCAGCGACATTGCGCGCTTTCGTGACTACCGGAAACGCGGATTCACCTGTACCACCATTCACAAATGGATTCCCTTTGAACTCGAACAGCAAAAACATACTAAGGAGCTTTCATGAACACGCCAAAGACCAAAGTACTTTTCATCTGTATTCACAACAGTGCCAGAAGCCAAATGGCGGAGACCTTTCTCGATGATTTCGGAGGCTCACAATTTGAGGCCGAAAGTGCCGGGCTCGAACCCGGTAGTCTCAACCCTCTAGTTGTTAAAGTCATGGCCGAGGAAGGCTATGACATCTCAGAAAACAGCACCAACAGTGTCTTCGACTTTGCCAAGGAAAAGCGCTCCTACGACGTAGTGATTGCAGTCTGCAGCAAGGAAGCGGAAGAGCGCTGTCCGATCTTTCCCGGCCGCGGAACACGGCTCCACTGGCCTTTTGACGATCCCTCCTCTTTTTCAGGCAGTGAAGAGGAGCGTCTGGAAGCTACCCGACGGGTGCGGGACCAAATTAAAGAGAAAGTGCGTTCATTTATCGCCGAGTATTCGTAAGGCGAGTAATGTGCAATCGAGGATATTTACACAGCAAGGCCTTTGCAGCTATTAATTGTCGAGAATACAGCAATTAATAGCTCGCCTTTATATTGAAGTGCTTTCAAGATCTAACTCCTGAAAGCACTCTACATGTATTGACAATCTGCAGTTTGGAATGGATAATACCAAATATCATGGGCGGTTAACTCAGTGGGAGAGTGCTACCTTCACACGGTAGAAGTCGCTGGTTCAAATCCAGCACCGCCCATTTTTTTATTTTAAAATAGTTGAGTAAACTGCAGAGGCACTTTCAACCGGTCTGAGGCAAACACCATTTCCTACATCCGCATCCCGATTACAATGCTGAGCTGAATAGTTTCGGTAGGTAGATCCATCCCTAGGTCTACCCCTACTGCCGGAATGGCGACTTTACTCAAGTAGAGCCGGAAACCGGCTCCAGGCCCGTAAAAGTGCTCTCGCTGGTCTTTTACCGGTTCATAGAGGCCGCCGTCGAAAAAGCCGCTAAGAGTCAGCGTGCCCCAGTTTGGCCGGTAGAAGGGCAGTTCGTATTCCAGGCTCCCGGCAGCGTAGCTGCGGCCGATGGCGCGTCTGAAGGGCAGCACACGGAAGCCCGAACCGGAGAGTTCGTCCAGATTGGGGATGGGCAATTGGCTCAGTCCGCTGCGCGCAATAAGTGACAGGCGGTGCGTGCCAAAGAGCGCCTGTGCCAGTTTCGCCTTCCCCTCGAGCACATGCCCATTGCCGCCGTGGCCGTCATAGGAGCCGGTAAGCTGGAAGCCGTAGCCGTAGCTGACTTCAGCAAGAAAACCGCGGTAAAAATACTCGAGGAAATAGGTGTCGTCATAAGTCAAGCCTGTAGACGAATAGATCACGGTCGAGCTGTCCGGCTGGTTCAGGGATTCCGACCACCCCTCATCCACATCGGTCTTTTCGAACATGAGAGCAAAAGAAGGCTGAACCGTTTGCTGGGTTCTATAGCGAAGACGGGAGAAGACTCGCACATCGCTGCCTAGGTACTTGCGGTAATTCTCCCCGTCCGGATAGGCCGCCTCTCGTGTATTTCTTCCGCCGGAGAGGAAGAGGGAAGCCTGGGCATTGCTGCCGGCGATCGTAGGGTCGATTACGCCGATGCTTCCATAAGGATTGCCCGCTGCATACGTGGCCGAGACGATTAGCTGTCTGCGGAGCCCTAAGAAGTTGGCCTCGTAGAGGGCGAAGCCGAAGGAGTAGTTGCCGTCCGAGGCGGAGAAAAAGGGGATAGGCACGAAAGTGGACTTTTCTTTCAGGTCTATATGAACTCTGTAGCCCTCCGGGCTCTTTCGGTAGTAGAAGTTGATGGACTCAAAAAGCCCCGTGCGCTTGAGATTTTGCTGAGTGTCCCGGTAACGGGCTCTGGTAAGCTGCTCGCCCTCTTCGAGGCGAATCAGGGATTCGAGCACGCTCTTCTTTGTTTTTGTGAGGCCGGTGATCTCCACAGAACTCACCTTCGCGTCCGAAGAAGCTGCAAAGGTGGCTTTCTCAAAGGTCTCGGTGGAAAGGCTTTTTTCAGCAGTCTCCTGGGCCGCCTGCAGGCTCAGGGGCGCCCCGAGCAACAGCAGTACTGCAAGGAGCCGCAGATGCGTGCGTCTGCAGGAGAACAGGTATTCTTTCATCGCATAATTCCTTTTTATTCTATCATTTGTATGAACAGGACTCACGGGGCCATTGCGCGCGGCTACTTTAACCCATGCAGTTTATCTCAAAGGGCTCCTGCAGGTCCATGCTTAGCCGGTACTAGTGGGTCTTTCTCCTGCCTCAAAAGACTTATCTCTACCGTCAAGCAAGTATAACTGTTACTATAAACAGTACGCAAGAAATAATATTGCAAAGCACATCATTGTATGGGAAACTACAGTGATGAATGCTTCAAAAGGTGAAATTCGAAAAAATCAAGAAGAAGATAAATACTTTTTCTTCTTTATCCACACTCCGGTTGCGGCAATCGTTTCTGACAGCAATTACAATATTATCGAATGGAATTTACAGGCGGAACGGGTCTTTGGCTATACCCGGAAAGAGGCGATTGGTAAGAACCTTATATCCCTCCTTTATTCCGAAGCCAACGAGGTTTCCGCCCACAAATTAAAAGATAATCTCCTTAACACGCTCACTCATAAAAAACGCTCTAAGAATATCAACTACGACCGCACGAAGGACGACAGAGATATTCTCTGCGAATAGCTCGACCTCCCCTACTCATCCGAAGAGGGACAGTACATCCTAAATTCCGCAATTTTTATAACTATGTCTCAATAAATAATACATAAATCGTTA
>CAYFUX010000048.1:0-12355 GCA_964346455.1 uncultured Spirochaetaceae bacterium
GCATTCGCCTTTGATGTTGCTGGAGGGAAAAGCGGGGCATAGAGAATGCCTGCGCCGCCGCTTTGCCAAGGTACGCTTCGACCTCTTCCTCGCCAACCTTCCCTTGCAGAACGGCCTCTACAGCAGAAGCATATTCGCTTTCTGCTTTATCTTGTTCCTTCCGCAGAGCCGCCCCTTGTGCGGAAAGCTCTGCAGCACTATGGAGGAGAGTATCCCGAGCAGAACGTTTGAGAACCGTCAACGCTGTATGGACGTCCGGCCACCCGCCTTCTTCTATTGTAGCAGAGTGCCTGCGGATTAAATTACGCAGCAGCTTTTCACCGGAGATCCCCTCCTCGTTGGCTCTGCCGCCTCCGCTGTCATTCACAAGCAGTTCGAATAGCGATTCATCCAGAACCTCCGATATCAATGTAAGCGAAGCCGTGAGATCATCCGCCCCTATCCGGCCTGCACCGTTGCGCCTCCCCCGCATTTCACTCAAGGCGTGTGTTTTCTCTGACCAGTTATTACGCTGTAAGGTATAGTTTTTTATATTCCTGGTAAAAACGGAACGGCTTGTATTGCGGGCTTGTATACTACCTTTGCGGCGCGATGCAACGCTAGAAAGATGAGCACCGAATTTTTTCTTCCAATTATGGTGGTACCACCAATCTACTCCCCGTATAAAGAAGGTAATCGGATTCAAAAATCCAATCACATTCTTTATGAGAGAACCATTTCGTCGACGATGATGATATTTTTTTCCATCCCTCAGTTTTTCTTCAACAAACCGCCGCACCTCTGCTTCCGCACCGGCTTGCAAAAAAGCAGTGTCAGAGACCATATCGAGCTTTTTCAGCATTATGAAGAAGGTAAAAAGTTTCTTTTCTTCTCCCTCCATATGCTCAAAAATTTGTTTGCCGCGTTTTTTCAGATGTCGGGCATATTCGATAGGAAGCCGCCTGCTTACCAGCAGTTTGTTTCCGTTCTTTTCAATAAAAGAGGCTACTTCACTATGCCCGAGCAATTTCTCTGGCTTTGTGTCTGTTACATATGCTTTGGTCAAGGCTGCCGCCGCCCCTGATTTACTTCGAGCTGCCAGGGTATTCATCCAATACCAATACGCACTTCCCCATTCATTGAGTTTTCCGCTGCCATTACGCTGAATAAATGAGTCCATTCTGTAGCTCCACTCGGCCATATCCTCCTCGAGCGAGGGGCCATGATTATTCATCTCATTTGGGTTTTTAGGGGCAGTCAGATATTGATACAGAGCCTTTTTTCCTTCCGCAGTATTACGTTCAGCAAATTTAACCTCTGGAAGAGTATCGCCATTCCGAGTAAGAACGATGTGATCTTGCCACACTGTTGTTTCGCTATTCAGAACCTCCGTAAGCTCTTCGTTTTCCGGAGAACACAACTCCAGCCTAAAAAGCTCTTTTAGCGCCTCTCTGCTTTCCCGGTTTGCTTTCTCCGCCCTCTGCTGCTGTCGACTGACTGCCCTGTCAAAGAGCCCCGTAAGACGCTTTAGGATAATCATGTCCTTATAGTGACGACGGTAGTCCTGAAAAGCAGTGCGATAGACTTCTCCCTTCTCTTGATTTATAGCGTGCATGAAATCTTCGGGAACGGTAGTGCCATTATAGAGCGCATCGAGAGCATCAAACGCCGCCTGCGCCGCCGTGTTCTTTTGTCGGGCATGGAGCAGTCGCTGCTCCGGATCAGCCACGGCCTGTACATCACTCTTCGCACCCTTTGGATTATCTTCCTTCTGAAGAAGATACCCGGAGCCGGCAAACTCAAGTATCGCCTCGACTTTTTGCAGTTGCAGGTCGGCTGTATGCAGGTTTTTTTCGGCCCTTTGGGCTGCCGCATGTTTTCGTTCATATTCCGCATCCGCCTCGGCAAGTAGTGCGATCGCATCCCTCCACTCAAAACCGAGCTTCTCTATCTCTATCTCGAGCGATTCCACCACGCGGCGCTTGGCCTCCAAAATGTCATCCACACTCCCTTGTTCCGCATTCCAGTAGTCGATCAGACCGGTGCCGAGTCGTATAATATCCTTCTCCAGTTCCTTCCTTAGATTTTGAAGTCTTCCAAGATGCTGCTGTGCATCTTCAAATTCTACTGCAGCCTGCGAATCCTCTGTCTCGAAAAGCGCCTCTGCGGGAACAGTCTCCTGTACATCACCGTTTTCCCCTAGTATTCCCCCATAGGTAGAAAAATATCGCTCATAGTAGCTGTTATGTTCGAATGAGCCGTCTTCTTCAGTGCGAGCCTGCTCCTCTTCCCTGTAGAGATCTATCGTCTCCCTGAGCGTCGTGCGGTGGATGTTGGCAACTTCAAGCAGCTCGTTCCCAAACCATTCTCCGGCTCTTGCATTTCCATTTTTATCGTATCCTCCCTCCACCTGCTCTATCCGACCCTCCTCATCATACAAGACCGCCACACGTTCAACCGTGTCCGCCCCGCCTTCATGTTCCGCCGTATCGTCTTCAGCTTCCTCCGTTTTTCTGAGAAAATTCCCGGAGAGGTATGCACGGTAGTTCTTTTTTCCGGAATCCCGGCGATCCATCATTTCACCGACCCGGCTATAAAAATTGAAGTTCCGGGAAAGCCTCGCTGCATGCACGGCCTGCACTTTTCGCTCCTTCTCAAGGAGGCGGGCGGCCGCGCGGGAAAGCTCTAAGGCATATCTAGAGCGAATAGCTGCAAGGTTTTCCAAATATGCGTGTCCGTCTTCTATACCGCTGCTCTGCAGTGTCTCATCGGCGAGATGAATTGCCGAATAGGCCCCCTCCTCGATCGCACTGGCGGCCAGAGCTGCTTCTGATAGAGACGTTCTTCCCAGGGCATTCATTAGATACTCCCCCGGAGCAGCGTCAAACAGTCCGAAGTATGACTGTGCCGCATTAACAGCTGTGCCCAACTGTTCAATTTCCCTAAGAAGCGCAGGGGATCCGACAGAGGTATCACCGGGGACGGCATAACCGGCGAGCAGCAGCCGCTTTGCTGCAAACTCGCGCCCCGCCCGGGTGCCTGAAAATACGTTCCAATACCGCTCGCCTTCATCCGCTTGCATTCCAGAGCCGGCAGAAGGGGGAAGGTCTTCATTGCAGAACAAACTACTCAATGCCGCGGCATAGCGAGTTTGTTCTGCAGAACTCAGGTCGTCCCGCCCGGATAGAGCGTGCTGCAGTCCGCTCAAGACGGCTCTCGTGTACGTCTCTCCGCTTATCGCCCGTTGACGAGCGGTACGATAAAACGACAAAAGCTCTCCCCTTATTCCCAGTTCTGACAAAGCTCTCTGCCGGGCCGAAAAACGGTTCACCCCGTACAGCGTTTTCCCGAATTGAAGCGCAGTCTTCAACTTTTCCGCATTCTCAAGACCTAAGCTGCGCAGAAAATCCCTGGATGCGGCAGTTCGCTTTTCCGCAGGTTCACGGTGCATTCGACGCATATAATCAAGGGAAAGGGCAAATACGCGTCCGCCGTCATCCGGGAGAGAAGTCGCATATTCCTCCGGAAGACTCACCGATTCAACGGCTGCGGCAATGTTCCGCTGCCGTTCCGATGCATCACCCAGCGTAACGAGCGTTGAAAGATCCACCTTTGATGCGTAGCCGGCGGTAAGGATGCGAACCAAGCTATTGAAGTTTTCCTCTACTACAGCCTCACCAAACAGCTTTTCCAACTCTCCCGCCACCCGGGAGAGAAGTCCTGTAAACGCGGCTTGAGTGAACAAGGAAGTCTGCAGTAAACTGTTCTTCTCCGAAACGCCGAGCAGCCGCTTCACTCCCTTCTTTTGCTCTATCTCTACCGTCGGGGATAGGGCACTCGTTCTCTCCGTTTCTACTAGAACGGCACGATAGTCTGTCGTATATGCTTCATAGTACTCCTGGGCCCGCTCCATATGCTCCGGACCTACCGCCTCATACAGTTCCTTTGAAGAGGTGTGCCACGCCTCCTCAACTGAACTATTCCAATCCGTCTCCTCCGGCATTCCGTCCGCGGCAATTCTCTCGTCAATAGTTTGTCTCCACTCGAGAGCTGCATAGATTGCTCCCGCCCTGGCATTCACGAGTTGAGGACGATTCACCAGATCTCTCGTTAAATCAGCCCATACTGTTTCCGGAGCATCCGCCTTTGCCAGGAGTTTGGCGTGACGTTCATAGAAACCGACACTCGTTCCCCGGCCGTCTAAATAGCGCTGTCCAAGAAAACGACGCAGTGCTGCAGCCTCCACTGATTCTTCGCTCTTGCCGATCAACACCTGTTCACTCATCGACGCGATAAGGTCTAGCGTCTCCCGCTCTTTTCCCTCCTGCATCTCCATATGCATAAGCCGCCCCGGATCAAAATCGTTCCACAAAGTAAAACGATAGGCAGCACGGGTTTCTTCGCTCTCACCGCTCCAATCGGCAAGTTGTATATCACCGCCGACAATTGCTCCGCGGTGCAGCAGCTCTCTCGCCCTCGAGAGTACCTCCTCGCGCATTTCCTCTGTCCACTCCCCCATTCCAATAGCAGCACAGCGGGCATCAAAAAGCGCCTCGATACGTTCCGTCGAATCTTCCGTATAGCCAGTCCTATCCATGGCGGCACGTACATCGCGGGCAAGTTCCGCCGAAAAGACAGAGATGACCGTCTCCCGCAGCTCTTCCGTACCCTTCGAAAAACGCTCCGCCACCTTACTCTTCAATTCCGTCGCGTCCATCGCCTCACGGTAGGCCCGATACGCGGTCACAAGCAGTGCAGCACTGTCGTCTCCGGAGGATAGTTCCCGAATATCGTCCTGTACCTCGTACAACCATGAATGTATTTTTTCCAGTGCCGAGGAGTTCTCCTTCTGTTTCCGCAAGACAGTTTCCACATCAAGTACGGTGCTGCTTTGCAGAGCACAGTAAGAGGAGAGCGCCTCGACGGTGCGCGAGATTTGAGCGGCAGCATAGTCGGGCAGCTCTGCAAGAGGCCCGGAAAGCTCTGAAGTGAGGGAACGGAGCATCTCTTCCCGCGCTTCGGGATTCTCACCCAAAGGAATCTCCGAAAGCGGAACATGCCGGATGGTGTCGCCGCTCCGCTCGATAACACGGTAGCGTTCGAGCACCGTCATCGCCGTTTTAAACGCTTCCCGGATCCGAATATTCCGCACAGTAAAGGCCTCCTCGCCCTCTGCCCGGAGCGTCGCAGCCAGATTTCGCATGCGCACCGCCCGGTTGCGGCTCTCGCTAGTCAGCAGACCCGCGAGGTCGATCCCATCCACGTAAAAGGTACCTCGGCCGGAGAGGATATTTCGCAACACCGGAGCTTCGCCTTCGATGAGAGCCAAAACCTCTTCCCGATGAGCAGCGATTACCGTCTCTTTTCCGGAAAGTACCTTACGGTCGATAAAGTCGAGAATCAGCGCGTACTGTTTTTGCAGATCCTCGAGCTGCGTTCGCTCAAGAACAGCGGAACCGCCGCCGACCTCAGCCCTGCGTAGTAGGGCACGGGCAAGAAACCCGCGTGGATCATCGGGAGAGAAAGCGTTTAATTCAAGACGATTGCTCCCGCCATTGTCCTGTGAGTCGCTTTTTTCGAGCAGGAGGCTTATCGCCTCGAGTTCCAATGCAACCCGCTTCCGGATAACCTCGGTTTCCAAACGCCCAGCCTCTTTCGCTGCAGCTCGCTCGAGAGCGGCGGGGGTTTGTCCCTCCCCGGCAAGGTTTACCTGTGCCGCCCACATACTGATATCGCCGGCAGTAAGCAGGCTTATTGCATCCTTTCTGCTTTCCAGAAACGCTCGGCGACTCGCCTCGAGGTCCTTCACAAGATATTCGATAAGACTGCGTTTTTGTCTTGCTACTGCTTCCTGCCCGTATGCCTTTGCCTGCCTATACGCCTCGTGTTCGGACAGAAGTCGTGTGTGCGTTGCACCGGAGCGTTCTAGACCGAGTCCCTCTTTTTCCGGATTTCCATCGCTAAGACTAATGCGGAAGGCCGCCTCGTCTTCAGAAAACTGCCACTCTTCTACACTGGTAACTTGTTGTCGTAACGCAGCAAGGGAAAGAATCTCTTCGGCTGCATTCCCCCTCACCAGCCGGCGAAGATGCTGTTCCGTCCGCCGCAATTCTTCTGCGCTGCCGTAGCTGCGGGCTGCCCGCCAGTACCGCATGCGGGCGGAGGAAAGCGACTGTTCCGGAGTCTCGTTCGAAAGACCGCGAGTGATGAGGAGTTCCCGATAATACTCCGTCATTTCCTCACGAGAGGCCTCTGTAGTATCAAGAGTATAGTCTGTAAACGCCCGGCGATACTCTCTCTTGCTCGCGGAAAGTTTTTGCCGCAGCGCCGATAGCCGTGTTTGCAGTTCCGCGATACCCTCCGGACCGCCGCGGAGCTCCTCTGCTACTGCTCCTGCCGCCCGCACCTCGACGACCGCCTGCGCATGTTCCTCCTGTGCGCCTTGGTAATTCCGCAGCGCCTCCGCATACCTACGCTGAGTAAGCGCCTCTTCGGGTCGGCCGGAACTGTGATCGATAGCATACGCATATACCGCTTCGGCAATTTCGACCTGTTCGTCCCAATACCGAGCACGCATCTTGGCTTTCACAAGTTCCACTTGATAATCATCCAAATAGAGATCTTCCCAAGCCATCTCTTTGTACACCTCTCCGTAGGACGTCTCCGCCGTTTCCCCCGGTGCTGCCTCCTGTCCGTACAGTACTATACCGTAGGTCTCTGTCAGGCTCTCCTTAGCTTCTGCGGCATATGAGCTGTAGGTATCCCATAGTTTGTGCCAGTACGCAAGTTCGGTAAAATCCCGCTGTGACAGCAATGCCTCGAGTGCAGTCCGAAAGATGGCGGTACCGGCATCGAGGACCTGCTCTATCTCCCCGGAGGTCATAGCCGATGCGTGGCTCGAAATGTTTCTGGAGCGTGCTTTGATCCGCTTTTCTTTATCGAGTTCCAGGTGCTCACTGCGAAAAGTCTCCCGAAAGGCCGCCATGCTGGACTCGTTAAAAGGACTTTCCCCCTGCTCAAGGTTGAGCCCGAAGTATTCGGTCCGTTCTTGAAGACGGGCACGCAAATATTGAGCAAACTCCTCCGCAATCGAGCTTGTGTTCGGCTCTTCCCGTTCTTTCGCCTCGCATTCGATATGGTGGCGGAACGCGCCGTGCCACAGGCTGCGGGCCGTATTCCCTGCAAACTCCCCTGTTTCCACCAGGTATTCGGCATTTATCCGCTCACTGTCCAGCCAAAACTCGATGGACTCCTTGGCGGTTGCCATGGTTTGCTTTGCCTGCAGGAGGAGTTCAACGGTTTGCGTGAGCCGTTCTTCAAAGGAGGCCTCGCGCTCCCGTATTTTTCTCTCCAACTCTACTCTGGCATTGCTGAGCTCCCTCTCCAGCGCCTCCTCTTGCACTCTCCACCGCTCCTCGCCCTCTTCGAGCACTTGCGCGAGACTACGCTGCCAGGACCGCCGCTCTTCCGCGAGCATTTCGTAGGCCCGCATCCAAGCCTGCTCGCTCTCGTGGAAGTCCTCGCCTGCCCGCCGTTCCCACTCCATCCGTTGTACTAACAAATCCCGCTCCGCACGTTCCCAGACGGCCATACCGGCATCAAACTGTTTTTGAAAGCTCTCCCGCCACTGCTCCGGATCGATATCGAGCTCTGCTCCCTCCTCGTCGTCGCCTCCTTCAACAGCAAGTCCGCTGCGGAGACGCTCGAGTGCTGCTCCGGTGCGGGAGTCGGCTGCAGCGATCAAACGTTTCGTTACAGCAGATGCCGTCGCTTGTTCACTCTTAGAACGGAGGGAAAACTGATCGCGGGTACGCTTGGCAAAAAACCGTCGCTCCTGCTGCTGCAACAAGAGTTGGAACTCACGTTCCAACGCGGCGGCGTAGACCGAAAAACGTTCACCGTAGCGTGCGTGAGCCAACTGTTCATCGTCAACCGCAGAAGCCAGGTCCGCCGGAAGCTGCTTCCAATTCGCGCGCCACCTCTTGAGCTGAAACTCGATCTCTTCCGAGACCTCTCTATTCCACACCGTTCTCGCTGCAGCGGCGCCTTCGGATTTTTTTAGCTTCGGATCACCGGTTTCGGAGTAGCGAATAGCACCGTTTTCGTCGGTGTCATATAGATAGCTACGATTTGCGCGCGACACTGCTTCGAAAAACGTGCGGTACCTCAATCCGGGCATTTGATCGCGAAAAAATCGTGTGACCGACCACTCTGTAAACCGTTTCTCAAGAGCTGCTTCGAGCTGGGACTCGAACCGCTCTCCGGCGAGTTCAAGCTCCTCGCCGGAACTCAGCATCACAGCCGCTTCGTGTTCCCAGGAGGCGGTTATCACCTTTAGGCCGTACTCTGCCGTCCTCCACCAAGCAGCCGGGTCGCTCTTTCTATCCGCCCTATCTAAATACACATCGAACGCCCGCAGCGTTCGATCCTTCGCAGGTATATCAACGAAGGGTTCTGCCGCGAACAGCGGAGGCGATACAAGCATAACGATCAAAACCGCGCAGATCCCGCGGGCGGCAAGTCGGTACCTTCGGCTGATCGATTTCAACTCCCGAAAAGAATATCGGTGAAAGCTCATCGTTCCTCCCATTACCGAATAGTCTTCGTATCCTTTACTAGGGCCTTGTAAGAAACAGCACTTCACCGAATTGTGAAAAAGTTCCTCTGTTCCGGTGCTTTTTCCAGGACGGCTCAAACCGCAAAAATCATCCAGCTCGGCAAAGTATTTTTGTGAAAAGACCAGTGGTACTACACAACGGTTCTACCTACGACAGGAGGGTAAAGATGAGGAGGATATCGGTGTCGTTATTGATAGTGTGCTCACTGTGTATAATCTGCGCTTTTATCGCATGCAGTGAGGAAAAGCAAAGCATACAAGAGATCGACGCCGAAGCGCTTTCGAACTTTCTTCAGGCCCGGGGCTCGTACTCGAAGGGCGATCTTTCTACGGCGGAAAAAGAGTTCCGCCGTCTTGCACTCAATTCCCCCTCGTTTTTCCAAGCCAGGCTCATGCTGGGGAAGACGCTCTTCTTACAAGAAAAAACCACGGCTGCAGAGGAGGTACTGGTCGAACTCCTCGCCGATTTTCCTGCCTATCGGGAAGCGCAGTTGTGGCTTCTCCGCTGCCTCTACCGCAGCGGCCGGCTCGAGGAGGCCGGTGTCCGACTCGACGCTCTGCTTGCATATGATCCCCAGGATCCTCGATTGCTGTATCAGCGAGCTCTCGTGTATGAAGAACGGGAAGAGCTCGAACACGCCTTAGAGACTCTAAGTAAAGCCGCCCTATTCCGGGAGGAGTTTTCCCGGGTATTCCTCGACCTCGGACGGCTCTACCACCGTTTCGCCCTCTCCGACCCGGCAGTACGCAATCTTGAAACAAGCTTGGCGCTTCTTCCGGAAAAAAGTGCAATGCGTCCAGGGGTCTCTCAAATATTGACGCAACTTCGCAGTCAAACGGCCTCGCCCAAATCTGCGGATGGAGAGAAACAGTGATACAGCAGGCGCTTTTTTTCTTCTGTGCCGCAGCTCTCACGTGCGGCACTGTGTCCGCCGGTTTCCCCAGGGAACCCTTTTCCCCAAACGATACACCCATAATGAACAATCCCCCCATAATAACTGTCGAAGAGGCGATGCGGCGCGCCCGCCGGCATTCCGATGAACTCGGAACAGCCGGTCAATTGCTGGACATAGCACAACGGCGCTATACCCGCGGTATCCGCTCATTCCTCCCCACCGTCTCCCTCTCGCTCTCCGGCTCCGACAGGGTCACGATCGGCGGCCCCGACGCCCGTTCAAAGCAGTTCGCCGTGGCCATACGTCAGCCGCTGTATCACGGGGGGCGTTCGTATAGAAAACGTTTGCTCGAACGGCGAGCCCTCGCTCTACAGAGAGAGGAGCTGCAGCAGCAGCGCGAAGAGCTTCTCGATCGAACCTGGATGAGCTTTTACGAAGTAGTAGTACTGCGCCGTCAAACAGCGTTGCAGCAGCGGACCTTTCGCCGGGCTCGCGCCCAGCTAGAGATTGCCAAAACCCAACTCGAACTCGGCCGAAAACAGAGGCTTGAGGTTTTAGAAAGCGAACTCCGCGTCAAGCGAATGGAGGTCGAACTGCAAAGACTGCGTACGAAGCTCAAAGAAAGTGAGTATCATCTTCGGCAATTGCTATCCTATCCCTCGGACCGGCCTTTGGAACTCGACGCCGTGGTGGATAGCGATTACAGGGGGCACAGAAAGCTGCGCGAGAGAGAGTACTATACGCAGCTCACGCTCAGCCGCAATTTTGAACTCCGTAAACAGAGGTTCGAGGTACGCCGAAACCTCCGCATTACCGAAGAGGCGAAAAGCCGTTTTCTTCCGAATATAGACCTAACCGGCAAACTCACCTTCTCCGGGCAGAGCCTCCCGCTCCAGGGTCCCGGATATACCATAGGATTCCGCGTAACCTTTCCCGTATCCGCCGCACCTGTATCTACCGAGTTCGGCATTGGAGAAGAACACGGAGACACCCGCTCACGCAATTTCTCTTCTTCTATAACCCCCGCCAAAGATATCACCGCCTCCCTTGACCGCACCGAGGCACAGCTGCGCCTCCGAGCTAGCCGCAAAGAGGAAGAACGCCTTATCTCTGAACTGCGGTTCAACGTACAGCAGGCCTTAATCCGGTACCGCAGTCAACAAGCGCGACTGTCACTACTGCGCAGACAGGTCCTCCTGCAACAGAGCACGTTGCAAGTGGTCCGCGAACAATTCGAGTCCGGCCACACGACCCGGAACATCCTCTTGGAAGCTATGTCAAAGTATGCCGCACAGCGACTGCAGCTACTCGAGGAAGTACTGGCTCTTCTCCAGCGCGGACGAGAGATAGAGCGAATTATCGGTCTCCCCCCGGGAGAACTTTCCGCCCATACAAAAAAAGAGGAAGAACGGTGAAAAGAATATCCGCTACGCAGTGGCTGTGCTTTGCACTGCTCGTTCCGCTCTTAGCAACCGAAGGTTGCACCCATTCCTCCTCCGATGCTGCCTCGCAGACACAGCCAAAAGTGACAACCATTATCGCGCAGACAGAAGAACGGGCCAGCACCATAGAAAGTTTTGGAAATCTGGCGTTCCGGCGCAAGGCCGACCTCTCCGCTTCTACCGAGGGAACGGTAAAAGCAGTGTACCTGGAAGAGGGCGACAATGTCCGTCAAAACCAGAAGCTGATGGAACTCGAAAATGTACAAATAGATATTCGAATCACCCAGGCTTTAGCCTCCCTCTCCCAGTTCCGCTCCGCCCGAAAGCTCGCCCAGGCGAAACTGCGGGAAGCCCGTTTCGATATCGATGCCAAGCTGGCCTCTTTCGAGAAGACAAAACTGCAGCTCGACTACAAAGAGGCGGAACTCACTACCTTGAGGGAAGAACTGGAGGACAAGAAACGACTGCGGGAACTCGACGGGATCTCCGCATCCGACCTCAAAGCAGCTCGGATGGCCGTTTTGGGTCTCGAAACCGAACTCGCGACATTGAAAAAAGAACATGATATTCGAAGCATTGGTCTACGCCGGGAAGATATTCGTGCCCACGGCTACTCCCTTCCCGATACGGAGGAGGAGCGGCGGGAGATACTTCGGTCGATTAACACCGCCACCTTTTCAGCGGAACTGGCGGTTGCCGAAGCTCGGGTAGAGGCGGCTCATGCAGAACTCGAAGCGGCCAGGGCTTTGCATGCCACATTGTCGATTCACTCTCCTTACGAGGGAATTATTGGAGCTCGGTATGTGGAGCCGGGAGAACGGGTGCAGCCGGGAACGAAACTGACGACAATCTTCCACAGCAAAGAACTCACCGCGGTATTTACCGTGCAGGAACGTGAAGCCGTGCTTCTCAAGCGCGGGCAGCCGGTAGAGGTAACGGTCGCGTCAACCGGTGAGATGTACCGGGCCGCAATCGAATTGATTTCTCCCACTGTCGACCCGCAAAGCGGAAACGTTCGGGTCAAGGCATTGCTCGAAAGGCGGGAGCGCTCACTGCGGCCGGGCATGTTTGTGCGGGTTCGCGTTATTCACGGAACTCCCCAACAGCTCGTAGTGCTTCCCGCCACATGCATCGCCGGCACGCCCAACGAACGGGCAAGAGTGTATACGGTCGTCGAAGGGCGGGTTTTTGCCAAAGAGCTTACAGTCGAAAAACGGGAAGGAGACAACGTGCTAATCAGCGATGGAATCTCACCCGGGGAGCTCATCGTAGATTCACCTTCCCCCCTCCTCCGGGATGGGGAACGGGTACGATGTGATGAATAGAGCAAAGAGATCCGTAATGCGGGGGATAATGTGCGGGGCGACCCTCCTCTGTCTCTTTTTCCTTGCCTCCTGCAGTCTGCTCGTATCAACGGAACG
>CAYFUX010000048.1:12455-14487 GCA_964346455.1 uncultured Spirochaetaceae bacterium
CCCTCCTCTGTCTCTTTTTCCTTGCCTCCTGCAGTCTGCTCGTATCAACGGAACGACTGGAACTGCAAAGCTACCCTTCGAAACACAACCAGATTGTGCAAAAGGGGGCGCCGCTGTGGATCGAGTTCTCCGTCCCTCCTAAAAAAACCGATACCCAGTCCCTGCTGACCGTCAGTTCCCCCTCCGGACCGGTTGACGGCAGTCTCAGTTGGAAGGGCAGCCGGCTGCTGTTTACGCCGGTTCCGGAACTCGCGCGCGGTATTCGCTATGTCCTTCGCTGCGAAGGAAGCGTTAGGGCGGAGGACGGTCGAGTTTTCGAGGCCGACCACACCGTCCCGTTCTACGTCGAGACCGACGCACTCCCGCCGCGGCTACTCTCCTGGGAAGCCGGAGGCAGCACTGCTGCTGTCGACTCTCCCCTCCGCCTCATTTTCAGCCTCCCGATGAATCGCCGCAATGTCGAGCGGAACATGATAGTACAACCGGGCACGCCGGTGACCTGGAATTGGAATGCCGACTCGACGGAGGCGACACTCGCCCCTAAAGAGCTCTGGGAGATCCACACCCTGTACCGTTGGCGCATTCCCTCCCAGACCGAAAGCCTTTCCGGTCTTCACATGCAGCAGTCCCGGAAAGGAACCTTTTTCACCGGCGCCGACGACATCTCTCCCTCCGTCATCCGCATGGTTCCGGCAGCCGAGGCGGGAGACACTTTTCTCGAACAAACCGGACTCGGGTACCGCGATCTTCTCCTCGTCGAGTTCTCCGAAGAAATTGCTCCGGGAACGCTCGAAGAGGCGTGGCGTATCCAGCCTGGAATGGATGGTGTGCTCACCGCCGCCGCCCCCTTCACGTATGTCTTTCTTCCCGACACAGGATGGCGGATGAACACCGAGTACCGGGTAACGATCGACTCCCGGCTCAGCGATATGGCGGGCAACACGATGCTCACTCCCTACACTGCTGCACTAGTTCCGGACATTCCTCTCCAGCATGTCACTGCAGTGACGGTAGCCTGGGATACCGGGTCGGTTGTCTTCGACGACACGCAGTTCAACACCTTCGCCCCCCTCACTACCGGAGTGATGGATGTAGCCGGCGATGCGGGCAATCACGTGGAAGTATCGTTTGCCGAACCTTTCGAAGAGCCCCGGGCGAGTGCGCTGGCGCAGGGGGTATCGATACATCCTTACTTCCCCGACTCCATAACTGCGACGCCGGCGGTGGAGTCGCTCAACTGGACCACCCCCACCACCCTTTCAATAAGTTTCGCTGGGTACGACCGTCCTACAGTAGCACAGAGTCAGGAGGAGAAGTGGTATTACAAGTTGACGATTCCGGGCGGCAGGGAGGCGACGGTCAATCAATACGGTTCGTTCCTCGAGGAGGAAACATGGCTGCTGATGGAAATCCCGCCGGAAGAATAAATCAGGTAAAAACGAGGCGGCAGTGCTCTCTCGCTTACCCATTTCTTCTGCTTCTTCTGCTTCTTCTGCTTATGGGAAGCATTAACTGCAGTTTTCTCGACATGCAGCCCCTTGCAGTCACCTCATGGTCGCCGAACCGGCGGGTGGTATCCCCCGGAACTGCCCGGGAAATTTCAGTCACCTTCTCGGCAAAGATGAACCGGGTTTCCGCCGAGGAAGCGTTTTCTATGAGCTGCGACGGTCGTCCGCTTTCCGGACGTTACCATTGGAACGACACAACCCTCACCTTTACTCCGTTCGGGGGAATCCATGATTTCCGGGACTACGAGTTTGCCGTAACTACTCAAGCGGAGGACCTGGCCGGGAACTCTCTGCTCAACGAGTTTGTCTATGCCTTCCGCACCGGCAGCGAGGGGAACCGCCCCCGGGTAAAAAGCGTACATCCCGCAGACGGCGCGGTCACCACAGATCGTCTGCAGCAAATTCAGATCGATTTCACCCAATCAATGGAACGCGGGTCGGTCTATACCGCGCTTTCCATAAGCCCCCGGATCCCGCTGAAGTACCGCTGGAGCATGGACGATACCCGGCTCACCGCGGTGCCC
>CAYFUX010000048.1:14587-16683 GCA_964346455.1 uncultured Spirochaetaceae bacterium
ATGCAGATCTCACTGCGCTTTTCCGAGCCGGTACACAGAGAAGAGCTCGCACAGCGCATTGCATTCCGTCCCGCCTGGCCTCATACCCTCTCCCCCTCCGATGAAACGTACGGTTCAGAGTTCATTCTCACCGGAGAAGAGCGCTTTCAATATGACCGCCTCTATCGTCTCACCCTCCAAAAGGGCATTCTTGACGCCCAGGGAAACGGCACCGAAGAGACTGTGGAGTACCTTTTCAGAACCGATAGTCCCCGCTCCGCTCCGCCGCGAGTAACTATCCTCACCTTTCACGACGGAAGCGATTTCTACGAATTATCGGCCTACGATACAATCGATCTCACTCCTTTAGGCTCCGGTGGCTATGCTTTTTTCGATTTATACCTGGAACTCGCCGAGGATGCCGCCCTCAAGCCGGAGGAGGCGATCGAGCACTTTTACATTTCCGCCACCAACGCCGCCGCCCGGATTCGTCCGGTACGCTACGAGAGCATTCCCTTCGATGGGCCGCCCCCCTGTTCCGCCGACCCAGAACATCATGCAGGAGTGCTGCGCGTACACTTGTGGATAGAAAATAACGAGGGAGCAAGCGGCACTATTTACCTGAAACTTACCGAAGGCTTTACCGACACCCTCGGGAACCCCCTCGAGGAGGACTGGTCCTTCTCTCTGAATAAGTAGGCGAGCGATGCAGTCCCTCATTCAATTCGCCCTCCGACGGCCTGTAACGATCCTTATGCTGTTCACAGGGACGGTACTTTTTGGAGGGGTAGCCGCCTCTACGTTGGAGATAGGATTTCTTCCCCAGGTGAAGTACCCAAAACTGGTTGTGACAACCCGCTATCCCGGAATGCCGCCGGAGCAAATGCGGGAACTAATTACTATTCCCGTTGAGGACGCCCTCTCCTCTTTGAAGGGGATCAAGCATATCTCTTCGGTCTCCCGCAGCGGCACCTCGACGATCGAGCTGCAGTTTCACTGGGGAACCGATATGCGCGCCGCCGGGGTACAGAGCCGGGAAATTATCGACGGGATTTTTCCCGCATTGCCTTCAGGAGCCGAAAAATCGCGTGTCCTGCCGGTGGTGCCGGGCGAACAGCCGATTCTCCGGATAGGCGTAATTCCTCACAGCGGCGATATACCGTTCGCCCGCCGACTCGCAGAACGGGAAATCAAAAGCCGGCTCCAGCGATGCCCGGAAGTAGGGGCAATTGTTGTGGTAGGAGGGAGCCAAGAGGAAATCCAGGTCGAAGTGGACCGCTCCAAAGCACTCAACAGGGGACTCACGGTAGAGGACATCCACCGGCTCATCTCGCAGAATCATATCGAAATGCCCGCCGGATCGCTCGTGGAAGGAGATTTGGAATATATCGTCACCGCCCAAAGCTCACCCGCAAATATAGAGGAACTGCGACGCTCAGTACTGGCGACCGGCGGCGGAGAAGCACTCACTCTCGAGGAAGTCGCCCGGGTTCATCGAAAAGATCGAGAACAGCGCTCCGTATTCCTGGTACACGGGGAGGAAGCTATCGGTTTGCTCATCCACCCTCGGAGCGGGGCCAGCCCCGTTTCCGCCTCCAGAGAGGTCCGCACAACGCTGCTCGAACTGCAGCGCTCGTACGCCAAGGATCTTGACTTTCAGCTGCTCGAGGACCGCTCGACTCTGGTGCGGGCCTCTATCGGCAGTCTCGCCCTCTCAGCGATTTTGGGAGCGGCGGCCGCGTTTCTTGTGCTTCTCTTGTTTCTGCGCTCCCTCGCCAGCGCGGCGACTTTGGCGGCTTCTATCCCCATATCCATCTCCGCCGCGCTGCTGATAATGCGTCTGAGCGGCATCACCTTAAACACAATCTCCTTAGGCGGCCTCGCATTGGGTATCGGAATGATCGTCGACAGCAGTGTGGTGGTGCTCGATAATATCCGCAGGCGGGTTGCACAGCGGCCACACCCGGCGGACAAGGCCGACATAGCCCGCGCCGCCGCCGAAGTTGCCGGCCCCGCCCTTGCGGCCACCCTCACCTCGCTGGTGGTCTTCCTCCCACTCCTTCTTCTTCCCGGCATCCTCGGCGCCCTCTATCGCGACCTCGCCCTCACCATCTCCT
>CAYFUX010000048.1:16783-19193 GCA_964346455.1 uncultured Spirochaetaceae bacterium
GCCGATCCGCAGGAAAGCGGGCGGCGCATACATCTCTCCCTTCGCCTCCACCGCCGTGTCAGTACATCTCCGAAGCGTCTGAGCGGCTATTTCCGCTCTGCCTTCGAGACGCCGGATATTGCCGTCACCATCCCCCCTCAGAACGAGTCCATCGCCCCGCTGATAGGGATTCCTCAGGGAGCAGCCCGGTATATCGTCACCGGTGACACACAGCACCACGCCCTCGAGCGAGCACGGCATCTCGCCGCCGCCATCGCTGAGCGTACCGGCACTTCACCCCAAATTTTCCCCGCCCACACCGCAGAAATGCTTTCCCTCACCCCGCTTCGGAAAGTGCTGGCCCGAAGTTCTCAGTCGGTAGCAGAGCTCTCGCGTGCAATACGTTCCTCTACCCACGGCTCTTATCCTTCCCGATTGACCATAGAGGGGCGAGAGGTCGACGTCCGAGTCCGGCTTCGCGAACGCGACCGTGACAGCCTCGACGACCTGCGAGCTATACCGGTTCCAGCCGGCACTTCCGGCCATGTTCCGGCCGGAGAGCTCCTCCGTATCGAACGCAGGCCGCAGCGACCGGCGCTGAGCCGTTTTGCCCGCAAGGATGCGGTCCTCATCTCCCCGGCGGCGGACCATGACGGCGGAGTTCGGATGCGGGAGTATCTCGATGACCTCGCTCAATCGCATTCGTACCTCCGTTCTGCCTCCGCCTCTGCTCTGCAGGAGCATTCCCGGGAACTGCTCTTCATTGTTGTCACCGCCGTGGTGCTTATGTATTTCCTGCTGGGAGCTCAATTCGAATCGCTCATTCAGCCGCTGTTTGTCCTTATTTCACTTCCGTTTGGTATGATAGGAGCGGTTCTGCTGCTCTTTGCCGCCGGCGGAAGCATTAACTCCAGTTCCTCTCTGGGAGTACTTCTTCTGCTGGGTATAGTGGTCAACAATTCCATCCTCCTCTTTGCCGCCTACCGCGCAAAAATCGAAGCCGGCTCGCCGCCCGCTGCAGCAGTATATCGGGGCAGCCTCGGGCGTCTCCGCCCCATTCTGATTACCGCAGCCACGACGATAATCGCCATGACGCCGATCGCCATCGACCCGTACAACAGCTCGGCGCAAAGCAGTCTCGCCCTCTCCGTGATCGGAGGCTTGTTGTGCTCTACCCTCCTCACCCTCGTACTCACCCCCCTCGCTACGCTGCGGTACTACCGGAGTGCTCGATGAGCCCCTCCTGGTACGGACGGACTGTCCGGGTATCACTTAGTCTTGGCGTGCTTCTCGTCGCCGCGTTTCTAGGGATGCGCTCGATAGAGCTGGGCCTCAGTGAGGGGGAAGGTAGACCGCGAATTTCAGTTATCACCGAACATTACGGGGCCTCTGCAGAGAGAATCGAGCGGACCATTACCGTCCCCCTCGAACAAGCCCTCGCCGAGCTCTACGGAGTGCAGCGAATCGTCTCGAGTTCCGAGTACGGCAGATCACGAGTCGATCTCACCTTTTCTGAAGCCGAGGTAATTGAAGAGCTCTATCTCGAAGTACGCACGGCGGTAGAGCGCGCCGCACTCCTGTTTCCCCGCTCCGCCCGTAAACCGCGGATACTCTCCAGTTCGAGCACGCGCCGTCCGGTTTTTATCGTTGCCGTCGACGCGTCCCATCGTTCGCCGCGTCAGCTGCGCGCTCATATCGAACGCTCGATAAAGCCCCAATACAGTCGGATCCCCGGCACGGGAGAGATCGAAATCGCCGGTGGGGCGCTCGAGGAAATATACATACGCCTCGACCCGCAGGCAACGGCGAAGGCGGGGCTGCACTTTCCCGATGTTGCCCGCGCTCTCTCTGGACAAAACCTCAGTTCTCCCGCAGGGGTTTTACGAGAAGGGAGATTTGAGGTCCCCCTCCTGCTCCGCGGACGGTTCACAGCGACGGAAGAGATCCATAGCCTTGATATTACACGTCCCGGAGAAAGTGCCGTAGCGCTGGAACGGATAGCCCGCATTACCCGCGCCAAACGCCGTCCCGAGACGGTGAGCCGCATAAACGGGGAGAAGCGGTTAGCCCTCTACATACACAGCGACGGGAGCAGCAATTCGCTCACTCTCTCGCGCGCCTTGCGGGCCTGCACTGCGGAGCTCGAACTTTCCGAAACAGAGCGCTTTGAAGTGGTCTACGACAGCGGACGTCGGGTGGAGCAGGCGATGACGGAGCTTCTTCGCAGCATAGCGCTCTCCCTAACTCTTGTACTCCTGCTGCTTTTTCTTACGACCGGCAAGCTGGGGCAGGCAGCAGCACTCGGAATGCTGCTGCCGGCGACCCTGCTTGTTGCCGTGGGAACACTCGGTTTTGCCGGCCTTGACGCGGACGAGTTTGTCCTCGCCGGGTTCGCCCTGGGAATCGGGAGTATTGTGGATGCCGGGATTAT
>CAYFUX010000049.1:0-18075 GCA_964346455.1 uncultured Spirochaetaceae bacterium
CCGGAGGCGTCCCAAAAGGACGATCAACCGCAGAAGCAGAAAAAAAAGTCCGAGGGAGAAAAGCATGAGCCTAAAAGCGGCTCATTGATAGAGGGGGCCCTCTCGGTTACGGCCCGGGGCTTTGGCTTTGTGACGGTTGACGACGGTCCGGATATCTTCATCCCTCTGGAGAACATGGGCACCGCTATGGACGGGGACACGGTGAGTGCCGAAATCCTCCGCCATGTGCCCGGCAAGAAGCCGGTGGGAAAAATACGGAAAATCACCGCACTCTCGGTGAAAGACCTGGTGGGGGTCTTCAGAAAGAGAGACCGGGGCGGTTATGTGGTTCCCGACGACGAACGTCTCGGCCGACCGCTTGATGTGCCGCAAGATAAATTGCTTCCCCGGGACGCGGAAAAGGCGCCGGAAGATGGACAGTTTGTACTGGTGCGGCGCGAGAAGTGGGAAGATCCTCAAAAAAATCCTTCCGGACGCATTCTAGAGATCCTCGGATCCCCGGACGACGTTGATATCGATACCCTGATCGTAGCGAAAAGCAAGGGGCTCAAAACCGAATTCCCTTCGCAAGTCCTGCAGGAAGCGGAGAAGCTCTCGCTCCCCAATCTTCGAAAGGAGAAAAAAGGTAGAGAAGACCTGCGAAACACCCTCTGCTTTACCATAGACCCGGAAAGTGCCGAGGACTTTGACGACGCCGTCTCCCTCGAACAAAAGGAAGACGGCAGTTTCGAACTCGGTGTCCATATTGCCGATGTCTCCTATTTCGTGACCGAAGGCTCGTGGCTCGACAAGGAAGCACTCGAACGGGGAACTTCCGTCTATTTTGTCAACAAGGTCATCCCCATGCTTCCGGAGAAACTCTCCAACGACCTTTGCAGCCTGCGGGAGAACGAAGACCGGCTCGCCTTCTCGGTGTTGATGAATATCGACTCCCGGGGGATCATCCGGGACTACCGAATCAGAGAGACAATTATCCGAAGCAACCGCCGGTTTTCCTACCAAGAAGTGGAGGACATAATCGCGGGAGAAACCTCCCATCCATACGCCCAGACCATACATCAGATGATGATGCTCAGCCTCGTCTTGCGGCGGGCGCGTGAAGAACAGGGAAGCATCGACTTTGACGTTCCCGTGCCGGTAATCTCCGTAGACGAGAACGGCATTCCTTATGAAGTGCGTCCGAGCGAGCGGATCGATGCCAACCGGATGATCGAGGAGTTCATGCTGTCGGCTAACCTCACGGTGGCGCGTCATATGGCCCCCTGGAGCGGAAGCGGCGGCTCACACATGCCGGACTCTCCCGGTGTGGAAAAGAGTTCCGCAAAGGCCGCTGATCGCTCGGCCGGCACGCAGGACGCACGGAAGGAGCATGACAGCCGCAGCCAAAAGGGTGGACGAAGCAATTCGCAAAAGGGCGCCCAGGACGGTGCCTGGCCTTTTGTCTATCGCATACACGAGAAACCCGACGACAATGAAGTACGGGAGTTCCTCGACCTGCTGGGTCGACTGGGAATCCAGTACCGCGTGCAGGGCGACCTGGAACCGGAGGATTACCGCAAGATCCTGGATATTATCGAAAATCTTGAGTTCAAGGATTTTGCTGAAAAGGTGGCGCTGCGCTCGATGACCAAGGCGGTCTACAGCACAGAGAACATCGGCCACTTTGGACTGGCCTTTGACGCCTACACCCACTTCACCAGCCCCATCCGCCGTTATCCTGATCTTATCGTGCACCGTTTGCTGAAAAAGTACGCCGCTAAGAACGTCAAACCGCCGGCCTCCGGAACCAAGGCGGAGCTGCAGAAAATCTGCACGCGCTGCTCCGAGCAGGAAGTCCAAGCAGTGGAAGCCGAGCGGGAACACACCAAGCTCAAAGCGATGGAGTTTTTGGCCGACAAGATCGGAGAGACCTACGACGGCGTGATCGCCGGGATCACTTCCTTTGGCTTTTTTGTTGAACTGAACCATTACCTGATCGAAGGGCTCGTGCACGTTTCCGAGCTCCGGGACGACCGCTACGAGTTTGATAAAGACAATTATACGCTCACCGGCGAGCGCACCGGAAACAACTACCGTCTAGGAGACCCCGTGCGGGTGACCATCAAGAAAGTCTCTGTGGAAGAGCGCAAGGCGGATTTTGTACTGGCAGAGGAAGGCGAAAAGAACCGCTGAATCTCCGCCGAAACCCGGGCACCCTCGTTCCTTTCACCCGCATACGTGACTTTCAAGTCGTAGCCCATAAGAGAGGCGATGGTCTGAGGTACCTCGGTGTCGTCCATCACACTCTGGAAGCTGTACGCTCCCGGACCGAAGGTAAAAAAGCGGAAGGCTCGCACCGGTGTGATCGTGAGTGGTCCAGCCGATATTGACTCTGCGGCTGAGAATCCTTCCTGTACAGCATGTGGAAGGCTGTGGTACTATCGAATATGGTTTGTTTTTGCTTTCCGCAGTAAAACGAAAACACGCGTGTATCCACAAGCACGATAATAAGGAGGGAATCCCATGAGTATTGCCTTAAAGTCCGATTGTCGCTATTCCCTGCTGGTGCCCACCAGCATGGGCCTGCGCATTACCCCCTACAACGGACAGCCGGTCCACTCCAGCAGCCTCTACAGCATGCAGGCCACCAGCGCAGAGACAAATGTGGCAAGCATCTCATCGTTTTTGGGGCTGCCGGTGAAAGTGTTGACCGCCTTCGTGAAAGGAAGCCCGACGGCGCGGTATATCAAAGACGATCTGCACCGGCGGAACATGGAATACGAGGGAAAAGAGGTCGACCAGGGCGGCCCTTGGGGGTAC
Organism: uncultured Spirochaetaceae bacterium; assembly: GCA_964346455.1. Lineage (GTDB taxonomy): Bacteria > Spirochaetota > Spirochaetia > DSM-16054 > Sediminispirochaetaceae > CAYFUX01. The sequence continues at coordinate 2,800 of CAYFUX010000049.1, forward strand.
CGTCACCAGATCAATATCGCCGACAGCGGTTTCGGGGTCCGCGGTCCACGGGTGTATAACGACCGGTCCGGAGAAGTGGGACGCAGCCTCACCGCCGGCGATTTCGATCTTGAACGGATCTTCGGCAAGGAAGGGGTGCAGGCGATCCACATTTCCGGTTTAGTAGGCGCTCTTTCGCCGGAAACGGGACAATTTTGCCTGGACTTGGCCAAAACGGCCAAGCGGCACGGCACCCGTATCTCCTTTGATCTCAACTACCGCGCCTCTTTTTGGAAAAACCGCGCAAGCGAATTGCGGGAAATTTTCAGCGAAATCGCCGGGCTTGCCGATGTACTTGTCGGCAACGAGGAAGATTTCCAGCTGTGTCTCGGATTCCGCGGTCCGGAGTCCGGAGGCAAAGAGATCGCAGAGAAGATCGAAGGCTTTAAGGAAATGATCGGACGGGTAAAAGGCGACTATCCCGGGGCTTCGGTCTTTGCCACCACCCTGCGGGAGGTCAAAAGCGCCAGCCGTCACCTCTGGGGAGCGATCATGTCAGCGGAAGACCGGTGGCATGTTATCGAGCCTCGAGAAATCGATGTATTAGACCGCATCGGCGGGGGCGACGCCTTTGTCGGCGGTCTGCTCTATGGGATACTGCGGGGCTGGGATCCTGCCCGGTGGCTCCAGTTTGGCTGGGCAAGCGGCGCCCTTGCTACTACCTTCGAGAGCGATTACGTGCAGCCGGCGGAAGAGGAGCAAATTTGGAGTATCTGGGAGGGCAATGCCCGAGTAAAGCGTTGAGCCCGCCGCCGCAGACGGGTCGCCCCTCTCCGCTTACCGCCATCCCGCAGCAGAGCGGATGCAACGTAGCACTTCAAGTGCATCCCCGGCGGAAGAGCGGGGCTGATGCGACCTCTCCCGGACGCAGCGTACCGCGTCGGCGATCATTCCGGAAAAGTAGCCGGTTCTCTCCATACGCGGCTTCTCCTCCGGCAGCAGCGAACGGTATCCTTCGTAGTAGGGGCTTTCTCCACTGCGCTCCAAGGAGAACACTCCGTTGCCAAGCCGGAGTCGGCCCCGCTCGAAGCCCAATTCCACTTCGAAAATCAGGTGATCGCGTTCGCTCCCTACTTCGATCACCACCGGAACACACCCGCAGCGGCCGAGAAGAAAGGCCGATTTTTCAGCGCTCCGCATCGACCCAAAACGACGCTGCAGTCGCAGAGGTGTACCAGCGAGAAAGTTGACGGTATCGATAAGGTGCGTGCCGTCGTGGAGCAGTACCTCCCTCCGAGGGGAGCTGGCACCGAAACAGAGGAGACCGCGGATCGACAACAGTGCTCCGTAGCGCCCTTCGCGCACCGCAGTCCGGGCGGCCAGGTAGTCCCGAGAGTAGCGCCGCTCATGATTAACTACTATTTTTGCTCGTCCGCGGCGATGGATTCGGGCTATTGCCCGGGCGTCCCGCAGGCTCCGGGCAAGGGGCTTTTCACAGACAATCACCGGCACCCCCGCATCGGCTCCTTTCTGCACAAGACGGCGATGATACTCGGGATAGGCGGCCACCACCAGGAGATCGGGCCGCTCCTGTGCCAAGAGCTCCTCTATATCAGCGTAGACGGGCAGGGCATAGCCGTCCCGGAACCGCTTCCGCGCCTCCGGGTCTATATCGCAGCCGGCGACGAGGGTGCAGTCGGGATTTTGCAGGATTGCCCCGACATGGGTACAGGGCTTCTCCCGTTTTCCGTCTGCCTCCAGCGTAACCCCGATACGCCCCAATCCGACGATCGCACAGCGTACGAGCGCTGTTTCCCGCTGCGTTTCATGGTAAATGTCGTGCATTAGCTTCTCATCCGGGAGCTTCTCATCCAGGGGACCTTAGACGCTACGGCATGCCGTTCAGCCCCCGGCGCGGACCGCCTTGATCCCGCGTTTCTCCAGTACCGCCATGACGCTCTCCGTATTGTCCCCCTGGACCTCTACGGTCTCGCCCTTGACGGTACCACCGGCCCCGCAGCGCTTTTTCAGCTCCTTGGCCAGTTGTTCCTTCTGATCCTCCGAAAGAGAGAGGCCGTAGATCACCGTTACGGTTTTTCCTCCCCGACCTTTTTTCTCACGGCTTACGCGAACCTTCCCGTCTTTCGCCGACTGATCACCTGGTCCCGGAGCAGATTTGTCGTCTGAGGAACGGCTTTTATTGCCTTTATTCGTGCCCTTCTTTTTTCCACCGCCCCGCAGGTCGCCGAACTCACTGTCATAGACCACTTCGTCGTCGCTCATCGATCCCTCCCCAAACAGTTCGTACTGCACATGAGTTTACACAATCGGGGCCACCTCTCACAAGGCGGCCCCGTCTCATCGTTTTGGTGATAGTGTTCAGGCTACTTCGAAGAGTTCGTATCCTCGATCTTCTTACCCGTCCAGGCGCCTTTGGTAAAATCGACGGCCTTGTTCAACTTGCCGACAAGGGTGGTAACCGCAAGGTCGCCGGTAACGTTGTTCATGGTCCGCAGCCGGTCCAGAATAGGATCGATGCCGGCCACAAATGCCACAACACCGAGGGGCAGACCCAGCTGGGTCAAGACCATGGTAAGCATGATCAGTCCGGAGCCGGGAACACCGGCAGTACCTACGCTTGCCAGCGTGGCGGTCACCACAACGGTCATCTGCTGTCCGAAGGTAAGGGACTGACCGATGAGGTTGGCGGCAAAAACCGCAGTAACGCCCTGATACATGGCGGTCCCATCCATGTTGATGGTCGCTCCCAACGGCAGACTGAAACTGTAGACTCGTTCATCAATCTTCAGATTCTGGTGGGCACAGTTCATCGTAACCGGCAGCGTACCGCCGCTCGAACGGGTGGCGAAGGAGGTCAGCATGGCTTCCCGCGAGCCGCGCAGGAACTTCATGGGCGACTGCCCTACCATGCCACGCACAATGATGAGCAGATAGATGACGATAATGTGTACGGCCACCGCCACCAGTAGAGTGAGAATCAACATACCGAAAGAGACGAGCGCGCCCGGACCCGCTTCTGCAAACGCGACCGCAAGCAGGGCGAATACACCTATTACACCGTACTCCAGAACGCCCCATACGATCTTGAACATTGCCTGGGCGCCGGTTTCCATAATACTGAAGACGGTATCCACCCCTTTGCGAAGCTCCTCCGATGCGGACTCCCGCACAAAAGCCAATCCTAAGCCAAAGATAATCGAGAAGGCCAGAATCGGCAGTACGTCGCCTTCCGCCATCGAACTAAAGACGTTATCCGGAAAAATCCCCAGGAAAACCTCGACCATTTCCGGCGCCTGCTCCGGTTCCATCTCCGCGTCCGTCGGAAGGGACAAGCCGGTTCCCGGGGCAAAGACGTTCGCCGCCATCAGTCCGATGATAATCGCAATCGCGGTGGTAATGATGTAGATCACCACGGTCTGTCCGCCGACTCTCCCCAGCTGTGAGGGGGTGAGTTTACGCATCGCTCCCACCAGCGTAAAAATGACGATGGGGATGACGATCATCGAGAGCAACTTTAGAAAGAGGGTGCCCAGCGGTTCAATAACCGTAATAGGTTCGCCTACGATGAGACCGACCGCGATACCCAGGACAAAGGCTCCCCCTATCCGGTACACCAACGGAATCGAACGCCACTTAGACCATACCCCTTTCTTTTGACTGTCTGCCATACACAATCCTCCTTTTGGAGCCATATTTTTTACCGCGGACCACACGCTCCGCAGCAGGGAAAGCCTGAAGATGTCTGAGAAAGGCCTGAGCGTACCGACACCTTTTCATGGTTTCGAAAAGGTGAGGTTACTACTTATTGAGACAATATTCAGTGTAGCATGACATTTCTCGGGAAGGAAGATTTTTTTTCTTTCCCCGCTCAGCGTGAGAAGCAACACGTACTTATTGCACTATTGCCGGCTTTGCCTTACTATTGAACTGAATTTTGCCCGTTTCAGCGGTATAAAGGGGGATGTGTATATGACAGGTCGTGACACACTCGGTTTGCTTACGGTGGGAATCGTTGCCGCAGGGCTGCTCTATTTCATGATGACCACCGCGCTCACTACGCTAGAAGAAAATCCTCTCGTCTCCATCCCCATTCTCATCACCTTTGGGCTGATTGTCTACGCGCTCCTCAAGGGGCTTTTTCACAGCCGGAAAAAATAGCACCTGACAGAGCGGAAAACGCGGGTCGCCAACTTCCAGGGCCGTATCAGCCGGGGAGCATCCCACGTACATACACTTTACTATCACGCTCTGATAAAGAGAGAAGTACCGTCATGAACTACATCAATGAAAACCGCCGCCGGAATCTGTACAGCCTCCACGGAAAGAGCTTTAGCTATTCCATTTTGCTCTACAAGGGTCGTTATCCTCTCAACCTGCACTGGGGCCGCCGCTGCGAGCTCTTTCCGGATAAGAAGTTTGTCCCTGAAAGCGAACGAGGATTCATGATCTCTTCGGAAGAGGACGATCCCTCCTTCTTTGTGGAGGAGCAGTTATGTGAATACGGGTCCGCCGGCTACGGCGACTTTCGACAGCCCGCCTTTTCCCTCCGGGACGGCAGAGGCTATCCTATTCCCGGTCCGTTTTTCGTTACCCCGGAACTGCACACGGAAAAGCCGGCCCTGCATGGGCTTCCCGCCGCCCGCTTCGCTGAAAGCGAGAATGCGGAGACGCTCCTTCTGCATATGGACGACGCGCACAGCGGACTGCGGATCACCCTCCGCTATACCCCGCTGCCGGACTACGATGCGGTACTGCGCAGCACCTGCTTTGAAAATCATGGCGACGAGCCCTTTACCCTGGACCGCGCGATGAGCTGCAGCCTCGACCTGCCCTACGACGGCCAACAGCTACTCTATCTCCACGGCTCCTGGGCACGCGAGCGTCACCTTTACCGTACCCCCATCAATCCAGGACTTTTTTCCTTCGGTAGCACCCGGGGTATCAGCAGTCACCAATTCAATCCGTTTCTCGCCCTCCTCTCTCCACATACCGGCGAACACTCCGGCGAAGCATGGGGCGCAGCCCTTGTGTACAGCGGAAACTTTACGGCGGAAGCGGAACGCAACCACGACGACAATCTGCGTATCAACCTGGGCATACACCCCGAAACCTTCCGGTGGACCCTTGCCCCGGGGGAGAGATTCGACACTCCCGAAGCCGTACTGGTCTACTCCCCGGAGGGCATCAACGGGCTAAGCGACCGCTACCACCGCTTTATCCGCGAGCGAATCCTGCCGCCCCGCTTCCGGAACACAGAACGGCCGGTGCTCTTCAACAACTGGGAGGCCACCTACTTCGACTTCAGCGAGAGTCAGCTGAAAGAGCTGGCCGATACGGCCTCGGATCTGGGAATCGAACTCTTTGTCCTGGACGACGGCTGGTTCGGCGAACGCAACTCCGACACCACCAGCTTGGGAGATTGGAACGTTAACCGCCGCAAGCTGCCCGGCGGTCTGGCCGGTCTGGGAGAGCATATCAGAAGCCGCGGCATGGAGTTTGGCCTCTGGGTGGAGCCGGAAATGATCAGCCGGGAAAGCGAGCTCTTTCGCCGCCGCCCCGACTGGTGCATCCACATCCCCGGCCGCCAGCCGCCGGAGGGCCGCAGCCAACTGGTGCTCGACCTTACCCGGCAGGAGGTGCGGCAGCACCTAATCGAAACCTTTAACGGCATTCTCGACGCCGCCCCCATCACGTATGTGAAGTGGGACATGAACCGCTACCTGGCCAGCGTTGCTTCCCCCGGGCTTCCGAAGGAACGTCAGGAAGAGGTGTATCATCGCTACGTTCTGGGGCTTTACGAAGTGATGGAAGTGATCACCTCCGCCCATCCTGAGGTGCTCTTCGAGGGCTGTTCCGGAGGCGGCGGACGTCTGGACATGGGAATACTCTATTACATGCCCCAGTACTGGACCAGCGACAACACCGACGCGCTGAGCCGGCTCAAGATCCAGTACGGCACCAGCATCCTCTATCCGCCTATCGTAATGGGAGCACATGTCTCCGCCGTTCCCAACCATCAGGTGGGCCGCTCGACCCCGCTCTCCACCCGCGGCAACGCCGCCTTGAGCGGCAATCTGGGCTACGAACTGGACATCTCCTCTCTCTCGGAAAACGAACGGGCGGAGGTCCGGCGGCAGATCGACTTCTACAAAGAACATCGCCGGCTGCTGCAGTTTGGCCATTTTCTCCGGCTGCTCTCGCCGTTTGAAGGAGCCGAGACCGCCTGGATGTGGGTAGACGGCACACAGCAGGAAGCGCTGATCGTGTGGTTTTCCGCCTATCGGGAAGCCAATTTGACGCGCCGCCGTCTACGGCTCGCCGGTCTCGACCCCCAGCGGACCTATATGGTGCAGGAAAACGGCCGCAGATACCGTGGGGGCGAACTAATGAACAGGGGACTGCTGCTGCCGGCGGTGGAGCAGGACGCCGCCAGCGTGCGGCTGCTCTTGCGGGCCGAATAGCCGCGCTCCAGCGGTTCTCCGCCGCCAAGGCAGCCTTTGCGGTGCGGCTCCCCTCTTTTTACGAAAGAGGTTGGTCCAAAGAGCATCTTGGCGGCTGCAGGCGGCAATTACAGTTCATCGCTGGTAATGCAGGCATAAGCACTGTGGTTGTGGATGGACTCCATGTTCTCCACCTCCACCGTAAACTTCTCCAGACGGCTGTCCTCTTTCAAACGCAACACCACCTCTCGAGCGGCGTCTTCCACAAAGCGCGGATGTGCGTAGGCCCGCTCGGTGACGTACTTTTCGTCCTCCCGTTTGAGGATCGTATAGAGCGGGCTTGAGGCGGCTGCTTCGGCGGTTTCGATCAACTCTTCATACCAAATAAAGCGGTGCGTCTTCACCCTTATACGGATGATTCCCCGCTGATTGTGGGCCCCTCCCTCGCTGATCTCTTTAGAGCAGGGACATAGATTGTTGACCGGCACTTCCACGGAGAAGTACATAGAGAGCGCTCCGTCCCGGCTCGCCTCGCAGCGACAGAAATACTTCATGTTGCTCTCTGCCCCTGAAACGGGGGCCTTCTTACGGATAAAATACGGAAAGGTGATGTCGATATGGGCGGTAGCGCTGGAGAATGTGCTGGAGATGTCCTGAAGCACCGCGTCCAGCTCCCGCGGATCGAGGCGCACCGAATGGCGTTCTAGCACCTCGATAAAGCGACTCATGTGGGTTCCGCGATACTCCTGGGGCAGATCTACGTACATACTGACGGTGGCAATGGTGTGCTGAACCTCGCTGCTGCGGTCGAGCACCCTGATCGGATATTCGAGATCCTTCACCCCCACCTTTCGGATACCCAGGTTCCGTTTGTCACGGCTGCTCTGTACGTCGCCGAGGTCCATCATACATCCTCCCTCAAGGTCACAAAACTGGTGGCGGTTTCCCACAAAACTATCTCGTAGAGCCGATACTTCTCACCCCGCAGGGGGGCCTCGAGCTGCTCCCAAATCCACACGGCAATGTTCTCGGTAGTCGACTGCGCATCGATATCGTTGAGAAAGCCGTGATCGAGCCTGGAGAGTACCTTCTCCTGCACTGTTTGCTTCAGCACGGCAAAATCGAGCACCATACCGTCGGCGGCGCGTTCGCCCTTGAGACTCACCCGCAGCCGGTAGGTGTGCCCGTGCAATTTTTCGCACTTCCCGTTGTAGTCGACGATCTGGTGCGCGGCGTCAAAGGTAAACTCTTTGGATACGAACATATTCTTCGGCATACAACTCCTCTCGTGTCGGCGGTTTCACTATAGTACATCCACGGCGCTAAAGCCAGCGCAGCCAATTCTTACCACTGCAAGGCGGAAAGCTCCTCCATCGCCCGGCGTACACGGCGAAACCGCTCCGGATCCCCGCCCCGGTCCGGGTGATGCTGCAGTACCAGATGCCTGTACCGCCGCTTGGCATCCTGAAAGCTCGCCTCCGGCCCCAGACCGAGTTCTTGGAGCACCTCTCCCCGGTTGTAGTAGGCACGCAGACGCCGGGCAAAATCCCGCAGCATGCGGCGTACATCCCCCTCGTCGGTGGTATAGAGGTTCTTCAGATCCAGATAATACGCTCTTATCTGGTCGCGCTCGGCGGGCACGCCCGCTTGAGCACCGGGTGAAGCCTCCCGGTAGGGCCGTAGACGGATGTCCAGGCAAAAAATGTCCAGCACATAGCGCTGCTCCTCCAGGAGCCGATCCCGCAGGCGGTAGAGCACGTGAAAAAGAAAAAAATGTGAGCGGAAGAGCCCGAGCTCGCGGTCTTCGAAGACACCGGAAAAAAGCTTTTCCTCGCGGGCTTCCAGCTCTTTCAGCAAATCGTACTCCCGAATTCCCTCCGGATACCCTTCCAATATACGAAGAATCGGCTCGAAGAGGTGCTCCGCCGCCTTCCACGTGTACCGCTCCAGCTCTTTATCGTCCATCACGACCTTTATCGTCCATCACGACATATTCTATCACCTTTATCTCCCCTATGCACGACCCCGCGGGTTTTCACAGACAGCTAAATCGCTTAGTATCGCCGCTATGCCGGAACTACCAGAAGTAGAGACCACCATGCGGGACCTGCGCACCGCCGGAGTAGCGGGGACCCGCATCACAGAAATAGAAGTGCTGCGCCAAAACAGTGTCGCCCCCCTCTCCCCGGCTGAGTTTATTGGCGGGGCGGCCGGCCGTCGCATTGAAGCCCTGCGGCGGCGCGGAAAATACCTCCTCTTTTTCCTGGAGGACGGTTGGGTGCTGGCCGCACATTTTCGCATGTCCGGAAGTTTCACCCTCGTTGCTCCCGAAACTCCGCGGGACTCCCACGACCGCCTCGTTCTCAGCCTCATTTTTCCCGGTGCAGAAACGACAGACACCACTCCTGCGCAGAGTCGACGGGAACTTCGCTTTCACGACCCCCGCGCCTTTGGCCGCATCAAGCTTATTGCTGACGAGCGGGAGGTAAGCACTCTCCTCGGGCCGGAACCCTTGGACCCAGCGATGACCGACACCGCCTTCTACCGCCTGCTGCGGCGTCGTCGGCAGCTCAAAACGCTGCTTCTCGACCAGCGAGTTTTGGCAGGACTGGGCAACATCTATACGGATGAGGCGCTCCACACCGCCGGACTCCATCCTCTGCGCCGGGCGGATACGCTCAGTCTCACGGATACTTCCCGACTGTTGTCGGCAATTCGCAGCGTACTGGTGGGAGCGATCGAGCAGCGCGGCACCTCCTTAGGGGACGGGGAAGGCAGCTATCGTTCCGCAGGCCGAGAGGGTGACAACCTGCACCATCTATCCGTCTACGGCCGCACTGGCTGCGCCTGCCCATGCTGCGGCACCGCCGTCCAGCGTATAGTCGTCGGCCAGCGCGGCACTCACATCTGTCCCCGCTGCCAACCCCGGGGAGAGCTCTCGAGAGAGCGCATATCGGACGACTTGACCGGGTAAAAGCATTCATCCTACCATCAGCATCATGACGCCGCAAAAACTCCGCCGCCGCAAACTGGACAAAGCACGCACTTCCTCCCTCTCATCGGGAGTGCTTTTCGTCATGCTCGCCCTCGGTCTTTTTGGCTCCTATCTGTTGATTCGCCCTTTCATGGGCCCTATCGTGATCGCGCTTTTTTTGGGGGTCATTTTTCGGCCCATGCACAATCGGCTGGTCGCCTTTTTCCGGGGAAAGCGAAGTATCGCCGCTGGAGTGTCGGTAATTGTCATCTTTTTCGTGGTGGTCATCCCCGCATTTCTCTTTCTCGCCGCCCTCGCGCAACAGGGAATCACTATTTTCAATCAGATTCAGAACTGGATCTCCGCCGGCAATCTAGAGAAAATTCTAGAGAGCAACAGTCTCCACAATCTGCTCGACCATCCGCGGCTTGCGCCGGTTCGCGATCTCATAGGCCTGCAAGAAAGCCAGAGCGAGACGCTCGATATCGAAGGCCGCATTATCGAGCTCAGCAGCAGCGTGGCGGAATCTCTCGGCGCCCTTCTTCTGCCGCTTCTGTCCAAAACCGGCACGCTGATCATGCACTTTTTCATCATGCTCTTTATCATGTTTTACGTGTTTCGCGACGGCAATACCATGCTGGAGTATTTTCTCGACGTACTGCCCCTCTATCACTCCCATGAGAAACTGCTGGTCACGCGGATCCGTTTCATCGTCCGCGCCGTCCTGTTGGGCATGGTGCTAACCGCCGCGGTTCAGGCGCTGGTAGCGATGATCGGTTTTAAGATCGTAGGAATCCCCGCCCTCTTCTGGGGAGTTATGCTGGGGGTCTCCTCCTTCATTCCGGTCGTGGGAACGGGCTTGATCTGGGTGCCGATTTTTCTGTATCTCCTCCTGATGAGCAAATACTGGTCGGCGCTTTTTATTCTGATCTGGTGCGGAATCGGCGTCGGTTCGATCGACAATTTTCTGCGTCCCTATCTTATGCAGGGCAACTCGGGAATGTCGACCTTAATCATTTTTTTCGCCCTGCTGGGAGGACTGCAGTTATTCGGTCCTATAGGACTGCTCTACGGGCCGATGATCCTCGGGCTGCTGGCAGTCATGTTGTATATCTATCGGCTGCAGCACTCCCGAACGCTTGCTCAGTTGGACCGCAAATAGATCGCCTTGTTCCCCGGTGACCGGCCGGCCCTGTCCCCAAAACGCGGCTGCTTACAGCGGTTCGATCAATACTTTTGGATATGGGTTGGCATCCATCGAATGCAGGCGCACATACTTAGGGTTGCCCAGCTCTGACATCGTCTTCCGACTTAGTTCTACAGTACCAAGGCGGCATTTATTTTCCTGGTAGACGCGAGCGTAGACCGGATTGGTGTTCTGATCCTCCATAATGTCCGGAGATGAGCCGTAATACACCATCGCAGTCACCTCCAGCATAATAAAGCTAAGATCGAACCCGTCGTTGGGATTGATTACGATCGTCTTCTCATCGAAGGAGGAATCAGCCAGAGTCTTTAATGCGCCGGTTTCTTTTTTCGTCATGTTTCTGTGATCCTTTCGTTGTGAACAACGTGTTATTGCATGATGGCACCCGAAGCGTTATTCGAAATCTTCATCCTCGAGGCCGAAGCGTTCGGCAAACGTCCCCTCACTCAATTCCCGAGCAATGAAATCCAGCGATCCTTTCCAGTCGTCTTCCCCATTGAGGAATTGAATAAACGCCTCCAGGACCATCTCTACCGGAACGTCGGTGTCTTCGCTCTCGTACTGTCCCGACTCATCACGGTACTCCACCAAAAGCCCCCCGCCTGCCACGGCTACCTGAATAAAGTCCTCTTCATCAGAAAGGATACAGTAGTCTAGATCTTCACCCACCTCTTGAACGGCCTTGCGGACTTCCTCTTCACTGGGGCTGTCGACGACTTGGCCGTCTGAACGATCCAACTGCATGTCAATTCCTCCTACTTAGTGTGAATGCCTGCGTACCGCGGCACTCATATTCTACACACCCCACCGCTCCTTCACAAGTTGTATTCGACAATTTTGTGATATCCGAAGCTTTTGTTGGATAAAGAAAACACAATCAAAAAACTCTCAGTCCCCTTTTCTCTTCCCTGAAACGTGTTACACTAACGAGTGTTCAATATCAGGACAGCGAGGAGAGACGAATATGACGGAAGCACAAATAGCGGTCATCGGAGGATCGGGAGTCTATCAGTTCGAAGATGCGGAGTTGGTCGATACCATCAGCATTACCACCCCTTTTGGTGTTCCTTCCGACGAGATAAAGATTATGCGAATCGCAGACACCAACGTCGCCTTTCTGCCCCGCCATGGGAAAGGTCATGTGCTGCTTCCCAGCGAAGTTCCCTACAAGGCCAATATCTACGCCCTAAAGTACCTCGGCATCCGCTTTATCGTCGCTCTCTCCGTAGTGGGCAGCCTTAAGGAGGAGATTGCTCCTCGCGATTTAGTCATTCCCGACCAGATCATTGACCGTACGAAGGACAGGCCGCACACCTTTTTTGGCGAAGGCATCTCGGGGCACGTATACTTTGCCGATCCCTTCTGTAGCTATCTCAGCAGAGTTCTGTATAAAACCCTCAGAGACAAGGGACACCGGGTACATAATCGGGAAACCTATGTAACAATAGAAGGACCGATGTTCTCCACCCGTGCGGAAAGCAAATTGTACCACGATTGGGGCGGCGGCGTTGTCGGACAGTCCGCCGTTCCGGAGGCGAAACTCGCCCGGGAGGCGGAAATCTCCTATGCGATGATTGCCATGTCCACGGACTACGACGCGTGGCTTCAAGAAGAGGGACCTGCCAACGAGGGGACCGTCCTTGACAATATTCGCGCCAATACCCGCGCCATCAAACGCTATTTGCCGGCGCTCATCGATGGTATCGATGTACAGCGCGAAACCCCCGCTCATCGCGCAGCAGCTACCGCGATTCTCACCGACCCGTCGCACCTGCCGCTGGAAACGCGGCGAAAGCTAGATCTCTTTTACCGCAAGTACTGGTCAAAACTGTAAGCACCACGCGCACCACCGCGACGAGCCCGCCGCCTCTCTCCGAGGGTCTCTTCGCAGCTTCTCCGACGGGCTCTTCGCATCCTCTCCAGCTCTACTGCTCTTCCACGCGGCACTGCACGCGCCCCTCTTCATCTACCAGAACCCGTACAACAAAGGGTCCTTCCTCCGCCCGGTCTGAAGCATAACGCTCGATCAACGGAGCCACGTTGCTGGAGAGTTCCGGGGCAATACGTCGGACGGTAATTCGGCCCCTGCCTTTCTTCGGACGCATCTGCCGATCCAGATCCGCCGTGCCTTCGGCCTTTGCATCGAGCAGCTCCGATTCCAGTGCCACGTCGCCGAGTGTCACCTGCCGGGATGAACGAGCGAGAGAGGCGTTGGCAGTCAGCCGAGCCACCGTGGCCCTCTCCGCCCCTTCCAGAGGATCAAAACCTAAGCGTTCGGTGAGGGCGGCACGGCTCCCCGGGCCGGGACGATACTGCCCGTCGCGAAGCTTCACCCGCAGCGAAAACAGATGGCGGGTAAGCTCCTCCGGTGCCGCATTCAGCAACCGGGGACCGATCTCTCCCCTGGCCTTTACGGTTATCTCCGCACATTCTATCCGGTCCCCCTTGGCGAGGCCGTGGATCTCGAGTCCCTCGACGGACAGTTTGGCCTCAGTAAAGGTGAACGTGCGGGGATTTTGTAGCAGCCCGGGAGCCTCTCGGGCAGGCAGGTTCAACGTTATCACCTCCGCCCGCAGCATCCATTCTGCGGGCTCGTCTGTACTACCGCCAGCATCGCCGCCAACATCGCCGCGGGGACTCGTAAACTCCACCCCCTCCAGCCGAAACATCCCCCGCGCCACACGGCTCTCCAGCCGCCGGTAACTCAGCTGCTCCTCGAGCCCCGCTCGGCTAAGATAGCGCGTCAAGCTTTGTTCCGCCTCCTGCTCGACCCTTCGATTTACCAGCAGCAGACCGGTCCACACCAGCAGTGCTCCACCCAAGGCCACCGCCGCAAATACCAACCATGCCCTAGCTTTGCCTTTTCTCATAGCGTCAGCATAGCGCGAGTCCCTCTCCCTTGCAAGCATCGTTCGACGGGCGGGTGGAGCCGGCCCCCTACAGCCATTCCGCCTCGGTCCTCACTTCCGGCGGATGCGTCTCCGGCAGCAGAACCTCTTCTTCTATTATCGTGATTGCGGTCCAACGTCCGGAGCGAAACCGCAGGAAAATCGCCGTCCCCAACACAATCACGAAGCCGATAAAAAACAGCCATACCGCAAGAGGGGGTGCCTCCACTATCCGAATCAAAACGAGTGTTCCTGCCGCCAGAAGCCAGTGAATCCCTACCGACAGGAGCATCACGAACCGGGTATCTCCAGCACCGCGCAACGCTCCGGAAAAGACCAACTGGGTGATATCCGCCAGCGTGTAGACCGCCGCAAGCCGCAGCATTGCCTCCGCCAGCGCAACCAGCTGACGCTCATCGGCTCCAAAGTCTGCAGTAAACACCCGCACAAGCGGTCCGGCACCGAAGACAAAAAGCAGCATCATAATCGCCGCATAGCCGTACCCCACCCGCAATGCAAGATAGGTCGCCCGTTTGGCCCCTTCCGGATTGCCCCCGCCCATCTGGCGTCCCACCAGGGAGGTCACCGCAATTCCGAGGCCCAGCATAGGAACAAAGGCGACCATGTCATAATTGAAGGTGATGGTGACCGCAGTGGCCACATCCGGACCCATGCCGTGCATCAGCTGTATGAAGAGGTTAAAAGCAAAGACGTTCAGAAACAGTTCCGTCCCCGCCGGAAGGCCGAAGCGCAACAGCCGCCGCATTCCCGCAATCCGGAATCCCCACCGTCCTTTTCCCGTATAACCGCGGTAGTACGGGTGCGCCAGGTAACGAAAGAAGAGAATGGTGAAAATTGTCGCGGTCCCGGCTACCGTGCCGATCGCCGCCCCTTCGATCCCCAGAGCGGGAAAGCCGAGCTTTCCAAAAATCAGCAGATAATTCAGCGGAATGTTGACTAACATCCCGGCCAGGTTGGCGAGCATTACCGTGCGCGACTCGCCGATTCCCAGAAAAAAGCCCACCAGGACTTGTCGAAGCAGAATGAATACGGCCCCGAAAATCAGGATGCGGAAGTAACTGTACTCCAGCATGATCTGCTGCGGTGAGTGGCCCATGAGATCGAAAAACCTGCCGACCACGGGAGTCAGCAGAAGCACCACCGGCAGAAAGGCAAAGGAGAGATAGCTCCCCTGAGCCACGGTCTCTACGCAGCGGTCTCTGCGACCGGCGCCGTAGTACTGCGCCACCACCGCGTTGGTGTAGCCTACAATCCCGGCAAAAAAGGAGGTAAAGACAAAGGCCGACAATCCTCCGCTCATGGAAGCGGCAATAGACAGACGCCCGAAGCGGGAGAGAAAGAGGCGGTCTACAAAGAGCATCACCGTCTCCGACGCCTGGCTGGCGATCATCGGAAGCGCAAGACGTATGAGCTCGCGAAACGTAGGCGGGGGGATAATCGGCCGAGTCACGGGGCAGCTCCTTTTATACCGTATCGTTTGCGCAGATTCTACTCCCCCTGCGCCTTGTTAGGCCAGTACCGCTGCGGCGGAGCTGAGGGAGAGAAAGACGTTGACATTATCGGCAATCGGATAAAGAGTGGTAAGCAATGGTAGTAAGCAATGAAGGAGAGCCTGCGAATGAGTCAATTGCACGAGGAGGCAGAAAAGGCAGCGGAGCAGAGTTTTTCCCGGCAGATGAAACCGGTACTGTTCATTGTCCTCATTGTCTTTCTCAACCTGTTCTCCCGCTCCCTCTTCTCTCCCCT
>CAYFUX010000050.1:0-17718 GCA_964346455.1 uncultured Spirochaetaceae bacterium
TGCTCGTGTATCGGCAGCACCTCCGCGATGTCGGCTCTCTTTACCGGCCGCCGGCTCTCCTCGTCCATCACCGTCCAACTGCTCGTTCCCTCGGCAAAGGGGGCGCCATCTTTGCCGTAAATGGAGAAGTCGATAAAAAATTGGAAGCTTCGAATCGCCCGCGCCCAAATGCTTACGGTGAGCTCATCGCGCCAAAAGGGGAGTTCCCGGCTGTAGCCGGTGTACATGCCGGTGAGAATCCAGGTCTGTCCATCACGCTTGAGGTCGTAGGAAGCATAGCCAAGGTCCGCGAGCCAAGCTGCTACGGCATCCTGTGCATAGGAACAGAGGTGGTAGGGTTTGATGCGATACTCCGGGTCGATTTCGATGGTGCGCACTTTGTAGTCGAGTGTGTATTTCATGATGCTGCTCCCGCCTGTTGTGGTGTGAGCTATAGTGTAGCGTAATTTCCGCAACGGGGAAAGCTGCCGCTCAAAGCAGCAGCATGACCAGAAAATGGGCGGTAATGCCGGCTACGGTGCCGCCGACGGCATGACTGATCATCGCCTTGCTGGTCAGGCTTCGAAATCCGATTACGTCCATCATGGCAACGTGGGTGCTGAGAAAACCGGACCAGCACATTCCCATGGCCGTGAAGACGGCGATATCGTTGCCGTTGATCAAACCCTCCGCAAGAAAGCGGGGAACAATACCCATCGCTGCGCCTACTGCGCCCAGACTGGTGATGGGGAAGGCGATCGCATCGGGGGAGGAGAAGCCGAAAAGCCACTTCAGCGGCAGATACACGAGCCGTCCCAGCTCGGGGAGCAGCGGCACTCCCTGGTAGGCGCTGCCGTCGTAGCCGCCGTCGTCGGCGCCAAAGGTGATCATCAGAACAAAGGTACAGATCACCAGCACTCCAGGGATGATCTGAAAGCCGATGTCCAGTCCGTTTTTGCCTCCCTCCAGCAGACTCTCGAGAACGCGCTGAAAGAGGTTTCCCTCGCGGATCTCCCGGGTCTGAATATACTGTTTCGGATCCGGCGCGCTGGGATGCTCGGGTGCGGTAGAGAAGCCCAGACTTCGCCGGCTAAAGAAGAGCATGAGACGGGTACTGACGATGCTGCCGGCTACGGCACCGAAAAATCCGATAAAACTTTCGGCAAAAAAGCCTTGGCTCATCATGAAGGCGATGACGATCAGGCCCATGCCAAAGCTGGTGCCAAAGTTGGTGAGCGCCGGTTTCTGATGGGTACTGAAGTACTTGATGAACTCTTGGTCTTTTCCCAGGGCGATAATGGCGGGGTTGTCGCTGATGAAGGTGGTGACCGCCCCGATGCTCGCCGCCCCCGGGAGGCCCCACAGCAGCCGGATGAAGGGCGCCAGCAGCCAGTTGAGAAAGGCGAGAATACCGAACTCCGCCATAAAACCGCCCAGGGCGCCGGCCAGCACCGCCAGGGAGAGGATAAAGAAGACCGTATTCAGCAGCAGATCGTGGGCGGTCTCCATGATAGTGGAGAAAAAGTTGGCCGCCCCCATCTGCCAGGCAAAGGCACCGACAGCGGCGATCAGTAGCAGGGTAAGGACTACGGTTTTCCAGGTGAATGAGCGTACAGTAGGCATGTGGTGCTCCCGGGTGAAGATGATCGGCGAACATCATCGTAGCCGCTTCCCGGGAGGGGGTCAAGAAAATTTCCTTGCCCGGCCTCTTTGGTGTCCTTGGCACCCTCGGTATCCATGCTGCCCTTTTCGGACCCGCTACGTGCATTCTGTCTGCCGATGGAAGCTATACATCGAGCGTCTGCTCATGCTCCTCGATCCCTGCGCCGCCGCTGTTGAAGGGGGCGGGAAGTTGCGCTTTCCCTCTTCCCAGAGCTTCATCGCCTGCGGGACGATACTCGTAGGGAGTTTGTACGGGATGATGAATGCGAACCTTCAGACGGCGCCAGGGGGAGGGGAAGCCGTGGTGGAGAGCTTTGACCTGCAACCGTCCCTCTGCATAGTGAAATGCGAGCCGCAGGAAGGCGCCCTCTTTGTGGCCGTGCCCTTCACCTGTGTCCTCATAGAGCTCGCCGTACGCCCGGCCGTCGGCATCCGGATAGACCTCGATGGTGAGTGGCTCCCGGTGGGGCTCGGCGGTGGAGAGTCGCGGCGGTTCGTGCGGGATAATGGAGCCGGCCCGAACAAAGAGAGGCAGCCGTTCCAGCGGGGCGGGAGCCAGGATGTCCTCACTCCCCGGTGACCAGCGGTCATCCCAGAAGTCGTACCAGCTGCCGGGCGGAAGGTAGAGGTGGCGGAATACTGTGTCCGGGGCGGTGACCGGGGCGACGAGGAGGGAGGGGCCAAAGAGAAACGTATCGTTGGTATGCTGCAGTCGGCGATCCTCCGGCCACTCGAAAAAGAGAGGGGCCATGAGCGGGTCTCCGGTGCGGCTGCTGGCTTCGAATCCGGTGTAGAGATAGGGAAGGAGGGCGTAGCGCAGCCGTAGGTAGTGGCGCGCGATATCCAGAACTTTCTCCCCAAAGCTCCACGGCTCATGCGGACCGGTATCGTCGGCGGTGTGAGCACGAAACAACGGGGTAAATGCGGAGAAGGCGATCCAGCGGGCGTAGAGCTCCGGGGAGGCATCTTCCTGAAAACCGCCGGTGTCCGATCCCACAAAGGGGACGCCCGAAAGGCCGAGTCCGAGCAACATCGGCACTGCTGCGGCCAAATGTTCCCACCAACTGGCGTTGTCGCCGGTCCACACGGCGCTGCTGCGCTGTATTCCCGCGTAACCGGAGCGGGAGAGGACGAAGCCGCGCTCGTCGGGCCGCAGCCGGGCAAAGGCTTCTCGGGTGGCACTATTCATGGCATTGGCATAGAGGTTGTGAAAGCGGCGGAAGCTGACCGGTGAGCCGTCGTTGTCGGCTTGCAGGTCGTTGGGGACGGTAAAATCGGGGCGATGATCCGGGTCACCGGTGAAATCCGCCGGCTCGTTCATGTCGTTCCATATGCCCGCCACCCCGGCATCAAAGAGGCTGCGGTGCTGCTGGGCCCACCAGCTGCGAACCCTGGAGCTGGAGAAATCGGGATAGACGGAGGTGCCGGGCCACACCCGCCCTTCGTAGTCCGTGCCGTCGGGCCGGCGGCAGAAGTGCTCATTGTCCCTTCCTTCGGTATAGACGCGGTACTGTGAGTCCACTTTCACACCGGGGTCGACGATGGTAATGAGACGGAAGTTGTGCTCCCCGAGCTCCCGGGCAAGTCTCTGCGGATCGGGAAATCGTTCCCGGTTCCAGCTAAAGACCCTGTAGCCGTTCATGTAGTCGATATCGAGGTGTATCACGTCCGCCGGAAGTTTTTCCCGGCGAAAACGCCGGGCAATCTCCCGCACCTCGGAATCCGGATAATAGCTGTAACGGCTCTGGTGGAACCCAAGGGCCCAGCGCGGCGGCAGCGGAGCGCGGCCGGTGAGACGGGTGTAGCGGGAGAGAACTTCCCGCGGGCTTGCGCCGGAAAAGAGATAGAGATCCAGGTAGTCGTCTTCGACATCAAAGCGGACCTCGCCCGGAGCGGTTGCACCGGCGTCCCAGTACTGACGGCCGGGAACATCCAGGAAGGCGCCGTACCAGCGCTCCTTTCCCCGGAGGAGGGTAAAAGGAATACAGACATAGAGGGGATCTCGGGTGGGAAGATGATCCGGCTCGTCGGTGTTCCACATATCCCAGACTCGGCCGGAGCGTTCCAGCCGTCCCATGCGCTCCCCGAGGCCGTATATGTTGCCGTACGTTCCGGTATGCAGGGAAAAGCGGAGCGCCTCGGAATGCTCGGCCCACTTTCCTATAGTCAGCTCGCCGAAGTGCAGCTCCCCGCTCTCATCGAGCGACCAGGGGGCTGTACCTATTTCCTCGGCGCTGCCGTGAGCGAGGGGAGGCGGAGGAGCGGGTACAGCCCAGGAAGCGGGCAGAGAGGGAAGATCATCCGGCGCCGCCGACCGCGGCGTGAGGCTGAGACGGAGGTAGTCTTCCTCGAGGGGGGCGGCCAGGAGGGTACGGTACGTGCCCTCCTGCTCCGGGTGGCGAATCCCGGAGAGGATCAGGCTCCTGGCCGGCCGGCGGGTGGATGACTCTCGGTGTATCGTGAAGGAGGTAAAGCTCCGCTGCGGGGGCTTTACCGTACGGGTATCTTTTTCGGCGACAAATCGCCGCTGTTCCTGTTTCTCGTTCATAGAGCTGCTCCTTGTGGTGTTGCCGCAGCCCGACAAAACCTCCCTTTGGTGTGGCGGCTCGTTAGGCTGCGGAGCTAATTTATTTAATGGCGCCCTGTGTCGCTCCGCGAATTATGTATTTCTGTACAAAAAAGTAGAATATAATGACCGGCAGAATTGCTAGCATGAGACCGGCCAGTGCGAGGTGCCACTGTTTGGTGTACTCTCCAAAAAAGAGGAAGATTTGCAGCGGGATCGTGCGCATGCCCTCTTTGTTGATGACCAGCGAAGGCAGCAGATAATCGTTCCAGATCCAAATAGCGTTCAATATGATAACCGTGACGGTAATGGGCTGGAGTATGGGAAAGACCACCCGCCAAAAAATCTGCAGTTCCCCCGCCCCGTCTATGGTGGCGGACTCTTCGAGTTCCACGGGAACGTTTTTGATAAATCCGTGGTAGAGAAAGATAGAAAGACTCGACTGAAATCCCAAATAGCAAAGCACGAGTCCCATCCTGTTTAAGAGCTCGAGCCGTCCGAGGAGCGCTATAAGCGGAAGCATAACCGACTGGAAGGGAATTACCATCGCCCCTACAAACATAAAGAAAAGAAATGTACTGAGGCGACTCTTGGTACGCACCAATTTCCAGGCTGCCATGGAGGCAAAGATCACCAGCAGCAGGATCGACACTACGGTGATCAGTAAGCTGTTTGAGAAGGCACTCAGGAAATTGAGCTGCTTGAACGCCTCCACATAGTTAACCGGTTGAAGCGTATTGGGAATTCCGAGGGTGCTTTCGAAGAGCTCCGTCTTGGTTTTGAAGGAGTTGACAATAATAATATAGAAGGGAAAAAGATAGACGAGTGCGGCAAAGATCCCGAGGAGTTCGAGAAACGCCAATTGTGCCTTGTTTTTACTGCTTCGCTGGCTACTCATACTAATATTCCACCTCTCGTCGTTTGGTGCTTCTCACCTGTAAAAGCGATATTCCGGCCACAATGATGAAGAAGATGACTGCCTTGGCCTGTGCCATGCCCATTTTGTCGAACACGAAAGCGGTGTTGTAGATGTTCATTGCCAGCATTTCGGTGGCTCTGAAAGGCCCTCCTCCGGTGAGGGAGAGATTCTGATCGTAGAGTTTGAAGGAGTTGGAGAGCATGAGAAAGAGGCTAACGGTAAAGGCCGGCATTACGAGGGGAATGGTAATGTGTCGAATACGCGAGAGGGTGGACGCACCGTCGATTTCCGCAGATTCTATCAACTCCTGAGGGATACTCATCAGTGCAGCGACATAAATGATCATGACGTAGCCGGACATCTGCCAACTCATGAGTATTTCCAAGCCCCAAAAGCCGGTGGCAGGGGTGGCCAGCCAGCCCTTGAGAATCTGCAGGCCGGTCATATCGCCGAGAGTGGCAAAGACTTTGACAAAGATAAACTGCCACACAAAACCAAGAATAAGCCCTCCGATCAGATTGGGCATAAAGAAGACCGTCCGCAGTCCGTGGGAGCTCCTGAGCGGCTGGGTGACGAGGAGTGCCAGGATAAAGCCGATAAGGTTAATAAGAATGACGGCGACCACGGTAAACTGGGCGGTAAACCAGAAGGACTGGAGAAAGGTCTGGTCCGACAAAAGGTCGATAAAGTTTTGCGGCCCTCGCCAGGCTACCTCCGATTTGACGATGCCATTCCAACGGGTGAGCGAAAAGTAGATGCCCCATAGGAACGGGACGACTACGATGACCGCGAAAGCCGCCAGTACGGGGCCCACAAAGCCGATGAAGCTGAGAGTGTGGTGTGTCCTACTTCGAATCATGCAGTACAACTCCTATTGATAACCCCGAAGGAGTGCTGTGGCTCCTCCGGGGACATACGTGCGTGATAGTGCTCAGTTGCGGCGTTACTCTTCGCTGCGGGATTTTTCCCACTCTTTCGTGCAGTGAGCAATAAGCTCGTCCCAACTCATCTTATCGGCTACATATTTCTGGATATCTACCCCCAAGACTTGCTGGCCCCATCCGGTGGGGTAGCCCATGAAAACCCACGGGAGTGTTTTTCCGCGGTCGGAGTAATCGAGAATATCGCGGGCCAGGGGATCGTCCACTTTACTGATGTCATATCCTTTGTAGGCCGGAATGAACTTGAACTTCTCCAGGACGTAGCGCTTTCCGGTTTCCGAGGTGTACATCCAGTTGAGGAACTTCTTTGCCTCTTCCACAACCTCGGAGGAGCGGTCTTTATTGACGCCCCAGTACATCGGAACACCTACCGGTATGCTGTCGCCTACGCCGCCGTCGACGGAGAGGGGAATAAGGCCGATGTTTTGGGCCAACTCTTCGTTGACGCCTGCAATAGAGCCGTACGCCCAGTTGCCCTGCTGAATCATGGCGACTTTTTCGGATGCAAAGAGCTGCTCTACCTGCTGACTGTAATCCAGAGAAAGGGTGGGCTGTACCGAATAGTTGTTCTGCAGGTCCACCAGTTTCTTGAAGCCTTCACTGTGTTCGAATGCGACCGTATCGGCGTTGAACGCCTTGTTGACATTGTCAAACTCTTGGGAGAGCACCGCGTTGGAAAGGTGCAGACCGGTTACCCAGGTCTCCTTAGCCGGGAAGGCAAAGACCTGCTGGATGCCCAGCTCGTCCTTCATCGAATCCAGCGTTTCCACCGCACTCTTAAGATCGGAGAAGGAGGTGATGCTGTTGGGGTCGATTCCGGCTTTTTCAAACATCTCCTTGTTATAGATCAGTCCGTAGCCTTCCTGGTTGTACGGCAAGCCGTACACATTGCCGTCCATCGTCACGCCGCCAAGGGTGCCGTCAAAGGCCATCTCGGTTGCCTTGAGCTCGTTTAGCGAGGCGAGAGTGTTCATCCAGTCGGCAACATCCTGAGGACCGCCGACGTTGAAGATAGCCGGCTCCTCACCTGAGGAAAACCGGGCCCGAAGAGCTGCGCCGTAGTCGTCACCGCCGCCGACGGTCTCTATGTTCAGCTCAACCCCCGGATGAGTTTCCATGTACTCCTCTGCAAGCGCATTGAACTGGTCTTTGAACTCGACCTTGAACTGGAAAATGTCTACGGTCGTCTTTTTGCCGGATTTTTCCGTAGATTTCGAAGCGTCCTTTTCCTGTTGACCGCCGGCCCAGGCAAAGGAGACGGCGATACAAAGAACGATAATAATAGAGAGCAAGCGTTTCATGAGAGCCTCCTTGAAAATATTGTATTCTGATTATCCTTTCCAAATACAAATTTTGTCAAGAAAAAAATTGTAAAGATTGCATTATCTGCAAAATATTGCAATAATAGGCTCAAAATTGCCCGGAATTTAGAAAATATCCTTAACACTGTGCAAGTTTTGCAATATTATTGGTGAAGAAAATTTATTATTGCGGAAATTTAGAAGCTGCGGTAGCGTACTATGGAGTAGAGGAGAAATGAAGAAGGTATCGTTCACCCAAATAGCAGAAGCGGCAGGCGTTTCTGTGTCCACTGTTTCGAGGGTGGTAAACAATGCGCCGGGTATAGCCGAACAGACGCGCAACCACGTGTTGTCGGTGATGAAAGAACTGCAGTATTATCCCCGGCAATTTGCTGGAGGCTCGCATTCCCGGCCCAGCAGGCTGATCAGCCTGGTGATAACCGAATTGGATGCCAATATATTTCAAAATCCTTTTTTTATTATGGCTATCAAAGGTGCCAACGCATGTGCCCGGGAACATCATTACCACGTAATGGTTTCGTTCTTTCGTAATGGAAGGGAACAGTATGAGTATTTGCGTGAGCTGGTGGATGCGAATTGGACTGACGGAGCGGTGCTCTTTAGCGTAGAACGCGAAGACCCTTCCATTGAGCTGCTCCGGGAGGCTCAATTTCCTTTTTCTGTGATCGGCCGCCCCACAAGTGCTGGAGAGGTGTTGTGGACGGATAATGACAATTTTCAGGCGATGTACCAGGTAGTGGGAGAACTCATCGATCACGGTCACCGCCGGATCGCTTTTATCGGCGGAGACTGGAATAAGACCTATACCCGCGACCGCTGGGAGGGGTATCGTCTGGCTTTGCGCAGCCGCAATATCGAAGCGTCGCCACACCTCTATCCGGCTTCCGAGGAAGAGAAGGAGGAAATATCGAGTTCAGAAGAGACGGGGTATCGCCGAATGCAGGCGGTGCTGGAGCAGGAGCATCCGGATGCGGTGGTTGCCGCCGATGATTTTCTGGCCTTCGGTGCCTTGCGGGCTCTTGAAGAGCGAGGACTGCACGATACGGCTCTGGTAGGCTATAACAATAGTGTGCGGGGAAAGTTTCAGCGCCCCTCACTCTCGTCAGTGGATATTCATCCTGAAAAACTGGGCTACGAAGCGGCCCGGCTGGTGATCGAGTCCCTCCAGGACGGACCGCCTCAGCCCTCCCATCAAATCGTCGACACGACTATCGTTCACCGGGAGACGAGCCGCTTCCGGGAGGGCTGATCCTCCTCTCAGAATAGCCAGTCGAAGTGTGGGATAGGCAGGCGAATGGTTGCATCCAATTGCCTCAGAAGCTCCGGCGTAGCCTGGAGCTGGTCGGTTACTGCAAGGCTGCTCGCCGGGAGGACTCCGAACATGAGCCGGGAGAAGGCCCCGACAGTGGCTTTTACGCGCGGAAGATCCGCAGCAGCCCCGGATTCGACTTCGGATTCGGGGCCTAAGGTAATGGTATATTCACCTCCGATTCCCCGCCATCCTTCCCGTCCGGAGAGATATGCAGATATGGGGTCTTCCAGCGCAAGAGTAAAGCGTACTTGTGTTGCGCGGGGAAAGGTGAGGGCGCGTATGCAGCGCTGGAGGTCGAGAATCCGCAGTTGCCAAAAGGCTTCGGCGGCTATGCTGTTCTCATACTTGCCTCCCTGAGTAATCGTTTGCCGAGTAAAGGGCTTTTCCAGAAGATCCTGGACTTGGAAAAAGGGAGGCTCCACCATCTTCACCAGCCGAACCTGGTCGCCCAGCCTTCGCAGCACTCCCAGCAGTTCGATGAATTGTTCCCAGCTTCGGTAGGCCATGAAGAAAATACGGTAAGGGCCGTATTCGCCTTTCGAAGAAGCCCAGAAGAGGTGGGTCAGCTCATGCTTCTCATAAAAACCGAGGCCAAAGCCGTTCTTACATTCGGCAATAGCCAGTTCCGTGATAGAAGGGGAGCTTAGGCTGATGCTGCCGAAAGGGCGGGTCCGCATCAATCGTGCAGCATGGATACGCTCGAACTCCTGTGGATCGAGCCGCACGGGAATACGGTCCCCGACGGGAACTTTAAGCGTGGCGGGATCGAAGGAGAAAAAATGCTCATAACTGCCAGTGCCAAAACCTAAACGGTTATAGTAGCCTTGTTCGAACATCGATAGCCCTGCCGCTGCTGCTCCCGCATCCGCTTCTTCTGCCAATACATGGGCGGTAGCCGCTCCCGCAGCCCCGCTCTTGCGGGCGACTCTTCCTGCGGTAACGCTGGTAAGCCCGGCAAAAGGGATACGATTGCCGCAGAGTTGAATATCTCCGCTCAGAGTAGTGGCTATAGCTTCCGGTTCTCCGTGGATTTCGACAACCGTTGCCCGGCCGTTTTGGATAAATCGCAGGACCGCTTCCTCTTTCGGAAAGTCGTCTTCTATCCAGCCGACCTCACGCCAGATTCGCAAGGCTGCTTCCCTGTCGCTGTTTCGATATGAACGCACTTTCATAGTGGAATTATAGCTCGGGGGAATTGAGTGGGCAATCAAAATAAGTGTGCTTCTTAGAGTATTCTCTATAGCTACTATACGTCGGTTTTGAAGGCGAGGACGGTAATAAGACCTGCGAGGGCGCAGATGCCCAGGATGATGCGGCCGGGAAGGGAGCTGCGGCACAAGCGCCGGAGAAACGCCGGATAAGCGTCGGATAAGTGGCTTGCGGCGGCGCACACTGCCATATTATTTGAGCGAAAGGTTGAAGACCCCGTCCCAGTCCTCGGGGGGCTCCTTCTTGGCAAACTTACGACAGCGTTTGATGTAGAGCTGAGACGGGCCGTCCTCTGGGAGCAGCTTCATTACCCGTTCAAAGTAGCCCTGCGCTTCCTGCCACTTTCTGGCCTCGAAGAGGTCTTGGCCCCGGGTGAAAATCTCCAGTGCCTCCTCCATTGCCGGGGTGGAATGGCTCTTCTCTTCCAGCAGCTCGTAGAGCCGTACCGGCTGGTTGATACTGACCACCCGGACTTGGTCCAGCCGGCGGGCCCTCGCAGGTGGATGGACGCCGTCTCTCTGCATTTGATGCATGCAGCGGTCGTAGATCGAATGCCCCAAGTACTTCGTCCACACCTCGTTGAGTTGTGTGATCAAACCATCGCCGTCTATGAAGGTCTACCGAGACATTGAAGAAGATGTTCCGCTTGTCCTGCAGTTCCTTCTCTCTGGTTATGTCGTACTGGACGGCGGTAAATTACTCTATCCGCCCCCTCCTCGTTCTATTCCGGACTGATGCTCTGCAGCACCGTGTAGAGGAGTGAGTTCTCTGCTTTCGATTTCCCTCTTTAGATGTGTGAAGTATTTTACGCGCGAGAGCGAAATAGGTGAGAATTACTTATTCTCAGAACTCTTGATATACTCGCGCACCAACTCCGTCATGAGTGTCTGATAACTCACCCCTCTTTCCAATGCCTTCGCTTTAAACAGTGCGAGATCACGACTGTTGATTCGGAAATTTACCCGAGCATCCTTTTTTCGTCTCTCTTTGAGACCTTTTTCAAAAAGCTTCTTTAACCGATCTTTTTCTTCCTGCCCTACCGATTGAAAGGAATCCGTTTCCTTTTCATACCAATCTATGAGCTCTTTCTCTTCTTCATCGTAATAACTCATATCAACCTCCTCTCCTGTAGAGCTTCGTTCGCTTACGGTCGGGAAAAATAGTCTTTAGGAATATTCCGTCCTCCGTTTCAACGAAAGGTGCACAATAAATTTGTTCATTTTTTATGAATAGAATAATCTTCTGATTCGGATATTTCTCAGTGTTTGGATGCTCGATAACATCGAGGTATTCATCTGCGATAAACAATTCGGAAACTTCCTCGAACGAGACATTCCGGTTGAGGATAAGCCACCGATTTTTCTCTTCGTTCCACTCAATTGTCACATTTAAATAGTACTTTTGTGTACAGCCATTGTCAATACAGAATTTCGGAGCGCACGTGTTCGGCCTTTGCGAAGCGGCAGGCCGGTATACTGCAGGCACGCCTTCGATCAAATTATCGGCCGGCACCCCGGAGGGATCATAGGAAAAGCTATCTCGCAGTGCAACCGCAAAACGCCCTTGCAGCGCAGGGTTCAACCCGAATCACAGCGACAATCGCGGTTCTCAGGGTGCTGACGGTGCCGTTGGCGGCAATTTGAGGGACAGACGCACCGATAGGACAAATCCGGGCTGTTGCGGAAGGTTTGTGTCGGGTAGCAGACACACGTCTCCCGAGTGGCATGACGGAGGAAGCTGTCAGTTGAGGCGATCGGGATCGAATCCCGGCTGAGACCGCCCAATCTTGACCAGCCTGGTCGCAGCCAGCGGCTGCTGCTCGGCCCTGCATCCTGGATGGCGCATTCACCAGATGCATTCGCGGAGCTTTCGCTCCTGCGAGGGAGCAGGTGATGCGCGTCATTTACATGGTAGCGGAAAGAGCGCCGCCGCGCAAGCTGCTTGCAGCGGCGTATGCTATCATGCTATTTGAGCGAGAGGTTGAAGACCCCGTCCCAGTCCTCGGGGGGCTCCTTCTTGGCAAACTTACGACAGCGTTTGATATAGAGCTGAGACGGGCCGTCCTCGGGGAGCAGCTTCAGTACCCGTTCAAAGTAGCCCTGCGCTTCCTGCCACTTTCTGGCCTCGAAGCGGTCTTGGCCCCGGGTGAAAATATCTACCGCCTCTTCCATCGCCGGGGTGGAATGGGTCTTCTCTTCCAGCAGCTCGTAGAGCCGTACCGGCTGGTTGATGCCGACCACCCGGACTTGGTCCAGTCGGCGGGCCAGGAACTCACCGTTGGTTTCCCGGTAGGTCGGTTCGCTAATGAGAATCCAGGTGCCGTACTGCTTATTGACCCCCTCCAGGCGGGCGGCGAGATTGACCGAATTGCCCATTATGGTGTAGTCCATCTTGCGGTCGGTTCCCATATTCCCCACTACCATCTCGCCGGTGTTGATACCGATGCGCGTGTAGATAGGGTTGGGTATATTTCTCTGCTCCTGAAAGCGTCGGTTGAGCTCCACCTCAGCCCGCTTCATCTCTACCGCCGAGCGGCAGGCTCGGGCGGCGTGGTCCGAATATTGGATGGGGGCGCCGAAAAAGGCGATGATTGCATCACCCTCGTACTTGTCGATCGTCCCGCGGAGGTCAAGGATGATGTCGCTCATCGCTGTAAGATACTCATTCAGTAGTTTGACCAGGTCCGCCGGATCGAAGGTTTCCGAAATAGTGGAAAAGCCCTTTACGTCGGTAAAGAGGGCGGTCATGTGCTTCTTGTCTCCGCCGAGCTTGAGCTTATCCTGGTCGCTCAGCAGCTCGTCGATAACGTCGTTGGAGAGGTAGTGGCTGAAGGCGTTCTTGATAAAGACCCGCTCCCGGGCGGTCTGGAGGTATTTGCTGATGGTGATAGCGGAGAAAGTGAAGAAAACGGTGAATACCGGCACTACCGGTGACATATAGACTCCGGTGATAAGAAATGTCCAGAGGCTCACGGCTATCATGAGCGCCACAAAGCCTATGCCGACAAAAATGGAAAAGTTGGGGCTGCGCCAGCGAATAACGAGCGTAATAAAAAGGGCAAGGATCGGGGCAATGATAAAGGCGTACCACTCCGGAAGTTCGTCCAGAAAATTGCGCTCTAAGATGGTGTTGACCAACGACGCGTGGGTACCGACGTTCATGTACTCTTTGGAGAAGGGGGTAACGCCGATATCGGTTGTAGAAGTACCCACGTGGCCAATGATGACCAAGGAGTCGGTTACCGCCTCACGAAGGCGGGAGCGGGATTTTTCGAGGTTGCTGTAGACTTCCCGGCTCGCCTCGAATACTTCCGGCAGCTCTTTGCGTATCGCTTGATATGAGCTGCGCTGCGACTCGCTCAGCTCTCCCGACTCGAGTGCGCGGTCGATTTGCGAGAGGATACGTTGCTCGGCATCACCGTGTAAAAACTCCCCGACGGCGTTGAAAAAACGGCTACGTACGGTGGCATATTCGTTCATCAACTTTGGGTCGCCCCCTTGAGCTACTTCGCTGCGAATGTCCTGGGCATAGCGGTAGGGTTTGAGCAGCGGGAAATCGCCCTGGTAGAAGGATAAATATCCCGCCTCTTTCATTGTCTCGAGGTTATCGATAAGCCGCTGCTCCAACTCCCGGTTGTAGACCAGCTCATAAAAACTGAGATGGCGAAAACTCTCCTGATACTCGGCATGGGGCCAGTTGATCAGCACTTCGCCTTCATCGGTGAGGGGGATGGATATGTCGGTGGTGCCGGCATCGGGGTGTTCGGCATTTTGCAGCGTGACGGCCTGTGGGGTGACACGGATATCGGGATTCCCCAGCCAATCGAGCAGCGGGGCAAACGCCAACTGAGGATAATAGCTCCCCTCATGTTTCATGATAAGCTTTATTCTGCGCCGCACGCCGTCGGAGTCGACCACCACGTTAGGGAAACCGGCTCCGGCGGCGTTTTCGAGCAGAGGGCCAATCGCCGGGCGAATTCCTTCGGCGGAGGCTATTTCTGTACCGCGGATTTCGATAGTATCCAGGGCGATGTGTTGCTGCGCGTACGAGATGCGGGAGGACGGCACGGCAGGGTCTTCCCCATCCAGCATACTGACGGTGAAAAAGGTGTTGCCGTGAAGACGGGCCATCCGGCCGTAAAAGGCGTCGTTGTCGCGGGCAATGTCGTGAACCCGCTGCAGGAGTTTTTGTTTCGACTCTTCGGTCAGCTCTTGAAGGTCCCGCACATACTCTTCGGCGGACTCTATGGGTATGGAGCCGGAGGCGAGCGCATTGAAGAGATTGCCGATGTTGCGCTTGAGCTCGCCGAACTCGGCTTCGAACTGCTGTGGAATTTCCTCCTGCAGCACTTCGGCATTAACGCCCATCGGGCTTTCTTCGGTGTATTCGATATCCATCACCACCGAGCGAGCTTGGAATTCGCGCAGAAGCACGAGACCCCGGGCGGTAATATCCCGGCTCCAGGGCCACACTCCCACCTCGGAGATGGAGAGATCGTCGATGTCGAGGAGCAGCAGGCGCTCGTCTTGCTCAATCTCCGGACGAACGGAAAGGTAGAGGTCGTAGACCCGGTTCTCGAAGGTCTGATAGACGGGGACGAAGCTAAGGAGGATGAATAAGGCACTGAACACGACCGGCAGAATGAGGAAATACCACTCTTTTATTTTCATTGTTTCGCTCCCCTACAAACTTTAGTAAAAATGTAATGCATAAACCAGCACTTTGCAAACATTCCCGAAAAAATCCGAGGGGCGAGCCTGTTTTTATGTAGATTATTCCTGCGCATATGTGCGTATACCTGCGCATATACCTGTTCATAGGAGGAGAGCACAAATTTTTTAAAAAATTTGGCGTGGAAGTTGAATTTTATCTATTGTACATTACAATTTTACTAAGGAAATAAAAGGAGTTGGCTATGCATAAAAAATGTATATCTAGTGTATTCGGCATTATGATCCTGCTGCTCACCGCCTCGCCGGTTGTATTTTCCCAGTCCAACCGGCTTATTGACCGTCTCCTCGAACAGGAGCAGGCCTCATTTAGTCATACCCTCTACCTCGTGCAGACGGCAGCAGGTATGGCCAAAGAAGAGCGCGCCCCTACGGAACTGACGGAAGAGCTTGATGCCGCAGAGTGGCATGTTCCCGCCGCAAAGGCGGAGGCGCCGATTACCTTCGGCGAGTATTCTCAGCTGCTGATGCACGCCTTCGACGTTCGCGGCGGCATCATGTACCGGCTTTTTCCGGGACCGCGCTATGCGGCGCGAGAGATCGAGGAACTCGGTTTTCCCCGCGGCAGCGGCGTACCCGGGCGAACGGTGACGGGAGATGAGGTGGTGGACATCCTCCGCCAGCTTCTCGCGTGGAAGGAGGGTGAGCAGTTATGACGACTTTAGAGAAAGGAAGCTATCTAGGGAAAGCAAACTATTCGTCAGGGACAAAACGTCCAGGGGGCATGCACCTCCTTACTGCAGCGGCGGTACTGCTGCTGGTGCTTCCCCTTGCAGCTGCAGCACAAACGGACTGGGGCGGATTTGTTGATAGCTCGAGCGAACTGCAATACGACGGCGTCTCCGATTTCACACAGGAGGCAAAACTCGGGCTGTGGCTCGACACCTCTTTCAGCGAGGCACTATCGCTGGAGGCCCAGGGCAGTTATCGCTACGCTCTTGAGCGTCCGTTTTTTGCCGCAGCAGACCGGCTGGTCCTCAATGGCGAAGTTGTGCGGGCAGGCGAAAGCGGCTATCGTCTCCTCATAAAGACGGGGCGCTTTCGGCAGGCCGAGGCGAGCGAGTGGATACTCGACCACCGACTGGACGGAGCCGAAGTCAGCTGGGATACTCCGGGAGTGTCGCTGTCCGTTGGAGGCGGGTACACCGGCCTTACCTTTGTGCCGAACAACCGTATTTTGGTCACCGGAAGCGACCTTGGAGTGCATGCTTCGGCACCGGAGAGCGGCTACGGACTCGCCCCGCCAAAGGCGATCGAACAGCTCGAGCTGACGTTCCCGCAGCTGCTTTTGAATCAGGATGTGACCTTTTTACTGCTTGCTCAACAGGACCTCCAGCGTGATGCCGACCTGCTTTCCTCCGGGGACCGTATTCACACCGAATATGCGGGGCTGGCGCTCTCCGGCACAGCAGCCGAGGACCTCTTCCATCGTCTCTACGGCTATTTCAACTACGGCCACGGAGCCTATACCACCATGGCGTATCTTGCCGGCGGCGAGCTCACCTATTATATGGAGGAGTTTTACTTCTCACGGCTGCGCCTGCGCGCTCTCTACTCCTCCGGCGACTCCGCCCAGCAGAGCTACTACGGCGGCTATACCGGAGGCGATGCTTCCGGCCACTTTATCCCCCTCTCTCACCGAGAGAAGTTTGGCCTCGTCTTCTCCCCGAGCCCCGGCAATATCACCGCCGGAGAGCTTTCCTATTCGCTCAAACCCTTTACCGGCACTCGTACGGCGGGACTTGAGAAACTCCAGGTCGAACTCAGGGCGATGAGTTTTCTTCGTACTACAACCGGGGCTATTTCAGAGAGCGACGTGAACACCAGCTCCGTCGAACACTATCTTGGAAGCGAAGCGGATCTGCGATTGAGGTACCGGCCCTTCTCCGACCTTGGCGTGACCTTTACTGCCGGCCTCTTCTTTCCCAACAGCTACAGCGCAGAGAGTGCATTGCTGCAGAGCAGACCCGCGGTAGAAACGGCGGCACGCTTAGAGGTTTCATTCCGATTTTAACAAGGATTTAACAAGGAGGCACTCCATGCAACGACATATATTCAAGATCGCCTGCACAGCATGTTTCATGCTGCTGGTCATCGCCGCTCCCCTGGCCGCAGTGGATGCGGTAGTGCAGGAGACGACAGGAAAAGTTGAGGTGAAAGAGGAGGGGGGCTCCTGGCAGCCGGCCGAAGCGGGAAGCAAAATCAACCGCGGCACTTTCATTTCCACTGGATTCAACTCCAAAGCAATCATAGAGCTTGGCGAGACCACCCTGGAGGTGAGCGAGCTGACCCGGATGCAACTGGAGCGCATCGTAGAGGAGAACGAGGCGGTCAGCACGGACCTCTTTCTGAAGGTGGGAAAAGTCGAGGCGGATGTACAGTCCACCGAGGGGCTGCGCAACAACTTCAAGGTACGCGGGCCGGTTTCCACCGCCGCAGTGCGCGGGACCAGCTTTGTCTTTGACGGCTATACCCTTAGGGTGACCGAGGGGACGGTAGTTTTCAACAATCTGATCGGCCAGCGCCGGAGGGTCAGTGCCGGCAACGAGAGCAGCACCGACGGATACACCCCGCCGGCGGACACGCAGACGACGCGCTTGGACGAGGAGTTCGAGGTGGAATCCTCCCTCTCCGGTGACGGCGGCCTCGTCAATCTGAACGGCGGTACTGGAGATGAGAGTATCGTCGTGCTGAACCTCAATTGGGAATGATAAGGAGAGAGAAGATGAAATTGCATATAGCAGAGAAAGAATTAGCAAAGAAAATGCGGCGAAGGAGCGTGGGCTTTACCGCCGTGGCGGCGGCGCTGCTCTTTTTCGGCGCCTGCTCGCTTGGCCCCGGTTTTTCAGGCGGCTCGGTGAGCCCGGAGATCAGCCTCAAGGGACTCTCCAGTGATGTCTCCTCCGTGGATGTACGGGTAACCGGCCCGGACATTGACCGCAGCTACACCATCACTCCCTCCACCACCAGTCTTGCCATGAGCCTTCCTCCTGCCGAAAACGTCCGTTTTGAGGTGGAGGCGCCTAACGACAACGTGGGCGACGGGCCGGTCTACAGCTGGGGCATGGCGCGCTATGC
>CAYFUX010000051.1:0-4726 GCA_964346455.1 uncultured Spirochaetaceae bacterium
TTCACATCCCCTGTAATGCTTTTAGTAGAATTACCGCCTTTTTGACGACGGTCATCTCCCGGGGGTAACGATCAATAAGCTTCGTGACAGTAGCTACCCTTTACAATGTCGGGAATAATCGGTACCAATGGGTGAGGGCTCCGTGTTAGAGCCTATTCCGTTTTTATGGGGAGCAACACTATGGAAGTCGACGTCAAAAGCCTGCATCCGCTGGAAGTGAAAATCCTGCGCCATGTCCAGCCCGGAGAGGAGATCAGCGCAGAGAGACTGGTGAACGAACTCTCCTTTAAGATCGGTCAGTGCAACCAGGCCTTCAGCTGGCTGCTGGGCAAGGAGTGCATAACCGAGCTGCGGCGGGAAGCCAAGACGGTCTACGAGCTAACCGAAACCGGGAAGCAGTACGCCGAGATAGGCACGCCGGAGGAGCGGATTGTCCAGCTGATCGAGCGCGAAGGGCCAAAGACGATGCCCGAGATCTGCGAGGCTCTGGGCTTGGAAAACAAGGATGTCGGATCGGCCTACGGAATGCTCTCCAAGGAGGGCGTGCTCGCGATGGATTCCGAGAAGCGCGTGCAGAAGGCCGGCGAGGAGTCCGAGCGGATGAAGCTGGTGCGGGCGCTCATACAGCGCGGAGTGAACGAGGGAGAGTTCGACGAGGATTCCCTCTCCGCCGAGGAGAAGAAGGCGATCGGCGGAATCAGCAAAAAGCGCGGCGCCTCGGGCGTGCCCTTCAAAACGGCGGACCGGGAGAAGGTGATCTATACCTTTACCGAGACCGGCACGGAAGTGCGGAAGAAGCTCTTCGAGGAGGGGGTGACCGGCGAGGAGATCGGCATGCTCACCCCGGAGATGCTCGCCGACGGCTCCTGGAAAACCGCCGCTTTCCGCGAGTACAACGTCAACACCCCGCCCAACCGCGTGCTGCTGGGCCGGCGCAACCCGTACAACGAATACCTGCACTGGGTGAAAGACAAGCTGCGCTCCCTCGGCTTCGAAGAGTTTGACGGGCCGCTGGTGGAGACGGAGTTCTGGAACGGCGACGCACTCTTTATGCCGCAGTTCCACAGCGCCCGCGACATCCACGACGTCTATTACGTCAAACATCCCAGCCACGCTCGCGAGATTGAGCAGCCGTATCAGGATCAGGTTGCCGCCGCCCACGAGGATGGCTGGGTCACCGGCAGTAAGGGCTGGGGCTACACTTTTGACCGCGATTTCACCCGGCGCCAGATCCTGCGCAGCCAGGGCACGGTGCTCTCCGCCAAACAGCTTCCGGAGGCAAAGGTGCCCGGCAAATACTTCGGCATCGTCCGCTGCTTTCGCTACGATCAGGTGGATGCGACCCACGGCGCCGACTTCTATCAAACCGAAGGCATCGTGCTGGGCGAAGAGGTAGACCTGCAGACGCTTCTGGGGCTGCTGAAGATGTTTGCCGAGGAGGTCGCCGGCGCGGAAGAGGTCAAGTACGTGCCCGGCTATTTCCCCTTTACCGAGCCCTCCATCGAGGTGCACATCAAGCATCCGGAGCTCGGCTGGTTCGAACTCGGCGGCAGCGGTATTTTTCGCCCCGAGGTGAGCCGGGCCCTGGGCGTCGACGTCCCCGTCCTGGCCTGGGGCCTGGGTATCGACCGCATGGCGCTGATGCACCTGGGCCTCAACGACCTCCGCGAGCTCTTCACCCCCGATATCGAGAACGTGCGACTGAGAAGGAGTATGTAGACTATGCCAAAAATCGAAGTATACGCCGACGCCCTCTATCAATTTGCAGGCAAGGCCTACAGCGACGAGCAGCTGGAGGAGATCTTCCAGGCCGGCAAGGCCGAACTGGACGGCAAGGACGAGGCGAACGGCATCCTGAAGATCGAACTCAACGACACCAACCGCCCCGACCTCTGGTCCGCCGCCGGCCTGGGCCGGCAGCTGCGCAGCTACGCCACCGGCAGCGTATCCTCCTATGACTTCTTCTCCACCCCCGGCAATCCCAAGGACTACGGCGACCGGGTGGTGAAGATCGACCCCTCGGTACGGGAGGTGCGTCCCTACGAAATCGCCATCGCCGCCACCGGCAAAAAACTCGACGAGGCGGCCCTAAAGGATATTATCCAGACCCAGGAGAAGCTGTGCTGGAACTTTGGCCGCAAGCGCCGCTCCATCGCCATCGGCGTCTTCCGCAGCGATCTCCTCACCTACCCCATCACCTACCGTGCGGCGGACCCCGATTCAATAAGCTTCGTGCCACTTCAAGGGGGAAAAGAGCTGACCCTGCGCCAGATGCTCACCGAGCACTCGAAGGGCCGCGAGTTCGGCTACATCGTCGAGGGCTTCGACCGTTTCCCCTACCTCGAGGATGCCCGGGGCAAGGCGCTCAGTTTCCCGCCGGTGATCAACAGCGCCCACACCGGTGCGGTGGAAGAGGGGGACGAAAACCTCTTCATCGAGATGACCGGGACCGAACTGAAGGACCTGATCATCACCGCCAACATCGTCGCTTGTGATCTCGCCGACGCCGGCTTCACCATACAGCCGGTGAAGATCGAATATCCCTTCGAAACCGAGTTTGGCCGGGAGATCGTCAGCCCCTTTTACTTCCAGGAGCCCCTCTCCCTCGACATCGAGTATGCCAACCGCCTGCTCGGCACCAAAATCTCCGGCGAGGAGATGCGCACCGCCCTCGCCCACATGGGCGTCCGTAGCGAGGTGGAAGAGGAGCGGGTGATGATCGAAGTGCCGCCCTACCGCAACGACTTCCTCCACCCGGTGGACATCATGGAGGACGTGATGATCGGCCGCGGTATGGACTCCTTCCAGCCGGTGATGCCCTCCGACTTTACCGTCGGTCGCCTGACCGCCGAGGAGGAGTTTGCCAGGAGCGTGAAGGAGATCATGATCGGCCTCGGCTTTCAAGAGATGATGTACAACTACCTCGGCAGCCGCAAGAACTTCATCGATAAGATGGAAGTCGACGACAAGGACTTTGTGCGCATTGCCAATCCGATGACCGAAAACT
The DNA here is from genome assembly GCA_964346455.1 of uncultured Spirochaetaceae bacterium. Taxonomy (GTDB): domain Bacteria; phylum Spirochaetota; class Spirochaetia; order DSM-16054; family Sediminispirochaetaceae; genus CAYFUX01. Next base: position 3,008 of record CAYFUX010000051.1, read on the forward strand.
ACGAGTTTGTCCGCGCCTCGATCCTGCCGAATCTGCTAGAGTCGGAGTCCGTCTCCGCTCACGCCGTCTATCCGCACCATATATTCGAGATCGGCAAGGTCGCCTATCTCGACCCCGACGACAACTCCGGCACCGCCACCCGCAACTACCTCGGGTTCCTTTCGGCAGACCGGGAGGTGACGTTCAACCAGATTACGGCTCACGTGGCGGCCATCTTCTACTACACCTCCCGTGAGTACCGCCTGGAGGAGCTGGATGACCCCCGCTTCATTACCGGCCGTGCGGCGCGGATTATCTACAACGGCACCCCGGTCGGCATGTTTGGCGAAATCCATCCGCAGCTGCTGGAGAACTGGGGCATCACCATGCCCGCCACCGCCTGCGAGCTGGATCTCGATTACCTGCTGCAAAAATAATTAGCGCCGCGCTGTAACGTTGTAGCGCTGCAGCGCGGCTCGTGAGGAGGAGCGTATGAGTTTTGAGATCGAAGCCGTAGACCTGCATTGGGAAGAGGGCGCCAACATCATCGTCGGCCAGTCCCACTTCATCAAGACCATGGAGGACATTCCCGAGCTGCTGGTCACCAGCGTTCCCGGCATCGAGTACGGTCTTGCCTTTTGTGAAGCCTCCGAGCCCGCGTTGATCCGCACCGAAGGCAGCGACGAGAAGCTTGTAGAGCAGGCCGTCCAGTGCGCCCGGGACGTCGGTGCCGGCCACAGCTTCTTTCTCATCCTCCGCAACTGCTACCCGATTAACATCCTCAACCAGCTGAAGAACTGCCAGGAGGTGGTCCGAATTTTCGCCGCCACCGCCAATCCGCTGCAGGTGCTGGTCACCCGCACCGACCAAGGCGGCGGTATCGTCGGCGTGGTCGACGGCTATGCTCCGAAAGGCGTGGAGGGTGAAGAGGAGACCCGCTCCCGCAAGGAGCTGCTCCGCAAAATCGGCTATAAGCTGTAGTTACTGTCACGAAGCTTATTGTTTTTTGCTCAATTCCGCGCCGCTCCCGGGGGGCCGCCCCCTCCGGGGCGGCGCTGTTGCGCTTTCTGGACGGTTTATCCCGCCTCGCGGCGCTTCAGCCCCACGCGTACTTCGGCATATACTCCGGCGAGCGCTTCAGTGGAGTGCGGTAGAGCCGGAACCACAGCCCCCGCTCACCCGGGGTCAATGGCAGCAGCGAGAAGAAGAACCGCTGCTGCCAGCGCCGCCGCAGAAGCTTCTCTATCCACGCCATACTGCAGCCGGCGAGCGATCCGTGCGTGTGCCCGTCCTTCGGTCTGTTCTCCCGGTATGGTTTAATGTAGTTGTGATTGAGCCGATAGACGCACAAGCGCTCGAGCAGGCAGCTCACATTGCGGGCGGTGTTGACTGTTTTGCGGACATAGTTGACCACATCTTTCCTCAGTTGGCGATCCATGTAATTAACGGCGAATAGGGTATTCGAACGGCCCGGCTCCTTGGTCCCCTTTTCCGAATGATGCCTCAGCAGGTTGTTTTCCATGAGCCAACAGATGCTCGAGTGTTGGTGCAGGGCGGGTGGATAGGAGGAGTGTTCGTCGGTAAAGAGGGTGATAAACGGTTTTCTGCGGTTGCAATAGAGCTGCAGCAGCTCCTCCGCCAGCCGGTTCATCGACTTTTGAATGCCTTTCGGGTCCGGGCGGCAGAGGAAATCGAAGATGTCCCGCTGAGATCGCTGTTCGGGAGTCATCGATCCCTTCC
>CAYFUX010000051.1:4826-17376 GCA_964346455.1 uncultured Spirochaetaceae bacterium
AGGAAATCGAAGATGTCCCGCTGAGATCGCTGTTCGGGAGTCATCGATCCCTTCCTGCGGAGGGTGGTGAAGTCCATTGCGTAGAAATACTGCGTCTCTTTTCCGATGAGGATATTGAGGTGATGGGGGTAGAACTTGCTGGTGGCGTAGCCTTCGAAGCCGTCGGCAGCCAGATCCTCCTGCAGGTGCATCGACTGGCGAGCGAGGCAGTGGATCGCCAGAGCCCAGTGGGCCATGCGGAAGAGGCGGTTTTCAACCGACGGTCGTGAAATCTCAAGGTTGCGGGCCAAGTCCCGGATCCCGGCGGTCGAGCGGAGCTGGCGGAAGATCTTTTCGCAGTCGATGCGCCGTTTGGCGTAGTAATTGAAGGCGAAGGTCTGGGTGCTGAAGGTTCGCAAGCAGGCGGAACAGCGGTAGCGCTGCACCTGCCCGAAGGCGTCGGTATCGTGATAGCCAAAGCGACAGTACCATTTTTTCGGATGAATATCTTCGGTGTGGTAAATGCATTCTTTATAGGGACAAAATGGGGGAATGAACATAATCACCGCCTCTGGTGTTCTTTTCTGGGGTCTGAAGTGATCTGATCAAAAGATCTGATCACTTCTCTATCACTCTCTACTAGGCGCTGAGCAGCCGTCCCGCTTCAAGGGGGAAAAAAACAATAAGCTTCGTGACAGTTATTTGCAAGAACCGGAATTTTATTAGATAATAGAGGCCATACATTGCCGAACCTTTTCCCTTCGACCAAGGAGTCAGACGGATGAGCACGATCCTGATTATTGACGAGTCCCCGCTGTTCAGGCGGTATTTGACACAGAAGCTGCAGGCCTACGGTTTCGAGGTGATCGAGGGAACCAACGGTCTGGACGGCTGGGTGAAGATGCGCAGCGAGATGCCCGACTTGGTGATTATGGACTACTACCTCTCCCGCAAAAGCAGCATGGAAGTGCTGCAGGAGAAGAAGGCCAACCGCAACACCCAGAAAATACCCTTGATCATGGTCGCGTCCAAGCTCGACAAGAGCAAGGTGGTGGAGCTGGCAGGTTTCAATGTGAAGAAGATCATCTCCAAACCGGTGCGCATGGAGCGGCTGCTCAATACGGTCTCCGATATCCTGGGGGTCGATATAAAGATCGACGACACGCCGTGCGTGATCGAAGCCCATTTCAACGAGGATATTCTCTTTATCGAAATCTCGAGAGGGCTCAATATCGAGAAGATCGAACAGCTGCAGTACAAGATTGCCGAGCTGCTCGAGCTGTATCAGGTAACGCATCCGAAGGTGCTGATCATGATGGCGGGGCTGGAGCTGCCGGATGACCACCGCAGCAAGCTGGTTATGCTGCTGGAGAAGGTGGTCGAGGAAGCGCAGTCGAACCACAAGATGATCAAGGTGCTGACGAACAACGATAATGCAAAACAGTGGATTACTCAGAGTACCGATTTTGGGGAGATCGAAGTGCTCGACAGTCTGGACAATGCCATGGACAGTTTGCTGGGGCTGCGCTCCGACGAAATCGCCAAGGACGAGATGGCGCGGGAGAAGGTGCTCAAGAGTACTGCGCCAAAGAAGAATCAGAGCGAAACGATTCAACTGCGCTTCGATGAGCAGGAGCTGCAGCACGAGGATCAGCAGCGCACGAGCGTCTTCAGCAGCGAGGCACAGGTGGCGGTAGTGGACGACGACGTGGTGATCCAAGAGCTGGTGAAAACGGTGTTTTCAGAGACCAACTGGCGGCTGCACAGCTTCAACAACGGCCGGGAGTTTCTGGACGGGATGAAGAGCAATGACTTCGACCTGGTGTTTCTGGACTTGATGATGCCGGAGATCAACGGCTTTCAGGTGCTGCAGCACATGTCGAAGGAGAACGTGGAGACACCGGTGATCGTGTTTTCGGCCTTGAGCAAAAAAGAGACGGTGATCAAGGCGGTGGGCTACGGAATCAAGAGCTACATGATCAAACCGCTGAAACCGGAGCAGCTGCTGAAGAAATCGGAAGAGATTCTGAACACCTCATTCTAAGCGCGAATGCGGCAGAGAAATCATGAATAAAGAGATTTTTCGATCCATCTTTAGCGAATCGCCGATCGGCATCGTGTTGTGCACGAAATACGGAAAAATACTGACCGCCAACAAGGCCTTCTGGACCTATGTGGGGAAGTCCGGAGAGGAGAAAGTGCGATTCCCCGAGTTCCTGAGCCGCGAAGATCGGGGAGTCTTTGGGGAGATGGTCGAACAGCTGTTGTCCGAGGGACGGAAGCACGCCTCCGAGCAGGCCCGGTACCAGGATCGTGAGGGGCAGCAGCGCTGGTGGCGGATCAACATTTCGCCTATCAGCACTTTGACCCACCAGGTTTTCGCCGCCTTTATAGAAGATATTACCACCCAGAAAGAGTACGAACGTTCGCTGCATGAGGCGAAGGAGCTGAGTCAGAAGGCGCAGGAGGCGGCCGAGCGGGAGACGCGCACCAAGTCGGACTTCCTCGCCAACATGAGCCACGAGATCCGCACGCCCATCCATACGATCACCGGCATGACCGAACTGCTCGGCGAAACCGAGCTGGACCCCGAGCAGCAGGAGTACGTCGAGCAGGTCGGCTTTTCGGCGGACGTGCTGCTGAGTCTGATCAACGACATCCTCGATTTTTCGAAGATCGAAGCGGGAAAGCTCTCCATCGAAACCATCGATTTCGACCTCTACAAGATGGCCGAGGATGCGGTGGACCTGGTGGCCCTCGAGGCGCACAAGAAGGGCCTGGACACGGCGGTCTTTGTGGAGAATGACGTGCCCCACCTGCTGAAGGGGGATCCGGTGCGGCTGCGGCAGGTGATCGTCAACCTCTTCAACAACGCGGTGAAGTTTACCGATGAGGGCGAGGTAACGGTGCACGCGGAGAAGCTGGAGGAGACTGACGACGAGGTGACGGTCAAGTTCTCGGTGGTCGACACCGGCATCGGCATTCCGCAGGAGAAAAAGGATAAACTCTTCAAGGTCTTCTCCCAGGTCGACTCCTCCACCACCCGCAAGTACGGCGGCACCGGCCTGGGGCTCTCCATATCGAAGAACCTGGCGGAGATGATGGGCGGCGAGATCGGTGTCGAAAACCGCGAAGAGGGCGGCTCGATCTTCTGGTTTACCGCCCGCCTTGGCAAGCAGCAGGAGGAGAGCTTCTATCATCGGCTGCCGGAGGACTACTTTACCGGCAAGGCGCTGGTAGTCGACGACAACGCCACCATTCGCCGGCTGCTGAGGAACTACCTGCAGGAATGGGGCTTTACCGTGGAGGAGGCCGAACACGGCCACGAGGCACTCTCGAAACTGCGCGAGGCGAAGGGTAGCGAGCGCGAGTTCGACATCTGCCTGGTGGACCTCCTGATGCCCGGTATGGACGGCTGGCAGTTTGCCAGCGAGGTCAACAGCGACGAGGAGCTCGCCGAAACCCGCCTCTTCCTGATGAGCCCCACCGGCAAGAGCGGCGAAGAGGCAAAGATGAAGCTGCTGCGCTGGTTCGAAGGCTACCTCAGCAAGCCCATCAAAAAGGCCAAGCTCTTTCAGACCCTCGTCCGCGCCTTCAGCGAAGAGGGTGAGGAGGCGGCGGAAGAGCTCGGCGGCGCCGGTGGGGAGCCGGTGCAGCTGGTCGAAGAGATCACCGGCGGCATCGTTTTGGTGGCAGAGGATCACGAGGTGAATCAGCAGCTCTTCAAAACGATCCTCGAGAACCTCGGCCATGAAGTCCATTTGGCGGTCAACGGACAGGAGGCAGTGGAGGCCGTTCAGACGCAGGCCTACACCATCATCTTTATGGACGTGCAGATGCCGGAGATGAACGGCTATGAAGCGACCCGCGAAATCCGCCGCCTCGGGGTGCACACTCCCATCGTCGCCGTCACCGCCAGCGCCCTCAAGGGCGAGGAGGCGAAGAGCTTCGAGGCGGGCATGGATGACTTCCTGGTCAAGCCCTTCAAGAAGAAGGACCTCGTGCCGGTAATGGAGAAGTGGATAAGCGCCGAGCAGGTGCAAAATCAACAAGCTTCGAGCCAGTCAGAGGAAGCGGCGGAGCAGCCGGCTGAAGAACTCGAGCCAGTCGAGGATGCCGAGGAGCCGGAGGAGCTCGAGCCGGTGGAAGAGGAGCCGGAGGAGCCGGCTGCGCGCGGCGGCCGGGGGGACGAGCAGTCCGGCGAGGCGATTTTCGACTACGCGGAGGCCACCGAGACCTTTATGGACAAGGAGGAGGTGGTTCGAAGAGTGGTGAGCAGTTACATAGAGAAGGTGCGCGCGCAGATCCCGGTGATGGAGGCGGCGTTCTCCGACAGCGACTGGGAGCGGCTCCGGGGGGAGGCCCACTCCATCAAAGGCGGCGGGCTGAACCTCTCGGCAAAGCGGATGGGCAACACCGCCGCGGCCCTCGAAGAGGCGGCGGCGGACGGCCGGGGCGAGGATGCCCGCCGCTACTTGGATGAACTGAAAGAGGAGTACCGGCATTTTCTCACCTACTGTCAGAGCGAGATGGGCTGGGACCTGCCGGACTAGGGCGCCTTTCGCTCTTTCCCGGGGGAGCTGACTTTCTGCCCCACTGCCCCACTGCCCCACTGGTCCATTGGTCCATTGCCCCACTGCCCTGCCGGCCAGGCCCGGTAACGGGAGTGAGCGGCTTCTACTTCTGCCCTTCGGCGGCGGCTTCGGCTTCGTGAAAGTGCACTTCTTTCCAGCCCGCCTCCTGCAGCAGCCGCCGCACCAGCCGGCGTCCGTTCCTGCGGCTTCGCTCCAGAATGCCTTCGTCGATCACCCGCTGCTCGAGAGTGCTGCGGACGTAGTCGGTAATCAGCTTCCATTCCCGCGGAGTAACGTCGATGTCGGGGTAGCGGTATTCGCCGCTCGTCTCGTCTTCGATAATGAAGGCGGTGATCTGCGGCGGCGGGAGGGTGATCTCCACCCGGCCGCTGCTGCGTTCGATGTGGATGATCCCCTCGAGGGAGGGGCGCCGCCCATCTTTTGCCTGTTGCCCACCTTCCGTTGGCTGTCCACCTCCCGCCGCCTGACCACTTTGTGACGACTGCCTACCTTCAGTCGCCTGCCCGCCGGGGCTGCGCCAGGGCGTGTCTGCCAGACGGAAGCCGCCCCGCACCCGGGCCTGGACCACGACGAACTGGTAGGCGGAGGCGTCGAGGTCGATACCCACCCGACGGCAGAGGGCGAGCAGCCGGGCCGCCTCCTCTTCCCGTTCGGACAGCGTCTCGCCCCGCAGCGACTTCCGCATCACCGCCCCGGCTTCGATCCCCTCGGGCAGAAAATCGTAGGGAAAGACCGTCTTGTAGGAGTATTCGACGGTGGAGAGGGTGAAGACCGGCCGCAGCTCCCGGAGAATCAGCTCGTGGGCGGAGGTGTAGTCCCGCCGGATGAAGGGCAGGGAGAAGGGGAAGGAGAGGGCGGGGACGAACGTCACCGCCGCCACGGCAAGCAACGCCGCGAGCAGGAGGCCGATCAGGATGCCGGCGGCTTTCGCCTTCAGGGTGGAAAACATCTCAGGGCCCCTTCCAGCTGTTTTGCCGGTCAGTGCTGTTCTGCGGAGCACCGCCTTCCCGTGGCGCACCGCTGTTCTGCGGCCCACCCGGCTCCCGCGGCCGAAAGACCACGTAGGCGGGTTCGATTCCCAGCCCCTGCAGGGCGGAGGCGAGGATGGTGCGGGCGTTTGTGCCGGCCCGTTCGACAATGCCGTCGGCGATTGCCTGCTGCCGAGCTTCCCGCTTGTGCTCGGCGATGCGGTCGTAGTACTCGAGCCGGGAGACCTGCCCGCCGAACTCCTTCACAAAATACTGCCGGATCGACTCCTCCGCCGCATCGACGGTGAGAATGCCCGGCGCCGGGAGTTCGACCCGCACACCCCCGCCGGTGAGAGGCAGGACCCGCAGCTCGCGGGAATCGAGGTCGACTCCCGCGGTGATGTGAAAATCCACCGCGAAGAGGAGCCGTTTGTCAAGATGCTTGATGCCCAGGAAGCGGGCCTCCTCGCCGATGTAGACGATGTCGCGGTAGCGGTACTCATAGGCGGCCAGCTCGAGCAGGGAGCTGATTTTCCGCTCCACCCGGTCGGGCGATACTGCAGTGCTCCGGCCGGCGAAGCCGGAGCGGCTGCAGCCGGCGGTGAGGAGCAGGGCCGCTGCACAGAGGAGAAGAAGCGACGGGACGGGACGGCGGAAATGGGGAGACCTATGAACGAGAGGGCGTCTACTTTTCACATCATCTCTAAGTGTAGCTGACTGAGAGGGGCTGTCAACTGCAGGGGGCCCGTGGGGAGGCGGAAAAGGAAAAAATCCCCCTCCGCCTCTCCTCGTGACGCTTCAGAGCTTTCGGGCGCGGTGACGCTCGAGGGCCCAGGCGGTGAAGGTGCGGATCCGTTTCTCCGGATCGCTTTGCAGTTCCTCCAGAATTGCCTGGCCGCGGTCGGAGTCGAGGGCGTCGAGGGCCTTTACCACGTAGGAGCGGACCTCCTCGTCCGGGTCGCGGGCCGCCTGGACGAGGCCGCGGTAGGCCGACTTGGTGCCGGCCTGGTAGAGGAAGGCCGCCGCCTCGCGGCGGATGGAGGGGTCGCGGTTGGTGAGGTGGCGGATGCGGCTGTCGACCGAACCGATGGACTCGAGCACCTCCACCGTCACCTCGCGCAGCGGATGGTCGAGCTCGAAGAGCAGCGACTCGAGGACGCTCTCCGAGGCCTCGCCCATCGACTTGAGGACCTCCACCAGCAGCTTGCGGATTTCCGGGGCGGCGGAGGAGATCTGTTCGAGAATCCGCTCGATGGCGCTGCGGCCCTGCTTACGGCTGAGCGCGCGGGCGGCGTCCTCGCGGAGTTCGGTTTCTTCGGCCATCAGCTCCACGATGATGTCCACCGAGGTGGTGTCGGGGCTTTCGGCGAGTCCCGTGACGATCGACTTCTTGACCGGCGGCAGTTCGTTGGGGTCAAAGAGCATGCGGCGCAGCTCTGTCCGGGTCGAATCGGTCGCCTCAGCGGCGAAGGCGGCGGCCACCTCTTCGCGGACACGATCCACCGGGTCGCGCAGCAGGTGCAGGCAGTGCTCGCGGTCCTGCTCGCTGCCGGAGGAGATGAGGGCGAGGGCGGCGGAGATGCGCACGTCAGGGTCGCTGTCTTTCACCGCCGTGCGGATCTCTTCGATAAACTCATCGCGAAGGTCCTCCGGGATGCTGGCGATAATGCGGGAGCGGCTGCGGGAGTCCGGGCTGGTGAGCAGAAGGTGGGCCCGTTCGGTGTAGACCTCCCGAGAGTGCTCGGCCAGCAGCGCCGCGTAGTGGCGGGCGTTCTGCAGAGAAAGCAGCGGCAGGTGCTCGAGGACATGCTGAATGGTGTAGGGCATGCGCATTTCGCAGAGAATCTTCAGCGCTTCCCCCTGGACGTCCCGTTTTTCGGCATCCCGGGCTTTGATAATGGTAAAGAGGGTGGGCAGCACGAGGGAGGGTTCGATCTTAGTAAGGAGACGGCGAAGGGTGTCAAGGTTACGGTAGCCCGGGGTACGGAGGAAGGAAAAGAGCTTGTCCACGTAAATGTGGGCTTTCTCGCGCGGCAGGAGCGGGAGCAGCGTCTCGTGGAGCAGCGCATCCTTCGGTCGTTCGGCGAGCTCGGCGGCGGTGAGGGAGAGGGCGGTATCGTCGCCGCGGGTGCAGGCGCAGACGAGTCCTTCCCGGTAGATTTGCGCGAGGGGCGGGCGGGACTTCCGCTCCCCGTCAAAGGCGCGCACCTTCTGGACGAGGGTGGTGATGTGGCGAATCGGCCCGTGCTCCTTCAGGATGTGGGCGGCTAGGAGGATGGTGCCGGGAGAGGCGTGCTGCTCGAGGGCGTCGAGAAAGCCGGTGTAGTGCACCCGGGCGGCTTTGGTCAGCAGCTCCTCCGCCCTGGCGAGGGAACGGGCATCCTCGTGGAAAACGCCAACAAAGAGCTCGGTCAGCGCGCCGCTGTCGCTCAGCAGGCGGGCGGCTTCGATCATCAGCTCCTCGTCGTCGCCGTCGATCAGGGTAAAGGCGTACTCGCGGTCCTGCTGGTAGGCGAGGCTCAGCAGTTCCGAGAGGTGCAGCTTCTGCACCTTCGTCAGCCCCTCGGGGATCGAATAGTAGGCGGCGAAGTCCTGTTCGATGCGGGTGCGGGCGGCGCGCCGGACCCGGTAGACCGGGTCGTCGAGCATCAGGCCCTGCAGTTTTCCGTAGAGGGCCTCTTGATTGCTGTGGCTGAAAAGGGCGGCGACGGTCTCCCGGATGCGAAAGGCGGGGTCGGAGAAGGCCTCCCAGAGGGCGCGTACCGCCCGCTCCTCCTCCGAGTGCACCAGAATATTGACGGCAAACCAGCGGCTCGTCCATTCCTGGTCGCCGGTCATCTCAAAGAGCTCGTCCATCGTCTCGCTGCAGGCCTCGAGGGCGCGGCGCCCGTTGAAATCGCGGCCCGCCCCGGAGTGGGCGATGCTGCGCAAGATCATGAACTCCCCGCTCTTTTCGGTCCATTCGCGGAAAAGCTTCATTAGTGGCTTTGACTCGAGGGCGGCGCGAAAGCAGGTGAACAGCCCTTTATCCGGCGAGTAGTCGAGAATCCGGTTGAAGAGGCGGCGGTTCGGCTTGCGGTGGAGTTTGGCGATCCAGAAGTCGTCGAGCCGCGTCAGCCGTACGAGGTTTACGCCGTAGAGGCGGGAGAGTTTTTTGACCAGTCCAAAGTGGCGGTTCAGCTCCTCAGGGATGACGGTAAAGTGGAAGTCCTGGCGAAAGGCCGGGTGGGTTTCGGCGCAGCGACGCAGTTCGCGCCGGATGGTCCGGCGGTGCCGGCGAACGTATTTCTCCGCCACAACGACGATCAGCAGCACGGGCAGGCCGATGGCAAGGATGTAGCCGAGCTGGGACGGGAACAAATTGGTGAGGGTGGTAATCATGATGTCCTCCTGTAGGAAGCGTGCCGGGCAAAGGTGCCGAGCTCCTCGAGTATGGCGATTGCCTCGCCGTTATATGCGTAGGGGGCGCGGGAGCCGACGATCAGCAGACCCTCCTCGCCCGAGCGGGCTTTCACTGCCACGGCGGCGGCGCTCTGCAGCGTATCGTGCAGCAGTAGCAGCGGGAAGGGGCCGGAGCTGCTCAACTGGACGGCCGCGCCGCCGCACTCCCGCAGAAACTTCACGGTCTCGTGGCCTGCCGGCAGCCGATTGGGTACCGCCGCCGAGCCGATCCGGGCGCCGAGGGTCAGCCACTGCGCGGCGCCGCCGCCGCGCTGCTTCGGAACCCGGTACCAGCAGCTGCTGTGCGAGCCGGTCAGGCGAGCGGCGTAGTCGGCCAGCAGGGCGGCGTTGCTCTGCAGCTCCGGCGGGCCCCATTCGGCGGCGAGCCGCACGAGGGGAGCTTTGCTCTGTAGCTGCGTTCCCGCGCTGCGGGAGGCCGGTATCGGCGCCGGGGCCGAATCAGTGTTGCGCTTCATGACTGCTCCTTTTCTTGGCCGGGGGAGTGGCCGGGGTGCTCCGGCCCGTGGGGTTTTGGCCCGGGCTTCTCCGGCCCGTAGTGCCGGCCGGTGTGCGCCTCGAGCAGTTCGGCAAACTCGAAAGCGTTCTGTACCGCCTGCCCCTTGTGGTGATTGTTGAAGGCCACGTAGAGATGCGAGCTCTGCTTCTGCATGGCCAGCAGGTCCGGCAGCCGCTCTTCGAGCTCCTCCTGTGAATAGAGGTAGTCGTAGCGGCTGGTGTTGTCGCCGGTCCACCAGTTCTCCTTGTTGCGCCCGTGAAACCGAAGGTAGGCACGGTCGGCGGTCACCGCCCGGCGGAGGCCGGGCAGCCGCGGAAGGTCCGGCTGATCGGTGACCACGATGCCCACCTCGCGGGCCTGCAGCCCCTCGAGGGCCGAGGGATGCTCCCACTCGTCGTTGCGAAACTCGGCAAAGAGCGGCAGCTTCCCGAGTTTGCTCGACTCGTTCGATTGGCTCAAATCGCTCGACTTGCTCAGCTCGCCGATCAGCGCCGCCAGATACTCCCGGTTCTCTGCGGTGTAGTGGAAGCTGTAGGGAAACTGCAACAGCACCCCCGCCAGAGCATCGGCCTGCCGCAGCGGCTCGAGGGCCCGGGTATACGCGGCGCACTCCTCCTTCCAGCTTTCTCCGCGCTCGTGGGTGAGGCTGCCGGGGGCCTTCACCGTAAAACGGAAGCCTTCCGGAACCTTGGCGAGCATGCGCTCGAAGGTTTCGGCCCCGGGCATGTGGTAGTAGGTGAAGTTGAGTTCGGTAAAGGAGAAGCGGCGGGCGTAATAGCTGAGAAACTCGCCTTTCTGCAGCCCTTCGGGGTAGAAGGGGCCCACCCAATCCCGGTAGGAGAAGCCGCTGGTACCGATGTAGACGTTAGCCATGGCCTTTCAGTATACATGGAAATGCCAGCTTAGCAAATATACCGGGCGGATACCAATAAGCTTCGTGCCAGTTCCCCCCTATTGCGGCCGTTTGACGAACAGCGCGCCGATGAAAAGCACAACGGCGAAGGCGAGGAAGAAGCCGCCGGCGAGTTGGTAGCTGCCGTAGAGGTCCAGGGAGAGGCTGAAGAGGTAGGGGCCGATGGCGCTGCCGGCGACGGTGAGGGCCATGCCAAAGCCGGAGATTGCCCCCAGGTGGAGGCGGCCGAAGTAGCGCGGCCAGGTGATATTGCCGGTGATGCCCATCATGCCCTGGGAGAGGCCGATGCCGGCGATGATGAGATAGATCGGAAGGCCTTCGCTCAAGAGCAGCACTCCGGAGGAGAGCAGGGCGGCGCCGAGGGTCTGGACCAGCGCCAGGCGTTTTAGAGGGATGTAGTCGCTGACCCAGCTGCCGATGAACTGGGCGGTAACGGCGATCACCGATGCCGGCAGGAAGACCGAGACCGCCCGCTCGCGGCTCAAGCCCACCTCAGAGAAAATGCTCACCACGTTGAACGTGAAGGCGGTGATCAGCAGGGCGGAGAGGGCGAGAGTGAGGGCGAAAATCCAGAAGGCGTAGGTGCGGCGCGCTTCCGGAAGGGTGAAGTCCCGGGCGGCGGCCGCATCCGCATGGGCGGCCTTGCGGCGGCTGCGGACTTCGGAGCTGCCGTCCGGCACCAGATCGAACTTCTCGGGGTTGTCGCGATAAAAGAGGAAGGCGATGACGGCAAAGGCGCCGAGGGCCAGGGCCATCAGGCGCCACGCCTCCCGCCAGCCGGTGAGGACGATCAGGTCGTTGAGCAGCCTGGGGGCCGCCGAGAAACCGAGGGCCACCGACACCCCGAGGACGGCGTTGGCGGTACCGCGGCGGGTTTCGAACCACTTCATCACCATATTGCGGCTGGTCATCGTCAGGATCCCCTGCCCGAAGAAGCGGAGGAAGAAGAAACCGAGGGCGACCACGACAAAGGCGGTTACCTGCCGGGGGATGAAGGGGAGGGCGACCGCGTCGGTTACGGCATCCACATAGGAGAGGCCGATGAGCGTGAGGCCCAGGAGGATGGTCACGAGCACCCCCACCGGGCGGGCGCCGTAGCGGTCGTAGGCTTTTCCTCCGGCGGTGAGCGTGAGAGCGCTGCCGACGGTTCCCACCAGGTACGCCATGCTGATGCCGTTCCGGTCGAGGGCGAGCACGTCGATGAGGAAGTCGGTGAACACGGAGACGCCGACCGTCTGGCCGGGGATGCTCATCAGCATCCCGAGGGTACCGAATCCGAGGAGAAACCAGCCGTAGAAAAACGGAAATCGTCCCGGGTTGACGGGAAAGGTGCGTAGAGATGTCATGGATGTACCTCGCAGAACCTTTGAGTATCCTAGAAAATACTAAGAACGGCAAGATGTATCCATAAGCTTCGTGACAGTTTCTACGTTCGGCCCTGTCCTCTCCTCTCTTGTCTTCTCCGCCCCCGCCCCCTGGTTTGCTTTTTCTCCTACCTTACGGTACGGTAGAAGATATGGAGCGTGAAAGAGTACGAAGAATGACCGACGCCTCTCGGCGAGTGGAGGAGCTGCTCGGGGAGCTCGAGCCGGCTGTATTTACCTGGGTGAACCGGAAGGGCTACGCGAAGCGCTTGTGGGCACAGGTACAGAAGTACAACAAACAGTGGGAACGGCTCGAGGAGGCCGGCGTCGATGAGGCGGCGGACCGGATAATGGCGCAGCTGGCAATGATTTGGGTTTTTGCCGATGAGAAGCGCTCGCGAGCGTTCTGGAAAACCGCCCGGTCGCAGGGCGAACTGAGCGATGCGGCGATGGATTTTCTGAAGACCGCGGTGGAGGAGCCGTGGTACATGACCGCCTTCGAGCTGCTCGCCGAAGAGGGGGAGCAGTTGATCCGTTTTGTCGATTACGACGACGACCGTCAGTACATCGTCCACTCGCCTGGGCTTCGGCAGATGTTCAGCCAGGGACGCCGGGTGTGTTATGCCCTCCTTTTTTACAACGGCGAGTGTTTTCAGACCTATGGACCGCTCTACTACCTCGAATGGGCGCAGCCGATGGACCTGCAGTACTTTGCCGAGCGGGTCGACCCGCAGCTCTACCGGCGCGAGGGGCTGATGGAGGTGATGACCGCA
>CAYFUX010000052.1:0-16881 GCA_964346455.1 uncultured Spirochaetaceae bacterium
CGTTCGATGAAGGGGGTGTCGGTTTCCGCTACCAAAATGAGGTCGATGTCGCTGTGACGGCCAAACTGCGGAGTACCCGCACTGCCAAATAGATAGGCCGCCTCAATTCTCCCTGCAAGCAGCTGCCGGACCTCCCGGATGAACTCTTCGAGAGACCGCCCGCGCAGCGGCCGGCGGCCTGATACGCTGAGGACTTCTCTGCTCATCCTTCACTTCCTCCGTACCCCTCCCCGGCAGCTTTGCGGGTTGCTGCGACCAGTGCTTCGGCATACTGAACAGCTTCTTCAGCTTGGTCGCGGGTAAAATATTCGAACGGTGCTCCCGAGGGAAAGGCGTCCGGATAGCGGGCACTGATATAATAGAGATCGAGCCGTTTTGCCATACCTGCGATATCTCCATCGATTCGTCATGCTACGAATAGTATAGCTTGGCCACGAGAAGGAATCAATGCAGAGGGCTTAAAATCCCGGCTCAGGCGGCGGCGACGGTCACTACGATCTCACGCTTCCGACGCGGGCCGTCGAACTCGCAGAGGAAAATGTTCTGCCAGGTGGAGAGGGCCAGCTTTCCGCCGCTCACCGGAATGGTCTCCGACGGGCCGACGAGGCCGGCTTTTAAATGGGAGTCGCCGTTGCCGTCCTGCCGGTCGTGCTGCCAGACTCCCTGCGGTGCGAGCTTCTTCAGCAGGGCGATCACATCGCTCTGCACGCTCTCGTCCCAGTTCTCCTGGATCATGATGCCGGCGGTGGCTCCCCGGACATAGACGCTGCAGATGCCGGTCTCGACCCCCGCCTTCCGCAGCGCGCTCTCCACCTCGCCGGTAATGTCGTAGAGCCCCTCTCGGGCGCTTGTTGATACGGTAATCGTCGTCTGCATAGTCTCGAGTGTAGCCGGCTTTGGCGGAGGGGGCAAGGGAGAAAAGGGGAAGATGCCCAATGGGTGAACATAGCCACTCTCCTGCCCACTCTCCCTATGACGCGTTTTTCAAAGCCGCTTTCTCGGATCCGGAGGCGGCGGCCGATCTAATCCGCAATTTTCTTCCTCTTACCTGTGGGAGTTCTACTACCGGTGCTACGAGGCCCTGTTCCAAATAAAAAGCGAAGAGGAGATCGAACTGCTGTTTGGCGAATTCGAAAGAGCGGGCTATACTGAAGAGAAGGAGAGCACAGCACCTTGATTCGGCAGCTCGATAAAAAATTCGGCATTACCGAGGAAGAGGCGGAGCTGATTAGGCAAAACGAAGACCTCGCCAAAATTGAAGCGGCCCTGGATGAGATTTTGGATGCTACGAGCAAAGCGCAAGTTCTGGACCACCTTCGATAATAAAATCCTCTTGTATACGGACAAGCCGCTCGGATATGCAGACAAGCCGCTCGGACCTCGTGGCCGATCGGCCCTCGCTACCACACGCCCCTCGTGATCGCACGACAGTAGAAGTGTGCCCCTATCTACTCCCCTCATTTTCCCATCCTAAAAAGTTGCGACGTCGCAACTTTTACTTAACAGGATGCAATTTTGAAAGAACTTCATACGTGAAAATTTTGTTAGTTCGCAGCCTCACAATGGATTATTTCCTAGCTCTGCAGTATACTTCTTTCCAGAAACAGTAGTGCAACTCGGCTTCGATTCCGGTTTTGTAAATTTTACTGGAAGGAGTTCGTTCTATGAAACGAGTATTTTTAATAATGAGCATCGTCATCCTGGCGGCTTTAGCCGCCGGCTGCCCCATGGGCAATTGGATGGCCGATTCAGCCGTCTTTGGAGGCGGGCCGAGTTCAATAGCCCTCCCCTCTGATTCCGTCGATTACACGCCTCGCTCGTTCGAGGAGTTTTCCACCTTTTATCCTGTACAACTCGATATTCGGGTCGAACTCTTTGCCGCCGGCGAGGACGGGGAAAGACAAAAACTGCCTGCCGGAGCTGGGGAGGTATATCTGCGGCTTTTCGATGCCGAAGGCCGCCGACTCAACGAGGGCCTCGTCGGAAGCGACGGGGTGAGCTCACCGGTGGTGTACCTTCCCTCCGCCCCGCAGGATATCGAACTCGTTTTGAGCGCCGAGGGCTTCGAAGAGCGGCGGGTGACGATCTCCGACATGGTCCGCTACAAGCGAATCGAGCGGACGATGGCGATGGCCCGTAAGGAGAGCTTTGTCGCCTCCCGCAGTCTGGAGCCCGATACGGATGGTGACGGCGTTCCCGACGCCTACGATGCGGACCCCGATGACGCCGGAACCGCCTTCAAAACTGGCATTCCCGCCGAGGGTAATTTGACGGTTGCCTACGAGGATCTCTTTGGCCGCGCCGATGCCGGCGATGCCGACTACAACGACTTCATTGCCGCCTACAGCATCGAGGAACGGGTCAACAGCGACGGTTCGGCCTTGGATTCGGTTCGCTTCGACATTACCGCCCAGGAGAAGATTGCCGGCTACGACCACCTCTTTGGCATTCGCATAGACAGCTACGAGGGGACGGCAGCGGTGACGGGCGAGTATGTGGATGCCGCGGGTGCGCTGCGCTCCTTTTCCCGTTCCGGGCTCAAAGCTCCGCTGGAGGTCGAAGTCTTCAAGAGCAGCTCCAATGCGGTGGGCAAGAGCGCCTGGTTCGAGGTCGATTTTATCGAACCCGATTTGCAGAACATCGACACGAACTCCGGGGAGGTGATCGTGGACCGCCCGCCCTACAACCCCTACCTCTACGTCAAGAACACCGGCTACGACGTGCACCTGCTGGGCGAAGAGAGCATCGAGGGTTCTGCCAACCCCGAGGGCTCGCTCTTCATGGACGAGAACAACTTCCCCTGGGGCCTGCTGGTCCCGGCGGACTGGACTGCTCCGGAGGAGACCCGGCGGATCGAAGAGTTCTACCCCGACTTCACTCCCTGGCGCGAGAGCGGCGGCAGCGAGTACCGGGACTGGTATCTGAACTATGTGGATCCGGATGCGCCGGCCAACCAGCCGCCCTATCCGGTAACCGGGGACGATGAGACGCCGTTTGTCGAAGAGGAGACGAATCCGCAGTACACCGCCCGCTTTTCTTTTGAGCAGTACTATTACCTCTTTATCGAGCAGGTGGAAGGACAAGACGACCCGGACGGGGATGCGGTGACGTTTGCCTCCGACCCGCTCCCGGAGCACATGAATCTGAATCCCGACACTGGAGTGGTGACCATTACCGGTGCGCCGATTGGCGAGGAGACCTACAACTTCTGGAGCGTAGACAGCAAAGGTGCCGACAGTAGCGCGGAGAGCCTGACGGTGACTTTCAGCTTTGTAGGCAGTTGAGGATAATGGAGAATTAAGCCCGGCCGTATGGCCGGGCTGATAAAAAATAAGGAGGATGACCGGGCCAATGTTGCTTAACGGGATTTCTTCTTGGGTGACCCGATCGTAAGGGTATGAATGGAATACTGGAATACAAAGTATTTAGGTGGTTGGTGAGGATTGGTGCAATTATTTGCCTGATGGTAATAATGGGTTGTCAGCTGCCCGGCTCTAATCAGCCGCCCTATCCGGTGACAGGGGAGGCAGATGATCGAATAGATACTGGTTCTGATCCGCAGAATCCAATCTATCCGGCATATTTTGATCAGATCCTATATTACTACCTTTCTATTGAGCAGGTGAATGGGAGGGATGATCCGGATTCTGGGGATACAGTGATTTTTAAGTCTAGTGGCATGCCAGCATATATGTCACTTGATCAGGATACCGGTGTGGTAAGCATAGACCTCGACCCACAGGTTAGCACAGACTTGATAACTGTACCAGTTAGCTTCTGGAGTGAAGACTCAAATGGGGCGGATACAAGCGCTGAAAGCTGGGAAGTGAACTTCACCTTTGATCCATCATAACAAAACAAGCTTAAGGAGCAGAGAATCGTACAAAGGAATATAGGAAAGAGCTGATACCCAGTGGACTCCATAGAGAGTTGTCCCATAAGGATATGGAATTGAGACGGAGCTTCATCGTAACAGCTTTATTGCTGATCACTTTTTCTTCACTCTTCGCCCAAACCCGGGTTCCCAGCGGCTCCCAGAACTGGCTTTCGAGTGCCGGGGACACTGCCAATGGCGACATCGACGGTATCAACGTCTTCTTTTTCGAAATTCCCGACTCAGTGACATCGCCGATCTACTTCGCGGTCCAAGACCCGGGGGTAAACAACGGCAACCCCCAGGACCAGACCGATATGGTAGCCGGGGAATCGATGACCTTTACCCTGGTAGGTGGCGAGGGGACCTACAGCAGCCCCTCCGCCCGTAAATACAAGTATACGACAACCGACGTCTACCTTTCCGGCGGCACCCAACTCGATCAAAAGGTCTATTCCACGGCCAACGGGAATGCCACTGATACCGGTTGGACCTACTTCAATCCGGTGTACCCGAGCGAAGGTGAGCACATCGGCAACAAGTACTATTTTAAAATCGTTGCCGAAGCCTCCGCGGGAAGCAACTTCAAAAATGGCTACCGCTTTGATGCCTCCTTCAACAATGGCAGCACCCCAACAGGAATATCCAGCGGAGAGGTCTTTGCCTACTCCTGGTGTGTCGTGTTCCGGGCGGATATCGACGACATTTGGGACTTCCATCCCTTCGTGCCTGAGGGGGCCGGGGGCTTGGGAAAGTATATCATCGTCGGGGCCTGGGATTTCGACCCCTTCGGCGGTGAGCCTACCGTCATGATCTACGACAAGGAACCCGAGGGGGCCGGCACCGCCCTGACCATCGATGCGGCGAGCGACGACACCGACAACGCCTCAATCTCCATCGCAGCCGACGAGGATAACGGAACCTGGCGGGTACGAGTTTCAGAGGTCGGCTCTGTCGGCTATCCCAACACCTCCGAACTATGGTCCTGGGAGAACAACAGCGCCGTTGCCGATGGAGAGGCCGGTGTCACCGATGGAACCGAGCCCAACGAGTCCACCGACACCATGTACCGGGTCTACGCCAGCTCCTACAATCCTCCCGACCCGGACCACATCGCCACCTCCGCGGAGGACGGTACGGCAATCGACAACGGTATGGATATCGAAAAGATTAGCTTCCAGGTGGTAGATAGTGACGGCAATCCGCTTCCCTACCAGCGGGATATCTACGTGGACGTCTCCGCCTTCACCAATGTCACCATCGAGGAGAAAAACAACAACGCGGATGTCGACAACCCCACGGTAGTCGGGGCAACGAGCACGGTGGTCACTACTGATGTGAGCGGGGTGGGCTGGATCACCATCTCCAGGACCAATACCACCGACGGTACGGTCACGGTGACGCCGGTGACCGACGGCAGCAATGGATCATCGACGCTGCCTGGAACCAACGAGACTGTAGACGTGGTCTTTGCAGACCTCATACCGCCTAGCATATCTTCGGCGAACAACCTCCTTGTCGATGTAGGGACAAGCCCGGTGGCGCTGCCGGACGTGACGGTGACCGAGGGAGATACGGGCAACATTACTGTAGCCGAAGACATCCGCATTAGGATTCCCGATAGCTTGGACGCGGTCTTCGACACCGGGGCAACTGTCACCACCTCAGTATCCGGCGGGACGCAGGGGGACGCGGCCACCGGGGCAACGTACGAGTCCGGTGACAAGGTTGCAGTAATCGATGTTATCACCAATGACTTTGACAGCGGCCGGGCGGTGACCATCTCCGGACTCGAGTTCGCCAGCGCCAACAGCGTCTCTTCCGGAAGGCTGCAGCTCTCTTTCGATGGCGGCTCCCTCTACCCGGTGGAGGACGACAAGGTCTATGCCTTCGACGATCTCTCCTCCAAGAAATGGTACGGGACGGTGGACAGCGACTGGAGCAATGCCAACAACTGGGATCCGGCGGGAGTTCCGGTGAATGGTGATTCGGTGCTGATCAAGAACGTCTCCACCCAGCCGGTGCTCAGCTCTGCCACGGCCAATGCACTTGCCGACCTGACAATAGAAGCGGGGGCAACGCTGGACCTTGCCGGCTATACTCTTTATGCAAGTGCGTTCGAAAACCAGGGAACGCTCATCGTCAACGGCAGCGAGGATGTGTCTAACTTCACTCTGGACACCGACTCCGGGGAGGTCGAGTACTCCGGCGGCGGGACGACCATCGCCGCCTGGTCGGGCTATCACGACCTCCGCTTCTCCGCCGGCACCTGGACCCTGGCAGGTACCGTAACCGTAGGGGATGACCTGACTATTGATGCTGGGGACACCCTCGACAGCGGGAACTTCGACATTGCAGTGAGCGGGGACTGGAACAATCAGGGCAGCTACAGCAGCGGGACCGAGACGGTCTCCTTCACTGACAGCGCTAAGAACAGCACCATTACCGGTTCCACCAGTTTTTCTAATCTCCTGGTGCCATCGAGTGCGGCGGGTAAGACCCTCTACTCCCAGGCCGGCGCGCCCCAGACGGTGACCGCCGATCTGACGATCACCGGAACCTCCGGTAACGAAATCCTGCTCCGCAGCACCGCTCCGGGGACGCAATGGACGATCCGCAACAACACCGCCACTCAGGATATCTTCTACACGGACGTCCAGGACAGCAACGTAGATGATGCGAGCAGCGGCGGCGATCTCCTGGCAGCCTACAGCACCGACTCCGGCGGCAACGACACCACTCCCAGTCCGGCCTGGAACTTCAACCCCACCCTCACCTGGACCGGTGCCACGAGCTCCGACTGGAACGTCGCCGCCAACTGGAGTCCCTCGGTGGTCCCCGATGCCGGCAGTGCAGTGGTGATCCCCGATGTGGCTATCGACCCGGTGCTCACAAGCGCGGTGACTATCACGGACCTGACGCTGCAGGATTTGAGCCGCCTCTCCCTGGCTGGCTTTGACCTGACCGTCAGCGGGACCTTCGAAATCCAGAACAACGGAACCCTTGCCCTTCAGGGGGCGGAGACGGTCTCACTCATCGATACAAACAGCGGCACCATCGCTTACGTCGGCGGTGCCGCCGGGCAGAACAGCTACACTGGCCTGCCGACCGTCGGCAGCCCCCATAACCATCTTATTTTTGACGACATCACCGACGGTGACGATATCTGGAGCCTCTCGGCGCCCCTGAGCGTCGGAGGGGATCTCACGATTACCAGCGGCACTCTCGCACTCGTCGGCAACAACCTCAGTCCGGTCAGCGGAGCCTTTCAGATTGCCGCCGGGGGTACTCTCCGGCTGCAGGGCGCAGAGACGGTAGACACGATCGATACGAATGGCGGCACTGTACACTATGTGGGAGCCGGAGGTGCGAACGCCTACCCGAGACTGGCCGCCGGTACAGTCTACCAGACCCTCGTCTTCGATGCGGCCGGCGGCGATGACAGCTGGACGATGGATACCGGCCCGGTTACCGTAGGCGGTGCGCTGACGGTCAGTGCGGGGGAGCTCATCACCGGCGCCTTCTCCCTGAGTGCCGGCAGTCTCAGTGGCAGTGGTACGGTGAGCGGTGGCGCCGGCGATATCGATGTGGATGGGGCGGTGACGGTGGCAAACCTCGCCGCCTCGGGCGCCACTACCTACATCGGAGGGAACTTCACCTCCGTCCTTACCCACAACAACGGCCTGATCGTCTTCGACACCACCGCAGGTTCGACCATCTCCGCCACCGGCAACTACAACAATGTGAGCTTTGCGGCGAACAAGAGCCTGGGGGAGGACTTGACGGCCCTCGGGACAGTGACGGTCTCCGCCGGCACCCTCACCACAGGAGCGTACTCGTTGTCTGCCGCCGCCCTCACCGTAGACGGCATCCTGGACGCCGCAGGGCAGGGTGCGGCTGACAGCCTCGCGGTCACCGGCAGTCTCAGTGGCAGTGGTACGGTGAGCGGTGGCGCCGGCGATATCGATGTGGATGGGGCGGTGACGGTGGCAAACCTCGCCGCCTCGGGCGCCACCACCTACATAGGGGGAGACTTCTCCTCCGCCCTCACGCACCAGGGGGGGCTGATCGTCCTGGACACCACTGCCGGGGCGGTGATCTCGAACAGCGGGGATTTTAATGATCTCACGATGATCGTGGACAAGACCCTGGGTGCCCCCGTTAACGTGACAGGGACCCTCACGGTCTCCGGGGGGATTCTGGATACTGCCACCTTCGATCTCACCGCGGCCACCCTGGACCACCAGGCAGCCGGTAGCGAGATTACCGGCAGCACCGGGACGGTCTCCGTGGCCAGTGCGAGCCTGGGCCGGCCGATTACCAAGACCGGGGGCAACATCAGCTTCACAGGCGGGGCGGTCGCCCTGACAGCTGCGGTGAGCCTGGACACCGGCGCCGCCTCTGCCGGAGACGTGGCCCTGGGGAGCAGCGTCGACGGCAGCTTCGGCCTTACTGTCACCTCCGGCACCGGGACCACCACCGTCTCGGGGGTGCTGGGAGGAGGACCAGGCCTGGGGGCGCTGAGCATCACCGGACCGATCGTGCTGTCGAGCAGCATCACCACCGCGGACAGCAGCATCGACCTCACCGGCAACGTGGTGATCACCGGGGCCAGCCCGGCGCTCGACACAGGGGCCGGAGGCGGCACGGTGACCTTCGGCGGCACGGTCAATGACGACGGAGGCACCCGGGACCTAAGCGTCGGCGCCGGGACGGGGAACGTACTTTTCACCGGCACGGTGGGCGATTTGGGCGGGGCCGCTCGCCCTGACAGCTTCACCATCACCGGGAATAGTATCGCATTCCAGGCGGCGGTGGACCTGGCCGGCTCCCTGACAACTACCGGCGCCGCCGGCCAGCAGGCCCAGGTGAGTGTGGGGGGCGACGTGACCCAGGCCGGCAGCTGGAGCCTGCAGGACAACAATCTCACCGTCCTGGGGGATCTGACCGGCCCCGGAACCCTGACTGCTGCGGCTGCCGGAGCGGCGGAACAGATCACCGTCGGCGGCAGCTTCACCCCCGGAGCTTTTACGGCGGAAAACAGCGTGGTCGTGCTCAATGGGGCGACTAGTCCGGTGAGCCTCGGCGGGCTTAGCTACTTCGACCTTACGATCAACAAGAGCGCGGCAGCAACGGTCAATTCCGCCGACGCTCTGACCGTGACCAACACCCTCAGCCTCAGTGGCGGGATTTGGGCGCCAGGAGCCTTTACCCACCTGGTGGCCGGTAACTGGGACTGCACGGCGATCACCTTCCAGCCTGCCGGCGGGACGATCCGGCTTACCTCCACCGACCCCACCATCACCCAGAGGGCGGCAAACTACTTCTCCGGACTCAGCCTGGATGCCGGCGGAGGGCTATACAGCTCTCTTGATGTCAATGGCACTCTGACCCTGACCAGCGGCACCCTGGACGCCAACGCCGGCGCCGGTGGCCCCTACCAGACGGAGGCTGCCGGTGATGTAGACCTCGCAGGCGGGACCCTATCCAACGCCGGTACCTTCCTCTTTGATGGTGCCAGCAACCTCACCAGCGGGTCCAACGCCCCCTTTGCGGCGGTTACGGTCACCGGCAGCCTGACCTTGAATGACAACATGGATGTAAATGGTCTGCTGACGGTGAGCGGTGCACTCGACGACGGCGGAAACGGCCTCTATCTCTCCGCCGCTGCCGACTTCACTGGCGGAAACTTCACCGCCACCGGCACCGCCGTGTTTGACGGTACGACCAATCTCACCAGCCCAGCCAATGCCTTTAACAATGTCGAGCTCGGGACCGGCGGGGCCGGGCCGGTGAGCCTTACCACCGACAATCTGATGGAGATCGACGGAACATTTACTATCGGAGACGCGGTAGACACCACCCTCGATATCGACAGCGACACCTTGCGGGTAGCGAGCTCCCTTGACCTCAGGAACCTTGACAGCTTCTCCCCTGCAGGCTCGACCCTTTTCTTTGACGGCGGGGCAGTCCAGGATCTCTGGAGCGCAGGCTTTTCCCTGATCAATGTGACCCTCAACGGCAGCGGCCTCACCCTGCAGGACAACATGGATGTAAACGGGGTGCTGACGGTGAGCGCCGGGACGCTGACCGACAACGCACAGACCATGAACCTGGCCGGAAACGTGAGCTTCAGCGGCACCGGGGTGCTGGCGGCCACCGGTACGGCGATTTTTGACGGCGCCACTATCCTCACCAGCGGCAGCCAGGTCTTCAATATAGTCACCCTTGCAGGAGCGGCGGACCTCACCGCCGCCGATGCCATGAGGGTGGACGGGCAGTTCAGTTTTAGTGTTGGGGCGAATCTCCTTGATATCACAGGACAGACTCTGCGCGTGGCGGGCGACTTCGACCTGAGCAATCTGACGACTTTCACCGTCACCGGTTCTTCCGTGATTTTCGATGGCGGCACTTCCCAGAATCTTACCAGCGGCGGGAAGTCCTTCAACAACTTCACGGTCAACGGCGCCGGCGGGGTGGTGCTGCAGGATCCGCTGACGGCCCTCGGCGATCTGACTATCGATGCGGGGTCTTTGAAAGCCGGTGTTGGAGGAAACAACATCACCATAAGCGGCAGCTGGTTCAACAACGCCGTCTTCGACGCTTTTACTCCCAACGGAAACGTGGTCACCTTTAACGGGGGCACCGCTGAGACCCTGGTAAGCGGCGGGGCCGACCCGAACTTCGCCACCTTCTCTGGTCTTACTGTGAACAAAGCGGGAGGCTCCCTCACAGTCACCGGCGATCTGCTGATAGGCGGTGTTCTTGATGTGAGTAACGGCTCCCTCGACGCCTCGGGAGATCACATCACCTACGCCGGGACAAGCTGGAATGTGCAGACCACCGCCACCGGAGCGCTTTTCAACCAAAGCGGCAGTGGACGGGTCACCTTTACCAATATCGGTCCGGTCGAAATCACCGGCGACAACACCTTCTACGAACTCTACTACACCCAGACCGGGGGGGAGCTCAACTTCGAGGCCGGCAACAACCGCACCCAGACTATCCTGAGTGATTTTTACGTAGTGGGAGCTGCCGGGAGTCAGATAACCCTGGACAGCACGGCGGGGGGAACCCCACCCTACAGTTACGCCAATCCCCCGGCTGCGGCGGACCAATGGATCATCGAGATCGACCAGGCCGGCGGTGCCACCGCCACCATCACCGAGGTGCTGGTCTACCGCAGCTATGCCATTCAGTCGATCACCCCGGATTCCACCTGCGTGGACGGCACCGGCAACTACAACTGGCTCTTCATCATTCCTATAGCTGCAAGCTGGTGTGAAGATATCGACGGCGATGGTAGGCTGGACCGTATCCGGGCTCGGGTACGCGATGGAATCGATCTCTACGACGATGCCAATACGGTGACCGATTTCAGTGCGGTTACCGCAGAGGTCGAAGGCTTCCCGCCGGTCAGCGGGGCGGACTTCTCCCGGGGGGATGTGGAGAATGAGTTCTATTTTGCCCTCGCAGAGCGCAATGAGCTCGACAGCGACGCCACCCCCCGCTGGCGGCTGACCGCCAACTCAAACGACCCGGCTACCGGGCTAATCGGTATCGTAGGCGGTGCGATGGTGGAGTACGACGACTCCTACAGCACCACAATCGACCGGGCTGCCCCAGCTATCGGCTACACCCTGGCAGTGGCGGGTAAAGATGAGATCTTTGTCCATCTCTCCGAGTTCGCCCGCCGAGCAGGAGGCGGCGTGATTACCGCAGCGAATTTCAGCTTCGACGGGGCGGCGAATGTGACCGGGCTCACCCGGGTCACCACCGACGGCGCCGGCGGAACGAAGGAGTTTCTGCTCCTGCTCGACGGTCTGGTTACAGCGGAGGAGATCTATGATGGAGCTTCAGGCGCCGGGGTCTTCAATCTGATCGGCAGTGACCTCGACGATATGGTTACGGTGGTGTGGCCGGTGGGTACGGTGGGCCCTGCCCCGGCGGGGGGCGACGACCTCTATCTGGCTCAGGCATCTCCGATTGCAAGGGTCTCCGACCTCGGGCTGGGAATGACCGGAGCGGGCATCATCCAGCCGGTCTACGCCTGGAACGATCCGAACGCGATCCAGCGGGATGCGAGCCGCGGGGGTATAGGCCGAATCGAACGTGTCGACTACGGCAGCTTCGATTCCTCCGGCTGGCTGCAGGATCAGGATATCCACCTGCAAGTCGCCCTCGACCTCGTCACCTATCCCGCCTTTCCCGGAACCACCGCCAATCTCTATTGGGATACCAGCGTCGGCGCCGCCTACACGAAAAACGGGCTCTGGCTGCCGCCGTATAATCCTCCGGATCAGAGGGAGTTTCTGTGCGGGCTCATTCCTGTCGAATACCCCAGTGCGGTCCTGATCTCTGATCCTTCCCCGGGTACCACCCCGCGGAATTATCCGGTCATTAGCGCGAGCAACCCGCGCATTCGCGACAACACCGAGTTCCAGTTCTTCTTCGAGGATTCGAACGGCTTGCTCTACGCCCGGGTGGGTGACTCGTCCGCCTCTAATTGGTACCGGTCGGTCCGTCCCTGGTCTTTCCTGATTCGCAACGTGCGGCAACAGACTGCTCAAGTTTCCATTTTGGACAACGTGATCAATCCGCACCGTGGCGACAAGGTGGAGCTGCACTACATCCTTGAAAAGGGCGGTCGCTACGAGATCAAGGTCTTCACCCTTGCTGGCGATTATGTTGCCGGGCTCTACCGCGGCTACCGCAGTCCCGGCGAGTACACCACCGCCTGGGACGGGCGCAACCGCGCAGGCGATGTCGTTGCCCGGGGAATCTACTTTGTGCGCGTGGTGGGTCCGGACCTGGATGAGATGCGCAAGGTGCTGGTGGTGAGGTGAGCGCTGCTACGGGCCGTCGGACTCTATTCAATTTCGAAAAACTGGTATCGATATATTTTCCGGTCGCGTCTTTGATGTGTATAGAAGCCGGCGGTGTATGATAAGCCCCCTTAGCGAGAGATAGAAGCTCCCTATTCCACTTCGCGGCACGGTAAGGCATCGAGGAGGTCGCCGGAAAGGAGTGGCCGTTCGGCGAAGGGGACATCGGTTCCTCACATTCTCATACCATGTTACTATATTGGAAGAGCGAAACATGGCTGAGATTGATATAAAACGCGAGCAGAGTTACAAAGAAAAACTCAAAAAAGAGGTGCTGCGGCGGACGCAACACTTTTCCTGCCGAATCTTTCTCTTCGGTTCGAGGGTACACGGTCCCCCGCGCAGGAGGATTTCAAAGCGGCACTGGGTACAGATACCGGCCGGTTTGATGAGCAGACGGCGGATGTGCTGAAAAACGGTCAGGTACAAAAGTTCGAGTTCACCACAGAGCTTTTGTGGAAAATGTTGAAAGCCTTCCTGTTAGAGTGGCACGGGATCGATGCAGCGAGTCCGAAGGAGGTAATCCGCCGTTATTTCGACTCGATATTAGCACAGATATTCGAGAAAAGGCCGTGGGGAAAATAGGAGGCCGTGGGGAAAATAGGAAAAAATAGGGGGCGCATCCCGCCGGCCCACTCCGGGGGTTCCCGTGGATCTATTTTCGCCTTCTCGGGCTCTCGGCGGAGACTATTCGTCTCTGCCGCCCCTCTTGGGCCCGGCGGGACCGGGGCCTCCGCTCCTACTCCTCGAGGCGCTTCGTATCTGTTCGCACGTTACATAACTATTTCTCGTGACGAATGATTTCGTATCATGTCATACCCACGAGTAAAAGGCCAAACTTTTCGTGTCTTCTCTCCGATTTGCTGGACGGTAAAACAGGCATGTGCGTTTGCGCTCAAATTTTTTATTGGGTTTTCTGTAGTAGGCTAAGGAGGGTATCTCTTGTGAGAAGGTCGATATCTTCACTGCGCTCGAGAAAAGGGGACACATCCTCAACAACTCTTTTCCAGTCCACTTCTCTGAGTCTGGAAGCAACTATATCTCGCCATGCTATGACTTGGTCTTGGTTTAGGTCCATTCCGGTTTGCCGCAGTGATGCATGGAGCAGTTGGAGGTTCGGTTCCGGCCAATTCGGATCACTGAGATACCAGAGCAAGTCATAGAGGTCCCGGCCTTTTACATGTGGCCGTTGAATAAGGGCGTGGAGTTTACCCGCGAAAAGACTCGACTTGTCGTAGTGGAGAAGGTTAAGCAGAACATGGCGCCGGATGAGAGACGTTTGAGTTCCCGCGTGTTCCGGAGGGTTTGTATCGATCTCAATTTTAATCGACACTTTTTGCTGTCTATTTCCCGATAAGCCGAGTTCATAGAGCAGGCCCGGAAATCCGATAAAGGCCGACTGCACTACCCCTTCCCTTCGTGAACGGATATCCACCTCGTAGGTTTCAGCCTCAAAACCGCGTTTGACTCCGTCAACTAATCGCACAAACTCATTCCGGGAAACCTCTTCTTCCGAAAAGTCCTCCGCCGTCTCTGGTTCTTTGAGTGAAAAATCAAGATCTTCGGAAAATCTGGGTAGTTGGTAGAGAAATCGAAGTGCAGTGCCGCCAAGAAATGCCAAACTTTGAAATGCCCCAAGGCGCTGTAGCATTTCGAGTATACGAGCTTGAAGATACTCCCGCGCAATCAAAGCCGACCAGGCTGTTGTGTGAGCCTTTGACGTATTTTCTCTAAGAAGTTCTTTCAGCCGGTCTTTCATTGATTTACTCCTTTTCCATAATTTCCCGTAGGAGGGAAGGCAGCTGTGTAAGCCGCCGACTTCCGTAGTGTTTGGCCATTTGGGTAAGTACATCAAGCCGCAGATGTTCCAAATTTTGAAGGCGAAGCTCCCTCACATAAGGCCTGTCAACGCTGCCGGGGGTAAAGTAAAAAAGATCGAGGAGTGCTTTTTCGGGACGTGCTATGAACGCGGTCTGGTTGCCATAGGCGGTTTCCTCATATCCCCAAAATGCCTCTTTCTTCAGGTGCCTGTAGCGAATTCTGCCAAAGGGGGTGTGAAGGAGCTGAGGGCGCCCGGTAGTTACGCTTACTGTCTCCGGTACGTATTCCGGAATAAGCCCGTGCTGTGATAACGCCGACTGCAGACTGACATACGAGCCGGGTTTGATTGAGCAGGCAACTACAGCCATGGAAATTGTGACCCTTCTATACGGTTTGGCCATTGTGTACCACCCTTTATGGAGCCGTACGACTTTTCCGCTTTGCACCCACCTATTGAGCTGCACACGCACCTGCTGTATCCGTTCCCCTGCGGTCAGAATACTCGGAGAGAAGCAATGTAAATCCGAGGCAATTTCCAGCAAACGTTCAAATTTCATTGCATTAATTTATCATATTTGTTTATTTTTTGCAATGAAATACAACAATTCACAGCAATTCCCGGTGAATGGCGAGGTATAATACGCGTATAACGGGATGCCTATCGTTTTGGACAGGATATACGGTTATTCCTGAGCTAATAGCTTTTTTTGAAGCGGTATAAGGATTAAGGAGAAGCTAAAAGCACACATCTCTGCCTTCGGATGAGCGGAGTCATAGAGCACCATCTAGCACGTACGGTGGACTGCAAATCCGCTCAAGTAATTCATCCCAAGAGGAGAAGACCATTATACCTTTCCATGGCCAAAGTTATGCTCGAGCTGTTTCGATCTCTGAAGTCGCTGAAACCAATCCCGATACACTTGAATAAAAGGTGCGTAATCGTGTTCATCGATTACATCGCGTGCACTGCGGTAACAGTCATTAAGCGAGTAGTTTACTTTGCCCCTCTGCCGGGTGTCGTTGATCTGGTCCACTGCGGCAGAGAGTGAGTCCAGCAAAGCATGAAACCGCAATGTTTTCGGTCCCCGTCTCTTGCCCATGCCATGAATAGGGGTAACAAAGAGAGAAACATGGCTGAGATTGATATAAAACGCGAGCAGAGTTACAAAGAAAAACTCAAAAAAGAGGTGCTGCGGCGGACGCAACACTTTTCCTGCCGAATCTTTCTCTTCGGTTCGAGGGTACACGGTCCCCCGCGCAGGAGGATTTCAAAGCGGCACTGGGTACAGATACCGGCCGGTTTGATGAGCAGACGGCGGATGTGCTGAAAAACGGTCAGGTACAAAAGTTCGAGTTCACCACAGAGCTTTTGTGGAAAATGTTGAAAGCCTTCCTGTTAGAGTGGCACGGGATCGATGCAGCGAGTCCGAAGGAGGTAACCCGCCGTTATTTCGACTCGATATTAGCACAGATATTCGACCACATTATTTTGAAGTTCTTTCAACATGCTAATTTTGAAAGAACTTCACGTGTTAATCAAGACTTGCCCTGCAAATACTAAAACCCCCGCCGAAACCAGGAACCATTGAAAGCAGTAAACTTTCAAGTGCGAAATAGCTCATCCTATGTAGTTCAACACCCCCATTAGTACCGCGATGGCGGTAAAGCCTATCCCGATGCCCCACTGAATAAAGGCGGTGCGTTTTTCTATGTGTTCGAATCGCTCCTCCATTAACTCACGCTGGGCGTTGAAGCGCTCCTCCATAAGATTCTGTTGAGCCTCGAAGCGCCGGTTCATCTGGTTTTGCATGGTTTCGAATCGTTCGTCTATTTTGATGAAGCGCTCGTCCATTTTGCCAAAGCGCTCCTCTATAAGATTCTGCTGAGCCTCGAAGCGCCGGTTCATCTGGTTTTGCATGGTTTCGAATCGTTCGTCTATTTTGATGAAGCGCTCGTCCATTTTGCCAAAGCGCTCCTCCATCACTTCGCGGAGGTTCTTCAGCTCATCCTCGACTCGCACGATGCGCTCGAGAATGTCGAGCTCCCGTTTGTGAAGGGCCGCCGCGCTTTTTCCTTCCGCCTGCGAAAATTTTTCTGCACCGGCCGCCCCACTCTCGCCCGACATTCCAGTCTCGGCCATCCACTGAGGCAAGTGAGATTTTACGTATTCTCCGATCTTCTCTAATTCTCTCTCGCCGAGTTCCATCTTTGGCTCTCCCAAAACATGCCCCTATACCTGAGGTTTGACCCCCTACTAGCGGCAAAAAGGCGCCTCTACTTTTAAAATAGAGAAAAAATGTA
>CAYFUX010000053.1:0-6457 GCA_964346455.1 uncultured Spirochaetaceae bacterium
TCCCGCCACTATGCAGGGCTCAGCGAGAATATATACCGCTTCGTCCCGTTTCGGCTGACCAAGGAGCGGCTCGAGGCGGTCCACGGCTACAACGAGCACCTGCCGCGGGAAGACTTTACGAAGGCAGTGGAGTTCTACCGCGCCCTCTTGAGTAGGCTTTGATATGGCTCGACGCAATAATAGCGCAGCTCCGGCGGATCGCAGTGCACGTACTACCAGGGACCGGAGCAGTAGCTCAGAAACCATGAAGAAGGACCGGACAAGCAGTCTACAGATCGGCAAGCGTGCATTTTTTGCCTCCATCATCATCCTCCTGCTCTTGATGATCCTCGCCGGCACGCTCACCCGGATCATCCCGTCGGGAAGCTACGAGCGCCGTAGCGAGGCGGGCCGGGAGATGGTCGTGCCCGGCAGTTATGAGGCGACCGAGGCAACTCCGCCGGCGGTGTGGCGCTGGTTTACCGCTCCATTTGAGGTCCTGTGGGGGCCGGATGCTCTCACGGTGGATACCATTATCCTCCTGCTCGTCCTCATAGGCGGTGCGTTTCACATCCTCGAATCCGGAAACATTCTCAGTTATATTCTCAATTCGATTGTCGCCCGCTTCAAAAACCGGCGCTTTCTTTTGATGGGGCTGGTTATCTTCTTTTTCATGTTTTCCGCGGCGGTGCTCGGCATCTACGAGGGGATGGTGCCGATGGTAGTCCTCGTAGTCCCCCTCGCCCACGGAATGGGCTGGGACAGCCTCACCGGTCTGGGAATGAGCCTCCTGGCAATGGCCTTCGGCTTCTCCGCCGCAATCACCAACCCCTTTACCATCGGAGTGGCTCAAGGCATCGCCGGGCTGCCTCTCTTTTCCGGGGCCTGGCTGCGGATTATCTTTTTTCTCGTGGTCTACACTGCGGTTTTTCTCTTTGTCCGGGCTCATGCGCGAAAAGTGGAGCGGCGTCCCGCTGCATCCCTGGTCTACACCGAAGACGCGGCAATTAAAGCAGAGCTCCTCGCTTCCACGGAAGCTCCGCAGCTCGGCAAAGAGGAAATGCAGGTAAGAACCAGCCGCATGCGCAGGGCCGTCCTGTGGGTGGTGGGCTGGATCGGCCTTGCCATCGTGACGGTTTTAGTCGGCTCTCAAATTGCGGCCCTCTCCTTCCTCTCCTTCCCCCTTATGGGCCTGCTCTTCTTTGTTGCCGGAGTGGGAGGGGGACTCATCTCCGGGGTCACGGGAAGGGAGGTGGCAGCCTCGTTCTTCAAAGGCACCCTCTCCATTCTCCCGGCGGTGCTCCTGATTATGATGGCTATGAGCGTCAAACACATCATCACCTCCGGGGGCATCATGGACACTATCCTCTTTCAGGCCGGACAAACGATCCGCGGCACCGGCCCCTTTGCGGCAGTGCTGCTTATCTATCTCCTGACGATGTTTCTCAACTTCTTTATCCCCTCGGCCTCGGCCAAAGCGTTTCTGATGATGCCGATTCTCACGCCTCTGGCCGATATCGTGGGCATTACCCGGCAAACGGCGGTGCTGGCCTTCGATTTCGGAGACGGTTTCAGCAATATGCTCTACCCCTCGAACGCCCTGCTGCTCATTGCCCTCGGCTTTACCGTGGTAAGTTATCCAAAGTGGATCCGCTGGACCCTGCCCATCCAGGGGGTGATGCTGGCGGTTACGATCCTCTTTTTGAGTATTGCGGTAGCCGTCGGCTACGGGCCTTTTTAACTGATAGGGGAGCTCGTCCTGCAGGACGGCAGCGTGGCTGTTACTGCAAACGGCAAGTATATCAAGCAGAACATAAGCTCTATCGTCACCGACAGTCAGGAGTTTCAGGAAGAGCAGTGGTTTCTCGAGGAACGGGAGGAGGACCCGGAGTATATCTGATGGATGTTGTCTCTGCCACGATTAGGCATGTGATCGGGGGCAGCCCGGGGCATGTCCCGGGCTGTCCCGTGCTCATCTTTGGCAGTATTCTCATTGGAATACTGTTTAGAATTCGACACTGGCCAAGCAGATTACTATACTAGTACTATTAAATGGTGAAATAGTACTGTTGAACGGTGAAACGCCGAAAAGCCGGTAATTAAAGGCGGGGGAACGGAACGAAATGAGCTCGACCGACACGGGAACTGCAACGATCATGGTAGTGGATGACGAGGCCGTCAATCTCAAAATTTTGAGCAAGGCTCTCAAATCATACGGCTACTCCGACGTGGACCTACTACAGGATCCCCGAAAAGTCCTCGAACGCTATGCGGAGAAACGTCCCGATTTGATCTTGCTCGACCTCAACATGCCCCATCTTGACGGGTACGAGGTGATGAAGCAGCTCAAAGAATTGGAAGACCCGCTCCTTCCCCCCATCGTGGTACTCACCGCGCAGAAAGAACAGGAGTTTATCCTGCGCGCCTTTGAACACGGAGCCCGGGACTACATCACTAAACCCTTCAACATGAACGAGCTGGCAGCCAGGGTGAGTAACATGCTGGAGCTGCGCTTCTCACACTGGATCATCCACGAGGAGAAAGAGCAGCTGGACGAGAAGGTACGGGAGCGGACGGAGGAGTTGATGCAGACCAGACTGCAGGTAGTGCAGAAACTGGGCCGTGCCGCAGAGTACCGGGACAACGAAACGGGCCGGCACATCATACGGGTGAGTCAAACCGCCCTCTTGATGGCTCAATATTTGGGATGGAACGAGCAGGAGAGTGAGACTTTGCAGCACGCGACCCCGATGCACGACATTGGCAAGATCGGAATCCCCGACGATATTCTTCTCAAGCCGGGAAAGCTCGGCCCGGAGGAGTGGGACGTAATGAAGACCCACACCACCATCGGCTACCGTATTCTGGAGGGAGGCGACTCTGAGCTGCTCAATCTGGCCAGGGAGATAGCCATTAGCCACCACGAGCGCTGGGACGGCGGGGGATATCCTCAGGGACTGGCCGGAGAGGCGATCCCCATTTCAGGGCGTATCGTCAGTATTGCGGACGTCTTTGATGCCCTTATGTCCAAGAGGACCTACAAAGAGGCATGGACACCGGAGAAGGCCGCTTCCCTTATCCGGGAGAACGGCGGAACCCAGTTTGACCCGCAGATCGTCACCCTATTCGAGACGCATCTTCCGGAGATGATGGAAATCCAGCAGCGTTTTGCGGACGCCGAGGACGAGGGAGAGGGAAAAGGACGCTACGGGAGGGAGGCAAAGGGGTTTCGACGTGAAGAATAGGAAGGTTCATCGACGGGAGATCCTGTGAATAACCGAGAGCTCTTCGAAGATCGATACGACCCCTATCACTTCAGCTGATAGATCGTAAAGAACGCCCGTGAGGGCATTGTCGTCTACGACACGGCACTCCGGTACCGGCTGTGGAATCCGTATATGGAGCGAATATCCGGCAAGGACGCCACAGAGGTGCTCGGGAAACACCCTCTAGAGATCTTCCCCTTTTTGCGGGAGACGGGCATACTGGAAGCGCTCGAAAAGGTCCTGGAGGACGGCAGGCAGACCCAGAAAAGCTTCTTCTATGAATTACCCGATACCGGCGTTTCCGGCTGGGCTTCGGATATGAGCGCTCCGCTGCGGGATGATAGTGGCAAAATCATCGGAGTCCTCAGTCTCATCCGAGATATCACCGCACAAAAGAGAGCGGAAATTGCGCTGCAGGAGCAGGAGCGGAAGTATCGAGGGCTCGTGCAGACCGTACAGGAGGGGATATGGACTATCGACAGTGACGGCTTCACCACCCTGGTCAACCCAAAGCTGGCCGAGATGCTCGGCTACGAAGCGGAGGAGATGATGGGAAAGAGCGCCTTCTCATTTCTCACTCCCGAGTCGAAGGAAGAGGCGGAGGAGAGATTTACCCACGCCCGGAACGGCATCAATGACAAGTTTGAGCTAAACCTGCAGAAAAAAAACGGTGAATCCATGACGGCGTTGTTGGCCACTACCTCGCTCTACGATAAGAAGGGCCGCTTCAACGGCTCACTGGGGGCGGTAATGGACATCTCCGATTTGAAAAAAGCCCAGGAAGAGCTCGAGATGGAAAAGGAACGGGCGGAGGAGTCCGACAGGCTCAAGTCCGCCTTTTTGGCCAATATGTCACACGAAATCCGCACGCCTCTGAATGCAATCATCGGATTCATCGATCTGGTCCTGTTGGACACTTCGATCTCTCGTGAGGTGAAAGAATACTTGGAGAGTGCGAAGCAGGGTGGTAATGATCTCCTGCGTCTTATGGATGACATCATCGATCTTGCCAAGCTGGAGACGGGACAGATGTCGCCGAACAGCACGGAGTTTTCCCCGGTCACGGTCCTGGACAATGTAGCTGAAAGAGGAAAGAGCCTCATCAGGGAGAGCGGAAAAGAGATCGAGTTGATTGCGCATCTCGAAGATGCGGATGACATTCTTCTGAAGAACGACCCGGAGAGAATCGAGCAGATGCTCATGTACATCATGGAAAATGCGGTCAAGTTTACCGATTCCGGCCGTATCGAGCTGGGAGTGTCTGTCACGGGAGAGCGGAGGCTGGAAATCTACGTACAGGACACGGGAATCGGAGTCCCCGCAGATGCGCAGCCTTATGTGTTTTATCCCTTCAGGCAGGCCGATGAAAAGGAAAGCAGGGAGTTCAGCGGACTGGGACTGGGCCTGTCCATTGCACAAAAGCTCAGTACATTGCTGGGCGGATATATCCGTTTGGATTCGGCTCCCGGAGAAGGTACTGTGGTCTACAGTTGCCTGCCGGGTGTGAAAGACAGTGGAAAGAGGTAACTAGTGCAATGAGAGGAGATAAATTGTAACCTTTTTAAAAAGGAGGAGCAGGCCGGCTCACCTCGGAGAAGCGGGCGAGTCCGCGGGGGATCGACCTTTCGAAAAATCGCCATGAGCGAAAAGAATAAAAGACCACAGGACGAACAAAGAGATATGAGCGAAGCGCAGGGGAGTCATACGGGCTCCCGGGAACAGGAGGCCGAAGCAGCCTCTGGGGCGGCCTTTCCCATCGTAGGGATCGGTGCCTCTGCGGGCGGTTTGGAGGCGCTGAAGCGGTTCTTTGCCGCGGTGCCGGAGGGGACCGGGATGGCCTTCATCGTGATGATCCACATGCACCCGGAGCAGCCGAGCGTGATGTCGCAGCTGTTGCAGCGGGAGACGACGATCCCCGTCAAATTTGCCGAGGACGGGGAGAGAATCCTTCCCGACCGGGCCTATGTTATTCCGCCTAACCGCCAGGTCAACCTCTTCAAAGGGACGTTCCAGCTCTTCGCTCCCCCGGAGAACCGGGGAATCCTGGCGGTGGATGTGCTGTTTCGCTCGCTCGGCGTTGACCAGGGGCGGTTTGCCGTCGGCATCGTGTTGTCGGGGACCGGCAGTGATGGAAGCCTCGGCGTGAAGGAGATCAAGAACAACGAAGGCCTCGTCCTGGCGCAGGACTCCGAATCGGCGCAGTATGACAGCATGCCCGCAAGCGCCGTCAAAACCGGCGTCGTTGACAAGGTATTGGCGCCGGAGGAGATGCCCGACATCCTGGGCGCCTACTATCAGCGGAAGGGGCCTGTCACGGCTGCGGAGGAGGCTCCCGGAGCGGAGGAAGAGGACTGGCTCAACAAAGTATTCGCCATTCTCGCGAGCCGAATGGGGCACGATTTTTCGGCATACAAGCGCAGCACCATTCTCCGGCGCGTGCAGAGGAGGATGGGACTGAACCAAATCGAAGATCACGAAACATATATCAAATTTCTGCGGGAAAGCCCGCAGGAGGTGGATGTGCTGTTCCGTGAGCTGCTCATCGGGGTGACTCATTTCTTTCGCGACAGCGAGTCCTTTGAAGTGCTGAAGCGGGATATTCTGCCGGCGATACTGGATGATCTGCCTGACAATGCCGATTTCCGGGTGTGGGTACCCGGCTGTTCTACGGGAGAAGAGGTCTATTCCCTTGCCATGGTGGTGCAGGAATATCTGGATGAGGCTTCGAAACGGCTCTCCGTCCAGTTTTTTGGTACTGATATCGATGAGCGGGCCATCGTCAAGGCCCGGAATGGGCTGTATCCGGCCAACATTGCGGTGGATGTAGGGGAGGAGCGGCTGGAGCGTTTTTTTGACAAGGAGCACGAGGCCTACCGCATCCGCAAGGACATTCGTGAACAGGTGGTTTTCTCCGTGCAGAATTTGATTAAAGACCCGCCTTTTCTCAGGCTCAATCTCATCTCTTGCCGGAACCTGCTCATCTATCTGGAGAGTGAGATTCAGAAAAAGCTGTTTCCTCTTTTTCACTACATTCTCAAACCCGCGGGAGTATTGATGCTCGGCTCCTCGGAGAGCATCGGAAGACACACGGAGCTCTTCGAAACGCTCGACTCCAGGTGGAAGATCTTTCAGCGCAAGGAAGTTCCCGCCTCCATGCGCGGACGGGTCGATTTTCCAACCGGAGTCTCCCGCGGTGAAAGTAAGCGGGAGGG
>CAYFUX010000053.1:6557-16755 GCA_964346455.1 uncultured Spirochaetaceae bacterium
GAACGGGTGGAACGGAAAAACCTAAGTGTGCGGACCAACGGCACCGTGCAGGTGGTTCACCTGTATGTCCATCCTCTGAAAAAGCCGAAGGAGCTGCAGGGGCGCTATCTGGTGGTCTTTGAGGATGTTGCCGAACAGGAGGTGGAAAAGGGCGCACTCCCGGAGAAGCAGGGCGAAGACGGCAGATCGTCGGCAAAGATCCGTGAGCTCGAACAGGAGCTGCAGCACATCAGGGAGAGCCACCAGAGCACCGTAGAAGAGCTCGAGTCGTCCAATGAGGAGCTCAAATCCACCAATGAGGAGTTGCAGTCTTCCAACGAAGAGCTGCAGTCTACCAATGAAGAGCTGGAGTCCTCTAAGGAAGAGATGCAGTCTCTCAATGAGGAGCTGCAGACGGTCAATGCGGAGCTGCAGAGTAAGGTGGAAGAGCTGTCGGCGGCCCAGGACGACATGAGCAACCTCCTCAACGGGATCGAAGTGGCGGCAATTTTTGTAGACAACGAGATGCGGATACGGAGGTTCACCTCGGAGGCGGTAAAGCTCCTAAACCTCATCCAGTCGGATATCGGCCGCCCGCTCAAGCACATGGGAACTAATCTGCGGGAGGGCATGCTCCTCGAAGACATCCGCGGCGTGCTGGATGATCTGGCACCCCGTGAGCGGGAGGTGCAGAGCAATGAGGATGCGTGGTATCTGCAGCGGGTCGTGCCGTATCGGACGAGGGACAACCGGATCGACGGAGCGGTGATTACCTTCCTGGACATTGATGATCAGAAGAAGAGCCAGTTGGAAATGAAAGTGCTCAACCGGGAGAACGAGCAGTCCCGCATGCTCGTTCGCAAGGTATTTGACATGAATCCTAAGCCCTTGGCGGTGCTGGACAGCAGCGGCGCTCTGGTAATTGCCAACAGCTCCTTTACGAGCTTTATGAACCTTGACTCGGAGGAGGTGGAGGGCACCAATCTTCTATCTCTGGAGAACGAGGTGCTCAACAGGGCGGACCTATCCCGGCAACTGCGGCGGGCTCTTGAAGAGGACAGAGATTTTATGAGCAAAGAGTTTGGCCTGGGAGGCAAAGACGGGGAGAGACGGTATTATATACGGGGACAGGTCATTCAGCAGGTATCGAGTGAGCCCTATCGTCTGCTCCTCGCATTTGAGACAATAGATGAATAGAAGGAACTGCCTATGAACCGCGGAGGGAAGAACACTTTCGCAGAGCTGCGGCGGCGAGCCGAAGAGATGCTCTCGCAGAAGAGGGAGCGGAGCGGGCCGCTCCCGCAGGATTTCCAAACGATCTTGCATGAACTGGAGGTGCACCAGGAGGAGCTGGAGATCCAGAACGAGGAGCTCAAGCGGGCAAAAGAGGAGATTACCGAGCTGCACCGCGAGTATGCGGACCTCTACGAGTTTGCTCCCGCGGGCTACGTGACCCTCTCCTCCAGGGGCAGCATTACCCGCATCAACCTAAACGGTACGAGCCTGCTGGGCAAGAGTCGAAAAATCCTCTACAGAATGGTTTTCAGTACATTCATCGCGCCGGAGAGCCTGAAAGACTATTATGCGCTCCTAGAGCGGGCCGACCAGTCGGAGGGGCAGCACGGCGCGGAGCTCGAGCTCAGGACCGGAGATGAGGGGACGAGCCTGTGGGTGCAGTGCAACGTGCAGGCCAATCGGAATGACGGTGGCGACGTGCGCGAATGGCGCCTCACGCTCATCGACATCAGTGAATCAAAAGCGGCGAAGGAGAGGCTGGAGGAGCTCCTCAGAGAAAAGGATTTTCTCATGCAGGAGATCAACCATCGGGTGAAAAACAACCTCTCTATGATATCTTCCCTCCTCAATATAAAAGACAGAACCCTCGGTGAGCAGGTTGATCTCTCCAATGTGAGTCACCAGATAGACGCCATCAGGCTCATCCACGCCCAGCTGTATAGCGGTGAGAACATCACGCAGGTGCGGATGCCCAGCTACCTGCGGGAGCTCCTGGAGACGATCTTCGGCTATATCTCCGGCCGGCGGGTCCGGATAATCGATGCTGTGGAGGAGGTGAGCTTCAGCCCTCGCACAGCAGTTCCCCTGGGGCTCATCGTAAACGAGATCGCCACCAATGCGATGAAATACGGCTTTACAGAAGCGGAGGAGGCCCGCTTCTCCGTGGAGCTGTCCCGGAACCCCGGGGGCACGGACTACGTGTTGAAACTCTCCAACTCGGGAAACCCCTTTCCCGAGGAAGTCGAGATAGAGCAGTCGGAGAGCTTCGGGATGCAGCTCATCTCTACTTTGACAGACCAGCTCGAGGGAAGCCTGGAGCTGGAGAGAAGACCGACCCCGCAATTTACCATCACCTTTCCCGGGGAAAGGAGCGGCGGACAGCATGGAGAATGAACGGATGAACAAGTTCAGAGCACTCCGTAGGAAAGCGGAGCAGCGCCTGGAAGAATCTGATGGCGGCCGGCATCCCATTCCGGATGATATGGAAGAGCTCATCCATGAGCTCGAAGTCCACCAGGAGGAGCTGGAGATCCAGAATGAGGAGCTGAAGAGCGCCAATGAAGAGATCTCCCAGCTGCACCGCGAATACTCAGACCTCTATGAGTTTGCTCCATTCGGTTATCTGGTACTTACACCGGCGGGCATTATAGAGCGTATCAATCTATCCGGGACGCAGTTGCTCGGTGAAGACCGCCAGCATGTGCATCACATGAGGTTCAGCGCTTTCCTGGAGGCTGAAAGCCAGACAGCTTTTTACTCTGCCGCCGAAGGTGTGCGGAAGAGCGGAGAAAAAGAAGGGGTCGAGCTCGAGGTGAAAGACGGCGAGAGCGACAGCGGTAGCGCATGGCTGCGAGCCGATATAGCGGCGGATTACTCCGAGACCGGAGAGCTCAGCCGGTGGCGCCTGACCCTCGTCGATATAAGCCGCCGCAGAAAATCGGAGGCGGCGCTGCAGAGCCATGTCAACGAGCTCGAGGCGATCTACACCCACATGCCGGTTCTCCTGTTCCTTTTGGATGGTGAGCGGAACATACGGAAGAGTAATGCCTACGTGAGCGAGTTCACCGACCTCTCGCAGGAGCGGATGCGGGGTATCCGTCCGGGAGATGCACTGCAGTGCCTGCACCATCTGGATGACCCCCAGGGCTGCGGCTTTGGTCCCCATTGCAGTAGCTGCCGCCTGCGAAGCCTTTTGCTCGACACCCTAAAGACGGGCCGCAGTCATGACCGGGAGGAGGTGGAGGTCTTTGTTGGCGGAGGGCAGGATGTCCGGCGGCTCACCTTTCTGCTTTCCACTACCCCTATCTTGCGGGAGCAGGGGCAGTGTGTCCTCTTGGCGCTCGAAGAGATCACCATGCTCAAGCAGCGGGAGCGGGAGCTGCGCAAGAGCGAGGAGAAGTTTCACGCGATCTTTGAGAGCACGAACGACGCCATCTTTATTCACGATTTCGACGGGCACTTCTTAGAGGTGAATGAGGTCGCCTGCCGGTATCTCGGCTACAGCCGGGAAGAGCTGCTTGAGAGGCGTGTGGCGGATATCGAATCTCGAAAATCCGCTGCGTTGATCCGGGAGAGAATGGAGACGGTAAGGCAGGCGGGGAGCACGGTATTTGAAACGGTACACCTCCGCAAGGACGGCACCGAGATCCCGGTGGAGGTGGGCAGCCGAAGCTTCGAATTCGAGAACACCCCCGGTGTGCTCAGTGTGGCCCGGGACATTACCGAGCGGAAGAAGGCACAGGAGAGTCTGCGCCTGTTTCGCAATCAGCTCCTGACTATCCTGGAGAATCTGGAGGCCGGGGTCTTCGTGCTCTCCCTAAAGACCGGTAAGGTGCTCTATGCAAACAGCTACATGAAGCGCGTATTCGGCGAAGAGCTCGTGGGGAGGAGATGCCACGAGGTTCTCGGCTACAAGGATCACATGTGCCCCTACTGCCCCAACTATCTGTATGGCGCGAGCGGCGGCTCTGAGCCCGAGCCTCTTACCTTCTATGAGTATCGGCCGCCGGAAAGCAGCACCCGGTACATGATGCACGTGCGGCCGATCACCTGGGTGGACACTACGCAGGCCACTATCACCATTTTCACCGACATTACCCCCTTCAAGGAGGCCGAAGAGCTCAGAGACGACATCGACCGCATCACCCGCCACGATTTGAAATCACCCCTGAACGGCATCCTCGGGGCGGCGCAGCTCATACGATCTGACGCATCGCTCCCCGAGGAGTACCGGGAATACGGCGAAATAATCGAGGAGTCGGGAAGGAATATGCTTCGGCTCATCGATGAGTCGCTCAGTATCTATAAAATGGAGAAGGACGTGTACGAGCTCGAGCCGGAGGAGGTGGATATCGAGGAGCTTCTGCGCCTTATCATCCGCAGTTACGAGCAGCGCCCGGAGGCAAAGGGGGTGCAGCTTGCCTTTGAGAACGACACTGCTGCGGGTGGGCGAATCGAAAAGGCGATGCGCGGGGAGTACCTGCTCTGCTACTCCCTCTTTTCAAACCTCATCATGAACGCAATTGAGGCCTCTGAGAAGGGTGACACCGTTCGGATTCTTGCGGATCGGGAGAACTCTGCATGGATCAACGTCTCCGTGTGGAACCGGAAGCCACTGCCCCGGGAGATTCGGGAACACTTTGCTGATAAATACGCCACCCACGGCAAGAAGCGCGGCACCGGTCTCGGCCTCTACAGCGCCCGTCTGATGGCGGAGACCCAGGGCGGCACCATTTCCTGGAGCTCCTCGGAGGAGGAGGGGACGACGATTACCGTTACGCTGCCGGCGGTCAATATTACACAGTGAGGACCGCTCGACTCATCTTCCTTTTATACGACCGATGCTATAGAAAACGGCAGCTCCCATTCAAGCGGCTGCTGCCGCCAGCAGCCGGAAGCTGACAAATGTCGCCGTCGGAAATTTACTGCCATGTATCACAGATAGTACATTACTTTA
This sequence comes from uncultured Spirochaetaceae bacterium, assembly GCA_964346455.1. Classification (GTDB taxonomy): domain Bacteria; phylum Spirochaetota; class Spirochaetia; order DSM-16054; family Sediminispirochaetaceae; genus CAYFUX01. Next base: position 11,509 of record CAYFUX010000053.1, read on the forward strand.
TAACCTCAATTTCCCCTGCGGATTTTGAATCTGCTTGTGAACCACCTTCGTTTTGGATACTATACCTTAGTATAGGATTACTATAAGAGGTAGGAGTCGCCATGCCCCGTACAATCCTTCTCGTTGATGACAAAACGCACACTCTTACACACTACAGGCGCATTCTCGAACAGTACGGTTTCGAGGTGCTCGCCGCCGGCAGCGGCGAGAAGGCGGTGGAGACGGCCGTAGGCCGTCCCGATATTGATCTCGTACTGATAGATATCGAACTTGGCGGTGCTGCAGTGGGGGCCGATGCGGCGGAGCAGATTCTCGCGCGGCAGGAGCTGCCGATCGTCTTTCTTACTGACCGCACGGAGAAGAAGTACACGGAGAGGGCCGGACAGATCGTCAATTACGGCTATGTGCTGAAGAGCTCCGGCGAGAATGTGCTGGTCCAGCGTATTGAGTCTGCGTTGCGGCTCTTTGGCAGCCTGTGCCGGAAAGGCGAGGACGTCGAGCGCTATCGGCTTGCGGCGGAAAACACAAGCGACGTGATTGCCGGCTTTGACGCTCAGTTTCGGCCGTTTTACATTAGCCCCTCGATCGAGGAGCTGACCGGCTACACTCCCGCGGCGTTTGAGGAGAAGAGTGTATTCGATCTTCTTCATCCGGATGACCGGCAGGAGCTCATGGCGCAGATAGAGGAGAGCAGGCGCACCGACCGCAGCCGCTCTACCAGCACGTTTCGCATTCTCACCAAGAGTGGCAGGGAGAAGGTAGTGGAGGTCACGGCAAAGCTGCTCTACCATCACGATGGGACACTGGAGAAGACCATTGTGGTGGCCCGCGACATCACCGCCCGCAGAGAGGCGGAGGAGAAGTTCTCTCGCTATATTCGGCACGCGCCCCACGGACTGATAGTGGCCGACACTGCGGGAGAAATAATGGAGGTAAATCCCGCCACCGCCGGGATCACCGGCTATACCGAGGAGGAGCTGCGCGGGATGAACATCCGCTCTTTCGTTTCTCCGGAGACATCCCCGCACATACCGGAGTATATTGCCCGCGTATTCCAAACCGGAAGCTTCAGCATCGATCTAGCAATCCAGAGAAAAGAGGGGGCGCTGCGCTGGTTGAGGGTCTCTGCGGTGCAGCTTTCTCCCGAGCGGATGATGATCTTTGGAGAGGACGTGTCCGAACGCAGAACATATGAGCAGCTCAACGAGGAGCGCAAACGCTATGCGCAGGCTATTCTGCAGGCCAGCCCCCACGCCATTATAACCCTGGACACCGAAAATCGCATCACCGAATGGAACCCCGGCGCGGAAGCTATCTTTCACTACCACCGGAAGGAGGTGATAGGCCGTGATCTGGGGTCGGTCCTCGCTCCTGCCGATCAAGACTCGGCACAGGAGATACGCGCCCACATCGAGCAGGTCAATGCCGGACACCCGGTTTTATTTAGTGAATTGGTTCGCTACACCAAAGAGGGGCAGCCGGTGACGGTCATCGCTGCCGCCGCACCGATCCTGGTGGGGGAGAACTTTAGCGGGGTGGTGGCTACCTATACGACGATAGATGAACTGAAGCGCAGAGAACGGGAGGTGGTCACGCTGCTGCAAGAGAAGGAGCAGCTTCTGCGGGAGGTCCATCACCGGATCAAGAACCACATGAGCACTATCTACAGCATCGTGTCGCTCCAAGCTTCGTATCTCGAGGACCCCGACAGTCAGGCAGTGCTCGATGAGGTTTTGGACAAGATGCGCATCATGCACAACATCTATCAAACCCTCTACACCGGCGAGTCGGTAGAGTCGGTCCACCTATCTCCGTTTCTGCACGCACTCATCCGGGACATCGAAGCGAGTTACATCCGGGAGGGGACCGTACACATTCACCCCGCAATCGAAGAAATTACCGTCACGGCAAGACAGTCCCTACCTATCGGTATCATCATGACCGAGCTTATCACTAACGCCGTCAAATACGCCTTTTCAGGGGGAGAGGAGGGCCGGATTGAGGTACAGGTACGGATGAGCGATACCAGTATGCTCGAGATAGAGGTGTGTGACAACGGCGTGGGAGTCCCTGAAAAGCTGACCCGGGGAGAAGGCTTCGGTTTTGGTCTCATCCTGGTACAAGGATACGTCGATCAGTATGAGGGTGAACTGCAGATCGAGAACGACAGCGGCTCGCGTTGTGTCGTCAGTCTTCCCCTATATGAAGTTACAACATGAGGAGAGCTGCTCCCTCTCTCCGCAGCTACAAAAGTGTGAAAAATGGTGGTAGAATAGAGTGAACACTCAAAGGAGGTGAGATATGCCGGGACTTAATTCTGATGTGGATCCCAATGGACTGCTCGAATACTCAGTAGTATTTACGGATCGATCGCTCAATCACATGTCGAAAGCGTTTCAGGAGGTCATGCGGGATATATCGGCCTCGATGAAGAAGGTGTACCGCGCCCACTCGGTGGCCCTGGTGCCGGGTGGCGGGACCTACGCCATGGAGGCAGTTGCGCGGCAGTTTGCCGGGGGGCAATCGTCCCTGATCGTGCGCAATGGGCTGTTCAGCTTCCGGTGGACAGCGATCCTGGATGCTGCGGGGATTGCCGGGGATCAGTCAGTGCTGCAGGCTCGACCGACTTCAGCAGAAGAAAAAGCGCCCTGGGAACCGGCTCCGCTGGAGGAGATCGTTGAGAGTATTCGCACCAAGCGGCCGGGAGTGGTCTTTGTGCCGCATGTGGAGACCTCCTCGGGGATCATGCTGCCGCAGGAGTATATTGAGGCTATCGGCAGGGCAACCCGTGAGGTGGACGGCCTTTTTGTACTGGACTGCGTCGCCTCAGGAGCGGTGTGGGTGGATATGGAGGCCTCCAGTGTGGATGTACTGATCACCGCACCGCAGAAGGGGTGGTCCTCGACACCCTGCGCAGGAATGGTAATGCTAAACGAACGTGCCCGGAGCCGCGCGGATGAGACGCATAGCAGCAGCTTTGCCTGCGACTTGGGAGCGTGGCTGCGCATCATGGATGCCTACGAGAAGGGCGGGCACGCCTATCTTGCAACCATGCCTACCGATTCCCTGCGTACCGTGCGGGACTCCATCCGGGAGATCGAGGATTTTGGCCTTGAAAAAGCGACCGAGAGGCAGTTGGAGCTGGGCGGTAAAGTGCGGAATATCCTGGCCGAGCGCGGTTTTCACAGCGTGGCCGCCGAAGGCTTTGAAGCGCCGGGAGTGGTGGTTAGCTACACCGACGACCCGGAGATCAAGAACGGCGCCAAGTTTGCCCGGGCAGGGGTCCAGATCGCCGCAGGGGTACCGTTGAAGTGCGGTGAAGGGGAAGGTTTCACCACCTTCAGGGTCGGTCTCTTTGGCCTGGACAAGCTGAAGAATGTCGACCGCACTGTGGAGAGCTTTCGAAAAGCGCTGGATTCAATCGGCTAGCGCCGGCGGCCGGATGCGCCGGCAAAGAGATAGCTCCGGCGGCCGGCTATCTCCAGCAGCCGGATGATGCCGGCGGCCGGATGCGCCGGCGGGGGGACAGCGAAGCGGGTTCAGCCTGTTTCCCCGTCTTGCATTTTTCCATGTTTTCCCATGCCGTGCTGTCTGCTCCTCCAAAGGTGCTGCAAAATCTCTACAGTATCGTATCATCGAACGGCGCAGCGCCGGTTCGTAAAAGTCACTCTCAAACTGTTCAATGCGGCAAGCATCAAGAGGAAGGCCGCCCCGAGAAGGATGGATTGAAAGCCGAAGCCAGCATCGAGGAGGTAGCCGAAGCACATCGGGCCAAGGGCCGTCCCCATAACCATAAAGGCAGTATATACGCTGCGCACCCCGCCGAGTGATTCGGTTCCATGTAACTCTGCAATGGTGGCTGCTTTTATAGGGCTGCTGCTGCCGATGGATACGCCGGCTAAGAGCAAAAACACCACAGCTCCCCATTGATGAGGTACTATCGCCAGTGTCACAAGTCCAAGAAGAATGGGAAGTAACATAAGCGGAACCAGCCTGCGAGCGGTAAAACGATCGACCCAGGTGCCTCCGAAAAGGCCAAAGAGAAAGCGTGATACGGCGTAACCGGCAAAAATCATCGAATACCACTCCGGACTCCATCCGCGGGATTCTGCCAGCACAAGCTGATAGAAAAACACACCGGTATTGGTAAAGCTGAGCAGAACCACCGAGGGGGCTAATGTCCAGAAGGAGCTGCTTTTTACGATTTGCCACTGAGCGGATTTTCCGGTTGAGGTATGTGCACTACTGAACTGCGAAAGTTCTTTGAGCGGAGCTATCTTGAGGGCTGGGAGCAGGAACAGTATGAGAATAACTGCGTTTAACATGAGACTGACTCTCCATCCCACTAAAGGAATCATCATCGTAATTACAATAGGAAACACCATTTCTCCGACTGGATACCCTAGGGCGGAGAGGCTCAAGGCTTTTCCACGGTCTTCATCAAAATAGCGGCCCATAACGGTTTGGCTGATGTGACTCATCAAGCCTTGCCCGGCAAACCGTATTCCCAACAGTGCCACCGGAAGCAGCAGTACATTGTGGACCAATCCTAAGGCAAGGCTGGCCAGTCCGAGCACAAAAATTGTCTTATAGACGTAATGGTTCAAAGGGCTGTGGTCGATTCTTCCACCGAAGGACATAAGCAGGAGAGAAGAAGAGACGGTTGCAACAGCATACAGGCTTCCAAAGAGACTGTTGGATATTCCGAGTTCCGCGAGAATGTGCGGAACATACATGGAGATGAGAAATGTTTGCCCAAGACTTGAGAAGAAGGTCATTATAAACCCAAACCCCACGTGCCTCGGGTAGCTGCGTAAAAAACGTATATAGGCTGTCATAAGTATGGGAGTAAAATGACTGAAATATAAACAAAAAGCAAGTACCTTTGATCACTTTGTGGTGCCTGCCTCACTTCCATCTGCATCACATCTTCTCCTACAGCTTTAGCTGCTTTGCTGCCCGGAGCCGGGAGGCTAGCATGAAATTGAGAGGTAAGATCTTCTATCCCCTGCTTGTAATGTTTATCGTCTCCATCGGTCTCATTGTGGGGGTCATCGTCTACCAGCAGAGAGATGGCCCGTGCAGAATCACGGGAGTTGTCCACCTTGCTCGATAAGGCCTGCAATGTAGGGAACTCGCTCTCTCACACCTTTGAGGAGTATGCAGAAATAGAAGCGGAGGAAAAGAGACGCTTCGGCCTACAGACGCTCAAGGGGACGCTGGCGTCCAATCCCCAGTTTGTCGGAA
>CAYFUX010000054.1:0-16621 GCA_964346455.1 uncultured Spirochaetaceae bacterium
CCGGGGCCGCCTGTCGCCGCCGTTTCGGTTTCCTCATCCGCGGAGGGCTCTATCTCTTCTCCGTACTCGACTCGAGATCCCGCAGACATTTGGCTACCCTGCTCAGGCTCCACCTGCTGCACCTCCTCGGGTTCCGCCTGACGAGAAGCGGGCGTTTGCTCCGGTTCCGGAGCAGGCTGCTCGGCCTCACGGGAAGGACGCTCCCGTTCCTGCCGCTCTGATCTGGGCCTGCTGCGCTCCTCCGCAATGCTGCTTTCCGCCGTTTCCGATGGCTGGTGCTGCGGCTGCTGTGCCTTGCTGGACTCGGATGGTTCTTCTGCGGAGGTAGCGGGCGCATCGGTCGCTTCCACCTCTTTGGCGGGAGCCGCTTCTGTGTCGCTTTCAGCACTTTTCTCAGCCGCCGGCTGCACCTCCTCCGGGCGGGGTTGGCTTTGTTCCTGTGGAGCCGTCTCTGCAGATTGAAACTCCTCGAGCCTAACCGTCACCGGCCCTCTGGATCGGGTAAGGTCACTGCTCTGGTCCATCGGCACCAGCATCAACAGGAGAGCCACTATAATATGAAAGCCCAGTGCAGCGCCTAGCGATATGAGGAAACGGTCTCGGTCTTCACGCTTCATTCCGCTCCTTCCCGCATACGAAGGTTGACCCCTTCGAAGCCGTTTTGCCGCAGGTAATCGAGGACCTCCACCATCAGACTGTACGAAACGCCGCGGTCTGCCTCTACTACCACGGTGTGGCGGGTATCCTCACCGCTGCGGTCCCGGAAGTCCTCCAGCGCCCCTCCGAGTTCATCCATTGTATAACGCTCTTTATTCAAATAGACCTCCTCCTCGCCGGCGATGGTCACAACGAGTTTGCTCATGACCACCGGCTCTGCAGTGGAGGAGTCCGGAAGCGTCAAGGAGATTCCGGGGGTAACGATGAAGGTGCTGGAAACCATGAAGAAGATCACGAGCTGGAACACCACATCGATCATCGGGACCAGCTCGACCCTCGCCGTCGGTTGCAGCCTTCGTCTGAATCTCATGTTCTCTCCTTCCCCAGCAGCAGCACCATGTCGTTCACTCGCGTCTCCAACCGCAAAATAATGTTGTTTGCTTTAGCCACCAGGTAATTGTAGAGCGAGATCGCCGGTACGGAGACGATGATACCTGCCGCCGTAGTCAGCAGCGCTTCCGAGATTCCGCTGGCCAGCAGCGCAGGGTCCCCGACTCGTCCAAGATCGCCGAGTACCCCAAAGGCCTGAATATTTCCGGTTACCGTTCCAAGAAGGCCCAAGAGCGGGCTGATGTGGGCGATGGTGCCCAGGCTGGTCAGATACCGCTCCAGCTGCGGGACCTCAAGATTGGCGGCACTCATAATGGCATCTTTCACATCCGAGGCGGGGTACTCGCGGTGTTCGATGCCTACCCGCATGAGATTGGCTATCGGCGACGGGTTGTTCTCACAAATGTTGAGCGCCTCGTCATAATGCTGTTTCTCAAGCGCCCCTCTGAGCCGCTTGATCATCTTCTCTTCGTCCACTTTAATTTTTCGGAAATAGAGCAGCCGCTCCACTATGATCACGGTGGCCGCCACCGACAGCAGCAGGATGATCACCATGATCACACCGCCTTTTTCTATTAACATCAGCATGATTTCGTTCCTTTCTCGTTATTAATGTTCGCACTCAATTAATGGTCACCCCTCTTAATGGTCACCCCTCTAATGTTCTCACTCACGGACACTCTGTTCCAAGGGTCCGGCTTCATTATAGGGGAATCTATAGGGAAATCTCCGTTCGCAGGGTTATGTTCATTCCCGGCTCGATGTAATCGCCCCACCACATCCGTCCCGGATCGAGCAGCGGTGCCAGCAGATCGCTTCCGGTAAGACTCACCACCACCCCTTCACTCAGACGATATCGAGCTTCTCCGCCGACTTTCGGGAGCTGCTGTTTGGCAGTGAGGTCCCATCCTGTGTTGAAACGGCCGCCCCATCGCCCGTCACGCTCCTCATATTCCGCCTCCAGGGAAAAAAGGGCTCGTGGCCGGCGGCGGTCATACTGCGAGAGCAGCTGCCCCTCCCACGAGGCAGTAAACCGCAGCCCTTCAGGAAGTGTATAACTGCCTTCCAGCAGGAGATCCGCCGTTTGCATGCTGCGCTGCTCAAAAGTGAAGAGCCCGTCGTCGATGCCGTCCCCGTCGGCAGAGGAGATATCCACGAGGGAGATGTAATTCTCCCACAAGCCCCAGGAACTCTCAACATTCATCTCCATGCGCTCCGTCAGGGCAAAGCCCAAGTCCATCCCTGCCTGCAAGCCGTGCTGCGGCTCGAGCGCCTCCGTGGCCGTATCGAGCAGCGGCGTCGCCTCCCACAACTCCCGGTAGGTAGGCTGCTGCACCTCATAGCCGCCGGAGAGGGTATACCGAAAGTTCTTTCCCAGCACCCCGGATACCTCTATCTCCCACGGATACATGAGTCCCTTCTCTTCCCACCACTGGAGGCCGCCCGATACAGTGAAATCCGTACCTGAAAGATACACGGCGCCTTTCAGCTCTCCGGAGAAGGCGCTTCGGTTGCGGTTCCCGGGACCGCGGTGAAAAGTGTAGCCCGGCTGTACCGCCAGCTCGCCTCGCTCCCAGCGTTTGGCCCACTCGCCTTCTCCTTGAAGATACCACTCCTGAGTGGGAGAGGTATATGAGCCGGAGGGGTTCGAAGAACCGACGGCCTTCACTCGAGTGCCGGCATGTCCGTGCATCTCCGCTCCGAGGGTACCCCATGCGCCGGAGGAACTCTCAAACTGTACCTCTCCCCGGGTAAAGCGATGCAGAAGCGAGGAGGCGTCAGGCGGTATGTTCTGCAGTCCAATCTCGCGGTCGCTGTAGCGTCCCGCAAACCGCAGCATTCCTTCAGCATCATCCATTAAGGCTACCGCACCGCTCATCTCTTCCCGTCGATGAAAAAAGCCGGTTCCCGAGGGCTCGCTCCCGTAACCGTCCAGCCCTTCGTGGGAGAAGCCGATGGAGAAATCCGGCCCCGAGCCGCGGCGGTAGAGCGAAATATCACCGAGAATACTGTAGTTAAGGCCGATACCGATCATTCCGTCGCTGAAGAAAGGAGTCTCCCGTTCGCCCTCCGCCGTACCTATTGCCGGGACATCGACACTGGCCTGCGGCGCCTCCACATTAAAACTCTCCGGCTCCGGCAAATCGACCTCTATCGGCGGCAGTTCGAGCTCCCCGCCCTCCGGAAGGGCTGTTTCGATCTCGGTTTGGTCGATCGCTTCGTACTCGAAGACCACCGGTGGAAGCTCGATGTCCGGACGTTCCGGAGCACGTTGTGCCGAGTCCTGTGCGCGTCCGTTCTCCTGCGCCCCCGAGGAAACGGTTATCAGCAATAGCGCTGCGACGGCGGCATATACTTTCAACGCAGTTGTTCGGCCCCTGCTTTCCACCCGCTTCATCGACTCTCTCCTTCACCGTCTACACTGCTGAGCAGCTCACGGCCTTCTTTTACCCACTGCGAATCGGGAAACTCGCTCTCCAAACGGTCTATCATACGCCGCGCCCCGGCTGCATCCCCGGCCTGAACCGCGTTCTCGGCGGCTTTGTACATCGCCCGTGCGACAAAATCGGCATCTCCGCCTGCAGAGAGAGCAGCTTCGAAAAAAGTACGCGCCGCTTTTTCCCAATTCCCTCTCCGCATGTAGTATTCACCGAGGTAGTAGTGCGCCTCGGCGCCGCTCTTGGTCTCGGGGGCCTTCTCTACAAGCTGTTCCAAGAGAGTACGGGCGCGTGTCTCCTCGCCGCTAAAGCGATAGAGATACATTTTTGCCAATTCAAGGGCAGCCGAACGGCCCTTTTTATTATCCAGTCCTTCATTTTCGTACACTACCTGGAGTTCGGCCTCACGCTCGCTCGTCCCCTGCAGCACTTTCTTCAGCGTCTCGATGCGTCGCTCCGCTTCAAGCTCAGCAGCCTTATCGGGATAGAGGGACTGCAAACGGTTGAAGTACTGCAGTGCCTTCTCATACTCGCCCTGCTCGGCATACAACGCGGCCAGCTCGCCGAGTGCATCACGGTGGAGAGAAGAGTCGGCAAACTCCTCCACGAGTTTTTCCCACAACAGCGCAGCACCGTAGGGTGCACCGTTCTTCTGCGCCGCTTTTCCGCCCCAGTAGAGCGAAAAGGGTACTAATTCACCCTCAGGGTAGGAGGTGCGGTGGGCGTAGAAAGCATTACGAGCTGCCTCCCACTTCTCCATATTGTACAGCACCTCACCGCGGGTATAGAGAGCGTCTTCTGCAAAAGAGCTGGATGGATACTGCCGATACAGGCGCTGATAACTTTCCACCGCTTGCTGCGGCTCTCCGCTGTTCTTCAACTGCCCCGCATATTCATAGAGCGCCTCGTCTGCAAACGGGGAGTCCGGTGAATCCTGAAATAGCGAACGGTACACCGCCATGGCCTCATCGCTTCGACCCTCAGCAGCCAGGCTCTGAGCGTACATATATCTTCCCCTGCTCCGCTCATCCCTGTTGTCGGCGCTGCTGCCGTACTGGGTAAAAAACCGTGCCGCCTCCTCGTAACGTTCCAGAGCATAGGCGCTCCACCCGGCGTAATACTGAGCACGGGTGGCATTCTCGTGCTGTGGGAAACGGTCGATCAACGCAGTAAAACGCTCGAAGGCCCGCTCCAGCTCATTTGCCTCGTAGTAGGCCCACCCCTGGTAAAACAGGAGGTACGGGGCAATATTGTCGGTTACATTGGAAGTATAGTCGTGCATACGGAGCTCCTCCAGCACCCTGGCCGCTCCGCTGTACTCCCCAAGCGCCAGCCGTGAAAGCCCTTCCATGTAGCGCACGAGGCTATAATGATCGGGAGCAGACTTCGAAGCGTCCGGCAGCTGCTCCTCAAACGTTGCGGTGCGCTCAAGCACCCGGCGATACTCCCCACGGGAAAAACGAATGCGGGCTGCATCGACATAAGCACCGCTGTCCTTTGGATAGAGCGGCAAATACTCACCGAGCGTATCGAGCGCCTCCTGGAGTTCTCCCAAGCGCAGGTGCAGCCGACTCTTCAGCCGCAACAACTCTGCGTAGAGTTCTCCCTCTTCACCGCGAGAAAAAAGGTCGTTGATTACCGCCAGGGCCTTGCGCATCTCTCCTGTTTTATATCGGGAAAACGCCAGGAGATAGGTTCCTTTTCGTTCATGCTGCGTCCGGGGATAGCGTGAAAAGAGCAGGGAAAGAGTTTCAGCCGCCTTACCCCACTCACCTTGAGCAGTGTAGATGCGTCCTAGAGCAAAAAGCAGTTCCTGCTCCCGGCTGTCAGAGCCTAGGCGATACTCCTCGATGATAGAAGCGGCGCGTTCATACTCGCCCCTGCGCTCGAGGACACCGGCAAGATAGAGCGGAACGAGCGCATCCACCGAAGCGGATTCGGTATTTCTCCAGATACGCCGCAGGTAACTCTCCGCGAGATCGAGCGCTCCCTTTTTATAGCTTTCTATCCCCACTCGCAAAAGGAATTCATTCAACAGCTCCGGCTGGCCGGCCAAAGCCCGCTGGCCGGCATCGAAAATCTCGTCCCGCTTCTGCTCGCGTCCGGTGCGCTGGTAGAGTACGAAGAGCCGTTTGTAGGCAATTCTTCGTGCTTCCCCCTCCTCTTGAGTAAGCGCCGTGTACAGCGGCTCCGCTTCCTCGTAGCGTTCCTGCCTAAAGAGGGCCTCTGCACGATAGAGGCTCAGACTCCTGGCACTCTCCTCCGGAAGACGCTCTGTGTCGAGTCCCTGCACGAAGGCATCCAGTTTCTCATAGCTCTTCTGCTGCACCAACAGCGAAGCATACAACTCTGTTATCTGCGGAGCATCTTCCGGCACTCCTGCCGTCTTTACCGCCTTTTCGGCCGCTTCGAGGGCGGCTGTTTTGTTTCCCAACGTGCGATACCCCATCGCCGTATAGAACAAGGCCTGCTGCCGAAACGTCGCATCCTCCTTTTGGAGGTACGCCTTCAGTTCATCTACAGCCTTCTCATATTCGCCGAGTTCGTACCGCACCACCCCCTTCCAGAAGGGCAGGTACCGAGCATATTGAGTGTATGGGTAACGCTGCTCGACGCGCCGCAAGCCTTCCAGCGCCTGTTGCGGCTGCCCGATACGGTAATAGATCACCGCTTTGCGGTACTGAGCGTCGGCGATGTGGGACGAACGCGGGTATTCCTCTAAGAGTTCCTCGTACCGTGAGAGCGCAAAGCGGAAATCTCCCGCTGCGTAACGACGCTCCGCTTCTCGGAACAGCCGCTCTTCCTGAGCAACCGCTCCGGCAACCACCGCACACAGCAGCGTAATAATAAATATTTTTCTCATATAAGCAAAGATAAAGCAGTAAGAAAGTATTTTCAACTCACCGCCGTCGTTTCTCCTCCCGGTACCCGCGGGCGTTCCGGACGCCTCGGCAACGTCAGGAAGAGGCGAGACCTCAGCGATTCAATACCGGATCGAGCTCATCGCCGGGTGGAGTAAAGGCTCCAGGGACTTTCACACGCACGAGATGAATATAGTTGTTTTCATTCGCATTGATAAACGCCGACAGCGGGGTGTGCGCCGTCCGTTCCATCACTGCGGTCTGCAGCACCCCGTCCTCATCAAACCATGGGAACAGCACCGCAACATGAAAGTGCCGGCGGAGCTGTCCCTCTTCGTTCACTAGAGTATTTACAGAACCCAAATAAAATGAGTTGTGATGTTTGACCGCCAGCTCGTACAGGATCGTTTTCAACTCCTCCACCGGGAAGCCCACATCCTCCTCATAGAGGTGGTAGGTCAGCTGATCCACATCAGCAGCCTCGATCGGCAGATCCTCTCCCGTCTGCTGCTCGAGCATAGTCACCGCCAAATTACGGGTCCAGTCCAGTCCGAAGAAGGGATCCTTCAGCTCTTCATACTTTTCGCTCCACCGGTTTCCGCGTACATCGGGATGCTTTTTCTTCAGCGGCGCAATCGGGAGAAGCTCTCCGGTTTGTCCACAGTAGAACCCGTCGACCACCCATTTGGAGAAGCCGGAACAATTCAAGCCCCCGGACTCCTCCTGAAGTTTCCCGTCGCTAATCCGCACGTATCTCCCACGGCGGTCCATCGCCCCGTCCTCTGCCTCTCGCAGAGAGGAGAGATACGGCATGATTTGATTCACCGCATCGCCAAGACGATTGATTCCCGGGAAAACGGGGCGGTGGAGATAAAACTCCCAATCCACATAGCCGGAGGTCAATTGCATCAGCTCCTGAAAAGAACTTTTCAGCAAGCTATCGAGAGACGCGGGCACACGAATTCCCTGCTGAAGCCTGCGGCCGCTCAGGTAGAGGTCCATGCGACTCTCCCCTTCCTCCGCCTGGTGTGGACGCACGACGGCCATGTAACCCCGGGCGGACTTTAGATAGACGATGAACCGCTGCAGTTCTCCGGTATCGAGGTTCCGTTCCACAATATAACTTCCGGCGGTGGGGGTGCTGAACTCCATCCCCTCGCCAAAATGAAAGAAGTACCGCAGTACCTTTTGATCGAGTCCTCCCCTACGGGCGGGAGAGTCTTCCCCTGCAGACTCCCCTGCGGACTCGTCACTCCCGCCGCCCTCACCGTCAGCAGGCAGGGTGCCCCAGTCGTCCCAGGGGGCACCGCGCTCGACAACAAACTTTATTTGCCGCCGCTCACCCGGCTCTTTAAGCACCTCCTCGCCGACGGAGAGCGCCTCAGGAATCGGCTTTGTTACATGGGTATAGAGGGACTTTCGCACCTGCACACTCTCCGGGAAGGAGGGCAGTTTCTCCTCCTTCAAGGGCGTACGGTACGCCCCGAGCGGAGCTGCTGACCCCGTGATGAGTAGAAGCACAACAATGATACCAGCAAGTACGTCTTTCATGTCTAGTATATATCGACCGTTAGCGGGCTCGTTTTGAATATTCCTCAAGGGTACGCCCCCATTCTCTTATTCGCCCTTCGATAAACAGCAATTCACTGCGAATATGACGGATCCGAGCGGCGGTGTTCCCCTCTTCCCCGTAGAGTTCGTTCCACAACCGTTCCCGCACACCTGCGAGAGTGTATTTTTTGTCATACAGGAGATGGCGGATGCGGAAAAGAAGATTGAGCTCTGAGTGGGAGTAGATCCGCTTTCCAGTCTCATCTTTGCGCGGGGAAAGCAGTTCGAGTTCCCGCTCCCAATAACGGAGAATATGAGGCTTAATCCCCAATAGATCGCACACGCGTCCTATTCTATACCCGGTCATCTCTCTCTCTGCGGGCGTTCCCGCAGCTCAATGTGAATTGGTACGTAAGGGAAACCGAGATGTTTGCGGATGTTGTTGGTAAGATACTGCAAATAGGAGTCCGGGAAGCCTTCCTTGCGGTTCACGAAGAGCATGAAGGTCACCGGATTGGCGCTCACTTGCGTGCCGTAAAATATTTTGAAGTGTCCGTACTTCCCGCGAGGCGGTTCATAGTGATCGTACCAATCCTGAAGCATTGCGTTCAGTTTTGACGTTTCAACCCGTTTGTTCAGCTGCTTCCACACCCCGTAGACCGTGTTCAGCAGTTTGGGTATTCCCTCTCCGTTCTTCGACGAAATCGGAATAAGCGGAGCGAAGCCAAGCACGGGAAACAGAAAGCGTATGCGGTCTTTTACCGCTTCGGTCTTATTGGGAATGTCTTTGATCAAGTCCCACTTGTTCACTACCAGAACCACTCCCTTGCCCCGTTTGACCGCCTGCACGGCAATTTTTTTGTCCTGCTCGCTCAGCCCCTCTTCCGCATCGATCAAGAGCAGCATTACATCACTTTCCGCTACGGTGCCGATGGCCCGATTGACCGAATAGTACTCGATCCCCTCGTTGACCTTTTTTTTCCGCCGTATCCCCGCCGTATCGAGTATGCGGAACAACGTACCCCGATACTGGAAACTTCCCTCGATCACATCCCGGGTAGTTCCCGGAATCTCCGAGACGATGGAAGTTTCCCGGCCTATTAAGCGATTTGCAAGGGTGGATTTGCCTGTGTTCGGCTTTCCCAGCACGGCGATGCGGATCTGCTCCTCCTCCGTGCTCTCTTCTTCGAAGTCTACCAGCTCGTCCACCTTCTCTTCCAGGTCATCGATACCCAGCCCGTGGGCAGAGGAGACGCCCACAACATGGGAAAACCCGAGGGAGTAATAATTCCATATCTGCTGTTCTCGGCCGGGATTGTCGACCTTGTTGACAACGACGATCACACGGTCAGCCATGGGACGCAAATACTCGGTAAAACTCTCGTCCTCGGCGGTGAACTCCTCTACATCACACACAAAGAGCACTAGATCCGCATCCTGCAGCTCTGCGAGACTCTTTTCTTTGACCAGCGACTCCATGTCCTGCGTTTCGATTCGGTATCCGCCGGTATCCACCAGCCGTGCCGCTCCGCTGTTGTGCTTCCAGACGGCACGTACCGAATCCCGGGTTACCCCCGGGGTAGCATCGGTGATGGCCCGGCGCCGGCCGATGAGACGATTAAAAAGTGTCGACTTGCCGACGTTGGGCCGGCCGACAATCACGATCTTTGGGAGATTAGTTTCATCCTTCGGGGATATCGAAGCGCTCATTCATCCATTTCCTTACGTATTCATCAATTTCGGTAGCCGATCTCATTTCCATGACCGTACCGACAAGCTCCTCCGCTTCCGTCAAACCTACAGACCGTACGATCTTCTTGACCTCTGGAATGGTAAAGGAACTCATGCTGAAAAAGTCGAGACCCAATCCCAGCAGGATAACAGTGGCCAGAGTATAGCCGGCCATCTCGCCGCACATCCCTACCGGAATGCCTGCGGAATGAGCGTTTTCGATTATCGTTCGTATGAAACGCAGGACTCCAGGGTGAAACGGTTCGTAAAGATAAGCGATCTTTTCGTTCCCCCGGTCTACTGCGATAGTATACTGAATCAGGTCGTTGGTACCGATGGAAAAGAAATCCACCTTTCGGGCCAAGAGATCCGACACGAGAGCAGCCGACGGCACCTCTATCATGATACCCACGGGAATATCTTCCTTAAACTGCACCCCGGAGGCAGACAGCTCTTCCCGAACTTCGTTCAGTATCTCGAGCACCTTGTCAAGCTCCTCGACCCCAGAAATCATGGGAAACATGATTCGCATGTTCCCGTAAACCGAAGCCCGGAGCATTGCCCGCAGTTGGGTTTTAAAAATATCTTTCCGGGAGAGGCAAAAGCGAACCGCTCGCCATCCGAGAATCGGGTTCTTCTCGTCCAGCCCCTCCATTCCAGGAATAACTTTGTCCCCGCCTACATCTAGAGTCCGCAAGGTAACCGGTCCATGGTTATCCATCTCTTTGAGGACCCGCGCATACGCTTCAAACTGCACTTCTTCGGACGGAAACCCTTGAGGCTGAATAAAGAGAAACTCCGTACGATACAGACCGATCCCATCCGCCCCGTGCGCCAATACCGATTCAGTTTCATCCGGAACCTCGATATTCGCTTCCAGGCGAATACTCTTGCCGTCTCGGGTCTCCGCCGGAAGTTCATTGAGAGTCAGCAGCTGCACTTCTCTGCGCTGCCACTCCTGCATTCGTTGCTGATAGGCCTTTCGCGTCTCCGCGTCCGGATTGAGAACTACGGTACCGGTGTTGCCGTCTACGATGATTTCGTCTTCCGACTGAGCGGTTTTGGTAATAGTGCTGAGACCAAGAACCGCCGGGATTTCGAACGAACGCGCCAGAATAGCAGTGTGACTCGTCCGCCCTCCCGCATCCATGGCGATCGCTTTGATGGAACTCTTGTTCAAAGTGAGCGCCTCTGAGGGAAGAAGATTGTGGGTCACCAGCACCACGTTCTCTTCGATATCAGCGAGGGAGATCTGCTCACGGTAGAGCAGATGGTTGTATATGCGCTTTGCCACATCATGAAGGTCAAGGGTACGTTCCTTTAAATAGGAGTCCTGCGAGGACTCGAGCATCTTTACCAGCTCTTTTATGGTGGTATAGAGTACCCATTCAACGTTCATCAGATGCTCACGCAGGTTAGCCTCGATCTTTTTTGTCAGCTCGGGGTCTTGCAGCATCAAGAGGTGAGAGTCGAGCATCCGGCTCTCTTCTTCTCCCATGCTACTGGTGGTCTTCTGTTGCAATTCCCGAATCTCGTCCCCTGCTTTGCGCGCAGCGGTGTGAAAACGGTCCAACTCGCTTTTCACATCTTCCGGGTTTATCTCGTATTTGGGAACCTGCAGCGTATCATCGATATAGATGTAACACTTACCGATATATATGCCGGGTGAAGCGGATATGCCCTTAAAGGTCTTCATTGCGGTATTTACTATACGTCCTTTTCATCTTAGTGTCAAACCTGTCAGTGCCATAGGGGGCTGCGAGAATACGGCAGTACAAAGCCGTTTCAACTCTGAACTCCTCCGGCACAAATGCCGATAGTGAAGGTGAACATGAAAAAGAACGCCAAAAAACGGAATACATCAATAGGATGCCTCTTTTGGATCGCTCTCATTCTGCTTGTACTGATCGTCTTTCTATTCAATCGGGAACGAATCCGCACTGTCATCGAGGATACCGGGTTCGACGAGTTCATTACCCAGCAGGACGCTCCCTCCGAAACACCTGAGGTGAAACGTACCGCCCCCGAAGAGGACCAGGAGCATCCGGAATCCGATAGCCCCGGGGTCGAAGAGCAGTCCGAACAGAGGGACGCGCAGGAAACACGCGCTCCGCAGGATGATTCACAAGAACCGCTCGAGTTGGAGACCGAATCACAAGAGGAGAACCGCGTAGAAGAGGAGGCCGATCCCTCCCAGGAGGAGAGCGAACCAAGTGAGGAGCCTCGCATCGACAAGAAAATGCGTAAGTCGCAGTTGTATTTTGTCTCCGTTGCAGACGACGGGTCCATTTCCCTACGCCATATCGTCCGGCCGGTCTACTACGAGAGCAGCCCGCTCACACAAACCCTCAACGCTTTAATGGAAGGTCTTACCTCCTCGGAGCTGAACGCGGGACTACTCAACCTAATTCCCGATAAAACCGAGCTCCTAAGCGTTCGCGTTGAAGAGGGAATCGCCTATATCGACTTCTCCGAGGAACTGAAGTTCAACCCCTTTGGCACCGAAGGCCTGCTGGCATCCCTCCGTCAGATCGTATATACCGCTACCGAATTCAACACCGTGGGGAAAGTCCAATTTCTCATCGAAGGCCGGAAGCATTCGTATCTCTCTACAGAGGGTATTTTTATCGGCGAACCGCTAGGCAGAGACGATCTATAGGTACCGTCTGCCCTCCTATTTGCCTTGTCATCCTACTCGGCCCCGACAAAAGCTTCATCCGCGGCTTTTCGAATCTCATCTGCCGCAACACCCCCGGCGTCTCCGGGGGAAAGCCGCATAAGGAACTCCCGGTTCCCTATGCGGCCGGTCACGGGGGACGGCATTACCGCATGCACGGCAACCCCTTCGGTCAGCAGATCTTCAAGCAGCGCCAGCAAAATATTCTCCGCCTCCCGAGCACTGCGTACAAGACCGTCAAAGTCTTCGTCCCGAAGCCGGGGAGTCTCGAACTGCGGTTTTGCCAAGGCTATAAGCTCACCGTCGCGAGTAAGAGAGAGAATATGCGCCGCCGCTCCCCGCAGGGATCTAAAGGATAGGTCTGCAGTGGCCGCATGCGGCTGTGGATCAAGATGTTTCAGTGCCATTGCATTAGTTCGCTCGTGCACGACGACTTCTGCATTGCGGCGAAGACGAAAATCGAGTTGGTTGTATCCCACATCAACCGCATGTACGAGCTGTGCCCCGTTTTTCAGCAGGCAGTCGGTAAACCCTCCGGTTGAAGCGCCGGCATCCAACCAAACCTTCCCTCTTACCGTCACATCCCACCGGCGCAGAGCTGCGTCCAGCTTTTCACCGCCCCGGGAGACGTAACGCCTCTGTTCACCATCGATCTCGGCTTCCGCATCAACGGCACAGCTGCGCTTGGGATCCTGTACACGCTCACCGCCGACACGGACCTCTCCGCACAGCACGGCAGCATGCAATTCTTTTTTCGACTTTTCCGGGTAACGCCTCTGGAGAAGCTGAAGGAGCGGCACCTTCTTCATCTTCCCCCCTATACCAGCGATTCCTTTCGGATCCTCTCGATTGAAGTTGCCTTTCCGTTTTCGGTATCGATGACCAGTTTCACCCCATGAATTACTGCCGGCGTTTGGCTCACTTCCATCTTGATCGGCATTTGCGTAAGTGAACGCCTCATTGAAACCTCTTTTGCACTTCCAATCACGCTTTCCGAAGGACCAGTCATACCGATATCGGAGATGAAGGCTGTTCCGCCCGGCAAGATTCGCTCATCTGCAGTCTGCACATGCGTATGGGTCCCCACTACTGCTCCCGCAAGACCGTCCAAATAAAAGGCGAGGGCCTCTTTTTCCTCTGTTTCCTCGGCATGAAAGTCAACCAGAACGGTAGCACACTGTTCCCGCATGCGTTTGATCGCCTCACGACCGGTCCGGAACGGACAGTCGACAGTGCTAAGCCGCTGCCTGCCCTGCAGGTTGAGAATACCCACGGCAGTCCCTTTTGCGGTTATTACCGTTTCTCCGCGGCCGGGGGCGGCGGGCGGATAGTTGGCAGGCCGTATGATCGGCCGCTCCGAAGCGAGCATCTCCACGATTTCCCGCTGATGCCAGATGTGGTTTCCGGTCGTGATGGCGTCCACACCCGATGCGAAGAGCTGTTCCGCCTGATCCGGTGTGATGCCGAGACCGTCGGCAACATTTTCACCGTTCGCTACGATTAGATCCGCTTTATACTCTTTTCTGAGGGAATTGAGGGCTACATACAAGGCCCTGACCCCCGGAGTTCCAAAAACATCTCCGAGAATCAGGACCGATAATTGTTTTGACACGTATTGCCTTTCCGTTTAGAAATCAGCGTGCATACTCGATGACACGCGTCTCCCGAATAATAGTTACCTTGATTCTTCCCGGGTACCGCAGTTCCGCTTCTATCTTCTTAGCCACATCTTTAGCCAGCTCTTTTGCCTTTGTATCATCGACCGCATCATTGTTTACCATGATACGCAGCTCTCTTCCGGCTTGAATGGCAAACGCCTTATCCACGCCTTCGAAGCTCTCAGAGATGTGTTCGAGGTTTTCGAGCCGCTTGATGTAGTTATTAAGCGTTTCTCTACGGGCACCCGGCCTGGAAGCGGAAATTGCATCTGCAATCTGCACAATTACCGATTCGACACAGTTAGGCTCCACGTCGTTGTGGTGTGAAAGGATCGAATTGATGACTCGATCGTCTTCGCCTAACTGTCGGCTGAGCTCGGCTCCGATTTCAGCATGATTTCCGTCGCTCTCCGTCTCAACGCCCTTTCCTATATCGTGGAATAGACCGCCGCGTTTGGCAATCTCCCGGTCGGCACCCACTTCGGCGGCTATCATCCCTGAGAGCACTGCAACCTCTTTTGAATGGTTGAGCACGTTCTGCCCGTAACTGGTCCGGTAGTGGAGCCGCCCGAGGGCTTTTACTCCATCCTGGCCGATATTGTGCAACCCCAGATCGAAGAGTACCTTCTCGCCCTCTTCATACATGATCTGACCGATCTCTTTGCCCACCTTCTGGACCATTTCTTCGATCCGCGCCGGGTGAATTCGGCCGTCCTGTATAAGTCGTTCCAAGGCGACTTTGGCTATCTCCTTTCGAACAGGATCGAAACAACTTAGCACTACCGCCTCGGGAGTGTCGTCGATGATTATATCGACCCCGGTAAGCGTCTCGAGGGTGCGAATATTGCGTCCCTCTCTTCCGATGATTCTTCCCTTCATCTCGTCGTTGGGAAGGCTCACCGTGCTAATCGATACGTCAGCACTTGCCTCAGTAGCGAGACGCTGAATCGAAGAGACGATAATGTCCCTCGCTTTCTTCTCAGCGGTCGCATTCGCCTCCTGCTCGATTTTATTGATCACCACTTGCGCATCGTGCCGGGCCTCATTCTCCATGGAATCCATGATAAGTTTTTTTGCCTCTTCCGGGGATATCCCGGCGATACGCTCCAACTCCGATTTCCAATTCGCTTCCTGTTCAGCGAGTTCTTCTTCTTTCTCCTGTAACTTCCCCTCTCGGTCTGACAGAGATTGTCTCTGGCTTTCTAATTCCGCCTGCTTTTTCTCGAGATTTTCTTCCTTCTGCAGTACGCGTTTCTCATAGCGCTGCAGCTCGTTTCGTCTCTCCCGATATTCACGCTCCTGTTGGTTACGTTCTTGAAGAAGCTGGTCTTTGGCCTCAATCATGACCTCCCGCTTCTTCGCTTCCGCCTCTTTTATGGCTTCCTGTTTAACCCGTTCTGCTTTCTGCTCGGAAGAAGAAAGCTGAAATCTGGCATAAAGCCATCGTATTATCCAACCTAATATCAAACCTGCGAGAGGAAGAATTGCCCATAAGAGCAGTGTCATCTTCTTCCTCCAGTACTATAAAGTACCAATCATAATATAGATAGCCGGTATATATGTCAAGTTTTTATGAGACTGGTTCATAGACCTTTACAGGCCACAAGAGGCTGTTCGTATTCTGTTTTAGCTTTATTACCCCCGCTACTACTATGGAGTACAAGGGTGGATAAAGGCTTATCGGCGGGATATTTCGCTGGCCAGCTCTATCAATCGCTCAGCAATGCGCTCAATGTTGTGCATTTTGTCTTTCATTGCCAAGTAGAGGAAGGATTCTTCACCCTTGAACTCGATAGGTATAAAGATCACCGTCTTCACATAGGCTTGATCACGGTTGCTGAGGATATCGGAAGTATCTATCGAGGTCTCTTCAATATCGATGAGAACAATATTCTTACTTTTTAGAAAGTCTTTATAGAGATGGTGAGAAGCGGTAAACGTCAACCCCGACATTCTCTCCTTATCGAAACCAATCGATTCCTTTATTGCCCAACGCTTGTTCTTTTTTGCAAGCAGCGCTGCATATATTGCTCCTGTCTTATTTGATACCTTCATCAGCGATTTTAATTGGCCAATACTGCCTCGTTTGTATTGCTGAAGGAAACTGTCGTAGTCAAATCCCTTTTCCGTAAGGAGCGCTCCCCCCGCCTCAGGGTGAATTCTCTCTGTGCTTTGGGCCTCTTTTGCCTCTGAAAGAGGCAGGTCGATACTCGAGAAGCCGAGGATATGCTCCATATCATCCTTCTCCGGTCTCTCCTTTTCGCGCTGTGATTCACCTACCACCGAATCGACCAACTTCTGTAGGTTATCATCCTTCCTCCGGGCTTCCTGATAGATACTATCTTCAATTCTGTACAATCCTTCATCATACACAATTGCTTCTTTGCCCTGCTCTTCCCTCTGCTTCTTGAGGCTTTCACGTTCCAGAAGATCGTGGATGGAGAGAATAAAGACCCCGTCTTCCACTTCCGTGGAAACACTTCCCTTCTCTTCGGCAACTGGTTCCCGGGCGTTTGCTGCTTCGTGGGCCGTCTCTAACTCTTCGGCCTCTTCAAGCTCTTCCACTTCTTCAAGCTCTTCCGGCTCTTCTACCTCATGCGTTCCCTGCTGTTCATTCTCTTCTTGGAGCTCTTCTACTTCTTCGAACTCCTCCGGTTC
>CAYFUX010000055.1:0-16603 GCA_964346455.1 uncultured Spirochaetaceae bacterium
AAGTCTAAAACGGGAACTCTTCCGGTTCTGCCTCCACCGGCCCCTCCTTACTCTGCTCCTTCACGTCCCGGAGCGTGTGGACCCGCTTCCCTTCTACATAGATTGCCTTCCCGCCTTCCACGGGACAGGCATACTCGCAGTTACCGCAGCCTACACAGAGCTGTTTGTCAAATGCAGGCTGGGTCAAACCGATCACGTAGGGCACCATAAACACCGCCTGAGTTGGACAGACCTCGGCACAAGCTCCGCAGGCGGTGCCGTCGGTAAACACGACGCAGCGGTCGCGAATAAACTGCACCTGCCCGATTTGGATTTTCTGTTTTTCCTCCAGCGTCAGTGGTTTGATCGCGTCTGCCGGGCACACTTGGCTGCATTCGATACAGCTCCATTCGCAGTATCCTTTTTTGTAGTCCATCACCGGCTGCATAAATCCGCCGTAACCGTATTGAAACATCGCCGGCTGCAGGACCCCTGTTGGACAGGTAGAGACGCAGGTATGGCAGGCAATACAGCGGGAAGAGTAGCGGCGAATCCCCTCGGCCCCGGGCGGCACCGCCGGTACGTTGTCACTGCCGTCCGGCGCGGTCTCCCGCTTGCGCCACACCGGTTTCAACAACGGCACCGGCAGCAGAGAAAGGGTCATCGCCCCGCCCCCCATACGGGCAATGCGCCCGAGTGTCCGGCGCCGCTCCGTATGAGCCGTGCCGCCCTCCTCGTCACTTTGCCTCTCTCCGTACGACCTCCGCTCCATTGCGATAGCCCCTGTCGGGCAGACCGCTGCACAGTCCAAGCACACGACACAACGGGCGTGGTCGATCCGGTAGTGCTCTTCCTCGGAGACGATACAGCCCGCCTTACAGCTCTGCTCACATCTGCCGCAGGAGATACATTCCCGGTCTTTAACCTGCAGAGCAAGGAGAGAACGCGAGGCCGGCAGCCGCAAAAGTGCGCCGGCGGGACAGAGCGCGTTGCAGAACCAGCGGCCCCGGAACCAGACCAGCGCAAAAAGAGCCAGCCACACGACCCCCGTCACCAGCGCTACAAAGGCGTCGCCGTTGAAGGTGAGAGGCGCGATGAAAATCGAAAACGACTTCAACAGCTCCGACAACCCGAAACTGGCTGCCGCGACTACCGGAATGGTTAGATCTCGCAGGATCCGTCCCCACAGCGCGTACGGCTCCAAGAGGTTCATCAACAGCGGATATCCCGCCGCTGCCGCTCCCGCAGTAAGGATGAGTACCCCAAAGTGCATCCGCCGGAGGGGAGCTATCGCCCGCTGTTTCATGCGGCGCACCCGGCCGGTCAGCAGCAGGAAAAGATCCATCAAGAGACCGAGGGGACAGAGCAGCGAACAGTACACCCGACCGAGCAGCAGCGTGAGGGCCAGCACTCCAACCGCCGCAGCGGCTGCAATGAGGGTACCGTTTCCTATCGCCGCCACTAAAGAGGGCATCACCTGTAGAGTAGTGAGGGTCTGCAGCAGCGGCTGCACCGCCCTGGCGGCGATCAACAGCGCCAGGTGAAACAGCAGCAGCACCGCCAGCCCACCTGCAATACGCAGCCTTTTCAGTTGCCGATAACGCCGTCTTCGCCGTACCGCCATAGCTTATACTCTTATTCGCTTGATGTTCAGTTGATCGAGGTTCATGGTTCCCAGATTCAATTCGTCCCCGATGACAATGTGGCCCACCTCGCGGGCTGCAATGCCAAAGGTCTCGGCCGCTGCCGCATCGGCGGCTACGATGTCGGGTGAGATGATCTGCATACGCTTACGGGCCAGCTCGGCACGGTGGGAAGAGCCGCGCGGCCCCCCGCGCAGCATTACGGTATAGGCATCCACTACGTTGAGGTCGGGGGCACGAAAGAGGGGGAACTCCGCAATACAGCGGTGTAAATCGTTGGCGTGATAGTACCAACGGTCCCAGACCAGGCCCATCAGGTTTTTCATGGAAGCGGTAATCCTGGTGCTGCCGTGATCTTTGAGGATCGGTACGTTGATCAGTACATCCGCCTCTAAAACCTGCTCATGCACCATGACCGAAGAGAGTTTCTTTGCCCCGGGCACCTTCACCTCTTGATAGTAGCCCCGCGAGTTAGCCGGTACCACGGAGGCTCCCGATTGTTTGGCCGCCCGTTCTATACCGGTCACTTCGTAGGAAGTTCGCCAGCTTTCAATGGTGTGATCCAGCACATAGACCCGCTTGGCCCCCGCTTCGTGGCAATGTTCTGCAATCCGTTCCACCAGAGCCGGGGTGGTGGTAGCTCCCTGCTCGGGCTCCGCCGCCCAAGAGGCATTAGGCTTTATAGCCACCGTCTGTCCCTTGCCAACGAAACGTCCCATGCCGCCCAACGCGGCGATTCCTTCGTCAAACATCCCGGCCGGCTCGCCGCCCAACACAGCGGCCATATCGTAGCGGCCGCCCCTGTCGGCTCCCCAGAGCGGCGCAGCGCCGCCCAGCATGTAAGCGGCTCCCGCGGCTGCCCCGAGTCCGAAGAAACGGTGTAAAAACTCCCGTCTGTCCATGCGCACCTCCTCCCCCTGTACTGGGCTTGTGTAGTATTCTAGTATGCTGTATTAATGCAGCGATTTCAATTACGCCGCGCCGGCGGAGCACAGCTCCACGCGAAGAGAGGAGACCGGAGATATGACAAAGAACGAAAAGATGATTCTCTTTATTGCCGCAGGAGCGCACTTTTTTACCCATTTTGCCATGCTCTCCTTTCCCGCCCTGGTCATGCCCCTCAGCAGAGACTTGGATATCCCTATCTCCGCAGTGGTGGACATTAGTTTTTGGATGTACTTCCTCTACGGCGCCCTGGCACTTCTGTGGGGCTTGGCAAGCGATAAGCTCGGGCACAAGCCGGCCCTCGGCTCCGGCCTCGTCATTGCCGGAGGCGGTTTTATCCTGGCCGGCAGCACCCCCTCCATCGAGCTGCTCCCCTTTGCCTTTGCCCTGGTGGGAATCGGCTGCGGCTCCTACCACCCCTCCGGTACGGCCATCGTCAGTCAGGGCATCCGGGAGCGCGGCAAAGCCCTTGGAATCAACGGTATTTGGGGGACCATCGGCATGGCGCTGGTTCCCTTTTCCATCGGTCTTCTCAATTTGCTTTTCGGTTGGCGCGGCGGCCTCCTTGCCGTGGGAAGCGCGGGAGTCCTCCTCGGACTCGTCAGTTTTCTCCTCTCCTACGAATACCCGAAGGAGAGCGACCGGACCCGCACGTCGCCCCTGGAGGAAGGAACGGCGCTGCGGCTATTCCCGATCTTTGCCGTGGCACTGGTCTTTGGCGGTTTTCTCTTTCGCAACTTCACCGTCGCTTTGCCGGCGTTTCTCGAACTGCGCCTCGACGGCCTCAATACTCAGCTTCAGGAGACCCTCGGCACAGGGTGGGGTCCACAGGACTCCGCCGCATTCTCCACCCTCACCGCTACCCTCACCGCTACCTTCATCTATGTGGCGGGCATTCTCGGCCAATGGATCGGCGGCCGCGTCGCCGATCGCTTCAGCCTTAAACACGCCTACGTCACCTTCTTTGCCCTCGGACTCCCCTGCCTTCTCGCCATCATTCTTCTGCCCGGTTGGGGGATGATTCCTGCGGCCGGATTGTTTGCCGTCTTCCTGCTCGGCATGCAGCCGATTGAAAACAGTCTCGTCGCCCATCTGACCCCCGCCAAGTGGCGCTCCGTCGGCTACGGGCTCAAGTTTACCCTTGTTTTTGGCGCCGGATCTTTTGGGGTAAAACTGATGAGCTGGATAGAAGAGCGCGGCGGTATGGAGCAGGTAATGCAGATGAACGTGATCTACATCCTCGGGGTCATCGCTGCGGGACTCGTCTTCCTGCGGGTCAGCCGCGGTCAGCCGCTGCGGCACTCCTAAAGGGCATCATCCGGAGCCTCCGCGGCTGCGTTGCAAAATTTGGAGTATTTTGATAATATTACGCCATGAACATTACACTGGAATATATGGGATTTTTCCGGGTTGAGGACGTTCCCAGCGGCTCTACGGTAGAAGTCGAAGAGGGATCTACGATAGATCAGCTCCTCGACCGTTTGGGAGTCGAGAAAGCCCATCGGACCTATCTCCGCCCGCTGGTGCAGCAGGAGCGCAAATCATTCGACTATATCCTGCAGGACGGCGACAGTCTCTTTCTCTACTTTCCCGTCGGCGGCGGTTGAGAAGCAACTAAAAGAGCCCCGCGCGCGGCGGGGCCCTCCTTTGCTTCTCGGTGATGGTCGAAGCTGCGGCTTACTGCTTTTCGATCTCGATCGCCTCTACAGGGCAGGCGTCGCAGGCATCTTTAGCCTCATCGTAGCCGTCGTCGTCAAACTCGCCGATTGACCACACGCCATCCATTGAGCCGCCGGCAACATCAGCTTTTCCCTCGTCGTCTTCAACATAATGGTCGGGATCCATGGAATAGCACACGCCGTCGGCAATGCAGGTTTCTTTGTCCACCTTGATTTTGTATTTCATACGAGTTCCTCCTTAAAGATTCTGATTAATTAGTACTGCATAGGCAGTAAAACTGTCAAGCATTGTTTATTCAACCCAGTTCATTGTCCGTTGCACAGCCTTTTCCCAGCCGTGGACCAGTTCTTTTCGTTTTTCCTCCTCCATCTGCGGTTTCCAGCTTTTGCCGACCTTCCAGTTCTTCTTCAGTCCATCAAGGCCGGACCAGAAACCAACCGCCAGTCCTGCTGCGTAAGCTGCTCCCAGGGCGGTTGTTTCCACCATCGCCGGCCGGGTGACCTGCACGTTCAGGATATCAGCCTGGAACTGCATCAGCAGCTCGCTGGCGGTCATCCCGCCGTCCACCCGCAGCTCTGAGAGCTTTACCTCTGAATCCTGTTCCATCGCTTCAATCAGGGCCTCCACCTGAAACCCGGTGGCTTCCAAAACCGCCCGGGCCAAATGGGATTTCGTAATGTAATGGGTCAAGCCCGCAATAATACCGCGGGCCTCCCGGTGCCAGTAGGGAGCAAAAAGACCGGAGAAGGCGGGGACGAAATAGACACCGCCGCTGTCCTCTACCTGCTCGGCCAATTCATTGATTTCCGGCGCCTCTTTGATAATACCCAAATTATCGCGAAACCACTGCACCAGCGATCCCGCCACTGCTATGGAGCCTTCTAGAGAGTAGATTGCCGGAGAGTCGCCGATTTTGTAGCCCACGGTGGTCAGCAGGCCGTTCTCAGACTGCACCGCCTGCTCGCCGGTGTTGAGCAGCAGGAAGCCGCCGGTACCGTAGGTGCACTTGGCCTCTCCCACCTCGTAGCAGGTCTGACCAAAGAGGGCTGCCTGTTGATCTCCGAGAATGCCGCAGACCGGCACCTCACCGCCAACCGGCCCGTCTCTGCGAGTCTGTCCGTAGCATTTGGGGTCGCTCGAGGGGCGTATCTCAGGCAGCATGGAGGCGGGAACTCCCATCACCTTGAGCATCTCCTCGTCCCACTCCAGGCTGTTGATATTCATCAGCATTGTCCGGCTGGCATTGGTTACGTCGGTCACATGCGACCCGCCGTCGGGTCCCCCGGTGAGCCACCAGACCACCCAGGTGTCGATGGTGCCAAAGAGGGCATCTCCCCTCTCGGCCGCAATGCGGGCTTCCTCCACATTGTCCAGGATCCATTTCAGCTTGGGACCTGCAAAGTAGGTGGCAAGGGGCAGTCCTACTCTATCCCGATAACAGGCCATATCGCCGCCCTTCGCCAACCCGTCCAGCATACTCGCAGTGCGGGTATCCTGCCACACGATGGCGTTGTAAAAGGGCTTGCCGGTATGCTTGTCCCACACAAGGGTTGTCTCGCGCTGATTGGTGATGCCGATAGAGGCAATGTCTTTCGGAGCGATTCCGGCGGTGTTCATCGTCTGCCTAATCACATCCTGCGTCCGTATCCAGATCTCCATGGGATCGTGCTCCACCCACCCGGCCCGGGGAAAGTACTGGGTGTGCTCGAGCTGGTGGGATGCGACGATCTCCCCCTCCCGGTCAAACAGAATGAATCGGCTACTGGTGGTGCCTTGATCGATGGAACCTACATATTTTGCTTCGGCCATATCCTACTCCTCATTGTGTTCCCTGCCTGCCGGCAGACATATGTTCATTATTCTATAGGCGCTTCTGAGTGCTGTCAAGAAAACGTTATTTTACAAACAATTACAATCATCTACAAACAGTCGACAGCTCATAGCCGCAGCCAGTTTCGTGGTTCAGCTTTTTTGCGTTCACTTCGTAGTGCGTTCACTTCGTAGTGCTGCCGGTACGAAAGAAGGCCGAGCGCCCGAAAGCGCCCGGCCGGGGTCCACTGTCTCAAAAGCGGCGTGCTATTGTTCCCGCCACTGTTTGATCAGTTCATCATAAGGAACCGTCTCCGGTTCTTCGTCGGGCCGTTCGGCTTTTGGAGAACCGGGCTGATCCAGCCAGTACTGAGGATCGCGCTTTTCGTTCAGCTCAGGACTAAACTGGGGAAGGCTCATCTTTTCCATCAAACTGTCCATCGCCGCCGCCAGGTTGTTCATCGACTCTTCAGGTGTCGTCTGGCCGGTTACTGCAGTGGCAATATTCTGCCACCACTGCTCGGCGAGGAGCGGATAGTGAGGCACGTTGGGTCCGGAGTCGGTCCACATGTGCTCTACCGGAGACTTGTAGAAGGTGATGATACCGCCATAGGTGTGTTTTTCCTCTTCCTTCGCCAGATAGTCGGAGTGCACCGTGGACTTACGTACCGGAGTACGTCCCACGAGAAACTTCTTCAAGCTGACGGTCTTGGACACGCAAAATTGCGCCCAGAGCCAGGCCGCTGCGCGGCGGTCGCCCTTGACGCTGTTCTTCATGATGGTCCAGCTTCCGGCGTCCTGGTAGCCTACCTTCATGCCTTCGTCCCAGTACTTACCGTGAGGAGTGGGTGCCACGCGCCAGAGCGGGGTGCCGTCTTCATCAGTTACGGGACTCTCGGGGTCGTTAAAGGCCGGATCGGAGAGCCAGGTGATGTACTGGAAGGGGCGCTGCGCGATATTGCCGCGAGAAGGTGTGGGGCCTGCCTCGGACCAAGTCATAGAAGCGGCATACGGCGGAGCATAGTTCTGCATCCAGTCGACATACTTGGTAAGGGCATAGATAGCTGCAGGGCTGTTGGCCGCACCGCCCCTGGATACGGAAGCACCTACGGGAATCTTGTTTTCCACCCGGATACCCCATTCGTCGACCGGCAAACCGTTGGGAATACCTTTGTCTCCCGCACCGGCGATGGAGAGCCACGCATCGGTAAAGCGCCATCCGAGGGAGGGAGATTTTTTCCCATAGTCCATATGGCCGTAGACTTCCTGGCCGTCGATGGTGCGGCCGGTAAAAAACTCGGCGATATCCTCATATGCCGCCCAATTGACGGGAACGCCCAGTTCGTAGCCGTATTCCTCCTCGAAGTCAGCCTTGATCTCGGGATCGGTAAACCAGTCGTAACGGAACCAGTACAGATTGGCAAACTGCTGATCCGGCAGCTGCAGCTGGTTGCCGTCGTAATCCTGCCCAAACTCCAGGTTCAGAAAGTCGTTAATGTCCAGGTGCGGATTCGTCACCTCGGCACCTTCGTTTACCATGTAGTTGTTCAAATTGAGGGCCGAGTTCATCCGCAGGTGGGTGCCGATCAGGTCCGCATCGTTGACGAAAATATCGTAGAGCCGGCGGCCGGTCTGGATCTGCCGCTGTACGCGGTCGACGAGCTCACCCTCTCCGATGATGTCATGGGTTACCTTGATACCGGTGATCTCTTCGAAGGCCTCAGCAAGCACCTCGGCCTCGTACTTGTGAGTCGAAATGCCCTCGGCAGTCGACTTTATGTGCATACCGCGGTACGGCTCTGCCGCTTTGGCAAACCATTCCAACTCTTCCCGCTGCTCTTCTTTCGACAGCACCGAGGGCTGGAACTCCTCTTCGATCCATTTTTCGATCGCTGCGCTCTTCTCTTGCGCAGTTTCTTCAGCGCTTTCCTGCTGCCCTTCGGCCATAAGAACCGAAGGTACGAGCAGAAGAGTTACTGCAATGAGCAGTACAAGTGCTTTTTTCATAGAACACTCTCCTTTTATTTTTTGGTTTCCCGAGAGTTCTTATAGATAGTGGCAAACCTCGCAGTTCAGCCAGATGCGCAGCGGGCGCCCGGTCAAAGCTCTGCCCGCCTCGATTCGCTACCCCCATTTAAACTCTGCGAAAAACCATAGTGCCGCAATCAATGCTGCGATCAGCAGATAATTCTGCCCAAACAGCAACAGCCAGATGAGAAATATCGCAATCGTCGATAATATACCGATAAATAGCCGATCGCCGCGTCCGGTTTCCACGGGAAAGAATCCCTTGCGGTCGATATTGGGACTAAACCGGTGGATGCCCCCCAACAGGGCAATCGAACCAAAAATTGCAAGAAAAAACAGGGCCGTCGGCCAGGTCCAGTACATCCATCCGAAGGTTTGAATCAGCCATTGTATCATCTTTTACACCCTTCCCAGGGCAAAGCCCTTTGCCATGTAATTCCGCACAAAGTACACCACAACCGCACCGGGTATCATCGTCAGCACGCCGGCGGCCGCCAACAGGCCCCATTGCACACCTTCCGCGCCGATGCCGACGGTGAGGGTAACTACCACCGGCTTGGCGTTAGTTACCGTGGAGGCGGAAGCGATAATCAGCTCGATCCAAGAAAAGGTGAAGCTGAAGAATGCGGTAACCCCGATTCCCGGAGCAATCAGGGGCAGAAAAATCTTACGGAAGAATCGCGGAAAGCTGTAACCATCCACAAAGGCGGTCTCATCGATCTCCCTCGGAATTCCCGACATGAAGCCTTCCAGAATCCATATTGCCAGCGGGATATTGAACAGGCAGTGCCCCAGCGCTACCGCAATGGTGGTGTCATGTATCCCCATGGTATACCACAGCTCTGTGAAGGGTATGATGAAGATCGCCGGCGGGGCCATACGATTGGTCAGGAGCCAGAAGAAGAGGTGCCGATCGCCCAAGAAATTGTAGCGCGAGAAGGCGTAGGCGCCCGGGACCGACACAAGCAGAACGATCACCACATTAAGGAAGACGTAGGTGAGAGAGCTGCCGAAGCTGCTCATCCATACATCGGAGGTAAAGATTTCCACGTAGTTCTTAAAGGTCAGCTCCTGCGGAAAAAAGCTCATTCCGGAAAGGATTTCGGTGTCGTACTTCAGAGATGTGTTGAGCATCCAATAGATGGGGAAAAACAGCAGGATGAAGTAGACGATCAGAAATATATACCGTTTCTGCAGTTTTTTATTGCTTCTCATACTTTCTGAAACTCCCCTTTCCCAATTCTTGTGAGAAACTGAAAGAACACATAACTCAGCACGATCACGATAAAGAGGTAAATGATCGAGGCCGCTCCGGCATAGCCGAGCTCATACGACTGCGCTTTTCGTGCCACAAAGAGGCTCATAAAGGTAGTGGTATTGCCCGGCCCCCCTCCGGTTAGAAGCAGCGGCTCGGCGTAAATCTTGAAAGAATCCATAAACCGCAGCAAAAAGCCGAGGACCAGCACCGGCCGCAGTTTGGGCAGCGTTACATACCGAAAGGTTTTCCAAGCCGAAGCCCCGTCGATCTCTGCCGCCCGATAGAAGGCATCAGGTATCGAGCGTCTGCCTGCGTAGGCCAGTAGCGCCACCAGCGGTGTCCAGTGCCATACATCGAGGGCGAAGATCGTCAGCGGGGCATCCACCGGATCCAAGCTCACATTATACTCGTAACCGAAGAGCGCAAAGAAGCCAGACAGTACTCCGATATCGGACTGCGCAAAGAGTCTCCATACAATGCCGACAACATTAAAAGGAATAAGCAGCGGGATACCCAAGAGCACCAGCGAAACGGCCACTCCCACCCCCTTCTTCGGCATAGAGAGAGCGATCGCAATTCCCAGCGGGATCTCCACCACCAGAATGGCAATGCTGAAGAGCATCTGTCGTCCGAGAGCTCCCTGAAAATCGGGATCCTGCATTACCTGCACGAAATTTTTGAGCCCGACATACTCCGGTATTGAGCCGGAGAAGATGTAATGCACCGAGTAGTTGACTACGGTCATCAACGGAATGAAGGCACTGATTGCCATTACCACCAGGGCAGGAACCAGAAACAGCCAGGCTCTGTTATCATAATTCATCTCGTACCTCCGCAGCTTGTTCCAGTCTTACTAGGCATGTTATAAGACCTTTCTTCCCTCTTTGAAAAAGTGGAGCGAGTCTACAGGGAAATCCAGCCAAACCGTATCTCCCTCGGTGATCCCGGACTCCTCGGTAGCCCGGGTCTTGATATCGAGTCCGTCTACCGTTACCGTTATGATTCGGTAGGCGCCGGTGTCCTCGACAAGCTTAACCGTCCCCTCGAGCCAGCCTTTCTTTTTCTTCTCACTCAGTTCCACATACTCGGGTCGAATCCCGAACGTGAACTCCGTACCCTTTTCCGTCAGCTTCCGCGCCTTCTCTTTATCGATCCCGTATTCCGTCTCACCAAACCTCATGGTTCCGTCGCTCTGCACGCTACACTCGCTCATGTTCATTCCCGGACTGCCGATGAAATACCCTACAAAGGTGCTCTGAGGATGCTCGTGCAGTTCCTCGGGAGTGCCGTTTTGATCGACCATACCCACCTGCATTACGGTAACTCGATCGGCAAAAGTGAGCGCCTCATGCTGGTCGTGGGTCACGTAAATCATGGTAAACCCGAGTTGTTCCTGCACCTCTTTGAGTTTTCTCCGCAGACCCCATTGGGCCTTCGGATCGATGACCGTCAGCGGTTCATCCAGAAGCACGGCCGCTGTATTGGGACGAACGATGCCCCGGCCCAAAGAAACCCGCTGCTTATCCGCCGGATTCAATCGGCCCGCCGGCTGATTCAGCAGTGAATCTATTTCCAGAATTTCGGCCACCTCATACACCCGCTTGCGAATGTACTCTTCCTCTTCCCCGTCGTTGAAGAGCGGGAACGCCAGATTTCCGTACACATTCATAGAATCATAGACCACCGGAAACTGGAATACCTGGGCTACATGACGCTCCTTGGCACTCAAGTCGGTCACATTATGACCGTCAAAAAAAACCTGACCTTTAGTGGGAACGGTGAGTCCGGAGATGATTTTCAACAGCGTCGTCTTCCCGCAGCCCGAAGGGCCCAGAAGCGCATTGGCCGTACCGTCTTCCCAGACAACGTTGATATCCTGCACGGCCCATGCATAATTCTCGGTTTTCCCCTGTTCCCACTCATAGCTGTGCCATACATCCTTCAGTTCGATTCTTGCCATAAACCGTATCCTTCCGCCTGCCTATGCCTGCATCGTTTTCGCGCATAACTCGCGCGACTCTTTATCGAATATGTAGAACCGGTACGGATTGATATAGAGATCAACCTTTTGGCCCGCTTCATAGGTCACGATGTCCTGCATCAGCACGATCATCGTATGGCCCTGATGATCAACATGCAGTTCGGTATCCGAACCGACCGCCTCGGTAAGGACCACTTTTCCCTCAATGGGAACCATTTCCTCTTTTTCCTGCTTGATGCTAACCGCGTGTGCATGAATACCGATATAATAGGACGATTTGGAAAGCTGGTCGGCTATTTTATCGATTTTGATTTTGAACTGATCGGTAACTTTTAGGTAATGCGCCCCATCCTCTTTCGCTTTCTCCGCTTCGAAGATGTTCATCGTGGGGTAGCTGAAATATTCGCCTACCTCCACGTACTTGGGATTGTGATACACCTCCCTGACAGGTCCGTACTGCAGAATGCGGCCCTGGTGCATAAACCCCACATGACTTGCCATTCCCAACGCATCCACCGGTTCGGGTGTGGCATAGACCATCGCCCCGCCCATCTTCCGGAAGAGCAGCTTCAGCTCGCTGCGCAACTCCTCGCGTAATTTGTAATCGAGATTGGCCAGGGGTTCATCGAAAAAGACGTACTTAGTGCCCTTCGCCAGTGCACGCGCAATCGCAGTCCGCTGCTGCTGGCCGCCGCTGACCTCCTCCGGCAAATGGTGGAGCACTTGGTCGATACCCAGCAGTTCCGCATTCGTGCGGACCGCTTTGTCGATCTCCTTTTTGCTGTACTTCTTTTTGGCTACCCGCAGCGGGGAAGCGATATTCTCGTAGATGGTCATCGAGGGGTAGTTGATGAACTGCTGATAGACCATGGCGATGTTGCGCTTCTGCACCGAAAGGTCGGTCACATCCTGATCATCGAAATAGATCCGCCCGGTGGTCGGTTTCTCAATCCCTGACAAAATTCGCAGCAAAGTGGTTTTTCCGGAACCGGTGGGAGCGAGCAAAACGGAAAAGTCGCCGTCGTTCACCTCAAGATTGATATCCTCCAGCTTGTGTATTCCACCCACTGTTTTGGAAACATTCTCCACTCGTATACCCATGCCGTACCGTCCTCATGGTTGATTGATTAGGTTAATTGTAGCAGCCCTCTGTGAGCTGTCAAGAAAAAACGTTAAAAACTATTCATTTATAAGGAGCTATTTGTTTTTTTTCAATCATAAACAATCATATAACATCATCATACTACTCATATTTAGATGTTTCATTATATGGCACACTCAGGCAAAAAATCTCCTCATGGGGAGAAATCACGGAAAGAAAAATGGATTGGTAAAGGTAGTCTGTTTAAGGAGACTAAACAGGTAAAGCGCATTTTGTACACGCTTTGTAGCTCAGCCATGCGTGTGCTACTTGGGATAAAATCCCGCGTTACTTTTCACTGCCAGCAAGCATATGTGCAAGGCGCTGGGGAAAGTCGGTTATCAAACCGGATACGCCGGCATCTATAAAGTGAGCCAGCTCATCTTTTTCATTCACCGTATAGACGTACACGGCCACTCCTGCCGCTCGAATCTCTTTGATATGAGAAGGAGCCACGGCATCGGCACTAGGATTGTACGCGGCAGCATTGAGACTGCGAACATATTCCACCGGATCGTCTATTCCGCACGCCGTGAGGACTCCGGTCGAAATGCGCGGGTCTTCCCGTTTAACCCGGCGAAGATACTCGTGATTGAACGTGGAGACCAACACTTCCTCTGTCATGTCCAGCTCCTGTACCAGTGCTGCGACTCGCTCCGGAAACCTCTCCTCCCCGGCTCTCCCCTCAACGTTTTTTAGTTCCACATTAACCGCCCACTCGTTTGTCCGGGTCCACTCGAGGGCTTCTCGCAAAGTCGGGGCGTGGATACCTTCGTATGCGCGTTGGTCTGCTTTGCTTACCGCTCCGGCTGCGATCTGGTCAAAGGGGTCGTTTTCATTGAACCACGAACCAAAATCGAGTTTCCTGATTTCCTCCAGCGTAAAATCGGCAACGTTCCACGGCGAGCGGTGCGGATACACCGTCTCTGCATCGGAAGTGCGCGATAGCGTATCATCGTGAAGTACTATAAGCTTCTTATCCGCTGTGAGTTGGACATCGAGTTCCCAGAGGTCGGCACCGGCTTCGAGACCTTTTGCCGCCGCCGCAATAGTATTCTCCGGGGCAAGACTCCGTGCACCTCGATGCGCAATGTTTAGCGTTTTTCCGTGTGCAATATCCATCTGCATTTGTTGCTCCCCTTGTGCCTCGGAATCGGAACCACTGCCTGCACATCCGCCCAGTGCCCCTAACACTGACAGCACCGCCGCTCCAAGCAACATTCTGCTTACCGCCATCCGGCACAGCGTGCGGAAAAAAGAGTAGGCACAAGCCGGCGCCAACACGCTATTTTTCCTGTTCTGTCATGCCGCGGATAAATAGTTTCTGCATCGACATGACCACGAAAACCGGAGGAACCATGGCAAGAATAGTGGAGGCCATAATGATGTGCCACTCCGCCTGCTGATCTCCCACCGCAAGCATGCGGTTAATACCGATAAGCAATGTATAGTACTTCTCCTGTGTCGTCACCAACAGGGGCCAAAGATACTGATTCCATCCAAAGATAAAGAGAATGACAAAGAGTGCGGCAAATATGGTCCGTGAAATGGGGATGAGAATACGCCAAAAAAATTGCATGGGACTCGCACCATCCACTTTAGCCGAGTCCGGGAGTTCCCGCGGTATTGACATAAAGTACTGACGAAAAAGGAAGGTGGCAGTGGCCGAGGGAATTATCGGGAGAATGAGGCCGGCATAGGAGTCCAAAAGGCCCAGACTCGCCACCACCTCGTAGGTCGGCAGGATCCGCACCTGTACGGGTAGCATCAAGGTGATAAAAATTGCCCAAAAGAAAACATTCCGCAGCGGAAAACGGAAGAACACAAACGCAAAGGCCGCGAACATGGAGATCAGTATTTTCCCCAGACTCACTCCCAGGGCCATAATCGTGCTGTTCAAAAGCATGAGTCCGGAAGAAGCCCCCATATCGGCAACCCCTGATGTGATTGCCGTATAATAGTTGTGCAATACTTGGGCTCCGGGAATGAAGGGCATCGGGGCACTCGTGATCTCTCCCAGCGTCACCGAGGAGGCAACGAAAACGATGTAAATCGGGAAGACAAATATGAAGACACCGAGTATCAGCATTAAATGGGTGAAGAAGGTCAATACGGGATATCTCTCTACCATTGCCATAGTCGTTTCACCTTAGTAGTGTACTTTTCGTTCAAAAAAGAAAAACTGAATGAACGTGAGTCCGATAACGATTGCCATGAGAACCACGGATTGCGCAGAAGACGCTCCAAGGTTCAAATTGACAAAACCATCCCGATATACCTTGTAGACCATGATATTCGTTGCCTGCCCGGGACCGCCCTGGGTTACCTGATGAATCACACCAAAAGTCAGAAAAAACGAGTACATCACGTTCATGATCACCAAGAAAAATGTGGTCGGGCTGAGAAGAGGGAACACTACCCGCCAAAAGCGGGTTCTCGGCTTCGCGCCGTCGATCGTCGCCGACTCGATCAAGGAGGGAGGAATATTCTGCAGCCCCGCTAAGAAAAAGAGAAAATTATACGCAATTTGCCTCCATGAAGAGGCTACCGTTACAAGCAAAAACCCGTGAGTGGGTTTAAGTGCATGGTTCCAATCAAAGCCCAGAAAGTCCAGAGCATACGAGACAACCCCGATCGTCGGATTGAAGAGAAACATCCACATTACCCCGGCCACAGCCGGCGCCACCGCATACGGCCAGATAATCATGGTAGTGTAAAAGTTTTTTCCTTTAATTGCCCTATCGGCCATGACCGCTAAGAGCAGTCCGATACTTAGGGAGAGAAGCATCACGCAGATGCTGAATAAAAAGGTCACTTGAATGGAATTAATGTAGCTTTCATTGTTGAAAAGCCGAATAAAATTTTCCAGTCCAACAAACGTTCGCCGCGTCCCGAAAGCATCCTCCCGAAACAGCGACAGGAAGACCGCCTGAAATCCGGGCCACAGAAAAAACACCGCTACAATGGCTATTTGTGGAAACACCAGGGCATAGGGCAGCGCTCTACTCTTGAAAATTGCTCGATCGTCAGCCACACTTCCACCTCATCGATTAAAAGATAAACGACCGGTACTGTACCAAGCACCGGTCGCTGTTTAGTATGTTCTGAACGAAACCTACTGGTTAGCCCGCTCGAACTCGCGGAGAACTTCGTTTCCACGTCGTACGGCGGCATTGAGAGCTTCCTCGGCCGTTTTCTTGTCGTTGAAAACCGCTTCCAGCTCTTCGTAGTTGATGGTTCGCACTTCACCGTAGTTACCGAATCTGATTCCTTTGGAGTTCGCAGTCGGTTCTGCACGCGTCATCTGGAGGATAGCAGTTTCCAGAGCGGGAGTCTCCTCATAGAGTCCCTGCTCTTTAGCAAGCTGATATGCCTCCTCGGTAATGGGTAGGTAACCGGTAAACTCGTGCCAGTCGGCCTGCACTTCCGGGCTGGAGAGATAGTCAAAGAACTCGGCTATGCCTTCGTATTCGAGGTCCGAATGTCCGCCCATGACCCACAGGCTCGCTCCGCCGATAATGGTATTCTGCGGCGCACCTCCTTGCTCGGGCCAATACGGCAGCATCGTACTACCAAACTCGAAATCGGCGCTTTCGTTGAAACCGCCGTAACCGGCGGAGGATTCGGTGTACATAGCTACCTCGCCGCTGGAAAAGAGGGCGTTGCCGTCATTTGTTCGCCCGCCATAGACAAAGATATCTTCCTCTTGCCATTCGGCAAGCTTCTGCACATGCTTCACATACAAATCGCTGTTGTAGGCCAACTCTGCATCCAGCCCTTCAAAGCCGTTGGCTTTCGTTCCAAAGGGGATATCGTGCCATGCGCCAAAATTTTCCAGGTGAATCCAGGAAATCCACGCGGTGGAAAAGCCCTTGTAGCCTGCATCCACCAGCTCACGCGAATACTCGGCGACCTCCGGCCAAGTCTCGGGAGGATCGTTGGGATCCAGGCCCGCTTCGCGGAACGCATCCTTGTTATACCACAGTACAGGAGTAGAACTGTTAAACGGCAAACTCAGCATCCGCCCGTCGGGAGTGGTGTAATAGCCAGTGACCGACGGAATGTATCTATCCGGGTCAAAGGGCTTGTCCATCATCTCCATCACTTCGTAGACCGGCTTAATCGCCCCTTCGGCTGAC
>CAYFUX010000056.1:0-12792 GCA_964346455.1 uncultured Spirochaetaceae bacterium
GACTGATACCGTGATAGGCTTTGAGCGCCTCTTCCCGCTCGCGAATCCCGCGGCCAATCTCATCGTCAGTCAGGCCAAGGCCCTCATTCGGGTTGCCATTCCATCCGTACCACTCGGCGATACGGACCAGCGTTCCCCGGGGGAAGTAACGTTCGCCGCCTCCCGGGAGTAGTGCAGGGCTGCCGTCGCTCTCAGCCCACCAGCCCACGGAGAAGGGCCGAGTGGATCCCCAGTCAAAGGATCTGTCGACATGCCAGCTCGAGGGTATCTGGAAGGGCTCGATAACATGCACATCGCGATTCCACACGTCGTCTACCGCGCCGCCGGCGACGATATCCCAGTCACCCGAGAGCATCGCCCGGACAAGCGCCGGGTCGTGAAGTCCGTGGAGACGATCGGCATAGTCCGGATCCGTCTCGGTCATCGTTGGGTTGTCGGTGAGGAAGGCGGGGATGAATTGCCGATGCATACCCCCATCTTCTCGAGGTGCTTTTATTATCTCGTAGGGTGGGGCAAAATCGACGAACGAACTTTTTACCCAGTTGTGTCCAATACCGCCAGGGTTTGAGCTGGAGAGTATCTTTGGGAATAACCCCTGGTATTTCTCAGGCACCTTGAACCCACCGAGACGTACTCTGGACCGAAGGAAGCGATACATCTCAGCCGGCCACTGTGTAAGCTCGTCTATGAGCAGCAAGTGTATTTCCGCCCCCTGGTAGTTATAAACATCTTTGGCGTGTTGAGCGTGACGAAGGTGGATCGTTGAGCCGTTGGAAAAGAGGATGTTGTTGTCACCGTAGTTTATCCGTGCAACACGAGCCTCAGTCCACGGGGCAAGGAGTGCCGGGAAGCCAGTGGGCCCGGTCATGTGGTTGTCGTAGAGATCAGTGTATTTTCTTCGGAATAGGTACGTTTGGAGCCCCGGGATCTCCACGCTCCACGCGATCGAAGCGATACGCTGAAAGTGGCTTTTCCCGGGGCCGGCGGCTCCACCGAAAAGGATCTCGGTTGCTTCACTGTCGAAAGCAAGACCTTGCTTATAGTGTAGCTGACCAAGATCAAGACTCCCCATCGCCGCCCCTTTGGATAGAGAGTTTGAGTTCGTTTCCCTCTTGGCCGCCAAGATTGACGTTGACCGTTTGCTTATAGATTCCCTCGAGCTCGGCAAGATAACGCTTCTGCTCTCGGAGCTCAGTGTAGAGCTTTCCGATTGCCTGGGTGAGCCCAACCATCGGGGAGTCTTTCGGACCGAGGGGCGGAGCTTGATCGATTCGGCGCTCGGTGTGTTTGATCTGCCGCTCAACCCTTCGGATATCATCTCGCAGATCTGCGATTCTATCTTCAAGCTCTTTGGCGAGCTCTCTGTTGCCGATGCGCTGCTTACGGCACCAATTAAGACCACGCTCAACAGTACGCTCGCCCATATCGTAATGCTCGGCGATCTGCGGAATCGTCCAGCCGTCTTTGTGGAGGAAATAAAACTCAATGTATCTCTGTCTGGTCGTCGAAAGCACACTCTGTCTCTCCGCCCTCACGCGTGGCGTTCTGGCCGATTCTCGCCGAGAAGCACAAAAAAAGCCCGAGAAATCTACTAAGCAAAGACACCTCTCGCGTCTTTCGCTCAGCAGATCTTCGGGCTCCGTGTCTCGGTCACCTTTAGATCGCTGAAAATTATCTTTTCAACGTTATGTCAGTTTAAAATCTACTGCAGGTGTATTGTTTTGTCAACAGTTTCCTCCTTTTTGCCTTCACTTTTCCGAGAAATGCGCACCCTTTTCTGGGTTACCACATCGATTTTCTGCTCTTGCTCGTTCACCTCGATGATGATCTTCCCGAACGCGATGCCACGACATTCCTCTCGGATCGTCTCAAGATGTTCGTTGGTCAGTTCCATCTCCCCTCCCAAAGATTATTTTCAAAATTCCTCCTCTTGGTGTGCATACCGCT
Source organism: uncultured Spirochaetaceae bacterium (assembly GCA_964346455.1). Classification (GTDB taxonomy): domain Bacteria; phylum Spirochaetota; class Spirochaetia; order DSM-16054; family Sediminispirochaetaceae; genus CAYFUX01. Next base: position 1,948 of record CAYFUX010000056.1, read on the forward strand.
TTTCGTAAACCATCTTCCTGAACAGGTTCTGCAGGCCACCGGCTTTTTCAATCATCCGATTTGCCTCCTGCTGCTCTTCCTTGGTCGGCATTTCATCTACAGGCGGTTTATACGCCGGCGGTCCATTGTGCACATCGGAGCCTTTCCCGTCGTACCGTGCTTGATTGATTGCCTTTTCGATATCACTGATCCCCGGAGGTCCGAACCGTGCCGGATGGTAGTAGGTCACATAACGGAATAGCTGCTCGAGCTTGTCCGGGTTGATATCGCGCTTCAAGTAGGCAAGCACATAGCTGGGAACCTTTGACGCAACTATGTTCCCGTTCTGGTCCTGCCGGTTTGGATACGGGCCATAGTAGTCTTGCAGTCGGCTCATAAAGTCCTGGTATGTCAAAACTCCACCTCCTCGAGCTCATCGGCGTTCACTGGCGCTGCGGCGGGTTTTCCTCCACCGCGGGTATTCTGATCCTTCAGGTAGCTGTGAATATAGTGGAGCGGCGCCTTCGGCGGCTCGCGGTTCTTTGCCACCTTCCGCAGCTCTTTGCTCACACGGCCTGGATAGTGCTTCTTCACCAGCTCCTTCGCCAGATCAATCTCCTCGCCATTCATAAAGCGCCCGTAGGCCGAGAACAGCGTGTCGTTGATCGACTGAACATGCTCGGGGACCTCAGGGGGCGCCTCATCGGCTACCTCATTGAACGGGTCCTCCTCATCGGTTTCTTCGGAGCCATCAGGCGACCCCGCGCCCTGCGCGGACGGAGTCCTAGAATCAAATTCAGTATCAGAATCAAATTCAGAATAGTTCCGACCGTATGTATAGGGTACTGATAGGGTATCTATAGGGTATGAATACCCTATTTTTTTCATGAATCCGAGGATTTCAGGATCGAGATTTTCGAGAATTGCGACAATTCCCTCTTTTATCTTCGACCGCTTTTGCCATTTTTGATGGCGCGGCCATGAAGGGAGTATGATGTGGCCTTTGTATCTGTAGACCTTTCCAGACTCCTCAAACCGCTTTAATACCTTTTCAATTGTGTCTCTGTTGTATCCTGTATCGAAGCATATTCTGTCGACGGTGATCTCGTACACACCAGCGATGTTTGTTAGTGGGTTCGTGAGTAGATAGAGATACACGAACTTCTCCGAGGGGTCGAGTGTGCGGATCCATGAGTCGTCCCAAAATGATGTCGATATATATCTTTGCGTTGCCAACGTTGTTCCCCTCCCTATGCGAAAAGCTCTTTTTGCTCAGCCAGTATCGCCGTCTCCAGCTCACTTTTGATCCGCTTGAGCTCTGCCTTGTCTACTTGGTCACGGTATACGACCCGCGGTCTGTCGTATTTTACTGACTCGAGAGTGACCACGCGCACGGGGTCAAACCAGTAGCGGATAAAATGCCGGGCAATCTCCGCTACGCTCCAGTCAGTCGTGAATCGCTCCTCATGGATAATTCCGGATAGCTGTACCAGCCAGCGCCGTGCGCCATCGCTTTCGTAGATCTCGAACAGCGGCGTCATGGGCTGGTCGTCGCGGTAGAGCACATAGAGCTCTGTGTTCTTCTCATTCATTGTCCCGCTTCTCCTTTTCTTTGAGCATATCATCAGCGTGTCTATACCGTGCTTGTACAGTGGTCAACGGCTCCATACTATCCGGGGAGTGTCCCCCTGTTTCATTAAAAATGCGGTGCCATTCTTTATCCTGCTGGTCATATATATCCTGACCAGTTGCCATTCCGGCAAACCAGTCTCGTAGACTCATTTCTTCACAGTTCATCATTTCCACCTTTTTTTATATTTTGGAAAAGACGATCATTCCGACAATGATAATCGCTGTTAAGCATATTATTGTTACTTCAATCATTGCTCGGCCTCCGTTCTTACCTGCATCTCTATCTCTCGACGCTCCCTCTGGAGCTGGTCCCAGTCCACTCCTAGGTACTCAGCTATAAACCACCGCAGAGTAAAGCGTGAAACGGGCTCTGATCCTTTCAGTTCGATCCCCTTGGATTCCAGGAACTCGATAAACTCTTCCAGCTCTGCCGACCGAGTTCCCCCGTCGATCTCTTTCCATTTATCCAACGCTTCAGTAGAAGGAACCGACCCACTCCCTCCACACTCTTCGCACACTCTCGATTGAGTAGCATGTAGTCCTATCCGGATATCACCGTATCCACCGCATCTATTACATCTCTTACTCATTGATTTTCTCTCCTTTTTGCCGAACTACCTGGCGCACCGTATCTTTTACCGCGTACCACGCGGCCCATAGTCTCCAGTGCGTTCCATAGAAAATTGCCAGCGCAGGAGAGTGCCTATTTTTCTGCTTTCTGCTATTCATAGCGCCGCCCCCTGTGCCTCGCGTACCGCCGGGCACCTCTCGGGTATATCGCCGCTCAAAAAGGTTCTTTTGTGGGTTAAGCAGTACCTTGTTGAGGATCCGCCAGAGTGCTCAATCACCGTGATAATGGAGCAATGCTGCGGCGGTTTTTCGGCACTATTACCAGAGCTATTCCGCCGGCGCATCTTCTCGAGCACTGCCTTGTCCGCAGGTCCGGCGTGGCGCCGTTCGCCGTGCGGCTGTGTAATTCGTATATGATTCGGTATGTGTTTTCCGTAGTAGTCCATAGCCTCACCTCAGAAAGGAATATCGTCCTCGAACTCTTCCGGCCCGCCGCCCTGGCTTTGGCCGGATCCATATTGCGCGGACCCGCCGCCCTGCTCCCCGGAGTTCTTTCCGCCGAGTAACTGCAGGCTCCTGGCGATAACCTTCACCTTGCTGCGGTTCTGCCCGTCTTGCTGCCAGCGGTCCTGTTTGAGCTCTCCCTGTATAGCAACCTGCTTCCCCTGTATGAGGTAATTCACGACCGCCTCACCTTGGCGCCCCCAGAGAGTGACATCAAAGAAACTCGCCTCATCGACGTACTGATCCCCTTGTTTGCGGGTACGGTTGACCGCGAGAGAGAAATTGCAAACGGCTGTTCCGCCCTGGGTGTATTTAAGCTCCGCCGGCCGCACAAGGCGGCCGACGAGAATTACAGTGTTAATGTCAGCTGACATATTGCCTCCATCCGTGTTTCCGGGCTGTGTGTGTTGCCTCGGTTTCGATATACTTGAGAAGCTCGTACACTTCATCCGGTACCATAGGAGCCTCGCGGCGATCTAAACGCTTTCGGTATTCTTTCACCCGCTGCAGTTCCTCCTCTTCGACGTGTATGTTAAGCTCTACATACATCACGCCACCTCCATCGGCGGATCCCCCGCCGGAACGGCGTAGATCACGCCGCGGCGAAAGGTCCATATTCCAACTCGTATTGCCTCTGACCTGGTGGAAGCGAGTACAGCCCCTATACGCTGTTCCAGTTCTGCATCCCAGATTTCCCAGACTTTCGCGTTCATACCGCCACCGCCTCCTTTTCCTCTGCTTCAACAAGCGCATCCATCTCAATTCGCTGGCTGATCATCTCCTGGATCTCGCGGCTGTGGGTGATGACGATCGTGTTCCGGCGGCCGCTTTCGGTATGCGCTGCCTCGAGCATGCGAAAGTACTTTTCTTTTGCGTCTGGATCGAGCGCTCCGTCGCTCTCATCTTGTACTGCTGTAAGAAACTGCGTTCCGGTGTTCTGGGCCCTGATGATCCCAAAGGCGTCGTAGATCGCCTTCTTAATCCACACACTCTCGCCTCCGCTGAGCGTCTTGAGCTCCTGCTCAGTACCGGCCTCGGTGTCATGGATGTAGACCTCGAAGGTCTCCATCTGTTTGACTTTGCTGCCGGACCCTCCGATGCGAGTAGTGCGGAACTCGAGGCGGAATCGGCTGTCGTAGGCGGCCTGAAGAAGTCGGTTTGCCACCGCTGCGATCGAAGGGGCGAGGGCGTCAAGCTCGAGTGCCTGGATACCGTCCGGGCCGCATGCTCGCTGTAGGTACTCCCACTTACCCTTCTGTCGGCGTGCAGTCTGTAGTGTCTGTCTAATTTTCTCGACATCCTGAGACTTTTTCTCTAGGTCTGTGACCTGCTCGCGCAGCTCCTCGAGCTTCGCGTTCCACGCTGAGCGTTTCTCCCCGAGCTCAGAGCGTTCGCTTTGCAGCTTCTCCAGCGCTGCCCTGGCGTCGGATTCGGCATGCTTCGCCTCCGGGTCACGCTTCTTTTGAAGCTCATTTCGTTCTGTTGTCTTACTCTGAATTTGCTTCTCTACCGCATCGAATCGCTGATCGATACTCTCGATTTTGCTCTCGGCCTGTTCTGCCAGGCGCAGCGTCTCCCGTTCTGCGCTGATGTCGTAGAAGGCGAGTTCGCCGTCAATCGCCTCTATCCGGCTGTTGTCCCACCCTGGAAGAGCCGGCTTAGGAGGGTCTTGGAGGTGCTTAATGTACTCGCTGTCAGTCTCAATTGCCTCTTGGTAGCTGGCGATCTCCTCACCGATATCTTTGATATCCTGGCGTACCGCATCGAGCTCTTCCTGCTGTTTGCTGCGCTGGTTTATCCACTCTTGCTTCTTTTCCGCAGGCCAGCTTTGTCCACACGTAGGACAGGTGTCGCTGATCGGAGAAGCGAGGTCCTTCTCCAGTGCCTCGGCGCGGGCCTCGAGCCGGCTCTTCTGTCTCTCGCACTCCGACTTCTTTGCCCGGTGATCCTCGACTGCCTGGTGGTACTTCTCGCGCTGGTCGCTGATGCGATCGCGCTCCTGATTCCATTCATCAAGGAGTCGATTACGCTCCTCGAGGTGCTGTTGATATTGGCTGCTGAGCTCTTCCCTTTCATTCTTGAGCTCCTCATATTCCTTAATTGCCTTTTTAGCGCTATCTCGCTTCCCGAGCGCCTGCTCGTAGGACGCACGGTCTCTCTGCAGCTGATCCCTCTCTTGCTGCAGGTCGGTCAATTCGCCCGTGACGGCCTCCAGGCGCCGTTCTACCTCCTGGGCCTCATCTAAGCGCTTCTGCGCCGCCTGGTGGTCTTCTGTGGCCTTCTGGTGGGCTTTTTCAGTGTCGGCGATCTGCTGGTCCAGATCAGAGACAGCCTTCTCTCCCTTTTGGACGCGCTCGCGGATTTCAGGCAGCTGGGCGATCTGATCCTCAAGTGCATCAAGGCGCCCTGAGCTGGTGTTGATCTCCGCCTCTTTCTCCCGTGCCAGTTCCTTTGCCCGCTCGGCATGGACCTGTAGATAGTCGAGCCCGGCGAGTTCCCGGAAAAGCGCCTTTCGCTCGCCCTTTGTGGCGTCCGAGAGATCCGGGTTGCCCTTAGTGGGGCGCTGGCTGATGAACGCGCTGCGGAGGTACAGCTGCAGTGACCCATAAAGCTTTTCGATCGCCTCTATGTAGGGGTCCTTCCGGCCGTTGATCTGCGATAACGGCTGCCAGTCTTCGCCGTCCCACCTGTAGAGGTAGTAATCCACCGATCCGCTCTTGTTCTGCCCGTCAATCTGCATTAGAGCGCGGTATTGCTCGCCGCTGCGCTCATCGGTAAAATAGAGGTCCCGGTATGAGTCGCGCAGCCGGAAGTGGTCCTGGAGCTTTGCCTCGCGGGTGAGCATCGACGGCCAGGGATGCATGTTCTCGATAAGCGTCGTTTTGCCCTTACCGTTGGCGCCGATTAGGGCGATGAGGCCTGGGTCGTAGGAGTTGAAGTCAATTGAGACGGTGTCGAGACCTGTGCCTTTCCACACGCCGATTGCTCCCCGCAGATCCAGCCGGTCAATGCGGATATGGGAGCCTTCTCCGGACTGTCCTTCCCGGGCTGCTTCCTCCTCAAGTTCGTCAGCTTTCTCGAGTAGACCATCTGAGAGCTCGTCCCCGGAGGATTCAGCCCATACCTTGAGCTTGTCCCGAAGGCGTTGTGCCTCGGCGATCTCCTCGGCGCGGACGGTCTCGACCGGGAGGATGTTCAGGGTCACGCGGGACCCTTCGAGGGCTCCGCCATCAATCAGTTTCTGTTTCTCGGCCTCTGTGTCGATTTCTCCGGCTTCCTCCTGGGTGCAGGTGATCTCGTACCATGTGAGCTTGCCCGCGTAATCGACACCGTGCTCAACATCTTCTCGTGTGATCTTTACCCGCTGCGGGTGAGGGAGGTCTATGCGCTTGACCGAAAGAGGATCGCTGAATAGGTCATCGACGGTTGCTGCAGGGTCTATCGTTACCAGGTTCACCCCCGGTTTGTGATATTCTCCCCAGTTGCTGTAGGTGCTGCCGGCGTAGTGAATATTCGTGCCGATCTGCTGCGGATCGTGGATGTGACCGGCGGCAACGTAGTCGGCACCGACTGCCTCGATATCCTCTTTTTTGACCACCAGGTTTGTATTCTCTTCGCTTTCATAGCCGGTTGAGGTACTTGCCCCGGCGATCTCTCCGTGGTACAGTAGCAGGCAAGGTATACCTGCGAGCTCTTTCCTCTTGGCTGCTAACCCGAGAAAGAGATTCCGCAGCACTTGTCGGCCGCCGGCTTCGGCGGCCTCTTTATCGTCCGCTATCTTCGCAAGCCATTTCTTTGACGGTTCTGGAACTCCATAGATGATCAACCCGTCGTGTTCTTCCCGCCCCTCCCACACGGTGCGTATTCCGGAGTGTGTATTGAGAATGTACTCTACTCCTGGCCGGAGGATCGTGATTCCATATTTGCTCTCGACTTGCTCGAGTACCTCGAGGCTTCCTTCGGTGTCGTGGCTCGGGGTGCCGTAGATCACGACCACCGGGGCAACGTCCGCAAGGGCACGGATCCGTTCGACGAACATGGGAAAGTAACTCCCCGCAGTGTTCTGGATCGGCCCGTCCCAGGTGTCCCCCGAGAGAGCGATCAGATCGGCCTGTTGTTCCTCCGCGATCCTGCGGATAGCCTCGACTGCCTCCAGGCTCTCCCGTGCGCGGGAGGCCCGGAGATGAAGATCTGTTGCGTGTACTATTTTCATGCTGCACCTCCTGTTCCTGTTGCCCGGTTGTAGGCTTTCTTTGCCCGCTCGAGTAGGTCCTGCAGCTGCTCAAGGGTATAGGAGTCCGGGTCTTCGACGGCGGGTTGTATCAGGTCGACGCCCTTTTGGGGCAGCTGTCCGCTTGCGAGGTACTGCTCGAGCTCAATTGCGACTTGACTCTTTTCGTCGAGTTCCTCGGCCTGCGAGTCTGCTCCTTCGAAGTCGTCGAACTCTCCTCCATCGTCATTTTGCGACTCGAGAGCGCCGCTTACCTCTCGTGCAGGCTCTTCCGGGGATTCGATCTGCTGTGTTTTTCCTCCGTAGAGCGCATCTACCGTTCCGCCGTTTGTGAACATACTGTCGAGAGCTCGCTGGAGCACCATCTCGTTTTTGCTATTGACAATCACTCGGGAGAAAAGGAATACGCGAGTGGCAGTCTCCGGCTCATTCTTCTGGAAAAGGTCTTTAAATCCGGTAGGCATGCCGATCGCCGATATGATTGCAGCTGCCCTGGCGCCGGTGTCGGCCCGTCTGCGAGCGACCTTGCGGTACTGCAGCTCGAGCATTTTCTTTTGGCGATCGGTTTGGTATTTCGGCTGCTTGCCATACTTCTCTGCGTTCTCCTCGTCCCGAAGGATATCCTCCTCTGCGCGGATCGCAGGGTCGAACTCATACTCCGCCGGCGCCCACTGGATCATCTTCCCGTCCGGTCCGACTTCTTGGGGTATTGCTCGGGCGATGTAGGAGCCGTCTTCCTTGCGAGTGCTTACATCAACACGCGCAAAAGAGATTCCGGCAGCGTTTCCGAAACGGTCGGTTGTCTCCTTTCGGGGGTAGTAGGTGTTTCCGGGCAGTGCGTGAAAGTCGGATTTTTTGACTTCGACTACCTCAACGTGCACTTCGAGAAGCGGGGAAAGCTCTTCAAAGTGAGAGCGTTTTGTGAAGTCCACTGCGTTCGGATACTTCTTGATAATTTCCTGTGCTTTTTCAGCTGTCATCCGGTCCTCCTGGATGATGAAAGTCCGGGGAGCCGGGACCAGAAGGCCCCGGCTTGCTCTCCCCGGCGTCATCGGCGAGGACCGGACGGGTCGGCAGCAAGTCACCGGCCCGCCCGGTCGTCTCTCTACGCTTCGTGAACTGGCGTCAGACCAGCATCACGAACCACACCAGTGAGCTTTGATATACCGTCGCGGAGCATCGATTCAGCCTCTTCGGCGTTCGGTGCCTCGGCGGTGATATCAAGCTGCACAGTTCCCTTTGAGGTTTGTTTCACGCTGTACCTCACGCGGGTTTCGTTCTCCTCTGCCATATTTCCTCTCCTTCACGACCTTCATCAGCCGCATATAAGTTGCTGTACTCATGCTGTGCCTCCTTTTGCTATGTATTGTATTACATAACATAGCACAGCATACCAATAAAGTCAAGATTTTTCTGTTATTGATTGCATTACACTGCATTTGGTTGTATATTATGAGCATGGCAAGTACACAAAAATGCATACGGATAGAAAACGAGTTACTGGAGGCCATGAATAAGGCCCGGGAAGATGAACACCTTGATTTTGCTCCTTTCGTCAAACGTGCCATGTGGACCTACCTTGAAAAGGAACATCCCGAGACGGCCGCCGAAGCGAAGGAAAAACTACGCGGCTCATCCTCGTAACCTCTCTCCAAACCGGCTGCGCACGGCCTCCCATACTGCCTGCAGCTCTTCCAGGTTCATCTCATCGATCTTCTTATTGACTGTTCTCCGCACAATCGCGTTCCAGATTCGCGTTTTAGCCATGTGATTGCCGTGGCGGGTGTCTTGGAGCACAAGGCGCCGTAGGTGCCGGATCTGCTCTCGCAGCGCCTTCTCGCCATCACTGGGGGTAAAAAAGGGCTCCTCTGGCAGGTCTTTTTCACCGAACATATCCCCCTCGTGAAGGCCTGAGCGGATCGGGTTGATCCACTGGCGTCCCTCTCCGGTGCCGGCTTCGGCCGCCTCCCCGGAGGATTCCCCTCGATCCTCCTGCTCTCGGAGTGCCTGCGCCTGTTCGGTTTCGATCATGCGGATCGCCTCGAGAAAGCGCCGGTCAGCCGGTCCGTAGACGTAACCGGCCCTCTTTCCCGGGGCGAGTCTGTTGGCCCGGGCGAAGCATTGCTCGAGCCAGGGAACGCTCCTGATATGGGTGAGGCAGGCGATGTGGGAGACCTGGGGAACACTCAGCCCCTCGTAAGCCATAGCCACTGTCACAAGGACCGGATATACCCCGCGCCGGAACGCTGCGATAGTCTCTCGGGCTGCTGTTGTATACTCACTGGTCGCGATCGGAACGTGTAGGCCGATATACTTTTCGAGGATACTGCGGTAGTGCTGTGCGAGCTTAATAGTAGGGGCGACCACGAGCATCTGGGCTTGCGAGTTCTTTTGCGACTCCCGTTCATAATCCCTCCAGCACGTCCACAGCAGCTCCATGGCGTACTCAGTGCGAAGTGCGGTAAAAAGGGCCTGTGCCTGGTACTCGCCGGCCTCACGAAGGCTGTGGGTCTCCCCGCGGGTGCCGTCCTCGTTCTCCCACTCAGCAGATCCGTCCAGCGTCCTGAAGTGAACTGGCGCCACGGCGCCGTCCCGGAGGGCGTCGCTGCGGGTATACCGGATCGGTGCATCAGCTGCCTCGAGATCAACATGACCGGCGGAGTAGGGGAGGAATGCGATCGGCTGGCCGTCTCCGCGGGAAAGCGTTCCTGATGCGTAGACGGTCAGAACGGCGCTATCGACAAGCGGCTGCAGCGCCGCCTCCCAGTTGCTCTCTGCAGCTATGTGGTGAGGCTCATCAAGAAAGAGGATATATCGATGCCGCTGCAGCTCGTCAGCATGCGCTCGCGGACCTTGCCCGATTGCCTGGTAGGTGGTGATGTAGCCGGTGTTTCCCCGGACAGGGTCCGGCTCGTTCCCGTCGGTCGCCCGTAGGCGATGTGTGGTATTCCAGCGAGGCTCCAGAAACTCGGCTTCCCCCTGGTACTTGAGTGAGTTTCGAGGTACTACCCAAAGGAGCCGGTCTGCGTGGTCTGGAACAAGATACTCGGTGAGAATCACCGGAAGAGCGCTTTTACCGCCTCCGGGGGTTACGGAAGCAATGATGGTCGAAACATCATTGCCGGCGCGGATCCCCTTGCAGGTCTCGACCATTTCAGCCTGGTGCTTGCGGAGGATCATCAGAAACTCTCCCTTACTTTCTGCTCAAGCTCGAGGATATAATCAGTGAGCAGCTCAACCGCCCGTGGGGTGTAGAAGTCCGGGAGAAGGTATCCATCGGGTTTTTTCGCCCCAGTTCGCAGGATGCTTCGGGCTGTCTCTCCCTCTATCTCTTCAACTCGCCTTGCCAGTGGTGCCTTTTGCATCATCGACTCCTTTACTTTTTCCCGCCGGCAGATCATCTGGATGCACGAAGACCTGATCCGTGTCGTCTCGCTCGATGCGCTTGACGACTACATAGCAGAAAAGAAGCGGTGCCCCAGTCAGTAGCGCCATTAGTGCAATCCCCGCAAACCAGCTCTCCATGCTCCCTCCCGGAAAATAAGCGCGGGAGACGGTCGAAGCCGCCGCGGTCAACGTCCCGCGCTGTACTACTACTGATCAGCACCGATTCACCGCAACGCGGTAGACGGTACATAGCGGGCGGCCCGGAATCGAACCGGAATTCAGAGGGCGCGACCCTCTGGCCTTGCCGTTAGACGACCGCCCGAAAATGCGGGGATTCCACCCGCTCCGAGGTGCCACCCCTCTCAGTAACCCTCTCTCCGGCGTCCCGGCAGCAGGGGCGTTGCAGGCCGGTCTTTCCCGGATGTCATCGGTTTTAACCCATCCACCGAAAAGGTATTGGCGTCTTTGCGGGGGCGGGATTTGAACCCGCGACCTGCGGCTTATGAGACCGCCAAGCTACCACTGCTCCACCCCACAACGAA
>CAYFUX010000056.1:12892-14636 GCA_964346455.1 uncultured Spirochaetaceae bacterium
CGCGACCTGCGGCTTATGAGACCGCCAAGCTACCACTGCTCCACCCCACAACGAAGATCACCTACAGACCGGCGATCACGTCTTCCTTGTACGCTTCAGCAGGAGTATACCCGTCCTCGAAAAACTCCCGGTACACCTCTGGATCTGGAGTGCCAAGCTGACTGCCAATTTCGCAAACCCTTAGAAACTCATCCTTCCATGGATCCCACGCCTGCATGTTTTGTTTGTGCGGCATTAGTAAGCCCGCTCGTAGTTCTTCTCGAAAAACTCTTTTCCGACGTACCACTGATCCTTCGGGTTGTCTCTGTTTATAGCGATCATACCTCCTTCTTCCGGGGTGTCCTCTGGGTTGACTGAAACACCAGTAAGATCTTCACCAGGTTTGTAAGGGCGCATCAGCTGAGTGCCCTTTTTCCTGTACTCTTTCCATTCGTTCATGCTTTCCTCCTGTCTTTCGAAAAGCCGGGGCGCCGGACGTTCACTTATATTAAGCGCCCCGGCCGTAACTCATTCATGCCAGAAAACAATATTGCGGTCCGGATTACACGGCCCGACACCGTGCGCCCCTCCTTGGAGCATGACCGATACAATATCGAACTCCCCTCCGCTGGCATCCCCAGAGGGCCCTACCGCTACATAGGCGATAGGGAACCATATGGGCGGTACATTCATACGCCCTCCGATCTTTGCGAAAAACCGAACGACTCTCCGGCAAAAGTTCCGTAAGGGAGCAGGGGGAATCGGACCCCCTTCAGCTGGCAGAAGGTGAACCAGCGCCCGCCGCAGGACCCCCATAGTTATTTGAATTCTGCAATCTTCTGCTCTTCACCGTCGTTGTGCACGATGCTGAGACTGGCCGAAGTTGCCCCGCTGTTTTTAATGCTTTCCCCGGCTTTCTGGAGGAGATCCTCCGCAAAAGCGAACTCAAGCTGACCTGATCCATCTTTGACGTATTGCACCAGTGCCGCCTCGAGCTCGGTGATGATCTCGATCTCCTGAACTTCGATGTTGATAGGGATCAAGGCTTTGTGCATTTGGCCGGTGACCGGGTCGGTCTCAAATCCTTTTTTATAACCGAACTTAGGCAGCTGCACTTTCATGGTGGAACTGCCGCGCCCCGCACTCATTACCGCTTCAACGGTCGATTCGGTTTTGCTGTTGTCGCCCCGGGACCACTGGATCCGACGTATCATCACCGGCTTTCCTGCGATCTGAGAGCAAAGATCAGTCATATCATCGAAGGCTCGCTGTAGCCGATCAGAGGGCTCATCGTCAGAGCCATACCGGCCCACTACTTCACGGCCCTGAACCACTTCTGAGTAGTGCACATCGTGATCGACGTCCTTCCCATAGCGGGTATACTTATTGATCTTCATAACTTTCCTCCAAAGGTTCTATTGAGAACACTGCCCCGGGCCTTTGACCTGGTGCGGCGTACAGTTTAGTAATCCGTCCGTCTACTACATGGCAGTCATCATCCCAGAAGCCGATCTGTGTCATGATGTCCATGAAGCTTTTGTCCAAGTTGTCTCGGTCAGGCTTTTTCGTATGGAATAGGGGGGCATCAGGCTTGAGCTCTCCCGCACGCTTTCCGGTGCGAAAATGACTTTTTGGCCGGCGGAAGCGGTACTCAGCGGTGACCTTCAAGGGGCCAGAGAGAGGTGTGTCCGGAATCACCTTCCGTGCTTCGAGAACAATCAAATCTTTCCAGCTGTTCACTGGATCGTCGGAAGGTGTATAATTT
>CAYFUX010000057.1:0-14522 GCA_964346455.1 uncultured Spirochaetaceae bacterium
CCGCGATCTCCGGCTTGACAGGCCGGCGCGATAACCATCTTCGCTACACCCCCGTACAGATATGCATCGTGCAAATTTATCGGTCTATTGTCAAGAGGCCAGGACAATCTCCCGTCCCCGTGTACAAGCGGCAAGCCGGAGGCGGAGAGTTGCGGCGATATAGCTGATGGTTTTGCGGCTGTAGAAGACGATGTGAGTTCTGTCCCGCCGGTACCACCAGGAAGAGAAGAACTCGGGGCTGCCGTCATGGAGTTCGGTGCGCAAAAAGAGAAAACCTCCGGGGCGCAGAAGGCTCCGCATACGGTCAAACTCCTCCGCCGGCTTAAAAAGGTGTTCGGCCACTTCAACCGCCGCCACCCCGTCGTAGCTTCCCGGGCTCAGGTCGCCATCCGGTGCAAAGAAGGGATCGTATGGCTGAGCACGATAGCCTCGACGGTTGAGAATCGTGCTCAACACCGGTGCCGGTCCGCTTCCGAAATCGAGAATGCGGGTCCCCGCGGGGAGATAGGGAAAGATGGTATGTTCTGCAAAACCGGTTAGATAGGCGACGTAGCCGGGTTCGTCAGGGGAATTGTTGTGTTCAAGATAGCGGCGCCGTTCTGAATCGAGGCTCGGGCGATACTCCGGATGGAGGTGGATAAGGTCGCAGCTGGGACAGAAGTAGTAGGGCACGCCGTGTTCATCCCTCCACTCCCTGCCGCCTCCACTGTTGCAGAGGGGGCAGGGGGGCGGTGCCTCAGTGCAGCCGCTCATGAATCCTCCGCAGCTGCCATGCTTTTACGATAGGCGGTCTCCTTGATCATCCCTGAAGAGGTTTCTACCCCGGAAGAGCTGCTTCGCACCTGATCGCCGAGGGAGGCGCGCCGCTCGATCTCCTGCCAAACGAGGGCGATATTGATACCCAGAAAAACATTAAGTTCTACCTTGAACTTGAAAGGCGGGTACTGCATGGCTGCTCCTCTCTCTGCTGTTCATTCCCGCATGGAATTGCGGCCATGCTATAGGCGGCAGAAAAAATGGTCAAGTTCCTCGGTTCTATCGAGTCCCCTGCTGCTTTCTCTGGCCCTTTCAAAAAGCCCTGGGTTTTCAACGAGCCTCAAGGGGCAAAGGAGGAGCGTTGCAGCTTCAGCTGCTCGGATAACGGCTCAGAATGCGGATAAGGTCGAAACGGTTTTTCACTTCCAGCTTGCGGTAAATGTGGGAAAGATGTTTCTTTACCGTAATCTCGGCTATATTGAGAGACTCTCCGATCTCGCGGTTGCGGTAGCCCCGCAGCAGCAGAGCGATAATCTCGCGCTCCCGGGAGGAGATTCCGGCGGAGGTGAGGAAATCCTCCGTTTCGGTGGTGCCGTAATACAACCATCCGGAGCTTTCCATGAGGAGGGAGGCCGCGGTGGGTGTCTGTTTTTCCCCGCCGGCCGCTCGTTCCGATAGGGGGAGGAATATACAGAGATATCGGGGGCTCCGGTTCGATGAGCCGTCAAGAAGAATCACCTGGACACTAGTCTTGATCCGGTAGCCGCTACGGCTCTGAAAAGAGGTGGAGATATGGTGGTAGTGCGAACGCTCGAAGTCGAGATTTTCCAGTTTTTCAGTCAGGGAACTGCCGTGAAAAGCACGCATCTCCTCCAGGAGAGTTCCCGGAGGCACCTCGGCTTCAGAGATGTGCCGGCTGAAGCTTCTGTTGCTGAAAAGTATTTGACTATTATCATCAATGACCGTCACACCCAGCGGGAGGCCTTCCCACACCGGACGCATCTTTTCAAAGGCTTTATCGTAATGCAATTCATCGGAGGGGGCTTCGTTAAAAAGGTTGATCTCCCCGGTGTAGCCGATGATCTTCTGATCAAAGAGAATCGGGGCGACGGTACACGTGAACTCTCGGATCGTATCTTCTCCGGTCTCGAGAGTGCCCTGGTAATGGATATGCGGCGGCCAGGGATTTGATGGCTCCGGTGTTTCGGGCTCCCACGAGGCGAGGCGATCCACGAGGTCCTGCCCAATGAGGCTATCAAGGGGCGCACCGGGTATGCCGTCGGGGGAAACATCGAAAGAACGCTGCAAATCGGGACTCACATAAGAGAGACTAAAGTGCTTGTCCGCAGTCCAGACCATATCATGTCCGCCCGGAGGAGCGATGCGCAGCCGCGGAGGTTCTGGGTTGTTACCTATCCGCTGAAACGCCTCCCAACCCTCGCTTCCCGAGTAGGCGAGGAGAAGGAGTGCTTTTCTGACGGACGGGGAGTGAAAAGAAGGAATGTTGTTTGTCTCCTGCGTTTCGGGCTCGGCAGTATAGATATGTAAGCCCCTGGCAAATGTATCGGAAAAGCCAGTACGTAGATGCTGACGCTCTAATTGAGCAAGAAATGAGGGGCTAAGGCGGGACCGTGGATAGAGACATATACACCGCAAGGGCAAGTGCAGAAGCGAACTCAACGTTCTCTCGATGGAGAGGAGCGTATCCTCGGAGAAATCCGGCGTTAGAGAGGCCATATCGATGACGATGCAGATCCCGTTATACTCGTGCTGCTGAGCTTTGGAGACAGCGGCGTAGAAATACTCCGAAAGCTCTCTCGGTATGTGAGAGGGGTGGGAGAAAATTGCGGAAGGCGTGCCAAAAGTCTCCTCCCATATCAAGTGGCTGTTCCCGGTTTCACGGAGAATGCGTGCGAGGCCTTGCTGGGTTTCCTCCGCGAGGAGGGTGCAGAAAGCTTCACCGGGACGCAGAAAATGGCTGCAGCGAACGGCAAGGTCCACTCTGTCACCCTGATGGGTGTATATGTAAAGTGAATGATAGTGATCCATAGAATCCGCTCATTTTCCTCACGGTTCAACTTTCTAAAATATCTCGCAAATCGCACTTTATAAAATAGCGAAAAGTTTGTGTCTACGCCAGTATACATTAGTATATTTATTGCGAGGAGGGGGACAACTGGTCCAGTAGTACAGCTGCGGCATTGCTGCGACCACATTTTGAAGTTCTTTCAACATGCAATTTTGAAAGAACTTCTGCTATAAGAAATATACCCTCGTATACTTGTCCTTACAAAGTGCAGGTTTGAAATTATTAGAGTAAATTAGAAAAAATAGAATATGAAGAATGGAATATGAATATAAAGATAGGTGAAGATGGAGCCGGATAAGAAACAAAAGTATGAACAAAAAGCAAGAGTATGAGCAAAAAGCGGCGTTATCGCCGTTATCCAAGCAGAATGAACGTTCTTCGACCAGCGAGCTCCCGGGGGAGAGCCGCGAGCTGCGCTTTTATCGGGGGCTGCTCAATGCGCTCTACAACGCCGCTCACGACACCATTGTTGTTATTGACAGAAACAAGCGGGTAATCTCCACCAATCACCCGGTTCGAGGGGAGGAAGGGGAAGGAGAAAGGCATGAGACATCTCTGTTCGACCACTTTCCTGAGAAAGATGCAAGGTTGACATGCTGTGAACTGTTCTCCAAAGAGCAGCAGCAATGTGAGGTTTGTCCCGTGGAAGAGGTGTTTTCCTCCGGTGAGCCGCGTAAGAGCCGTCGGGTCGACCTGGGAAACGGCTGCTTGAAAGAGATAAATGTGGCTCCTTTATTTGACGGGGAAGGGCATGTGCAGTATGCGGTGCAGCATGTGCGTGACATCTCCAGAGAAGAGTGGATACATCAGCAGCTGCAGGAGCTGACGGGGCGTCTCGAAAACCGCGTACAGGAGCGCACTCGACAGTATCAAAATACGATCGATATGCTGCAGCATAATATAGAGCGCCGCAAAAAGCTCGAAGCCCGGATGAAGGCTCTTCTCCGGCAACTCGAACTTTCCCGGCGGGAGTTGCAGAGTTTTAACTATTCCGTATCCCACGACTTGAAAGCTCCGCTTAGAATCGTGGAAAATTATACGCAGGTATTAAGCGAAGACTACGGCCCCACCCTTGGCTCTGAGGGCAGAGGGCACCTGCAGCGGATCGGGAACGCGGTGCAGCGTATGCGAGCGCTTATCGATGATCTGCTGGCCCTCTCCCGTATAAATCGGTTGCCTGTTGAGCGGCGACGTATCAACCTTTCCGATCTCGTACGGGAAGCTTTAGAGGAGACGGAGCAGCAGTTTAACTGCCGGGTGCGAAAAGAGGTCGAGGATAATGTGGAGGTATACGGCGATCAAGGGCTTTTGTGGGCGGCAATAAAGAACTTGGCCGACAATGCGGTAAAATATTCTATGGAACGAGATGAGGTGCATGTCAGCTTTGGGCACATTAGGGCGGAAAACCGTACGGTTTTCTATATCCGGGACAACGGAGTGGGATTTTCTATGGAACAGGCGGAAAAACTGTTCCAGCCCTTCAAGCGGCTGCACAGCACAGAACGTTTCTCCGGCACCGGTATAGGATTGGCTACAGTGCAGCGGGTCGTTCATCGCCACGGCGGAGAGGTATGGGCGGAAAGCAGTCCCGGGGAAGGGGCGGTCTTCTATTTTACGCTCTCTTCTTCGCCTGACATATTCTACCCCTACGAGGAGAATATCCTTGAGTAATGGTAATCTGTCTGTACTCCTGATCGAAGATTCTCCGGACGATGCGTTTTTTCTTGAACGGGTGCTGCGGAAGTCGGGATATTACCCGGATATTAGGCGGGTGGAGACGGAGGATGCCCTCCGGGCGACGTTCGATGACGGTGTTTCCTGGGATATCGTCATAACGGATTACCGGTTGCCGGAGTTCAGCGGTCTACGGGCAATTCGCCTGGTTACTCACTTTAATCCTTTTCTCCCGGTAATCCTGGTATCCGGACGGGTCGGCGAGGAGACGGCGGTGGAAGCTATCCGGGCCGGAGCCAAAGATTATGTATTGAAGGATAATCTCACTCGACTGCCGAGTGTCGTGGAACGGGAGATCAACACGGCCCGGCACAAATGGGAACGGGAGAAGGTGCAGCAGGCGCTTCACGACAGCGAAGAGCGCTTTGCTATCATGTTTAAGATCAGCCCCGATCCCATCGTCATGACCGTCGGTCCGCAGGCCAAACTGGTGGATGCGAATGAAAGTTTCCTCACACTTCTCGGCACTGATTTGGAGAGCGTACAGCGCCGCAGTCTCGACGCCTTTCTCCTGCCCGAAGGAGGCATTAAAGTAGGCGAGCTGACAAAACGGCTCCGAGGGAGCGACGGCATGATTACCCTTCAATCGGGCGTGTTTCCCGATGCAGCGCCGGAGAACCGCGAGGCGGGACGTACTGTCCTCTGGTCGGTCAGACGTATTCCGGGGTCAGAGGAGACGTTACTGATATGGACCGGGAAGGATATGACTGAGCACGAGGCGCTCGACAGAAAATTGCGGGAGTCGGAGAAGCTGCGCTCCCTAGGAACGCTGGCAGGGGGGATCGCTCATGATTTCAACAATATTTTAATGGTCATGATGGGATATGCGGAAATGGCCCTGGAGCGCGTAGAAGAGAATAAACGACTCGAGCGCTATCTCACGGAGATTTACGGCTCGGTGCTGAGGGCCAAAGAACTTATCCAGCAAATCCTCACGTTCAGCCGCGGTACCGAAGGAGAGCGCAACTATCTGCAAGTAACGCCGGTTATCAAAGAGGTCCTCAAGCTGTTGCGCCCGAGTCTGCCTCCTTCCATTCGTATCGCCTCCCGGATCGAGAGCGAATACTATGTGTATGCCGACCCTACCCATATTCATCAGATCGTTATGAATTTGTGCGTGAACTCCTTTCATGCGATGAAACATGAAGGAGGAGTGCTTACCATTACAGCCGGAGATCTTGCTGTCGGCGACAAGCCGCCCTGCTGCAGTTCTCAGTTGAGCGCGCTGCAGGAGCAGCCGAGAGTCTACCTTAACGTTGAGGATACCGGGGTGGGGATGACGCAGGAAGTAAAGGAGCGGGCCTTCGAACCTTTCTTCACTACTCGCGATGTAAGCGAGGGGACCGGATTGGGCCTTTCGATGATTCACGGGATTGTGGAAAGTTACGGCGGGCAGATAGGAGTGGAGAGCGAGCCGGGGAAGGGGACCTCTATTATCTGCTGTCTCCCGGCGACGGTTGCACAGCAGCCGAAGATGGAACACAGAAAAGCGGCAGATACGGAGCTTCAACCCGGAGGAACCGTGCTCCTGGTGGATGATGAGGGGAAAATTGGAGAGGTGTTGTCACTCATGCTGAGCGAACTCGGCTACGATGTAATACTTCGCCGCAGCGGGAGCGAGGCATTGGATGTGCTGCGGGAGAAGTCAAAGGAAATCGATTGTCTTATTACCGATGGCAATATGCCGGGAATGACGGGCGGTGAATTGAACCGCCGAGTGAAGGATATTAGTCCCCTACTGCCGGTAATTATTTGTTCGGGGGACGAGGATGTTCAACAGCAAGAGGCAGGTTACTCCTTTGCCACGGTTGTTCCCAAGCCGGTGCGAAAAACTACTCTTGCCAAAGTTGTAGCCAACGCTGTGGCGGAATCTGATAACAACAAGAGGGGATGAAAAAATGGCGGATAAACTATTGGTAATCGACGATGAAAAGGGACTGCGCCAGATGTACCGTGAACTTTTCGAGGAGCGAGGCTACGAGGTCGTTACCGCAGAGGACGGCAATAAAGGGATTGAATTATTCGGCAGCGAGCAGCCGGCGGTGGTGATACTGGATATTATTATGCCGGAGAAAGAAGGGGTGGAGACAATGATGGAACTAAAGAAACTCGACCCCAATGTGAAAGTCATTGCGGTCTCCGGCGGCGGACAGATCAAGGCACAGGAATATTTGAAGGTGATGCAGCACTTTGGGGCGGAATTTACCTTTCAGAAACCGGTAAGTACCACTGAATTGCTCGGTGCGGTGAAGCAACTCTGCCGGCCGGAGGAAGAGGTGGGGGATCATCGGCGTGATAGCTCAAATGGTGCATCGCAATCGCGCGGAGAGGATTAGCTGCAGTGAAAACGGAAACTATCCAGGTTGTGGATGATCAGCGCAATATACTGACAATGCTTACCGAAATACTCGGAGAAGATTATCGCGTGATCACTGCCTCGGACGGACAGAAGGCTTTGCGTCAGGTGGAGCAAGAGGGGCCTCCGCACCTAATCCTGCTGGATATCGACTTGCCCGAGATCGATGGAATAACGCTGTGCAGACGGCTGCGGGAAAAACCGGGCATGCGTCTAGTGCCTATTATTTTTATGACCGGCGGCGGGGCTGCCGACATTGAGCTCCGGGCGCTCGAGAGCGGCGGAAGCGACTTTCTGAGAAAACCGATTCATCTGGCCGCCCTGCGGGTGCGGGTGGAGAATCATCTGCGGCTCCTCAACTATCACACCCGTCTGGAACAGGAAGTGCAGCAACGCACAAAGGAACTGCGGGAGGCGAACGTGGAGACTGTCGAGCGCCTTGCCGCAGCGGCTGAATATCGGGACAACGAGACCGGAGAGCATATACAGCGTATCGGCCGTTTTGCCGCCAGTATTGCCCGACGACTCGGCTATGGCGAGGATGAGGTAGAACTGATCAATTTGGCAAGTCCGATGCACGATGTGGGAAAAATCGGGATCCCCGATTCGATTTTACTCAAGCCGGGGAAACTAAGCAGGGAGGAGATGGAAGTTATGAAAACCCACACCAGCATCGGGGGGAAGCTCCTCTCCGGAGGCTCTTCCGCGATTCTTCAGTACGCCCGGACGATCGCGCTTACCCACCATGAGCGCTGGGACGGGGCGGGCTATCCCGCGGGGCTCGTCGGTGAGTCCATACCAGCTATAGGTAGAATCACGTCAGTCTGCGATGTCTATGACGCATTGGTTTCCCGCCGCCCCTACAAGGAGCCGTGGCCCCTGGAGAAAGCCAAAGATCTTTTGCGGCAAGAGCAGGGCGGAGCATTCGAAGGACGCATTGTGGACGCCTTTCTCAAAGTACTGGAAGATGAGGAGCAGAGGACAGAAGAATGAAACATCGCTCAGGAAGACAAATAGCGGGCCTTAGGTTTGGCCGCTCTCCATCAGCGGTAGCAGCTCCTCCAACTTGAACAGTTTCGCGTAGGAACGGGCGGACATTCCCAAACGGTCTTTCAAATCCGGATCGGCTCCGGCTTCCAAGAGCAGCCGGGAAATTTCCACCCGCTTTTGGCCCACTGCAAGGATCAGTGCACTCTGTCCATTTTTGCTTTGAATATCCAGGGATGCGCCGGCCTCGATCAACACCCGCACAAGTTCAGTATTGTTTTCCGCCGCCGCATCCATCAGTGCCGTGTTGCCTCTGTCCCGGCTTACGGCATTTACTGCGGCGCCCCGGCGAATCAGAAGATGCACCATCTCGTCATGCCCTGCACGTACCGCTATACAGAGAAGAGGAGTTCCCCGGCCGCTGACTGTATCGGGAGAGAAACCGGCTTGAAAAAAAAGTTCCAGCTCCTCGATATTGCCGCGTGAGACGGTGAGGGCAAGCCCCTCATCGGTAACGGGGATACCCCGTTCTGCAAGAGTGGAGATAGCGGAACGGCGTTCCTGTTCTCGCTGCCAACGAAAGAGTTCCGCTCGCATTTGCTCCTGCAGTTCCTGAAGGGTCTTTGTGCGAGAGGCGTTTTTGGGGTATTCAGGTGACTCCGCCCCTTCTGGAAGGAAGAGAAGGGTAGGAAGGTTTCTTCCCGCCGCATAGCCCAGGGCGAAAAGGGTACTGGGTTTTTCCATGTACTCTTCATCGGCTATCACGACAAGATGAGAGCTCCGGTCTAAGAGTGTATGGAGAGGTAAAGGGCGCTGTTCATCCTCTGAGGGGCGATACACGTGTGCATCAAGCTCTCTTAAAAGGGGGGGCAAGAGCTGCGCCAGGGGATCCCGTTTCTCTGAGCAGAGAAGCAGTATCGCTGCCTGCCGGCAGTGTTGGGCATCGGTGGTAGTGTGAGGGCTGGCGGACAATTGTTCTTTTCCTGAGAGTTCCACCTTTACATCATCGGAGGAACTTTGATGAAGATTGAGGGGCTCTGGCAGTAAATCGTATTGCTTGACGAAGGGCTGATCCTCACCTACCTTTTGATTTTTCCTGAATATCTGCATCGTGCGTCGCTCTTGAATATGGGCCGCGCGTCCCCTATAGTTTAGTAGTGAGTAACGCGCGATGCAGTATCGCAGGAAAACAAAAAAGAGCAGCGAGGTAGTACGGTGAAACGAATCTTAAGTTTAGCAACAGTTAGTATAATCTGCCTGATCCCGCTCTGGGGCGAGCCTTTCTCAGTGGATCTGTCGATGTACGAGGGAAAAGACGAGGTAGAGATCGCGTTTACCGAGACCCTCTCCGACGGTACTAAAATCGACTCTACCGTACACATATACAAGGCCCGTGAGCAGGGCAGAGACTGCATAATTTCCGAGACGGAGTCGGACGTTCTGTATGTAAAAAGCTGTGTGGATCTCGAACGTGGAACGCCGGTCTACACCCGCATTGTGGAGCGCGCCTATGACCAGGCGGAAACTCTCATTACCTACGGGAGCGATGAGGTAACGGTGGAGTACAAAGAGGACGGTAAAACCCGAACGGACACGCTGGAGAACGACCAAGTGCTCGACGGCTATGTACTCTCCTTTCTCTTTTCGGCCCTGCCCTACGAGGAGCTACAAGGGAAGAAGATAGAGTTTCAATTCCTCAACTATAAAAAGCCCTCCCTTATCAATGTCTCGCTCACTGTTGAAGATACCAACGAGCGCTACAAACTTGACGGTAGAGTGGTAGAGGCGGTGAAGTACAAGACCAAGGTGCAAAACTTTCTCATCGCGATGTTCACCGACCCCAACATTTTCTTGTACGGCAAGAGGGAGAATACGCCGGTGATGCTCAAGTATGAAGGTTCGGATCCCTCGGACATTAGGAGCAGAATAGGCTACGAAATAAAGCCCGCTTCGTATCGCGAAGCTTTGTCGGTGTTTAATACCGCAGAGTAATTTGTCGGTATTCAGCACCGCAGAGTAAAATGAGGAAGGGACTCCCCGGCGGCGTCTTCGGCGGCGCTTCTTCCGGGGGGAGTTCCCGCCTTTTTACTCTTCACCGCGCATAGCACGGCAGGTCTTTTGATAGAGGCCCCTAAAGTAATTGTGCGGGTCGGTAAACGCCTTCACCTTCTCGTAGTTGTTCTTGTTCCAAATAGACCAGAACTCCTCTTCGCTGTAATAGTTATCTGAGATCAAGGTTTTCAGGCCGTCGACCTGCTTCAAGCCCTCCTCGATCACCCGGTAGGTGTTGCGGTGCGGCTCCTTTTGCATGCCGTAGAGGGCGATATCGAGGAACAGGTCGTCCCGAAAACGATCCATGAAGGACTCGTCTATCCACTCGTACTCCCTGACCTTTTTATAGGGAACACACCATAGCGGAAAGTGGTTGATCTCTTTTCGGTACCACTCCATGAAGCGGTCGATCTTCTTGAAAGGAATGAACAAATCTACCGTAATCGGGATAGTGTCGGGGGTCAAAAATCGATGTAAGGCGTTGGCCAGTTTGAGTTTGTGGGTGGATCCGAGGAACTTGCCGAAGAGGGCTCGCCACAGCAGGGACTCCCGGCCCACATTTGTCACGCCGTGATCGTAGCGAAAAAAGTAATCCGGAAGTTTGAGAAAATCTTCGGACCTCTCTCGTGTGGATTTGTAATAAATCTTCATCCAATCGTAGCGGTTGGTATAGGGTGCCTCGTCAGTAAAGTTGCCCAAGCTCAGTACATACTCATCGGGGCTGTGGATGATGCCATCCATAAAATCCACGTCCCGAAGGGTGTAATGGTCCCAGATGGCGTTTTTGTATTGTTCGAGGGTCGGATATTTTTCATACCGTACGTGGACGTACTTTTTAGCCGGGATCAAGCGGAAGGAGAGCCTGGTTATAATGCCCAGGGTACCGAAGGTGCCGTGGACCATTTGGAATAGAAGGCTGTTCTCGTTCTCCGGAGTGCACTCCAGCACCTCCCCCCGGGCAGTGATAACTTCGTAGGCAAGGCAGGTGTCGTGAAAGCCGCCCGCCTGGAACGACATCGATTCGATGGAACAGCCCGCCACGGCGCCTCCGATGGTGAGGCTCTTGAACTCAGGGACGATTACGGGAGTTAGGCCGTACCGGGTGGTTTTCTTAACCAGCTCCTGAAAGGTAACCCCGGGCTCTGCATGACAGATGCGGTTTTCCGTGTCTATGGAGAGGATTTCATTGAGGTCGCTGATATCGATCTTGTTGTCGTAGCGCCGTCTATCGTTGAGCTTAGGCACTTCGTGCGAGACTCCCCGTTTTTTTAGCGACACCGGTGCATTGCCTTCATAACGTTTGAGATGCTCGGAAATGCGCTGTACTTTTTTCTTGTGCGATGCTGACATGGCTATATCCTCTCTCTTATCAACGTAATGTACGCTCCGTAATCTCCGGTCAATCGGGCTTGTCGATTAGGGAACTTGTCGACTGGGGAAAGTGTAACATACGCTGCGGAGGATGAGGGGACAAAAAAACTATGCCCCCGGCAGAGGCCTGGGGACATAATATGGTCATCTTATATAAAGAGGCTCGGGGTTTTTTTACGCCTGCTTCCCGGAATCGAAAAGCACAAGCTCATATCACGTTGTAACGCTGCAGCAATTCTTCTATAACTGTTCCCTTGATCTTTTTGAGGAGCAGGCGGGAGGCAATTTTCTGTGGAAGGGTGAGCTTCATAGCCTCCAAGGGCTTCTGACCGTCCATAAGTTTGACGATGGAATCCAGCAGTACGCGCACGTCGTAGACCGAATTGAAGACTTCGGGCACTCCACGGTCTACATTCAGCAAGCTGTAGATCGCCTCCATAGCAGTCCGTACCGAATACTCGGTGGTGAAGACGGTGTCCCGAGTGGTATCGGCGAATTGGCCGATAAAGGCGAAATTGCGCGCCCCTTCGGGAACCACGCGGGGACGGTCGCCTTTGTAGCGGGGCATGAAGAAGGCCGTAATGTAGGGCATCATGCAGGGGACGGTATGGGCGGAGTTGGCCGCCATCTCGTCGATTTTCTCCTCCGGAACACCCAAGTGGTACAGCCATTCCCGGGTAATCTCCTCCCCAGTGCACTCTCGCATGGGTTTCTTTACGTAATCGCCGGGGACATCGGTAAACAGCGCATATACCCACGCCACCAGCTGGTGCTTTGGCTGATCTTTGAAATGGGGGTGACGACTTACCGTCCAGCTCATCATCCAACTCGAATCCTTTACCGACACGATACCTCCGGTTACCTTCCCTCCGTCGAAGGGATCGCGCTTACAGATCTTCTCGATGTAGGGCGGAATGGCATCATCGAGGGTGGTGACGGTGGCGGATTCCCAGTTGGTAGCTTCGGTATTACTGCAGAACTTCTCCGGGCGTCCGAAGGAGGGGTCCTGGCGGGCGATGTTTTTCCAAAGCTTCCAACATCCACCCTCCTCGGTGTTTATCTCCGGTGCGCGGTCATGATCCCCGTAGGTGGAGTTTTCGGTACAGCTGCCGTTGGTGATCAAGACCAAATCGTCCTCTATCAGGTCAATATCTTCTCTCTGGCCTTCGCGGAGACACTCGATCTTTTTGGCAATCTTTTTTCCGTCAGCACCGGTATCAAAGACCACATTGGTCACCTGGGTGTTGTATTGGAAATGTACTCCGCGATTTTCCAGGTACTTCACCAAGGGAAGTATCAGCGACTCGTACTGGTTGTACTTGGTAAACTTGAGGGTGGTGAAGTCGGGCAAGCCGCCGATATGATGGATGAAGCGCTGAAAATAGCGTTTCATCTCCAGTGCGCTGTGCCATTCCTGAAAGGCAAACATCGTGCGCCAGTAGAGCCAAAAATTGGAGGAAAACAGCTCTTCATCAAAAAGATCGTTGATTTTCCTGTCGTAGAGATCTTCGTCCTTGGTCATGAAGAGCTGCATGATCTGCATGGACGCCTCCTGGCTCAGGCCGAACCTTCCGTCGGTCCCGGCAGCCTGCCCTCGGTCCATAGTAGACCGCATAAGGGAGTAGTTCGGGTCCTCCTTGTTGAGCCAATAGTATTCGTCCAGCACTGAGACGCCGTCGGTTTCTATCGAAGGGATGGATGAGTAGAGATCCCAGAGACACTCGAAGTGACTCTCCATCTCGCGGCCGCCGCGAACGATAAAGCCCTTCTGCGGATCCCGGATTCCGTCGCAAGCACCTCCCGGGAGGGGAAGCTCCTCCAGAATATGAATCCTCTCGCCCTTCATACCGCCGTCCCGCAGGAGGAACGCCGCGGCCGACAAGGATGCCAATCCGGAGCCGATCAAATACGCCGACTTGGTATCCACTCCTTCCGGCTTTTTGGGCCTCGCAAGAGCTTCGTAATTTCCGTTACTGTAATACATGCTGTATACCTCTCTTTCTAATCTACTAAACTTCTAAGCGGGAAATTTTCCCGTGGGATGTACTTTCACGGTATCCCCGAAAAGAGAGGCAAAAAATAGACAATCTACCCGGAATGTCAAAAGGTTGGACAATGAGAGAGAGATGTATAAGGGGCCGGCAAAGCACACGGCTCAATTGCTTGTATCAGAGAACAAGGAACGAGGAGGGGAGGCGGCAAAGGACTGCAGTGCCTTCTCGATATCCCCCTGTATCAGGGTACCGACCCGGTCGACGATCTTGTGCGGATCCTCTTTCATTCCGTTATCGATCCAGTCGAGCATCAGGCCCACAAAACTGTACTTATAGAAATGAGCGATAAAGGCCTTGTCATCCTCACGCATCGTTTGTCGGGTATCGAGTTCTTGAGCTTTTTCCTCGATTACCCCGATCAAGAGTGTGTAGGTTTGGCTGTACAAGAACCTCTCCAAATGCTCTCGGCTGAGGGAATGGAAGGTCCGAGTGACAAACTGACGATTCTCGAGGACATATTCGAAAATTCGTAGATACCCTTCCTGCCAGGTAGCGTAGGTCTTTCTTCCGCCTAAAGCACGGGCAGCCTCCTCGGCGTATATCCACTCAACCAGATCGTAGATATCCTGAAAGTGGTAATAAAAGGTCTGTCGATTTATTCCGCACTCCTTAGCAATCTGTTTGATCGTAATTTTGCTCAGCGGATATTCCACCGCTATGTTCTTGAGCGTTTGAGCGATGGCGCGCTTGGTAATGGGGGTCGACATATGCGTTATTGTAGACCGTTGATGCGGCTATCCTCAAGCTGCACGACAGCAAAAAAGAAGAGTAGAATACGAGTGCAGACTCCCTCTACAGCTCCCCGTGCTCCAGGCTGGAGTAGTAGCGCTCGAGGGAGAAGATCACGTGGTCCAGTAGCTGTACCCCCAGGATCCGGCCGGCGGAGGCGAGGCGTTCGGTGATCTCCCGGTCCTCGTTGCTCGGCTCCACGTTGCCCGAGGGGTGTTTGTGGGCCACTACCACCGTCGCGGCGCGGTCCTTCAGGGGGGCAGCAAAGACCTCGCGAGGATGGACGATTGTTAATGCAAATAAATACTACTTTTTCTGTGTCGTCAACCTGTTCTCAAGCGACCCAACCACTTATCTAACCAGATTGGAAGAGACGGGCTAAGAAAACACTTGC
>CAYFUX010000058.1:0-13770 GCA_964346455.1 uncultured Spirochaetaceae bacterium
GAAAAGCTGCTACTGTGCTAAGATTTTCTTCAGTAATTATTGCCATAGTTGCTTGCAAGTCAGTCTTTGCAATTTTCATCCATTCTTTAGCTTGCTTTTTCATATAATACTTTTCCAGTTTCATGGATTTCTTTTTGAAATGAGTTCATTTCTTTTTTTAATAATTCATACTGAGGTCTTGTATATACTAATAAATCTAGAGCAACTTTTTTGTTTATTTCTCTTAGTATTCTTCTTACTCTCATTTTTATTTCTAACCATTCATCATAATTTTTAGGTAAAGTGTTCTCATCTAATACAATCAATAGATCAATATCACTTTCTTCGTCTTCTTTGTCATTAGCGTAAGAACCGAATAGTATGACCTTATATACATTTAGTGTGGCTAATTTTTCCATTATTTTGTCTATATACAAGTTCTTTACAGCCATAAAATCATTCTATTTCTCTTTTAGATGTTTGTCGAGTATTTTATAACATTTCTGTTTTGTTAGACTTTTATAACTTATTAGAAAATTTTGTTCATTTCCATCCTATGCAAAACAACACCATATAACGGGAGCTCGAGGCCGGCAATTGTGACACTTGCTTGACTGCTGCGGTTCTCCTTTTGCCGGGAAAGACGGCAATTTCGGACCGCCTCCGTCCATGATTCGCATGAGAAAGCCACGGAAACCTGCCGCCTGCCGCTCGCTGCTGTCCTGCCGCTCGCCGCCGTCCTCCAGCCTGCCAAAGTCTTCCGACCCAGATGCTTGTGATCCCTCCTTTAGTGCAATAGACTAGAATGGTAATGCGTCAGTTCCGTTTCATAAACAATCGTGAACGACTCGTGTTTATTGTCCCGAGTATTGTGGTGATCGTCATCTTCACGGTCAGTCTCTTTCTCTTCTTTCTGCCTCAGGTACGGGATATCGGTATCCAGCAAAAAAAGCGGGAAATCCGCAACCTCGTAGAACTCCCGCTGCGCATCTGTGCTTGGTATGAGCGTCAGGCTGCCATGGGAGCGATCGACAGGCAGGAGGCACGGCAGAAGGCTGCAGAGGCTATCCGAAACCTCCAATACGGCAGCGAGGACAAGGATTATTTCTGGATCGTGAGCTCGGAGCCGGTGCTTCTCATGCACCCCTACCGTGAGGAGCTGGAGGGGCAGGATGTGAGCGGGTACACCGATACAAAAGGGAATCGGGTCTTCATGGAGATGGTGGAGACGGTCAAAGAAGACGGCTCCGGCTTTGTCACGTATTACTGGCAGGTAAGAGATCAGCGAGAGGAGACAGGACGGAAGCTCTCCTACGTGAGCTCCTTTGAGCCCTGGGGCTGGATCATCGGCACCGGTATGTATATAGGCGAGTTCGACCGCCAGATGGCCCGCATCACCCGCTCTATGCTCTACGTATCGCTTGCGGTACTGCTGCTGATCGCTGCTATTCTGCTATTTTTGACCCGCCGGGGCCTGGCGGTACAGAATGGCAAGCGTGCCGTCGCGGCCGAACTAAAGAGAAGTAGATACTACTACCAGCAGTTAGTAGAACTGATGGAAGAGGGAATCGCTGTACAGGACGCCGAAGGGCGCTTTACCTATCTGAACCAGCAGTTCTGCTCTATGCTCGGCTACCCGGCTCATGAATTGCTCCGTCGCCCGGTGGAGGAGGTGCTGGAAGATGAGAGCCGGGATGTATACCGCCGTGAAGTGCAGAGGCACATGCAGGGGAAGGCGATAGCGTATAAGGCCGAATGGAAGACCGCCGACAGCTCCCGCCTGATTACCATCGTTTCGCCCAGGGTGCTACCTGATTCCAACGGAAATTACAACGGAAGCTTTGCGGTGATCACCAACATTACCAATCTTCAGAATACTGAGGAGGAGCTCACCTCCCTGCTGCAGGAGAAAAATGTCCTCCTCAAAGAGATTCATCACCGGGTAAAGAACAACCTGCAAGTAATTGCCAGCCTCTTCAATCTCCAGTTCCAGAATGTACAGGACGAGTCAACCAAGCATGTCCTTTACGACTCCCAGCTGCGCATTCAGACTATCGCACGAGTGCACGAGTTTCTCTACGAATCCGAGAACCTGCGCGACATCGACATGCAGGCCTTCCTCGAGCAGCTGGTCCTCGATGTGCAGACCGTCTACAGCGGCTCCAGTGCGGAGGAAATCAGCGTTGACTTTGATGCGGCAACTGTCTTCATGCCCGTAGACAAGGCCGTGCCAATCGGTCTTATCATGAACGAACTCTTCTCTAACGCGCTGAAACACGCCTTTCCCTCTGAACTCTCTCCCTCACCCAAAAAGAAGATCACCCTGTTCCTCCATTCCACTGCCTCAGGTATACGTTTTGGAGTAGACGACAACGGCAGAGGTCTGCCGCAGGACATCAGACAGCGGCGTTCCGCGACCCTGGGGATCGAGCTGATCAACGTGCTTACCGAGCAGCTGCACGGGGATATCTCCTTCACTACGGGAACAGAAGGTAAGGGAAGCAAGATAGAGATACGCTTATCCGCTTGAACTCAATGGAACCGCCTCACCCTCACCGCCTCGCCGGCGTCTTCCCCTTCTCTTCGAATATCGACCCAGCGGTCAAACCACAGCCGTTTCGCCCCATACGCAATCAGGACGGCGATTCCCTTGTCGATTACATTGATCGGCAGCCGCGCCCAGAAGGAGGCACTGATAATGTTGCGCCCAATTGCCATAAAGGAGGAGGCAAGATAATCGACCGGGTGGCCCGTAGAGCCGGTATAGAGAAATGTGGCGATAACCGCTCCCAGTACGACGTTGACCGCTGTGATCAACACGATGGCCAGGACCGCATCTACCGGAGTCTCAAAGTGCGACTGCTTGATCATCATCCCAAGGACTACAGCTGAGGCAATATTAACCGGCACATACATCAGCATTATCACCTGAGTCTCGTTGAACGCTTCCACGAGTAGATGGGTAATCACAGCGGCCACCGCACCCGGGAATATCCCAAAAGCTGCAGTAGCCACCAGAGTTCCTATCGTGTCGAAAAAGAGCGGGAGGTGCATCACATAGTCGTTGAGCAGCACCAGCACTGCACTAAAGATTCCCAGCAACACCACCCCGCCCCAGGCTAAAAGTGGGAATGAACTCAAAATCCGCCGATGTGTCATGAGACTTTGTGGCAATTGCATGTATACGTCACTCCACTCCCCAAATCCAACAATTTGCTTTTCCCAACTGCCCCAGTATGCTACACTTTTCCACACATGTCCAATCCCGAAACTACGAGCCACTCGGCTATGCTACAATATATCATACTATTGCTCGTTCTTGCGGTGTTACTTGGATTCGTCAATATCATCCCCTCCCTGCTCGACGCTACCTATAATACCCAGTCTTTGCTCTCCGATATGAGGGTCGCCTTCTACAAATACAAGGACGCCGTTGATGATTCGGACACTCCCGCTGCACAGCTCGAACAGCACCGCAAAGAGCTCAAAGAGAGCCTCACATCGATCGAAGAGAACCGGTTCTACGCACAAATGGCCGATACTGACCGCCGTATTCGCGCTAGTTTGGAGGTTTTAGCGGCCGTTACCCGCCGTTACACGCAAACCAGTGCAACCAGCGCGGAGAAGCTGCTCAAGAAGGAGCTGAGCTCTTTCTCAGCCTACATAGACGAGTACACTCGACAACAGAAATACACCCTTACCGTAAGCCTGATAGCTGCGCTCTTTACTCTAATGGTTATGGTAATGCTGATCTTTTATCTCTACCGTCGCAACCGCAGCATTGTCGGTGAACTGCAGTCGGTCATTCGGGACAGGGAGTATCTGCTCAAGGAGATCCACCACCGAATAAAAAACAATCTGACAATGATCAGCTCGCTGATCAACATCAAGAGCAGAGAACTGTCCGACGACACCCCGATGCGCGACCTCAGCCAGCAGGTCTCCACCATAGGCATGGTACACGAGCTCCTCTACCACGGAAACGATGTCGCCACCGTAGAGATGGGCCACTACCTGGAGAAACTCTTGCGGCACGTCTTCTACTCCCTCTCACCGCACCCGGTCAACATAGAGGTGGATGCCGAGGACATCAGAATGGATCCCAAAAAGATTGTTCCTCTCGGGCTCATAGTGACGGAAATGGCGACCAACGCCGTAAAGCATGCATTCCGAGCGGAGGAAGAGCGACACTTCCGGATCACCGCCCGCAGAGAAGAGGAGACAAAGAGCTATCTCCTAAGGATCTCCAACACCGGAGCTCCTTTTCCGGAAGACCGCTTCTTTGAAAACGATACCTCCATGGGGTTCGAACTCATCAATGCGCTCACCCGACAGCTCAAAGGCAGCATCGAGCTGGACCGCAGCCCGATGACCACTTTCACTCTCCGCTTTCCTCAGTAAGAGAAATGCTTTTCACGGCCTACATGTCACGTTATACTTATAGTGATTGCTTCCGGTAGCTGTGGAGATTTCCGATTTGAAAGAAGCGGGTCTATGAAACGATACATAATCGGTACTCTTGTCCTCCTCATATTTCTCACCTCTGCCGTCATTACGCTCTTTTTCTTATTCCACACCCGCAGCGCCTTCAACAGCATTATAGAACAAGAGCTGGCTGACATCGAAGAGCAGATTACCAACCGGCTCACCGGATTTGACACTCTCCTGCGGCCGTTCGAAGAACGAGCCGCCGAGTACAATGAGCGGATAAATCAGGAAATATTCAAAAAACTCAACTCTATCACCGACGGAACCCCCCGAGCGGTCAGCAATGCCGAGCTGGATCGGATTGTTCGGCGCTATACCGGTGCTGACGTGTACATAGTCAATGCCGAGGGCATTGTAGAGAAGAGCTCGTTCAAAGCCGACATCGGGCTCGATCTCAGCGCTTTGCAAGTGGAGTTCTCCCGCTTTCTGCAGTCTATCTACGGCGGCGGGGAGGTTTCGACCCAACGCCTCTCCCTTTCAAACATGACCGGCTCCAAAAAGGTCTACTCCTACTTCAGTCCGCAGGGAAGCGACTGGATTCTCGAGACTTCCGTCGATTTCGAACGCTTTATAAAGGAGCGCTACTCCGACCGCCTCTACCGCTACCTCTTCGAAGAATTTTTTGGTCAAATTCAAAGTGAGTATAACGCCCTATTGGATTTCGACATTGTCCAACAGACCACCATCACCTCCCGTTCACTCTTAGATGGAGATGTCATACGCATCGATGAGGAGATCGCCGCAGAGCTCGAAGAAAAAAGAGAAGTGCGGTATAGAGATGAAACCTTGCAGGTCTACCGGAAGTTTGCTCTGGATGAGTTCTACTACGATTTTGCTCAGGGTTCCGTGGTCGTGTTTGAGTACGATCTCTCCTATTTTCACAACTTTCTCCGGCGGCTCTATGTATTAGCCGGTGGCAGCGCGGCCGGCCTGATTTTTCTTTTTTCCCTGGTCACATATGTGGTGGTAGATCGAAAGTTCGTACGGCGCATCGGACAGCTCGAAGAAGTCTTATCATCTGCAGCACAGGAAAACTATGCGCAGCGCGTCACCTACTCTTCTACCATTCGTGAAATGTCTTCACTGGCCCGTTCGACGAATCGACTCATCGACACGATACAATCCCGCGAATCGGAGCTGCGCAATAATCTGGCGGAACGGGAATCGCTACTCAACGAAATCCATCACCGGGTAAAGAACAACCTCAATGTCGTGATCAGCCTGATCAACCTGCAAGCACAGAATGTTTCTACCCTCGAAGAGGCAAAAGAGGCATTTGCCAATACTCACAGCCGCATCTACACCATGGCGCTTACTCATGAAATGCTCTATCAGTCCGAACGGCTTTCGGAAATCAACATGCGCGAGTACATCCAATCCTACCTCGCCCGCTCTCACCAATACCAGGCGGCCCGCAGCGGGCACATAGAACTGGAGACGGAGATCGACGAGGTGCTGCTGGACATCTCCTATGCATTTCCCTGCGGGATCATTATTCACGAGTTACTGTCCAATGCTTTCAAACATGCCTTTCCCGAGCAGGAGGGCGGAAACATCAAACTTTCCTTTCGCAGCACCGGGAAAAACACTTTTATGCTCTTGGTAGAGGACAACGGAGTGGGCATGTCGGAGGGAGAGCTCGAGGATGGCGAATCATCACTCGGCCTGCTTCTGGTGCGCACTCTCAGTAAGCAGATCGGCGGCACTCTGCAGTTTACGGGAAGCGGAGGTCTGCACTGCACTATCCACTTTTCCACTGCCCCCCAGGAGACCTAGATTACGGCAAAGTCGACATGCTCATCCACGAGCAGTGAGGAGCGGCTACACCCGCGCTCGGCAGCATAGAGGAAAAGCCGCCGCTCAGGACCTCGCCAGAAAACCGGCACCATGTCGCTTCATTCTTGACTTTTACGCCAAATACTACCACATTGGTAATATGAACGAACAAGAACGACTACGCTGGGAGGCACGGGCATCCATTTTCAAGGCTCTCGGTCATCCGACACGGCTGTATATTCTCGAACGGCTGCGCGAAGCTCCCCACTGTGTCTGCGATCTCACTGAGATGGTGGGAGCAGACACCTCCACCGTCTCCAAACATCTGAGCATTCTCAAAAACGTTGGACTGGTGCGCAGCAGAAAAGAGGGCACCACCGTCTACTATAGCCTCGCCTGCGGCTGTCTCGGACAGTTTATGGACGGAGCAGAAACACTTTTAGAGATAAAGGCGAACAACGATGCGGCAGTGCTCCAGGAGTCCTGAAGGCGGGCACTCGGCCGTGAATATTGCGTGAATATTGGCTGCCGTGTCAGCGGCGTTCTTTAGAAGCCATCGTGCACATTCAAGGAGGTAGACTATGAAAATTCAGATCCTCGGATCCGGCTGTCCTAACTGCCAGAAACTTGCCAAGAATGCCGAAGAGGCGGCCCAAAACCTGGGCATCAACGCCAGCGTGGAAAAAGTTACCGACGGCAACACCATCATGGAGATGGGCGTCATGATAACACCTGGTCTGGCCGTCGACGGCGAGGTCAAAACCACCGGGAAGGTGCTCAGCGCTGAAGAGATCCAGCAACTCCTGCAGAGCTGACCCCCGGTTCCTCGAGCTCACCTGTACATCGGCACAAGCGGATAGCGATACGACCACTGGGGCGGCCGCTTCTCCTCCTGCTCACCGCACTTATCGCCTTTTTCATCGGCCGGGAGGATCTGCGCCGGCTCGGGGGCGAGCCGGCGATCATGGATCGTATCGCCCGTCTCACCGCCCCCGAGTGAGCCTGCGGAAGGTCCGCCGCCCCGCGCCTGCAGTGTGAGTCCACGGGCGCGGGGGCGGGGTGCTCCCTGGGAATTGGTCAAGCGAGAAAACGTCGTGTGGAGGTCAAATACGTGATATGAGGAACTTGCGGCGACGCAAGTTCCACTTCACATGCGTTACCGTTGTTCTTCTTAGTTGTATTCCCTACCCCCGAATGGTACAATATTCTTTTCCGGGTCTTCGGTCTAATCCTCTCCGCCGCTTCAGCGATCAGGCCTGCGCTGCGGAGAAAACAGAGAAAAGGAGTGAATGTACCATGCAAAGTCTACGTTCAGGTTCTCTCGTTGCGCTCTTGTGTGCGGCAGCGGTGTTGATGAGCGGCTGCGCCTCTTTTATCGACAGCATTGCCGACGCCAATGCGTCAATCGGAAGAAGCAAGTCCCAGGCCGGACAGGCAATGGGCGACGCGGTAGGTATCGGGGCCATGCAGGATGCCATGGTCGCCTCTCTTGTGTATGCCCAGGTCTTCTTCGCGGGAGGCTATGCGGGAGGCTACGAGAACTTTAAAGAGGGCGAAGGTGGCACCTGGGAGGTCACCGCCAGGGATGAGGACGGCGCCGAGCGGTTTGAGATCGAACGCGCCCTCCTGCGCAGAACTGCGGAAGGGAACACCTGGTGGCTACTGCGGTATGCGTCTGAGGATGAAGACGAAGAGGAACTGCTCGCGGAAGCCCTGCTGGATGAAGAGCTGAGTATCCTCAAGTTCCGCTACCGCGATCCGGAGAGCGGTTCTATCCGAGAGTGGATTCCGGAGGAAGAGGATACGGAGCAGGCGGAGACGGAAGAGGAGGAGTTTTCCGAGATCGACAATCAGGCCTACTACCGCGATGATTACGCCGACCACTCCTTGGGAAAAGAACAGCTCACCGTACCGGCCGGCCGCTTCAATGCCGAGCACATTCTGATCGAGGACATCTATGTCGAAGAGAACGAAGACGGTACCGAAGAGTCCTATCGGGTGAGCTACGAGTGGTGGCTCGCACCGCAGGTCCCCGGAAAGATGGTCAAATATATCTGGAGAGACGAGACGGACGGGTTCTCCCTTACCGGCGAACTGCTCGCCTATAAAAAGGGCTACACCACCCAACTCGGCTCCTACTGAGCCCGCCGGGCAGCCGCGACGTAATCGCCGCGGCTTTCGCCCAGTTCGCATAGTTCACCTGCTTCGGCTAATTCCATTCCCACCCCTACCCAGGCTACTTCAAACTGGACGTACAGAGTACTTGACAAATAACGCCCGTTATTTATATTAACACCTGTTATAAGGAGTAGCTATGCAAGGCAGTATCTACAGCAGAGAGGACATCATCGCCGCGGCCTTCGCCCTCCTTCGCAGGAGGGGCTGGCAGGTGGTTTCTGTGCGAGCGGTGGCAAAGGAACTCGGAGCTTCCACCATGCCCATCTATTCGCACGTCCATTCTGCAGAAGAACTGGAGCAGGAGCTGCGGCGCAAAACACGTTCTCTGCTGCAGAGCTATCAGAGAGGCAGGTACAGTGAAGACCCCTTGCTGGACATGGCGTTTGGCTACATCCGCTTTGCCCGCGACGAGGGACCGCTCTTTCGCTTTCTCTTTCTGGAAACGGCACATGCGGAGCCCCCGGAGAGCTTCTCGGCTATGCGAATGCATCTGCGGGAAGAGTTTGCTGAGGAGGGCAGCGGGAGTGAGCTCCTGCAGCGTCTCACGCCGGAGGCTCAGGAAGAGCTGATCCGCAACTCTTGGATCTACACCCATGGACTGGCAAGCTTGGTGAACTCCGGAGCTCTATGGCACTGCAATGATGAGGAGATTCTCGACTATCTCCGCTCCTCGGGAGAAGCCTTCTATCTCCGCCTGCTCTACGGCAGCGGGTCCAAATAGTGAGCCGCGGGTCAGAATGTTGCGCCGCGGCCGCCGTCTTATCGATACCACACGGGAGGAAAAGAATGAAAGGATCGAATCACAGATGGATGTACATGCTACGCTTTGCGGCAGCATTCTTGGCGGCGCATACGGCGGTGACGGCACTCTTCCTGCCGCTGCAGGAGCTACTGCCTGAGGCGCAGCGGCTGGCACTCGCTTTCTTCGAACCCTACCGGCCGCTCGGAATCGGCACACTAGTGCTGCAGCTGCTGCGCGCCTCCCTGCTGGCGGCAGTCTTTTACCCCTTTTACGATCAGTTGGTGCGGAGAGAGCGAGCAGCGGCACGACTCTTTGCCCTGCTCTGGGGACTGTGCTTCCTTGGATCAATCCAGCCAATGCCCGGCTCTTTCGAAGGCCTTTTGTATACGGAGACCACCCTGGTCGAACACGGCGCTGTGCTGGCAGCCGCCGCACTGCAGACGGGACTCTTCATTGTGGTATTCCTGCCGTGGCAGAGGAGAGGCGATGCAGCAGAGGCCTCACGCTCTGAGTTCGAAGGACAGGAGACGGTGGCTCACACCCGGGTGGGCACAGCAGACCGGCCCCGCGGCTACTTCCCGCGCTTTCTCATCCTTTACGTGGCGCTCTACCTCGTCGTAGGGATGCTCTTCTACCAGCTCACCGGGTACGAACAGGCCCTTGCGGAGATGGAGGCCTTTGAACTCTACCGCCCGCTCGAAAATCCCGCGATGGGGGCGGCGGTATTCCTCGGTCAGTTCCTTCGGGGGACGCTGCTTGCTCTGCTTCTGGCTCCCTTCATCGGCTCTTGCCTATCGTTCCGTTTCGGCGGCCTGCGCTTTTTCGGGCTATACTTTGGCAGCACCGCGCTGGGAGGTCCTCTCTTCATTCCCGACTTGTTTTCTGACCTAGGCACGGTCTCTGCGGCGCAGTTCATGAAGGAGCTCTTCGCAGGGGTTCCGGAGATCACCGCTCAGATCCTCCTTTTCTCGCTGATCTTCATAGCGTGGCAGAGGCGCCGCAGCCAAAGGCAAGCGCAGCGCCGATCCGCTATCCCCTGATCGAAAAGCTTAGCGTTACCTCATCGCCCAGCACTACGACTGCGATGTTGTGCATAGTAAACCTCCTAGGTGTCCTGCTTTTGGAAATGGTAATCTGAATTGCCCCCCGGGTGGAAAATAAAAGAGTGCGTATATCGGATAAGGTAAAATAGCTTATCATAATATAATAAACAAGAGATGCTTCGGCCGACGTCAAGAGAGAAAGCGAGAAAAAAACGCCAGCCGAACTTACTATTATCTACACGGCCGAATATAGTATTATCTACACGGCCAAATATAGTATTATCTACAGGGGACTTCTCGGCCTGTGGACTGCCTCCTCTTCCGATAAGTCACTTCTTGGCGAAGTGGGAGCGCAGACTCTCTATTCCACTCGAGAAAACGCCGCTGACCGTGTTGACCGTGTCGCTCTCGGCAGCGGGGTCCGTTGCATCGAAGACCGCCCACCACTCCATGAAGGTCTCACCGGTGGAGGTGACGGGATGGAGTTTGAACTCGGCAAAGTAGTTCTTCAGCGGCATAGGCGACTCGAGTATGGTGTAGCTGCAGCTGTGCTCGTAGTCGGAGAGGCCGAGCATCTGTTCGCGTAGCTCGCCCCCCTCGTGCAGAAAGAAGTGGCGGACCACACCAACATCTTGTTCTCCCTCGAGCTCGCTCTTTGCAATTGCCGGATGCCAATCCGGCAATGAGTTGAAATCCCGTATTTTGCTCCACACCTCTTCGGGAGAAACGGGAATTATCCCGCTTTGATAAACATCAGGCATAATTGTACCTCTTTAGAAGCTCTTTAGAAGCTCAGCTTCTTGAACTCTTCGATCTGGGCCTTGATTGCGGTTTCGGTCGGCAATCGTTCCATGCTGCTCGCCCCGTAGAAGCCGTTGATCCCTTCGGTTCGCTCGAGCACGTATTGAGCGTCTTCCGGCATGGCGATGGGGCCACCGTGGCAGAGGACGATTACGTCCTTGCGTACCTCACGAGCAGCGGCCGCCCACTCCTGGATAAGCTTGACCGAATCGTCGAGGGACTTGGACGTCTGGGCACCTATCGATCCCTTGGTCGTAAGTCCCATGTGGGCGACGAGGATGTCGGCACCTGCCTCGGTCATCTTTTTCGCATCTTCTGCGCTGAAGACGTAGGGGGTAGTAAGAAACCCCCTCTTGGAGGCCTGCCGGATCGCCTCGACTTCGAGGTCGTAGCCCATGTTCGTCTCCTCGAGGTTGGTGCGGAAGGTGCCGTCTATGAGTCCGACAGTAGGGAAGTTCTGTACACCGGAGAAGCCGAGTTTTTCGAGTCGGTCGAAGAACTCGTCCCAGATGACGAAGGGGTCCGTCCCGTTGATGCCGGCGAGGACCGGAGTGTTTTTTACCACAGGGATGACCTCGTGGGCCATCTCGGCGACTATCTCGTTGGCGTTCCCGTAGGCAAGCAGCCCGGCGAGGGAGCCGCGACCGGCCATTCTATAGCGGCCCGAGTTGTAGATAACGATGAGGTCTATGTCTCCCTCCTCTTCCCATTTGGCGGAAATACCGGTGCCGGCGCCTCCTCCGATAATTGGTTTCTTCTCTTTGACCATCTGTTGAAAATGTTTTAACAGTGTTTTCCTGTTGAACTTCTTCATTCTGTTCTCCTTTTTCTCCTTGTAGTTCTCAGTTTCTTTGTATAAGATCTCTTCGCATCGTAGCGCAGCGGGGTATTCACCTCGTAATTTCGTGGAAATTGCGAACCAATTCCACCGCGAACTCGGGATCGTTTATGTGGAGATCGTGTTTTATGAGCTTCCTCTTCTCGGTCTGTTTGAGATTCTTCTCGATCGCTTCGAAGAGCGCTGCATCGGCCTCGGGATCGTGGAAGGGCTGACCTTTGGCGTCGATCATCGATACACCCCGTAGAGGCAGGAGAAAGCGTACCTCGCCCTCGCACTGATTGAGCCGGCCGGCGATCCACTCTCCCATCTTTTTGTTCTCCTCCGCAGTAGTACGCATCAGC
This sequence comes from uncultured Spirochaetaceae bacterium, assembly GCA_964346455.1. Taxonomy (GTDB): domain Bacteria; phylum Spirochaetota; class Spirochaetia; order DSM-16054; family Sediminispirochaetaceae; genus CAYFUX01. The sequence continues at coordinate 12,190 of CAYFUX010000058.1, forward strand.
GTTACCTGGGGGTTGTGCTCGTAGAGGTTTCTATCCTTATACTTTTCGGGAACCGTGTCTATCGGGCCGAAATTGACCATGTCGAGGGCACCGGTCGAACCGACGTAGGGAAGGCCGCTGCGAATGACAGCCCCGAAACGGTCCTCTCCGGCACTCATTACACCTCCCATGTGGAGGTCGCAGACTTCGGTCGTGGAGATGTCGATGACTCCCATAAGCATTCCCGACTCGAGGAGCTTTTCCATCGATTGACCTCCCGTTCCCGTGGCGTGAAAGACGAGGCAGTCGTAGTTGTCCTCCAACTGAGAGCGTACTGCATCGACGCAGGGGGTGGTTACGCCGAACATCGTCATGCCGACCGCCGGTTTTACCTCAGTCTGCTTGGGAAGTTCGAACTTGACCATTCCGGCGATCGAGTGAGCCGCGTTACCGAGCACTCGGGAGGAGATCTTGTTGATACCTGCAACATCGGTTACCGAGTACATCATCGAGATGTCGTTTGGCCCCACGTAGGGACTCACGTCTCCCGAGGCGACCGTCGAGACCATTACCTTCGGGATACCGATCGGAAGGGCCCGCATACCGCGGGTGGCCAGGCTCGTGCCTCCCGAACCGCCGAGGGCGATAATACCGCCGATATCGTCGACGTGTTCCTTGAGATAGTTTTCAAAGGCCTCTCCCATCATTGCAACAGCTTTACCGCGGTCGTCGATACCCTCGAGAAAACCGCTCCCGTCGGGATGAGCGGCGGCGACCTCCTTGTTGTCGACATCCACATCTCCGCCGGCCTCTTTACTGCCGACATGGACGAGGAGAGCTTTGAGGCCGTTCTCTTCGATAATCGATTTTACGTAGGAAAGTTCTTTGTATTTTGTGTCGCATGTACCGACCACATAGACTTTCTTCATACTTACCTCCTATAAGATTTCTCCTATTACAAAATTGTACACCCACTGATAGTGGAGGTCAAATTAAATCCTGAGTGTATTCATAAGTCAATTTTGTAGTTTATTCCAGGGGCATCTCGGACTCGGCGAGTCCTATATGGACTGATGGTGGGACTGCGAGGCCCTCGACGAGATGATCGCACGAGTGGTCCGCGGGGATCTCGAAAAAAAAACGTGGGAGTGAGTGTAAAAGACTTGTGGATCACCCTTTTCTCGAAGCTGGTGAATATGCAGAAAGGAAGGCGCGCCTACACGATCAGCGAGCACCACTACGATGTGGGTAACGATATGTACTCGCGGATGCTCTACAAGAGGATGGTCTACACCTGCGGCTACTGGAAAGACACGCAGACCCTCGAGGAAGCGCAGGATGCGAAACTCGACCTCGTGTGCAGGAAAAAAAGATGTGCAGCAACCTACCCGTCGATATCAGATTGCAGGATTATCGTGAGGTAGAGGGCACCTACGACAGAGTCGTTTCCATCGGCCTTCTCGAGCACGTAGGCTACAAGAATTACGGAGAGTACATGAACGTCGTCGACCGAAATCTCAAGGACGACGGGGTGGCCTAATGATAGGTTCCGACAAACTGGGGATTGGACGCCAGCGTCCCCTTGAGCGTCTGTAGGCCGAA
>CAYFUX010000059.1:0-7843 GCA_964346455.1 uncultured Spirochaetaceae bacterium
AGCCGTTTGGCCACAAAGCGAAACTCCTTGTCTCCCATCTCCTGGAAAAAGGAGACTTTGCGCAGCAGCTCCTCCGGGGAGATGTTGAGCTGTGCGGTTTCCCGCTGGCGCAGCTGCTGCAGGCGCTCCTCCAGCTCCTCTTCGATGTGCTCGCCGAAGGAAGCGGGGAGTGAACCGTGCTCCAGCTGATTCTGCAGATACTCTTTCTGTGTGATCAGAGCCAACCGATCACCGAGGGATTGCTGCACCGACTGGACGAACTCGGGAAACTGATCTGCGGTCCGGTCCATCTGGCGGCAAGCGGCGGTGTACCAGTGTTCATAACGGTCATATGCCTCTGCGAGCAGCTTCTGCGGGAAGGTGTTCTTATTCTGCAGCGTCTCGATGGTCTGGAGGATTCTGCGACTGCCCTCTTTGTGGCCCCAGGATATTTCGTAGTTGATCGCCAGCCGCCTACGTCGGTGCCGCTCGGCGAGGGAGGCAAGCGGGGGGATACGCTCGAGCAGCTTGAAGAGGAGCTGCTGCAGGCTGTGCAGCCGGAAGCGGCCGTACTCCTGTGTGCCGGCCTCAGCACCGGCCCGGAGCGCGTCGATCTGCAGTGCAATGTCCAATTTCAGTTCTCTGAAAGCGCGTTCACCGAGGTGGCCCTTGTTGAACAGCTCCATGTAAACCGAGAGTTCCCGGCTGAGAGTTTGGAGGTATAAGATGCGCCGCTGCTCTCCCTGTGCCTCCGCCTGTTGGCGAAGGACGGCGAGCTGCTGCTCCTCCTTCTCCGCGCTTTGCCGATACTTTTGTCTCAGGGTCTCGAGAATCGATTGGGAAAAGACCTCTCCTGCACCAAAGTGATCGATCTCATCCAAGGCACGCCGGTGAGCCTCCGCATGGTGCTGTCGGAGAATGAAACGGTCGCTGAGGGAGGGTTTGTGCAGGCCCAGGAGCTTTACCAGCGGCTCTATGGTAAGCCCCTGTATAAAGAGAGTGAAGAGCACCGCCCCAACCACCAGGCTCTCCAGCAGTTCGCGCTGGCCGAACTCCGGGAGACTCAGTATGATCGCCAGGGCTACCGCACCGCGTAGTCCTCCCCAGAAGAGTACCGGTTTGTAGCCCCGCCGAAAACTTCGCTGCTGTCCGGCCAGGTCGGCAAGCGGAGTGATCCCGTAAATAATGACCGCCCTGGAGATCAGCATGCCTCCTATCACCCCGCCGAGAAGGGGGAGGATTTCTATAACCCTCTTCGGCTCTACATTGAGTCCGACAAAGAGAAATATAAGGGAATTGGCAAGGAAGGCGGCGTAGCCCCAAAAGTGTTCCAAATAGGTGCGCACCGGCGGGGTCACCTTCATCCAGCCCCAGCCGCTAAAGCTCAGTCCGGCCGCCACCACCGCCATCACCCCGCTGACGTGCAGCAGCTCTTCCGCCACAAAGAAGGAGAGATAGGCCAGTACGGTGGTGAGGGTGATGACGACAAAGGACTCGGTACGCACTCGTTCCAGAAGAAGGCCCGCGGCGGCTCCCAGGAGACCGCCCACCGCCAGTCCGCCGGAAAAGACCAGCAAGAAATTTACTACTCCCGCCCCTGCGGTGGCCAGGGTAATGCCTCCCCCGGTAATGATGCCTACCAGTATACGGGAGAGCACCAGGGAAGTGGCGTCGTTGAAGAGGCTCTCGCCCTCCACCAGCACAAACAGGCGCTTAGGGGCCCCGAGGCGGCCGAGAATGGAGATGACCGCCACCGGATCGATGGCGCTGAGAATAGCTCCCAGAAGCAAAGCGATAGGCAGCCGCAGCGGCGTTAGTAGTGCGGTAACCAAACCGATGATCCCGGTGGAGAGTAGGAGGCCGGGAACCGCCAAGGTGAGGATGGGGGTGAGATTTTTGCGCAGCTCCCGTACGTCCATCCCCTGCGAGGACTCGTACACGAGGGTGGGGAGGAAGAGAAAGAAGATGATTTCCGCGGAGAGTTCGAAGCGCCGCAGGGGCGGAAAGAGCCCGGGAAAGCTCTGCGCCGCCAGGCCCAAAGCGATGCCGGTGATCACCAGCAGAACGGAGAAGGGGAGGCGAATCCGATTGGTCAGGGCCCGCACCGCCGCAGAAATGAGGAGCAGCACGATGAGTCCCCCGATTAGTTCTATGAGCAATCCACCTTCGTGCATATGACGAGAATTCTAATCGACTCATGCCGCCGGCGAAAGAGGGAATGGAAGTGTGGGGGGCTAACTTTCTGCTCCTGACTGCCTTGTCGTTTGCATCTTCTTTTGTTTGTCTCTATGCTTTTAGATGCATACTCAATTAAGGAGGAAAAAGTGAAGGAATACGATATCGTGTTGATTGGTACGGGACAGGCCACGGGAACGCTCATTCCAGAGCTGTTGGAGATGGGGATGAGCGTTGCCGTGGTAGAGGGCGACCGGGTTGGCGGGAGCTGCGTCAACTGGGGCTGTACCCCTACAAAGACGCTTGTCGCCAGTGCCCGGGCGGCCCATATGGCCCGTCGCGGGCCGGACTTTGGAGTGGACATTCCCAGCCATTCTGTCTCCTTTTCGCGAGTGAAGGAGCGGGTCGACGGGATGCGTTACCCCGGCAGCGACGGGATGCGCAGGTGGCTTGAAGAGGTAACCGATTTCTACCCCGGCTGGGCGGAGTTCGAAGACGAGCATACCATCAAAGTAGGGGAGGAACGGCTTCGCGGAGAGCGCATTGTCATTCACACCGGAGCGCGGGCTCGCACTCCTACGTTGGAGGGAATAGATACGGTGCCGTGGCTCGACAATAAGGGGATCCTGGCGCTCGAGACTCTTCCCAAACACTTGTTGATCCTCGGCGGCTCCTACATCGGGATGGAGTTTGCGCAGGCATTCCGGCGCCTCGGTAGCAGGGTCTCCGTGTTTGAGCACAACGACCGGATTGTCACCCGGGAGGATCCGGATATCAGCGAGGTCGCCCGGCAGGTGATGAGCGATGAAGGTATCGAAATCCATTTCAAGAGCGAGGCGCTGCGTTTGGCGCCCGAGGAAGAAGGCGTGCGGCTGGACTACCAGCAGAATGGCACAGAGCACGCAATCAGCGGCTCCCATATTTTGATTGCCGTTGGACGAGTTCCCAATACCGATTGGCTCAACCTTCCCGCCGCGGGGGTAGAGTCGAACAACCGAGGCTTTATACAGGTGGACGAGGTCGGACGCACATCGGTCCCTCATATCTATGCGTTAGGGGACGTGAACGGCCGCGGCGCATTCACCCACACCTCGGTCCATGACGGACAGGTCTTTGTGGATCATCTGCGCGGTGGAGGACGCAAGATAGGCGATCGTCAGCCCATCCATGCGATGTACATCGACCCGCCCCTCGCTCGGGTAGGGATGTCCGTAGAGGAGGCTCGCAGGAGCGGCCGGCGGGCGTTGGTGGGCAGCATGCCGATGAGTAAAGTGAGCCGGGCGAACGAAAAGGACGAGACCTACGGCATCATCAAAGTGGTGGTGGATGCGGATACCGAACGCATCCTCGGGGGCACCGTCTTTGGTGTCGGCGGAGACGAGATTATCGGCATGCTCGCCCTGGCCATGCAGGCGGGCCTCTCCTACCGGCGGCTGCAGGAGACGGTGATTCCCCATCCCACCGTTGCGGAGCTGGTTCCCTTTGTGTTTGACAACCTGCGACCGGTGGAGGCGGATTGACGCGTTTCACCGGGGCGGCTATGATCGCCGCATGAGAGGACAAGAGAGATACAGAGGTATTGCGGTGCTGTGTGCGGTGATCGCTTTGTGTGCCGCAGCGGCCGCCGGAGCGGGAGTGGCGTGGCGCGGAGATGGAGAGACCGAGACGGTAACCAGCGTCCGTGGAGAAGAGTACGAGATGGTGACCGGCGGCGTCTACGCCTACAACGCCCGGCGAGTGGTGGCGGAGGGTATCGGATGGGATATTGTCACCCTTGCGCTTGCAGTACCGGCCCTCTTGATCACCGCGGGCTTCATTGCACGAGGCTCGCTGCGCGGCCGCTTGCTTGCGGTGGGACTCCTGGTCTATCTCTTCTATCAATACATGATGTATGCCGTGTACTGGGACATCGGCCCGCTGTTTCCGCTCTATCTGCTTATCTACCCGGCGAGCCTTGCTGCCATTGCATGGATTCTCACCACCGTTCCTATTCGGGAGCTGCCGTCGATGCTGGGCCCCGAGTTTCCCCGGCGGGGCATGGCGCTGCTCTCTTTTATCGTGGCCTTTGCACTGGCGGGGATGTGGAGCACCCGCATCGCGGAGGTGCTCTCCGGGGGGATACAGGGACAACTCTACGGGCAGGATACGCTGGATGTGCAGGCCCTGGATTTGGGACTCATTGTTCCGTTGGCCCTCTTTACCGGGATTGCGGTACTTCGCCGGCATGCGGTGGGCTACCTGCTTGCTATAGTGTTGGCGGTTAAAGCGGTAACGATGGCCGCAGCGATTGCGGCGATGCTGCTTTCCGCCTGGGCGCAGGAAGGTACCCTGGAGATCATCCCCCTCGCCTTTTTTATTGCTGTGCTTCTGGCGGCGCTGAGACTGACGCTGCACATATTTGCGAGTATTCCCAGGGCTGATTTCGAAGCCCCGACGATCGCAGGCTAGACGAAACTCTTCAATTGGGGAATTTCTGCTCTTCAAAGCGCAAATTTGCACTGCGGTCTGCGTTTTAGTACGCTAAAAACATGGAACAGCAAAAAATAGGTTTTATAGGACTCGGAATTATGGGGAGCCGGATGGCCGCGAATCTGCTGGCCGCCGGCTATGAAGTGCTAGTGTGGAATCGAACGCGAAAGAAAGCGGCCCAGCTGGAAAAGGACGGGGCCCGCTTTGTCGAACCTCGAGCGCTTGCCGCCGAATGCCCGGTGGTCATTACGATGCTCTCGGATCCGCAGGCGGTCTCCCAGACCATGTTGGGAGAAGCGGGGGTGCTCCCGGCTATACAGGAGGGAAGTCTATGGATCGACTCCAGCACGGTCCAGCCCTCCTTCTCCATCCTGGAAGGCGATCAGGCTCAGCAGTACGGAGTTCGCTTCCTCGACGCGCCGGTAGCCGGCTCGAAAGCGCCCGCGGAGAAAGGGGAGCTGCTCTTTCTCGTCGGCGGCCGGAAGGCGGACTACGAAGAGGTCTACCCGATGCTCAAGGTGATGGGACGGGAAGCCAAGTACATGGGCGATCAGGGCAAAGGCACGGCGATGAAGATGGCGGTAAACTTCATGCTCGGTTTGTCGATGGCCGGCTTTTCAGAAGCGGCGGCCATGGCGCAGGCGGCGGGTATTTCCCGGAAGGATGTCTTTGACATCCTCTTAGGCGCTCCGGTGTCCGCTCCCTTTCTGCAGAATAAACGGGAGAAAATGGAGAGCGGCGACGGGGCCCCGGAGTTTCCCCTCAAATGGATGCATAAGGACATGCACTTGGCCGCCCTGACCGCCTACGAATTGGAACAGCCGATGTTCCTGGCCAACACGGTGAAGGAGATGTTTGCGGAGGCTCATCGGCACGGCTACGGCGACGGAGATTTTAGCACCATCTACGCCCACCTCAATGAGAAGAAATAGGCGCATCTGTTCAGCGGCCGGGCCGTTTCAGCTCCGGGCGCTACCGGCAGCGGGTGCCGGGACGTGGTCATGGTTTTCGGCAGCCTCCGAGGCAGCGGCGGCCGGCGGAGTCGCCGGCTGCTCCTGCTCCGCCTTTAGTTCGGAGGCGGTGGTGAAGCGGCTCACCGCAGTTTCCAGAGCTTCTGCGGAACGGTCGTTCTCCTCGTTTAGCGAACTGATATGTTCCATTGAAGAGCGGACATTGACCGCTCCCTGGTAAATCTCTTCCAACTGGTTGTCGACCTGCCGACCGATGGTTTCGATTTGTTCCAGCGAACTGTTTACCTCTCCCGTACCTTTGCGCATTTCTTCCGAAGTCTCCTGAATCTCCTGGGTGGTCTGACTCAGAGAGGTCATCGATTCCATGATTTCCTTACTGCCCTGCGCCAACTCCTGCATACTGGAGGAAACTTCCGCCATAGTGGTGCTCGAGCGGGTGGCTTCTTGCTTTACTTTAGCAAAGGCCTCTTTGCTGGAGCCGCTCATCTCCTGAATCGTGGTGATACGCTCGGAGATTGCATTGATGGTGGAGCGGATGCTTTTGGCGTTAGAGTTGGTTGATTCTGCCAAATTGCGGATCTCCTCCGCCACCACGGAGAACCCGTGGCCCGCCTCGCCGGCGTGCGCCGCCTCGATGGCGGCGTTCATTGAAAGCAGGTTGGTGTTGCTGGCGATGTTGTTGATGATGCCGATGATCTCGCCGATCCGCTTGGTATCTTCGGCATTCTGATTGATCAGTTCGTCGGTCTCCTTCAACTTTGCATCCGTCTCCTCCACTATGCGCACTAATTCGTCCGCCGCCTCGCGGCGCTGTTCGGCGATGGAGCTGACGTTATCGATGCTGGCGCTCATCTCCTCCACCGAGGAAGTCGACTCTGCCACCGAGGATGCCTGACCTTCTATCCGCTGCGAGAGCCCGGTGATACCGTCGGTGATACGCTGAGTGGATTCTCTGGAGGAGGAGATGTGTCCGACTAATTTCCCCATTTGATCGGTAATGGAGCTGATATTGCCGGTCATCTGCTGGATCGCCGTCGAGGCTTCCCGGGTGGAGTTACTTACCTCTTCCTTCTGGGAGCTTGTATTCCGGGCACGCAGTTTGACCTCTTCGATGAGCTCGGAAATATCTTCAACAAAATGGTTGACCGACTGCCCTAATTGTGAGAGCTCGTCCTTTCCGCCGAGGTCGATACGGTACGAAAAGTTACCCCTGCCTATCTCGCTCATGGAGGATTGCAGCGAGACTATTTTGCTGCGTACACTGCGCATGACGGCGTACAGGCAGCCGAGAATGATGAGCAAGATGACTCCCGCGACCACCGCCGCGGCGGTGCGGATGGTGCTGAGTTGGCGCTCCGCCGCTTTGTCGATCGAGGCGATGGCGTTGTTGATGCCGGTTTCAAAGACATCTCCCAAATAGATGGCGAGGTTCTCGATATCTTGGGAGGTTCTTGTCACCTGGTACATATCGCCCTCGAAATAGGTCTCATTTATCTCTAACGGTCCCGGGAGGTACCCGGGGTTGTTTTTGATAAGTTGTGAGGCGGACTCATCCATCGTCTGGAACTTTTCTCTGGTAAGTTCGACGATGCGGAGCAATCCTTCCTTCTGCTCCCGGCTTTCGTCGGAAGCTTCGATGATGCGGGAAAACATGGGATCTTCTGTGAATGCCGCGATGTTAGAGTTGAGCGCGCGGTAGCTCTTCTCGAAGCTTTGGTAAGCGGTGGGAAAGTCATCGGTAAAAAGCGTCGATTTGAGCAGCGAGTTGGTCTGATACACCTGGGTCTTGAGCTGCTGTGCGTTTTGAGTAAGCTCGTTGTAATCGCGTAGAATATTCCCGTAGACATACATAACCAGTATAAGACCGACCATCCCCGCCGCCACGAAGGCGTTGGAGAGGATAAGGCGTGTTTTGATTTTCATCGGTAAAACCTCCTGGAGCGTACCCTAAGGCCGAGACGGTGTGTCGCACAGGCGTCTTGCAGGCCGTTGGTTGGCGGCATGATAGCATAATTTCAGCAGGAAATTAATGAAAAATTTACGTTTTAGACGGTTCCGGCGATTACCACAGCCGGGACCGGCAAGAGGCGAATTTTTTCGCAGCCGCTGCGAACCGTGCTAATTGTCTGCATCAAAGTGTAGGAGAATCTGCTCCGGATCCCGGACTTCGATCTGCGGAACTCCCTCGTGAAGGCTAACCGTTCCCGCGGCGCACAGCTGCCGCTGTTTGTAGTACTGCTCAGGAGGAA
>CAYFUX010000059.1:7943-9626 GCA_964346455.1 uncultured Spirochaetaceae bacterium
CCGGTACGGGCGATCAAGAGAATAAGGGAGAGGAGTAGGACAAAGGCGGCGGCGCCGGCTTTGCCCGCGGTTTTACGCTTGGGGAGTTTCAATGCCATCGTCGCACCTCCGAATGGTGAGTGTGGGCGGCTGCCGTGGCAGCCCCGCATAACGGTCCTCGAAAGCGGCCGCGTGCACTGAACGCATGTTGCGGGGGGCGCTCTCTTGGGTTACCATCATAACAGATTCAAGCGCTGGCCGCAGGGCAATGGCGGCCGCAGAGCAATGGCGGCCGCAGAGCAGCGGTGGCCGGCTGGAAGATGCAGGGGGAAATCATGATGCAGTTGGGGTTTGTCAGTGCCGTGCTTTTTGACTATTCCTGGGAAGAGCTGCTCGAAACCGCGGCGAAGCTCGGTTTTACCTGTGTAGAAATGCTCTGCTGGCCGCGAGGATCGGCGGAGCGGGCGCACGCAGGGGTGAGTCATATCGATGTGGCGGCCCTCGATGCGCAGAAGGCGGAGAGAATCCGCAGGAAGTGTGCCGAAACGGGAGTCTCTATCTCCGCCCTCGGCTACTATCCGAATATGCTGCACGAAGATGAGGGGCGTGCGGCGGGGGCGGCCGAGCATTTTCAGCGCGTGGTCGATGCTGCTTCCGCACTGGGAATAGGAGCGGCAAACACCTTTATCGGCAGACCGCAGCACGGCAGCGTGGAAGAAGGGTTTGCCCGCTTCAGAGAGGTCTGGCCCGCTATTGTGCGCTACGCCGAAGAGCGGAATGTACGGATAGGCATTGAAAACTGTCCGCTCTTATTTACCGTTGACGACTGGCCCGGGGGAGGCAATCTTGCCTTCAGCCCTGCGCACTGGCGCAGAATGTTTGCCGAAATTCCGTCGGAGTACTTTGGCCTCAACTATGATCCTTCCCATCTTGTTTGGCAGCACATAGATCCGATTCGCCCGTTGTATGAGTTCAGGGATAAACTGTTTCACCTTCACCTCAAGGATGCCAAGCTTTTGCCCGAGGCACTGAACGATGTCGGCATTCTGGCGCCGCCCCTCGACTACCACATCCCCAAGCTCCCCGGCCTGGGGGATATCGACTGGGGGCGGTTTGTCTCCGCGCTCACCGATATCGGCTATAGCGGCGCTGCCTGTGTTGAGGTCGAGGATCCTGCATTCGAAGTTTCGCCGGAGGCGCGGAGGACCTCGCTGATCCAGAGTAGAGGCTATCTGCGGCAGTTTATTCCCGGGTAGTTCTGCACGAGAAGCACGAGGAGCGGGGAGAGTGGGGAGAGTGAGGAGAGCGGGGAGCAGGTGGAGCAGGGGGAGCGGCGAAAAATGAGCGCCGCTTGCAACGGTGCACCTAAAACACAAAAAACCCGGGCGGAATAAGACCACCCGGGAACTTGCCGCCCTCCGTTTCCGTACCGCCCGCGGCGGTACGGGGGAGAGAAGCGGAACCTTAGCGCCAGCCGGGAACCGCGCCGGAGTTGCCGTGTGCCCCGTACCCGGGGGTGCGGGTTCCGCCGCGACCGCGGCCCTGCGCGAAGCCGTGCATTCCGCGTCCGCCGGCACCGCCTCGCCGGCCCATCATGCTGTGCTGTCTGTAAGCCGGAGCGCCGGCATTGTAGGCTGCCGCCAGGTCGTAGCGTCTGCCGTTTACCTCGGCCGTTTCCACTCGCAGGTGCCGCTCATCTTCATC
>CAYFUX010000059.1:9726-12077 GCA_964346455.1 uncultured Spirochaetaceae bacterium
CGAGTGCGATCATCAATACCATTCGTTTCATTGCATTCCTCCTTAATAAGGGCAATTTTTGTGTTCTACGCTTTGTAATGTAGCCCCGGAGAATGAAGGAAATATGAAGGGAATGTAGGGATTTTCTGCAGCGGGGAAAAACGGAGATTTTACATTTGACAGCCGGTGAGAGTCCTTGTACCATACACTTAGAGGTTAAGCAAACGATTGCGCAAACGATTGCTTAGAGCGATCCAATGAGGTAGAAAAGGAAGCGCAGGACATGGCGACTATGCAGGATGTAGCGGATCGCGCGGGGGTTTCCGTTACTACCGTTTCGCACATCATCAACAATACCCGCTATGTCTCGGATGCTGTTCGTGAACGGGTCACGCAGGCGATCAACGATCTCGAGTATCGCCCTCACGGGGTAGCACGGAGTTTACGGACTAAGCGGACGGAAACAGTGGGAGTGATCATCCCGGATAATACGAACCCCTATTTTGCTGAAATGGCCCGCTTTATCGAGGATGCATGTTTTGCCGCCGGCCATAGCGTAATTGTCTGCAATTCTGAGCAAAATCCGGAGAAGGAACTCGTCTACATTCATCTCCTGCAGAACAAGGGGGTGGACGGGATCGTATTTGTCTCCACCGGGAGCGATGAAGATGCGATCCTGACGCTGAGCGAGCAAAACGTGCCGGTGGTGCTGGTGGACCGCGAGATTCTGCAGAACCCTTCCGGCCGAGATGTGCCGTTTGATGCGGTGGTGGTCGACAACAAGTACGGGGCGTATCTGATGACACGGCATTTACTATCCCTCGGCCATAGGCGAATCGGCTGCATTCATGGACCGGTGCATTTAGTCACCGGGAGCGAACGACTCTCGGGCTATCGCCGGGCTCTGCTGGAGGCGGAGATCGGCGAGGATGCTGCGTTGATACGCGAGGGAGATTTCCAGGTGGCCAGCGGCAGCAAAGCGTTTCAGGAGATGGTGGGCGATATCCCTCGGGAGGATATGCCGACTGCTATCTTTGCCTGCAACGATCTCATGGCTATGGGAGCGATCCATGCCGCCGATGTAGCGGGCTTTCGCGTTCCGGAGGATATTTCGGTGGCGGGTTTCGACGATATTCAGCTCTCGGCCTACTATTCTCCGTCAATCACCACCGTTAAGCAGCCCAAGGATCGGCTAGCCTCGCGCACCGTGGAGCTGCTTATGGAACGTATTCGGCATACCGATAAGCCGCCGCATAAGGAAACCGTCACCCCCAGTCTGGTGGTCCGAAACTCATGCCGGCGAGTTGGGGGTGAACAGCAGACAAGCGCAGTGGGAGGTGTGTTGTGAAGTACAGAGGAGTCTTGAATCCAGCCGTGTCGGAGTTGATTGCCGCGATGGGGCACCGAGACGGGCTTGTCATCACGGATGCGGGCATGCCGGTGCCTCCTGGGGTGCACCGAATAGACCTGGCCCTGCGCTGCGGCATCCCCTCTTTTGTGGAGACCCTGGAGACGGTGCTCACGGAGCTTCGTGTGGAAGAGACGGTGCTTGCTCACGAAACGCATGCACAAAGCCCGGCAATGGAAGAGGAAATACGGCGTCTTCTTCCGGATGTGCCTGCGAGCTATATCAGCCACGAAGAGTTGAAGAGCCGGCTGACAACGGTGAGAGGAGTCATTCGGACCGGCGAGTGCACCCCTTTTTCCAACGTTCTGCTGATCTCCGGTGTCATTTTCTGAATCCTTTCTGAAGTCTGGGAGTGTGTGCATGGATCTTAAGCAGCTGTTGCGACAGTTTGGTCTGCTTATCGCGTTTCTGCTCTTGGTCACGGCCCTGTCGCTGATCTCCGACAACTTTCTGACGGTGGGAAATATTTCCAACTTGCTGCTGCAGGCTACCGTAATCGGTATCATTGCGGTGGGAATGACAATGGTGATCCTTACTGCCGGGATCGACCTCTCGGTGGGATCTGTGCTTGCACTCACCGCCGTCTTTACTGCCGATATGCTACAGCTCGGAGTGCCGGTGCTCGCCGGGATGTTTTTAGGAGTGCTGTTGGGCGGTCTCGTAGGACTGGTAAACGGGCTTTTTGTCACGCGAGTCGGGATTCCCCCGTTTATCGTTACTCTGGGAATGATGACCCTGGCTCGCGGACTGGCGCTCAGTTATTCCCAGGGCAAGCCGATTACCGGGCTTCCGGAGAGTTTCCTGATGCTTGGGACCGGACAAGTACTGGGAATTCCGGTTCCGGTGGTGCTGGCGGTGGTGATGTACCTGGTGGGGATGGTGTTTCTCAACCGCAGTCGTGTCGGACGGTATATTTATGCGATCGGTAACAACGATACCGCCGCACGGTTTTCCGGGATCCCGG
>CAYFUX010000060.1:0-12020 GCA_964346455.1 uncultured Spirochaetaceae bacterium
CCAGCAGCCCCGGCCCCATAATGTTGTGTACCGAAAAACAGGCCCCCAGCACCTGGTGCGAGAGCTCCCGGTAGATCAGTTTTTCCATGTCCCGCCTCCTTTTTTCTTTGCACCACCGCCCCTCGCACGAGCTGTCAAGGCCGAAGAGCGCAAGCGTGCCTTGACAGCGAGGAGAGGGCGGTACCATGAAAAGAGGAGGAGACGGGACCCAGACAGATCGAGACCTCGCAAAATAAAGACGTTCCTATAAGACCGCGATGACAAATAACGTTCCCACACCCTTACGCATCTTTACGAACTAAGTGCTCTATCCCATCCGCGGCCATCTGCGCACCGCCCTACGTCACCGCCGGCGATCCGTAGTTCGATATCTTTCCTCGATCTGCCCCTCGAACCGCCGGCTACCCGCCGATAAAGCCCAGGGCCGCGCGGGTGACCGCGCCAAAAGGAATGATCCGGATTTCGAAGCCCACCTGCAGCACTATGATTCCCAGCAGGAGGAAGGAGCCGTAGCGGAAATAGTAGTTTGTCCAGTGCGGCCAGCGGCGGGAGATAAGCATGCCCACCACCTTTGATCCGTCCAACGGCGGGAAGGGGAGCATGTTGAAGAAGAAGAGCAGGGTGTTGATAACCGTCATAATAATCAGCACCTGAAAAAGCGGCTGCCAGTAGGGAAGGGTGCCGGCGGAGGCGAAGATGCGGTAGAAGCGGGCCAGGAGGCCAAAAATCAGGGCGAGGGTGAGGTTGCTGCCCGGGCCGGCGAGGCTGACCAGCACCAGGTCACGGCGGGGGGTGCGCAAGCGGCTGGGGTCGATCGGCACCGGTTTCGCCCAGCCCACTCCCACCATCAGAAGGACAAGAAGGCCGAAAGGGTCGATGTGCTTGATGGGATTCATGCTCAGCCGGCCTGCCTCGCGGGCGGTAAAATCGCCCATGAGGGCGGCAGACTTTCCGTGAGCCCACTCGTGGACGGTAAGGCTCAGCAGCAGCAGCGGCAGGAGCATGGCAATTTGGGGAATGGTCATGTCGAATATCATAGTTACATGAAACTCCTTCTTAATCCTTGTGCACTGTATCCGTTGCCTGTGCAGCCTAAAGGATGAAGAAAGGATAGCACAAAACGGGGTGAAGGGGGAGGCGTGCATCCGGCACGCCGAAGCCGGAGACGCAGTAGAAGGCGTTACCGTGTTTGTACCGGAGGGCTGCAGTGCTTCAGCTCCGACAGCTCAGATCACGAACTACGGAGATGTTACATCGGGCCGGTTCGAGTCCGTTGAGAACTCTCACCGGCCCGTAAGTACATGGGCCTGTGGGCAGCAGGTATGGTAAAGCTGCTCAGCCTTTAGCTGGGAAGGAGTTCTTGAATCTGCTCGGCAGTGAGAACTTTTCCCGTAGCCTTGACATCTCCGTCTACCGCAAGGCCCGGAGTCATCATGACACCCATTTCGGAGATGGTATTTATGTCGGTCACCTTTTCCACATTGGCGTCGATACCCAGGTCCTGAATGGCTTGTCTGGCATTCTTCTCCAGGGCTTGGCACTTAGGGCAGCCGGTTCCAAGTATTTGAATCTTCATTGTATTCCTCCAATAATCAAAATATTTGTTATTTGGTAATATAACCAATAATACCTGGACCGTCAAGCCTCTGTTACCGTCACGAAGCCTGGGGATAGCCGCACACCACACGCCCTGGGCAGAGGGCTATTTTTCTCCAGTTTTTTTAGGTGAAGCGGAAAATTTTACTGTTGTTCCTGCGTAGTTCGGCCCTTGCACCTCTTATCCCCAAGCTTCGTGGCAGTACGCAAGTACCGGCTCGGGTAGTGCTTTGGGTAGCGGCAGCCCTTATTGCTGCAGTACCGCCGAGTTATTTTGAGCTTGTATTTGCAGCAGCGTCTCCGCACCCTTCATGAACTGAGTGAGGCAGGCGCAGGCAAGGCTGTAGTAGACAGTAGTGCGCTGTTTTTCGCTGCGCACGAGCCCCACATTTCGAAGGATAGTGAGATGTTTGGAGACGGTAGAGATGTCGGCTCCTACCTTATTGGTGAGGTCACAGACGCAGTGCGGAGACGCCTGCAGCTGTTCGAGGATGTAGAGGCGAGTTGAATGGCCGAGGGCTTTGAAGATCGCCGCCCGGGCTTCACAACGGATTTTTTCCTGTTCATTCATAGGTACAGTGTGGAACTATTTGGCAGAAACGTCAATAAAAAATATTGACGTATATTAATTATTTGGTTATATTGCCAAGGAAGAAAAGGATAAGGAGACTATATGAGTGAAGAAATCAGCAATGCAAGTAACAACGTTTCATTCCTGCAGCGTTTCTGGGGCGATAAAAAGAACCGTTTATTAACCCTTCTTACAGGGGTATTTCTGGGGGCCTATTTTATTCCCTTCGGGGCAGATCGGGTCTCCTCCGGACTGCAGGAAGCCTTTCTTATGCTCGGAGAGTACGCCCGGGAACATGTCCTGCTATGTCTAGTGCCCGCCTTCTTTATCGCCGGGGCGGTGATGGTCTTTCTCAACCAGCAGGCGGTGGTGCGCTATTTTGGGCCGAATGCCCCCAAACCCTTGGCTTACGGTGTGGCCTCTGTTTCAGGAGCTATCCTGGCGGTTTGCTCCTGCACGGTGCTGCCGTTGTTCAAGGGGATTTACCGCAAAGGTGCAGGAATAGGCCCGGCAGTCACATTTCTCTACTCAGGACCGGCGATCAATATCATGGCGGTGATTCTCACCGCGAAAGTTTTGGGGCTGCAGCTAGGAGCCGCCAGGGCGGTGGCGGCGATCGTTTTCTCAGTCCTCATCGGCTTCTGTATGTACCTCCTCTATCGGAAGGAAGACGAGGCGCGGGTGACCAACGCGGCCATGTTCTCCTACCAGGAGAGTACCGAAGGCCGTACGCTCAGGCAGAATGCCATCTACATGCTCTCGATGATCGGCATCCTCGTGTTCCTCAACTGGGCACCCTCCGGAGGCTCGATGCCCTTCTGGGATGCTCTCTACCAGTATAAATACTTCATTACCGGCGCCTTTGCCCTCCTGCTGCTCTACGCTCTTCTGCGCTGGTTTGCCCGTAGTGAGCTAGGCGACTGGGTACGGGCTACCCGGGATTTTGCCGTGCAGATTCTTCCGCTTCTCTTTGGCGGTGTGCTGATAGCAGGCTTCCTGTTGGGCAGACCCGGCCACATGGCGCTGATCCCCGAACAGTGGATCGCAACGCTCGTGGGAGGGAACTCTCTGAGTGCCAACGCGTTTGCCGCAGTGGCGGGTGCGCTGATGTACTTTGCCACCCTTACCGAGGTACCGATCCTCCAGGGCCTGCTCGGCTCCGGCATGGGACAAGGTCCGGCACTGACGCTGCTGTTGGCCGGCCCCTCGCTGAGCCTGCCGAACCTCCTGGTGATTGGCGGAGAGCTGGGATTGAAGAAAACCTTTTCCTATGTTGGCCTCGTGGTGATCTTCTCCACCGTCGTCGGAATGTTCTACGGAAATATCGTGGGGTAAAAGTCAGGGGAGACGGGCCGGATGGCCGAGATCACCTGCTGCGGCCCGCTCCCGTCACAACTTTTGATATGAACGGCGTCTTTATCCGGTAATATAAAGGAAGTGAAGCAATTGAAATCCAATACGGTTCGTATTCTTCTCCTCATTTTGGGGCTTGGGGTCGCCTCAGGCGTCATTTTCGCTTCTCCGGAGAATCCTCTGGTGACTGTGGCGGCCGTCTCTGCGGCTTTGATTATCGCCTGTTTTTTTGCCGGGGCGGTGAGCGGAGACTACTCCTGGGTGGACCGGCTCTGGAGTGTGGTGCCGCTAGGCTATGCGTGGATATATGCCGCCTACAGTGAGTTTGCTCCACCCTTACTCGCCATGGCTCTTTTGGTGACCCTATGGGGAGCGAGACTTACCTTCAATTTTGCACGTCGGGGCGGATATTCCGGGTATGAGGATTACCGGTGGGGGGTGCTACGCCGGCGCATCGGCAATCCGATTCTGTGGCAGCTGTTCAACTTTTTCTTTATCTCCTTGTATCAGCACGCGCTCTTCGTGCTCTTTACCCTGCCGCTGTATGTAGCTTATCTCAAACCGGAGATTCGGGAGCCCGGCCTCTTCACGGGCGCGGCCGTCGCCTTCGCGGGCTTTCTCATCTTCGAAACCGTTGCCGACGAGCAGCAGTGGAACTTCCAACAGACGAAATACGCTCGCGCTCGAACAAGCGGCGCGGCGCACTCGCAGGGCCGGGAAGCCGGGGAGAGGAGAACTCGAAGCAAGCACAGAAAAGCGGAGATGCAGGAAGATATACGCCGGGGATTTTTCACTCACGGGCTCTTTCACTACAGCCGTCACCCGAATTACTTCGGAGAACTCGGGCTGTGGTGGATGGTCTATCTCTGTTCAGTCGGCGTATCGGGGGTATGGCTTCATCCGGGGGCCGCAGGACCGCTTCTCTTGACCCTGCTCTTTCTCGGCTCGACGCGCTTTACCGAGTCGATTACCGCCTCCAAATACAAGGACTACCAGCGCTACCGCCGCTTCACTTCGATGATTGTCCCGCTTCCGAACAAAGGAGAAATGGAGGAAACGTCAACAGCCGGCAGTACCGCTGCAGGGGGCGACAGCAGAGATGCAGAGAACTCCGGGGGCGAAAGGTCGTGAGCGTAGAGAGTACTGTTCCTGCCGGCCCGTTACTCTTCCCCCAGCTCCCGTTCGATCTCCTCGAGGCGCTGGTTGAGCTTAGTGATATTCTTCAGGATGCGCTCTTTTTCCTTCCGCAGCTTCTCCTCCGGGTCTTCCGGCTCGCTCGCCTGTTTTGAAGCGAAGCGTTCTTTGAGCATGTCGGGAGTGTCGCCGGAGCGCAGCTGCTCGAGCGCTTCCCGGCGCTCCTCCGGCTCCTTCACTTTGGAGATAAACTTCATGTTCTCGTAGCCGATCTCCTCCGGAAGGTCGCTCTGGCCGACTCGCAGGAGATGTTTGGTCTCGCTGCGTTCGAGCTGCAGCACCCGCTCCACATAGTCCTCGAAACGGGCGCCGGTCTCCTCGCAGAGCTGCTGTGCCTCGGTGAGTACGCGCCCGAGCTCTTTCATCAGCGAGCCGTGGGGGCCGATGAACTGCCGCCGGATGCGCTCGGTGAGGCGGACGAAGCGTTCGTCCTCCTCGAAGATGTTGCGGTAGATGCCCAGCTCCTCCGCCCGGTTCAAGAGTCCGTGGAGAATGCTCCAGAAGCGGCGGGTGTGGCTGCGGGCGCTCTTAGGCGGGTCAGGTGAGCGGAAGTGGAGATGGTGGGCGTATTCGTGGATCGCGGTGTAGAGCATCAGGTTGTCGCCCGTGAAGTTTTTGTTGTGCAGGACGATCTCCCGCTCCTCCGGTTTGTAGAGGCCGTTAACCTTCTTACTCGCTTTTCCGGAGAGGATTACCTCGAAATACTCGTCGGTATCCTCGATCGCCAGGAGCTTTGCCTTGACCTGTGCCGCATTCATAGGTCGCCTTGCGCTACTCTTCCACCGTCCGGGTGGCAACCAAGTTGATCCCGGTCTCGCGTACATTCTCTATCAGGACATCCCCGAGGCGCACCGGTGGATCGAGGGAGAGCTCGTACACCCTATCGAGCAGCTCGTTGATATGCTCCACCGGCAGCGGCCCGTCGGTCTTCACTGACACCCGGCGGTGGACGGTGCCGTTGACCCGCGCGGTGGCGGTGACGGTGCGCTTGGGGGCCAGCACCTCCTCCCGGGCGTAGGTTTCTCCCCGGGGGCATTTGTTGCCGGAGACCGTCACTTCTCCCTGCTCGTCAAAGTCGACGGTCAGGTGGCAGCCTACGGGGCACACGATACAGACGAACTCCCGTTTATCTATGCCTTCATACATCGTGGATGCTTACCTCCAACACGGAATCGCGGTGCAGCTCAAGGTCGCGAAAGAGCTTGGGCCCCAGCTTTTGACGGATCATCTCGCTGGGCTGTACATGGGGCTTTTTGAAGCGTTTTACCACCTCTCCGTCCACCGTGAGCGTCAGAGCGGCCTTGTTGGCCACCACCAGCGGCCGCAGGTAGATTGCCGAAATCTCGCTGTCCGGGTCCAGCCGAGTGGGGTTGACGTAACGGACGTTGGCGCCGGCCTTTACCCGCAGCTCTCGTGCAGGGCTGTCGCCCTCAAGGTAGGCGGCTACGAAGGAACCCGCCCGCCGTGCCTCGTCGCTGACGTAGTCAACCAGGTCGTGAACGTGCAGCACATTGCCGGCGGCAAAGATTCCCTCTTCGTTGGTCATCAGGCGGCTGTCCACCAGCGGTCCGTTGGTGTGACTGTTTAGTTCGATCCCCACCTGCTTGGAGAGTTCGTTCTCCGGAACCAGCCCCACCGAAAGGAGAAGTGTGTCGCAAGGAAGGGTGAAGGTCTTGCTTTCGTCGGGAATACCGTCGACAAAGGGGGTTACATCCACCGCCTCCACCCGGTCACGGCCGTAGATATAACTGACAGTGTGGTTAAGGTAGAGGGGAATGTCGAAGTCGTTGAGACACTGGGAGATGTTACGGGTCAGCCCCGAGGGGTAGGGCTGGATTTCCACCACCCCGTGGACGTTGCTGCCGACCCATTTCATGCGGCGGGCCATGATCAGGCCGATGTCGCCGGAGCCGACGATTACCACCTCTTTTCCGGGTACGAAGCCGTCGATATTCACCATCCGCTGGGCAAGGCCGGCGGTATAGACTCCGGCGGGACGGGTGCCGGGGATCATAATGTTCCCGCGGTTGCGCTCGCGGCAGCCCATGGCCAGTACTACCGTGCGGGCGGTGAAGCGCAGTGTCCCGTGATGCGGGGAGTAGGCGGTACAGAGGTTTCCTCCCGCTTCGTCCTTATCGATCTCCATAACGGTGGTGTCGACATAGGAGGGGATCTCAAGGCGCTGCAGCTCGTCGATCCAGCGTTCGGCGTACTCGGGGCCTGTCAACTCTTCTTTGAACTCTTCGAGACCGAATCCGTTGTGGATGCACTGCATCAACACGCCCCCCAGCTCGCTCTCGCGCTCGACGAGGGCGGCGGTGTAGCCGCGGCGCTGCACTTCTACCGCCGCAGCCATACCGGCGGCGCCTCCGCCGATGACCAGACAATCGACCGTGATTTGTTTCATAAGGCCCTCCGAAAAACCGTGCTGTTTCCGCCGCGCTTTGTAACTTCATCGTAGCGCTTGCCGGTCTCCCGCATGAGGATTTCGATGATGCGGGCGGTGCAGAAGCCGCCCTGGCAGCGGCCCATTCCCGAGCGGGTGAAGAACTTGATTCCGTCCAGAGTGTCGTGACCGCGTCGGATCGCCTCCACGATCTCAGCCTCGCTGATATTCTCACAGCGGCAGACGATGTGGCCGTATTGGGGATTCTTGGCAATCTCCTCGTCGATTTCGAAGGGCGTCATCGTGCGAATGCGCGGGACCGGCTGGGTAACGGGATCGAAATCCGGCCTCTCGCGCAGTTCGCAGCCTGCTTGCTTGATCAAGTCCTTCACGTATTCGCCAATCGCCGGGGCGGCGGTGAGCCCGGGGGACTGGATGCCGGCCACATGGATAAAGCCCGGGACCTTCTCGCTGAGGGCGATGTAGAAGTCGTCGCTCGCAAGCGCCGGCCGCAGTCCGGAGAAGGAGGTAATCACGTCGCGGGTAGAGACTTTGGGGACCATCTTGCGCGCCGAGTCGAAGATCCGGTTGAGGTTGTCGGCGCTGGTGGCCAGATCTTCCTTGCTCTCCGCATCCTGGGCGGTGGGGCCCACCAGGACGGTCCCTTCGACGGTGGGGATAACCAGCATGCCTTTGGAGACGCGGTTGGGAACGGGGAACAGCACCCGGCCGGGACAGGCCTTGGTCATGCGGTCGAGCAGGTAATATTCCCCTTTCCGGGGGGTGATGGTGTAGGACTCGGCGCCAAAGATCTCCGCTACCTTGTCGGCGAAGAGCCCGGCTGCATTGATGACGTAGTTTGCCTCCACTGTCCGCCCGTCGGCGGAGCGGATGAAGAAGCGCTCCTCGTCCCGCTCGGCGGAAGAGACCTCGAAGTCGGTGATCACCCGCACCCCGTTGTTCTGTGCCGCTTCCACCAGGGCAAAGGCAAAACGGTAGGGTTCGATAATGCCGCCGGAGGGGGCGTAGAGCCCCCCCACCGTATCCTGAGTAAGCTTGGGCTCGAGTTCCAGCATACGGTCGCGGCTGCAGAGTTCGATCCCGATGGCCCCGTTGGTCCTGCCCCGCTCGTACAGATTTTGCGTTACCTTGAGCTCCTCCTCGTTGAGGGCGGCGACGAGGATACCGCAGCGGACAAAGGGAAAGTGGAGCTCCCGCTGGAGCTGATCGAACATCAGGTTGCCCTGGATCTCCAGCTTGGTTTTAAGGTAGCCCGGTTCGTGGTGAAAACCACCGTGGATGATGCCGGAGTTGGCCTTGCTGGTGCCAAACGACACGTCGGTCTCTTTCTCCAGCACAACGATGTCCAGGTCGTAGGCGGAGAGGCGGCGGGCGATGGCGGCCCCGCTGACTCCCGAGCCGATCACGGCCACATCGTAGCTGCTGTGAATTTGAGGTCCCTCAAACATTGCTTACCCCTTTGCTTCGTCTTCTTTGAGCATCTCTTCGGCCACAAAGACCTTGATATCCATCTGGGCGAGTTCCCGCCTATACTCTTCATTGATGTTGGCATCGGTAATCAGCATCGAGACCCGGTCGATGGGGGCGATCACGAAGTTGGAGACCACTCCTATCTTTGTGTGATCGGCGACCACGATGACCGGGCCCTCGGTGCGTTCGATCATAGCCCGGGAAATCTCCGCCTCCTGGTGAACCGGGGTGGTCAGGCCGTAGCCGATGCTGAAGCCGTCCACTCCGATGATTGCTTTACTACCGCAGACTTTTTCCAAGATATCCAGTGCAAAGCCCCCGATAAGAGAGTTGGATCTGCGACGGAACAGACCGCCGGTAGCAATCAGCTCGATATCGCTGCTGACTAGCTCCACCAGAGCGCTGGCATTGTTGGTGATAACCCGTATCTGCTTGTCGGTGAGGTGGCGAAGCACCTGGGTAGTGGTAGAGCCGGTGTTGATCAGCAGGGTATCTTCTTCCTCGATAAGGTGGTTCACTGCTTTACCGATGGCCGCCTTCTCAGCGGTTTGATGCTGATCCTTTTCCGTGTAGAGCGATTCTGAGCGGGTGCGGTGCCGGAGAATGGCCCCTCCGTGCGTACGGTCGAGGACTCCCTGCTTTTCCAGCACGTCCAAATCCCGCCGGATGGTGAGTTCGGTCACTCCAAACATCCTGCTTAGATCCGCCACTTTCACGATACCATCTTTCTGTACGAGCTGTTGGATTCTGCTTTGTCTATCTGCAGGAATGAAGTTCTCTGCCATGCATCACCACCTACTGGTAGCCTTCATTGTAGGTCCGGGGTACTCGGGTGTCAACGAAGGATGATTGTTTTTGATTGTAAATTTTCTAAAAACTGCCAAAGGATGAGTATACATGAACGCGGGGGAGTGTATCTACTGCTTTGCTGTGATGAATTGTGGTATGGAGTTTTCTCCACCTGAGATAGTGTGCTATACTAATCGGATATTCCAGCGAATAGGGGATAGAGAGCTATGAGTATTTTTTTGAAGCGGACCGTCTCCTTAGAGGCAAAAATCGAGCAGTTTCTGGACGATGTAGCCAATGCGGGCATGTTGTTCAACGCCGGAATCCGAGATTATCTGGACGGGGAGATGCAGCAATTCCAGTCGCGGCTCAATGAAATACGACACAACGAGTCGGATGCCGACAGCATGCGCCGTGAGATTCGCTACAACCTGTATAAAAAGATGCTGATCCCGGAGTCCCGGGGCGATGTGCTCGGCCTGCTCGAGACAACCGACAACGTAATCGATACCGCCAAAAAGGTTATGGGGCAGTTCAACACCGAGCGTCCGCGTATCCGGGAGTTTCTGCGCAACGACTTTATTAAACTCACCGATGCTTCCACCGCGGCGCTGGACAATCTGGTAAAGGCGGACCGGGCCTTTTTTAACAATAACGACGTGATCAACGACTACATTCATAAGGTGCATTTTCATGAACACGAGGCTGATCAGCTCGAAGAGAAAGTCAAACGACTGATTTTCTCCTCCGACGAGATTCCGGAACTGGCGGAGAAACTGCATCTGCGTGATTTTGTCACCAGTATCGCCAGCCTCTCAGACGAGGCTGAAGATGTGACCGAGCGTCTTTCGGTCTATTCGATCAAGCGAACCGTATAGAGGTCTGGAATGGAGTTAACGATCTTCTTCCTATCCAGCGGCCTTTTCCTGGGGTGGTCCCTGGGGGCAAACGATGCGGCCAACGTGTTCGGAACCGCAGTGGGGACGAAAATGCTGCGCTTCAAGACCGCTGCGCTGATAGGCAGCGTCTTCGTAATTATCGGAGCGGTGGTCAGCGGAGCGGGCGCTTCTCACACGCTGGGGCGGCTCGGCTCGGTCAACGCAATGCCCGGCGCCTTTACCGTGGCGCTTGCCGCCGCTCTCACTGTTCTCTGGATGACCCGTTTCAGACTGCCCGTCTCCACTACCCAGGCTATTGTCGGGGCTATTGTCGGCTGGAACCTCTACGCCGGCATGCCCACCGATTACACCTCCCTCACAAAAATTGTCAGCACCTGGGTGGCCTCTCCGCTGCTCTCTGCCGTGTTCGCCGGCCTCTTTTACCTGCTGGCAAAAGCCATATTGAAGCGCATGACCATCAGCATCATTCGGCTGGACGCCTATACCCGCTTTGGCTTGATTTTGGTGGGCGCCTTTGGTGCGTACAGTCTGGGGGCAAACAACATTGCCAACGTGATGGGGGTCTTTGTTCCGGTCTCTCCCTTTACTGCAAGCGAGTTGGGACCGATGACAATGGGCAGTGCTCAAAAGCTCTTTCTCCTCGGCGGTATGGCTATTGCAGTGGGAATCTACACCTATTCCCACAAAGTGATGCAAACGGTGGGGAAAGACCTCTACAAGCTCTCTCCTATCTCCGCCCTTATTGTGGTGCTGGCGAGTGCGGTGGTCCTCTTCCTCTTTGCTTCGCAAACCCTCAAAGATGCAATGACTTCCGTCGGGCTGCCTTCCTTCCCGCTGGTGCCGGTTTCGAGTTCCCAAGCGGTGGTCGGCGGCGTGATTGGTATCGGAATTGCAAAGGGCGGAAAAAATATTAACCTGGGAATTCTGGGCCGAATCAGCGCCGGCTGGGTAAGTACCCCCCTTGCCGCCGGAGTAACCTCGTTTATCCTCCTCTTTATTATGCAGAATCTCTTCCTTATGACGGTGTATCAGTAAGCGCGCGTTCTGTTGCCGGTGAAGAGTACTTTTTTCCTGGGGTAAACGCGGTGTAAACTGTTGTAGGCGATATTCCTCCTTTTCTACGAACATCTTGAGAATAAGACTCCCGGGCCTTTAGTATATAATTGAATCTCTAAATATGAGTAGTGCAATGAAGTTTTATTATTGTTTTTGTTTGAAATTAAATAAATCTATGTTTTTTTTGTGTTCGAATTGCAAAAAAAAATTGACTCAGACTTCTGCCGGTACTAGAATAACAGTAAACGCATGACCGTTGTATCTGAATAGAGTTCGGATACATGGCCGGCAAGGAGGTACTATGAAGAGGTTTCTATTTCTATTGGTGGTGTTCTTAGTTGCCGTTTCCTTCGTGATGGCCGGTGGCCAGAAGGAAGGTGAAGGAAAGGCTGCGGAAGAAGAGCAGGAAGGACCTGTGACGCTGCAGTGGTGGCACGCCATGGGGGGTGCACTCGGTGAGAAGTTGAATCAAATCGCCGAGGATTTCAACAACAGTCAAGACCGTTTTGTTATCGAGCCTGTCTACAAAGGTAACTACTCTGAGACGATGACCAGCGGTATTGCAGCGTTTCGTTCCGGTAATCCGCCCCACATCATCCAGATCTACGAGGTAGGTACAGCGACGATGATGTCAGCCGAAGGGGCGATTAAGCCGGTCTACGAAGTGATGGAGATGATGGACAAG
>CAYFUX010000061.1:0-4506 GCA_964346455.1 uncultured Spirochaetaceae bacterium
GCGCATCCCCCGCACCGTTGACGTCCGCTACCTCCGCCGGCAGCGCCGGCCGGCGGATCAGCCGGCCGCCGGCCTCCCAGGGAACGGTTCCGCCGGACTCGCCGAGTCCGGCCTTCCAGGGGGCGGTTTCTCCGGCCCCCGCCGCCCCCGTTCCCCGAAGACTGCGGGCGCGGACAATCGCCGCTCCTTCGGCCCCCAGGGAGAGCAGCAGTGCGCCGCTGCGGGGCATCCCCGGGCGGCCGGTGCGCTCGGCAAGCAGATCGGGGCGGGCCAGCAGCTCCTCCGCCTCCAGGCCAAAGAGCTGCTGCAGCTCCTGCCGGTTGGGGGAGATCCAGGCGGCGTCGATGTCACCGCGGTTCAATACGGCGGCCTTGGCGGCGGAGACCGGTTCGACAAAGAGCGGTATCTCCGCGGCGGCACAGAGGCCCGAGAGGCGGAGGAGCGTCTCCGGAGGGAGATTGGTGTCGGCGATGACACCCCAGGCCTCGGTCAGTTGGTCGCCATAGAAGTCGAGCTGCGCAGGAGTGATCTCCTGCATCACCTCCATGTCGGCAACGGCGCCGACGAGCTCCCCCGCCTCGTCGGTGAGGGAAATGTAGGCACCGGTCCTCCGGCCGGGAAGCCGGGCGACTCGGGAAACATCCACTCCCGCATCGGCGGTGGCGGCCAGTACGGCATCGCCTTCGTAGTCGTTGCCGGCGGCGCTCACCAGCACGGTAGGCACCTCCAGCAGGGCGAGGGAGTGGGCTATATTGCGGCCCACTCCGCCGGGGCTGCGCTCGACCACTCCGGGGTTGGAGCTGCCGGCGGTAAAAGGGCCGCCCGAGCGGGCCTTTACGTCGCCGTTGAGGCCCCCGATGACCCAGAGGGCTTTTTCGTGTGCCATAGAGCGCTAGAACTTCAGTTCGCTGATGATCGAGCAGACGGCGTCGGTGTCGTCCTTGGAGATCCCCAGATGAGTAACCATCCGGATAGAGTGCGAGCCGAAGGGGCCGCAGAGGACGTTCCGTTTCTTCAGTGCTCCGGCCACCTGCTGTGCGTCCACTCCGGCGGTGTTGAAGTAGATGATATTAGTCTCCACCTTCCCGGGGTCGATCTCCGCCCAGCCGGTGTGGGCCAGAGTGTCGGCGATTTTACGGGCATTGGCATGGTCCTGCTCCAGCCGGGAGACGTTGTTCTTGAGGGCGTAGAGGCCGGCCGCCGCCAGGACGCCCGCCTGCCGCATACCGGCGCCGAGCATTTTTCGCACTCGCCGGGCCTCTTCGATAAACCGCGACCCGCCGCAGAGTACGCTGCCCACCGGAGCGCCGAGCCCCTTGGAGAGGCAGAACGTGACGGTGTCGGCGCAGGAGGCGAGGCGTTTCACTGCAACGCCGGTGGCGATGGAGGCATTGAAGATCCGGGCGCCGTCAAGATGGACGCTGAGGTCGTGTTTTCTGGCAAACTCGCTCACCGCCCGCAGCTCCTCGTAGGTGTAACAGGTACCCCCCTCGCGGTTGTGCGTGTTCTCCGCCTCCACCATCTTCACCCGGGGCATCAGATTGCTCTCAGGGCGCAGGTGTTTCTCCAGTTCCTCCGGAGTGAGCACCCCCCGCTCGCCCTCTATCGCGACCGGAGTGACCCCGGCGATTGTCGCGGCGGAGGAGAGTTCGTAGTGGAATATGTGGCTGTTTTTTTGGCTGAGCACCTCGTTCCCGCGGCCGCAGTTGAGGTAGAGCGGGATGAGGTTGCCCATGGAGCCGGAGGGGACAAAGAGGGCGTCCCGTTTTCCGGTAATGCGGGCGGCCTGCTCTTCCAGCTTCCTGAGCGTCGGGTCCTCCTCGTAGACGTCGTCCCCCACGTCTGCTTTGGACATTGCCCTGCGCATCTCCTGGGAGGGCATGGTCACCGTGTCGCTGCGCAGGTCGTAGTATTTGAACTTTTCGTTTCCTTTTTCCATGATGACTATCCTTTACTGCCGAGCGTTTCACTCGGGATGGTTTCGATACGGGCACCAGCCTGAGCAAGGAGATCGAAGAAACGGGGGAAGGTCACCGCCGCAGCATCGGTCTCGTCGATTGTCACGGGCGACTCCGTCCCCAGGGCCGCCGCTGCGAGCGCCATGATCACGCGATGATCGCTATGGCCCCGCGCCGCGCCGCCGGAGAGGGTACCAGTGCCGTGGACGATCAGCCCGTCCGGCAATTCCGAGCAGTGGCCGCCGAGCGCTTCGAGCTCGCTCCTCATCACGGCAATGCGGTCGGTCTCCTTCTCCCGTGCCTGCGGGACTCCCGTCAGCTGCGTGTCGCCGTCGGCATAGCAGGCGGCCGCCGCCAGGGCGGGGAGGGCGTCAGGGATGGCATTCAGGTCGAAGCTTCCGGCGGCCAGCGGCATCCGCCGTCCGTCGGCGTCCCGCGGGCCGGCGATGCGCAGTCCGCCCTCCTCCCAGACGACGCGGCAGCCCATCGCCTCCAGGATGCTCGCCGCTTCTTTGTCGCCCTGAGGGTCCTCCGGGTCCAAGCCCTCCAACAGCAGTTCTCCTCCGGTGACCGCCGCGGCGGTCATGAAGAAGGCGGCGGAGGAGAAATCCGCCGGTATCGCCGCGGTAAAGGGGCGGTAGATCTGTCCACCGGGAATGTCGAAGTGCTCGTAGCCCCGGCGGCGCAGCCGGATGCGCTGTGACTCCAGCCATGCGAGGGTGATGTCAACGTAGGGCCGTTCGTAGAGCAGCGGCACTTCGACCTCCGTGGCCGCCCCTGAGGGACTTAGAGGAGCGGAGAGCAGCAGTGCTGAGAGGTACTGACTGGTGGGACACTCGATGCTGGTGCGGCCGCCGGCGAGGGGGCCGGTGATCGAGAAGGGGGCGGCTCCGCCGCTGCCGTGCTCCTCCACCCGGGCGCCGAGTTCCCGCAGGGCCGTCAGCAGATTTGCCGCCGAGCGCCGGCGAATCTGCTCGTCTCCGGTGAAGGTGATGCGTTCCGTGCCCAGGGCGGCTACGGCGGCGGCGAGATAGAGGGTGGTCCCCGAATTGCCGACGTCTACCGGCTCCGCCGGGGCGCCGAGACGTCCGCTGATGCCGAGTACCCGCCAGCGCTGCGGGTCGGCGTCGTCCACCTGCGCTCCAAAAGCGCGGCAGGCGGCAACGGCGGCGTCGGTGTCGGTCGAGCGGAGGGGCCGCTCTATCGCACTCTCCCCCTCTGCGAGGGCGGCGATGAGGAGGGCTCGGATCGTGTGAGATTTCGAACCGGGAATGGGAATGTTGCCTGCTATGTGGCTGCTCGGGCGGATGCGACGTTTCATGAAGCTATTGTAAGACGGTCCGTGTGAGTATGTAAAGCGAGGAATCCTGCGGCGCTGCCCCGACTCCCGCGAGGCGGATGAACCGGCGAAAAGGCGGCTGCTTTGCCTTCCCGTAGACGCTCGATCAGCCGGCGGAGGGGAAGCAGGGCGGCTTCTCTGCTTCGAGCAGAAACCAGCCGCAGAGTTGCCGCAGGGGATGCTGTTCTCCCAGGCAGCGGCTGAGGATACGGGAGGAGAGGTCCAGTTTATCCTTGGCGACTTCGATCGTGCCGCGGCGGCCGGTAAACTGGTAGTTGAAGAAGCCGGAGACCCCGTCCAGAAAGAGGCGCTTGGCGTAGTTGTAGTTCTTTATCTCCCAGGTGGTGGAGAGGTATTGAAAGCGGTTGCGGTGGTAGGCGGCAAAGATGCGTACAAAACCGGGATGGTAGACCCGCCCCCAGTGGAAGATGGTCCTGACGATGCGGCGGTTGCGTTTGCGCAGTCCCTTCATCGTGCGGATACGGTAGTTTTGCATGCCCTTGGAGAAGAACCAGCGCAGGGCGATGTAGAGGCTCCCCCGCGGGTCGCGCACCTCGGGGTAGCCCGCCTCGGCGATGATCGCGTGCGGGTTGAAAGGCTGCGGGCGGGATCGGACGCCCTGTGCATAGGCTGAACCGGGGCGGTCGGCGGTACCGGTGGCCGCTGCGCCGCCGAAGTCCGGGACCGGTTCGCCCCGCAGGCGGGCTTTGGCGGTTTCGTAGGCCTCCCGAAGCCGGATGAACGCCTCGCCGTCGCCGCCGCCGAGATCGGGGTGAGTCTGTTTGCTCAGGGCACGAAAGAGGCGGTCGAGCTCTTCTTCGGTGTAGCCGCCGTGATTGAGGATTTTATTGATAATATGCTCGAGATTCTGCGGCGTGCCCATGACTGTGATGGGAGTATCCTACCACAGATCCTCGGCCGACGAAAGAGCCGGCGGCCGGCCCGCCGCCGGCTGACAGGCGGAGCGTACACCACGCAGCCGTGCCTGCGCGGCCGGCCCCGGTCGTCTCAGCACATGGAGTCAGCACATGGAGCCGGAAGGGTAGTTTCTCCGGGGGCGTTCTGTGCGGTAGGGTATCGCCGAGTGTACCGCCGGCGAATACTCGTCGGGGATGAGCTCCTTCCGCCGGCGTTGTACACCCTCTGCCCGGGGGCTCGTTTTTGCTTCTGCTCGGCTCCGGGTGGTCTGTGCGTTCTTTGTAGTCTGTG
>CAYFUX010000061.1:4606-11890 GCA_964346455.1 uncultured Spirochaetaceae bacterium
ACTGAAAACCATATTTCCTTATCCGGTGTTCCCTGCCGCTGCGGACGGCAGCACCGGAAGGTGCTCCTCGGCCCGCCGGACCGCCTCCTCCGGGTAGGCGTAGTCCTCCAGCTCCCCGGCCAGATAGGCGCGGTAGGCGCTCATGTCAAAGTGGCCGTGGCCGGAGAGGTTGAAGAGGATCGTCTTCTCCTCGCCGGTATCGGCGGACTGCCGGGCGGCGCGAATCGCCGAGGCGATGGCGTGGGCCGACTCGGGGGCGGGGATAATCCCCTCGCTGCGGGCAAAGAGCAGAGCCGCCTCGAAGCTTTCGCTCTGGGTGAGCGCTTCGGCCCGAATCAGTCCGCTGTGGGCAAGGGCGCTGGTGATAGGGGCGGCGCCGTGGTACCGGAGACCGCCGGCGTGCAGCGACGGGGGGACGAACTCGTGGCCCAGAGTGTACATCCGGGTCAGGGGGATGTATTTGCCGGCGTCGCCGTAATCATAGGCATAGACGCCGCGGCTCAAGGTGGGGCAGGCGAGGGGTTCGGAAGCGACAATGTCGATCTCCCGGCCGTCCATTTTCTCCGGGAGAAAGGGGATAGCGATGCCCCCAAAGTTACTGCCGCCGCCGTGGCAACCGATCACCACATCCGGAAAGAGACCCAGCTTCTCCAGCATGCGCTTCGCCTCCCGGCCTATGACCGTCTGGTGGGTGATGACGTGGTTGAGGACCGAGCCGAGGGCGTAGCGGGTGTCGGCGTCCTCGCCGGCGAGTTCCACCGCCTCACTGATCGCCATACCCAGGGAGCCGGGATGATTCGTTTCACGCTCCAGAAAGCGGCGGCCCGCGGCGGTCTCCTCCGACGGGCTGGGGGTGACGCTGCCGCCGTAGGTCTCCATCATAATGCGCCGGTAGGGCTTCTGGTCGTAAGAGAGGCGCACCATGAAGACCTTCACCGGCAGACCGAAGCGCGCGGCGGCAAAGGAGAGGGCGCTGCCCCATTGCCCGGCGCCGGTCTCGGTGGTCAGCTGCCGGGTCCCTGCGGCGGCGTTGTAGTAGGCCTGGGCAATCGCCGTGTTGGGCTTGTGGCTGCCGGTAGGCGAGACCCCCTCGTGCTTGAAAAAGATCTTGGCCGGCGTTCCGAGGGCCTTTTCCAGAAAGGTGGCCCGGATCAGCGGGGTGGGCCGGTAGAGGGCGTAGGCCTCCAGCACCTCCTCGGGAATGGGGATCGAAGGGGCGGAAGAAAACTCCTGCTCGATCAGCGCCTCCGGAAAGAGGGCGGTCATCGCCTCCTGCGGGACCGCCTCGCCGGTGGATGGGTCGCGCAGCGGCTGTGGCCCGCCCGGGAGTTCGGGGAGGATGTTGCTCCACTCCTGCGGCAGCTCCCGGGCCGGTAAATGATAAATACGTTCTCTCTGGTGCATACTGTTTCTCCTCAATATTTTTATTGCGGCCGCGGCAGCGTATGTGCGGCAGCGCCGTTTGCGGTGTTCCCGCGGCAGCGTGTCCGCTGCCGCGGCCGTGGAAGCCTTAAAGACCTTAAAAGCCTTAAAGGCCATCAAATGATAAAGACCAAAAAAAACCCGGGCTGTGCCCGGGCGTTGAAGCAAAAAAAAGCCGCGGGCGATCTCTATCCGAGAGAGAAACCGCCTGCGGCCGCGAAAACGGAAACGTTGCGATCTAGGTTTCCGGTGCGGTCCGGGAGGCCTCTCTCCGGTACCGCCACCACCACTGGCCGGAAACTGTTACGATCAATCGACGCTTCATGTTTGTTACTATACATAGATACTCGCGGGCTGTCAATTATTTTCCGTGAATTTTTTTGTAAAATTGGGTACCGGAGGTGCGGGAAGGGTAGGCCGGCGAAGAAAAGCGGCTCGACGCGGCGGCTGCGAGACATTATCATTTACGTAGAAGCGGGGAGTTCACAACCGCACGAGGGATGAACTTGCCGCCATCCATCACTGTGAGAGGAGCTAGGTACGTTATGCGCAATACCGCACTGGTTTTCATTAAACCCCACGCCGTCACCGAAGAGGCGGTGCCCTTTATCGAGGAGTTTCTGGGAAAAGGAAAGATTTTGCTGCTGGACAAAAGCATCGTCGATGCGGAGGAGATTGAGCGGGAGGAGATCGTCGATCGCCACTACTTTGCCATCGCTCACACCGCCATATACCGCACTCCTGCCGAATACGCCATGACCGAGGATGCGCGGGAGGCCTTTGCCAACGCCTTTGAGGTGACCTGGGACGATGCTATTTCCGCCGGGCGGGTTTTGAACGCCTGGGAGGCGCTGGAGAAATTGGGCGGCATCAGCGGCGCCGAGCTGAATGAAAAGTGGAAGCAGTCCCCGCAGGTCAAGCTGGCGCCCGGACTCTATGCCGCCTATTTTCGGGATCATGACTACTTCTGCATTAACGGCTTCTACCCCGGACAGCGGGAAGTCTTCACCGCCGAGGAGGCGCAGGTCGTGCTCTACGAAGCGAGCTTCAAGCCGGAGGACATCTCCTGGGCGGCTTTTCGCGGCGAACTGATCGGCGCCACCGACCCGGCAAAGGCGAAACCGGGATCGCTTCGCAACGTCATCCTGAACAAGTGGCAGGAGCTGGGCCTCGCCGATCAGCCGGAGATGAGCCGCAACGCCGTTCACGCCAGCGCCGGGCCCCTGGAGGGGCTGCGGGAGCGGATGGTCTGGCTGGAAACCGACCCGCTGCAGGACGAATTTGGAGCCGCGCTGATCGACGGCGGGATGAGCGCCGAGCGTCTCTCCGCGCTGCTGGAGAATCCGGTGGTCCGGATGGGCGAGCGCGAGGAGCCGGTCTTCGACCTGACCGAAGATCAGGATGCCGACGAGGCGGTGCGGGTACTGCTCGAGGATATCGAAGGATAACGAGGCAATAAGGATAATAAGGATAACGACGCAGCAATGAGCAGAACCGAGGAGTTTCCCGAATACCTGTCACCTGCAGAGCGCCTGAGGGGCCAGCGCCTGATACGCCGCTTCATTACGCTCAACGGCATTTCGGTGGCCTTTCTGATGAACGACCTGCTGATCCTCTACGGGATCCGCAACGGGCTCACCGACCCGCAGGTGGCGGTGCTTGCCAGTTTCATGCACCTGACGATGCCGTTTATGGTTCTGGGAAAGCTGGCCATCCCGCGCATCGGTCTGGCCCGCACCTGGGGCGACGGCTGGTTTATGCGCTACGTCACCGGTTCCATCCTCATCCTGGCCCCCTTTCTGGGGGCTGCGGGGGCGCCGCAGTGGTCGGTAACCGCCATCGTGCTCTTCGGCGCCTTCGGCTTCTCCATGTTCCGCTCCATCGGGCTGGTGGCCAACTCACCGTTGATGGGGGAGGTGACCACCGACCGCGACCGGGGACGCTTCATCTCCGGCAACTGGGTGCGGGCGCAGAGCACCTACTTCCTGGCGATGGCCCTGGTGGTGGTGCTGATGCGCATCTTCGACAAACTCTGGGTCTACCAGGCGGTGATCGGCTTGGGCTGTGCCGTCGGCTTCTACGCGAGCCGGCAGCTGGTGAAGGTGCCGGAGTCCCGGGAGCCCTCCCGTTCGGCCGAGCGGCCGCTGGTCGAGTCCCTCCGGACGGCCTGGTCGCGCCCCCGTTTCCGGCGTATTCTGGGCGCCTGGGCGGCGGCGATCTCCTCCTTTGTGCTCGTCATCCCCTTTGCTATCGTCACCATCAAGCGGGGCTACGGCATTTCCGACCACACGGCGCTGCTCTTTTCTCTGCTGGTGCTGGCGGGCGGGATCCTCAGCTCGGCGGTCAACGGCGGCATCTCCGACCGGGTAGGCCCGCGGCCGCTGCTGATTCTCTACGTCTCCGGTTTTCTGCTGGTGGCGGGCTTCTGGGCCCTTGCCCCGGGGAGCTTCTATCCGGTGCCGGTCTCCTTTGCCTTCTTTGTAGCCGGCTACTGTAAAACGGGCATTATATTGACGGTGAGCCACTACTTTCTGGCGGCGGTGGAAAAGAAGGAGCGGGTCAGCATGTCCCTCTTTGCCCGCATGGCGAGCGGCGCGGTGGCCGGACTGATGGCGGCCGCCGGGAGCGGGACGGTGCTGAAGTTTCTGCGGGATTTTGGCATGGAGGGGATGGACGTCTATCGGGCCTACTTCCGGATTGCCCTCCCGGTGCTGATGATCATCGTCGTTCTGGTGTTTCGGCTGGAGCGGCTGCGGGAGTGGAAGGTGCGCCGCGTGCTGGGGCTGCTCTTTTCCATGCGCGACATCATGGCCCTTGCGGTGATGAACCGGCTGGACCGGAGCGAGGACATGGATACCGACCTTGCGCAAGTGCGGCGCCTCGAGCGGCTCGGCGCCTCCATCTCCGAGTCCTCCCTGAGGAACCTGCTCGACTCCCCCCGGCTGGCGGTGCGCCGGGAGGCGATTCGGGCGCTGCGGCGGATCGATTTTGGATCAAAAACCACCGCCGCGCTGCTGCGGGAACTCGAGCGCGGCGAGTTCACTACCGGTGCGATCGCCGCCGAAACCCTGGGAGAGCACGGCTGCGCCGAGGCGCTGCCGGCGCTGCGGAAGAGCCTGGAGTCGGAGGACAGCCTCCAGGCGGGCCGGGCGATGGTGGCGCTGATGCGGCTCGGGGACCGGGAGTCGCTGCCGGCGATCCGCCGGATGTTCGAGGAGAGTGAAAATCCCCGCACGGTGGTTCACGGTGCCCACGCCCTGGCGGAGACCGGCCGCAGTACGGAACTGGAGCCGCTGCTCCGCAAGGCCTGTGACCTCTCCCTCCCCGCCGCTGTGACCGAGGAGATATTTACCGTCACTGCGGAGCTGTGCGGGGGAGAAGGCTTTTTCTACCGTTTTCTGCGGGAGTACAACAACGACCCGCCGCTGGGGCTCGGCCATCTGGCCAGCACCGTGGAACAGGTCCTCGGCCGGCGGTGTACCTTTGAGGACGATACGACGGAGGTGACGCGCGAGCTGGCCCTGGAGGTCTGCAGCGCCGCGCTGGAGAAGGGGGGCGAAGCAGACGACGGCAACTCTGGCCGGGATGAGAAGGTGGCCGCGGCCGCCGGCGGGGAGGAGGCGACCACGGCCGCCGGCGGGGAGGAGGCGACGACCGGCGAGGCGTGTATCGCCGGCTTCCGGGATTTTCTAGAGCGGCGGCAGGAGCCGCGAATACCCATAAAGCTCTTTGCCTGTATTGCCGGCGCCGCGGCGGCACATATACGGGACCGCCGGGTGACCGGGACGAAGAGGAATTTACAGGAGGAAGTATGAAATATGCTCTGGTAACCGGAACGTCCCGCGGCATCGGGGCGGGATTGGCAGAGGCTATGGTGGATGCCGGCTGGAGGGTGTTCGGTATATCCCGAACTCGGGGCGAGAAGGGGCTGGTTGCCGACCCGCGCGATACAGGTGAGAAGCTGCTACGCAGTCTTGGCGACCGGCGGATCGAAAACGGGAGCAACGTGGATCTACGCGAGCTCAGTTAGCCTCGTCGTCGGAGGAGGCGGGAAGTTCGGAGTAGCGGACCAGGCGATTGCGGCCCCGGTGTTTGGCCTCGTAGAGGGCCTTGTCGGCGTTTTGGAGGAGTTGGTCAAAGGAACTTGTCGTTTTTTCGTCCCATACCGCCGTCCCGACGCTGATCGTCACCGTGCGTCCGGTGGAACTGAGCGAGGCTTCTTCGATATTCCGGCGTAGTCGCTCGCCGGCTCGCGAGGCCTCCTTCTCTCTGCTGCGCGGCAGGAGCACCACAAACTCTTCGCCGCCGTAGCGGCCAACTATATCGAACGGCCGGAGACTCGTCCGGCAGGTCCGGGCCATGGCGCTGAGGACTTTATCCCCTTCGCTATGGCCGTAGGTATCGTTGAAGTGCTTGAAGTGATCGATGTCAAACATCAGCATCGCTACCGACTCTCCGTGACGCCGGGCGTGAGAGAGGAGTTTTTGCGCCTCGTCGTAGAGCGCGCGCCGCGTGAGTGTCCCGGTAAGGGTGTCGAAGGTTGCCTCGTGGTGAGTGGTCTCGAAGGTCTGTGCGTTGTGGAGCGCCTGGGCGAGCTGTTCTCCGAGCATGGAGGCGAAAGCCAGGTGGGCGCGGCCAAAAGTTCCAGGTGAGTAGCTGTCAAAGCTGATCATCCCGATAGCCTCTCCTTTGACAACGAGCGGCACGCCCATCCAATTTCGAACCTCCGGATCCGCGAGGCGGTTGAAATCCGGATAGTGTTTGGCGGGACGGTCGACGATTTTCGGGTGCTTTTCCCGCAAAACCGGAGTGTTGGGATTGTCCCCCGGAATAGGGATGGAGAGGCCGAGGACCGTATCTATATCGCTCCAGCCGCTTCCGGCGACGAGCTCCAGCGTCTCCTCCCTCAGCAGCAGCACCGCCGCGGTGTCGTAGGGAATGAAACGGCTCGCCTGATCGAGGACCCGGTTGATCACTTCGTTGCTGTCGAGGGTGGAGGTGATAATCGCTCCCGCCTCCCGCAGCAGCTCGAGCATCGACTCCATCTCTTTGCGCTGGGTAATGTCCACATCGTGGCCGATATAGTGCAGCACCTCTCCCGAAGGGCTGCGGCTGACCACCTGTCCGCGGTTGTAGATCCACCGCACCTCTCCGTCGGTGGTGATGACCCGGTATTCCGGCAGTTCAACCGTGTCGCCTTGGGCGATCTGACGCTCGAACTCCCGGACCGTGCGTTCGCGGTCCTCCGGGTGGATAACCTCATGCCACTGTACCCCCCGCATCTTCTCCGGTTCATAGCCCCACTCTCTCCACAGAACGTTGGGGAAACTCAAATATCCGGCATAACTTTTTTGGAAAACCCCCAGTCGGGAAAGTGCGGAGAAGGTTCTGCGCATACAGAACTTTGCAACAAAGGTCAGGAGCAGGTGGTTGACAGTGACGCAGACTGCGTTGTGAGTCCGTCGGAAAGGCCGGTACACGGCGTGTAATGTTTTTTTCATATGTTTCTCCGGAGAGTATAGGCAAGTCCGAAGGTATTGTAAACCGTGAAAGTTGGCCTCACCTTCGCGGGTTCGTACTGGCTGAAAGCGGATACGGCGGCGGCAGGTTTCGAAGAGGCGGGCGGAAAAACGTGCGGCAGGAAAAGGGCGCGGCGGCGAAGCTATACGATCCGGCGCATCGAGTTTGTGACCGAGCGCCAGAATCCCGGAGAGGGGTCTGTGCTGAGCTGGGCAAACTCCTCCGGGGTGTAGACGAGCAGATCGAGACTCGGGAAGCGATCGAGGAGCTCCTCGAAGAGCAGCGGCCGTTCGATGAAGGGGGTGTCGGTTTCCGCTACCAAAATGAGGTCGATGTCGCTGT
>CAYFUX010000062.1:0-8969 GCA_964346455.1 uncultured Spirochaetaceae bacterium
CACAATATTATTGTTGTGTTAATGATAAGTCAAGAAAAAATTTTACGGTAGATTTTACGGATCAACGATAGAACCTCCTTCGCTGCGCCGCTTCCCTTGGTTCCTTGCCCCTCCCCACCCTGGAAGAGGCTATCATTCCACCATGGCATATATCGATCTCAAACGCTCAACCTTAATTTGCCGCATTGACCGGGCCGCCGGGGAGTCGAAGCGGGGGAGGCTCAGCAGCAAGCAGATTCTCAGAGCTATCGGACGGGAGGAGCTGGAAGAGCAGATGGACAATAGCAAAGAACCTTCCGAGCAAATAAAGCGCAACTTAGGCGTGATACCAAGTGAATGAGGGCTCATTATTCAACCTTCTATGGGTAAATTCCAATAGTTATAGGTGGAAATGAAGATCGTTCGGTAGCGTTCTTCTAGTAGGGGCATGACTTGCCTAACACTAAATAAAAATATATATAGATGTTAGGCAAGGTAAGATTGCCTAACGGCTGTACATATTGTACAATATGTTAGGCAAGGTGATAGGTATGGCCATGGTGTTTGACATTCTGGAAGAGGAAAGAAATAGACTCATCAACCTGAAAGAAAAATATGAGCGACAATTGTCAGATCTCCCGAAGGGAACACTGTCGCGAAAAAGAAGATGGAACCGTGAATATGTCTACCTCGCCTACCGCGAATCCGGCAAAGTAAAGTTCGATTACGTAGGACCCGAAGACTCTGAGGCAGCGAGGGAACTTACCAATAAAATTGCTCAAAGAAAGGAGTTGGAGGATAAACTACGACAGGTTAATGAGAATCTGATCGAGGTCGAACGGAGTCTCCGTGGAAAGCGATGAAAGTCTTTTTCTGAAGATTATCGAAAAACTCGATACAGGTAACGTACTTCAGCACATCGTTCTTATTGGAAGTTGGGTTCTACCTCTCTATAAAGCCTATTTCGATGATGATCCGGAAGTACCTGTTTTGCGGACTACCGATGTCGATTTCTTACTTGAAATGCCACCGAATATTAGCAATAGGTTTGATATCCCGATTGCTCTCTTGGAGCTCGGCTTTGAACCCGAATGGTCTATAGAGGGGGATTATTGTAAGTATGTCCATCCGGATATGGAAGTCGAGTTCTTGATCCCGGAACTGGGGAGGGGAATTGGAAACGCAGTGAAAATTACAGAACTTGGGATAAGTGCACAACCACTCCGATTTCTTTCTCTGGCACATACACGGAGTATGTATGTCACCTACCATGGGTACAACATCAGAGTGCCTGAACCGGAAGTATTCGTTCTCTTAAAGCTCTTGATATTACCACGAAGAAAAGACCAAGCTAAGCGTCAAAAAGACGCTTCCACGGCTCGTGCTCTGGGTGAATTCCTTCTAAAAAAGACGACAGGCGTTCGCGTATGCAAGACTTGTTCAAGGAACTCCCCAAGGGGTGGCAGAAAAAGATCCGGAATGTTTCGAAAGACCATTTTTCTACTCTACTCGATGTTATCGGGGACGACTACCATTCCCCTGGAGCGTGAAGATACGGTAAATTGCCCAAGCCATCGGTAAATCAGAAACGAATGGTTCACTACTCTCTCTCTGAGCCAATGGGCATACCGGACCAAACCTGCCACCTATTCCACTATAGCTTGCCACTTTCGGCCCTTTCAGCAGAGACGATGCCCAGTGAAAGCCTCCTCCACGCGTTGGAGCGAAGGGAATCGAGCTGCCGAATCGCTGAGATCCCTTATAGACTCGCTGCGGGAGATGAGCTGCTCTCGCCCAAAGCCCGAAAAACCTGCGGCGCCGCAAGTTTTTCATTTTGCCGCCACCTAGTCGCTATCCGCCAGGCGATCGACGAGGGCATCCCGGTGAAGGGCTACTTCTACCGGGACCTGATTGCCGGGCACGTGGAGGTGTAACAGCTTCGCCCCCGAGCTCTGCCGGGGCCGCCTTTTCCCTCCTTGCAGGAGGTCTGCATGCGCCGAGGCTCCATTTGAAGATCGAGGTCAATATGATAATTATACTTCTCCGCCCACGACCCGGTTCCTGCCCTCTTCTTTGGCGGTGTAGAGATTGTTGTCACCGCGGCGTATGAGATCGTCGACCTGCTCCTCCCCTCGGTATTCGGCTATTCCGATGCTCACCGTTATTTTGCGATTCACGGGAAACGAGTAATTCTCTACCTCTTGGCGAATCTCTTCGGCAAGCCGGCTCGCTCCCTCTATACCCGTCTCGGGGCAAATTATCAAAAACTCCTCGCCTCCCCACCGTCCGGGGGTGTCGGATGCGCGGACCCTCGCTCTAAGAAGAGCGCTGATATCCTCCAGCACTCTATCTCCCGCCTGATGGCCATCCTGATCGTTGATATGCTTGAAATAATCGATGTCCAGCAGCAAGACGGAAAAAGGACGCTTAGAGCGTTTCGAACGGTTGATTTCGTTCTGTAATTCCACATCGATCTTGTTCCTATTGTAGAGGCCTGTGAGTCGATCGGTGACTGAGAGCCGCTCGAGTTCTCTGTTCTTCTGCTCCAA
The DNA here is from genome assembly GCA_964346455.1 of uncultured Spirochaetaceae bacterium. GTDB lineage: Bacteria > Spirochaetota > Spirochaetia > DSM-16054 > Sediminispirochaetaceae > CAYFUX01. The sequence continues at coordinate 2,529 of CAYFUX010000062.1, forward strand.
AAGCAGATTCACCTTCGATATCTTCTTGTTGTAGGCCTTTACCTTGCGAATCCAAAGGAAGACAACTATTACGCCGAGGATGACAGCTCCGAAAATCCTCAATATGATCGTGTAATCAACTCTCTCCTCGAGGCTGACGGAAACCCATTGATTTACTATCTCCTTCCTCTCAGAGGCGTCGATATCGCTCAAGACCTTCTCAAAAATCGACAGGAGTTTTTGATTTCCCTTGGCAACCGCTGCAGAGATGGAAAGTTTCTCCTCGAGTGTGCCCGATATCTTGATATTGTAAAAGTTATGCTGCTGGATGCCGTAAGCAATGGTGGGTATGGTACCGATAAAGGCGAAGTCTATTTCGTTTCGCACCCGCTCTAGCCCTTCCTTGACACTTTGCACTCTGCGAAAGGTAATATCCGGATATTTTTTCATGAGGAGGGCGCGCGTTTCACCGCGGGGAACCAGGCTTACCCGTTTGCCGTCGATATTATCTAACTCGCCTATGAAAAACTCGCTGCTTCGGGTGGCAATAGCCAAGGGAAGAGAGAGGTAGGGTTTGGTAATTGAAAGCTCCCCCCGCAACTGTTCACTCGGAAGGACCGCCGGCAGGATATCCGCACGTCCTTCAGCCACCGCACGAACCGCCTCTCTAAAGGAGGTGGTCACTCTCGACCTTAGGGGGATATCATGTTTGCCGGCAGCTCCGCTGAATACCTCGGCTGCAATTCCGTCGTGAGCGTTCCGGTCGTTGAGAAAGTCCACCGGGTACCAATCCCGGTGAAACCCCACTCTGATGCCGCCGTGCTGTTTGCTGTATTGATTTATCAGCTCGTTTTCTTCCGGGGTGAGAATTCGTTCCATGCTGTCGGGGGTAAAACCTACCCAGCGGTCCTGCAGTTCTTTGTACTCGTGGGGGGAAATCCTGTTCATTCCCTCCTGTACGAGGGAATGCAGCGCCCTCTTCTCCCGCTGCACTCCAATGCGGAGGTCTTCGTCCTCTATCCCCGAGACGTTGACCCGTCCTGCCATCTGTACGTTTTCGAGCATGTGTTTTTGCTTCATGTAGTTGCCGATATTGATGTTGGTGATAACCGCATCGAGCTCGTCAAAGGAGAGCTGCTTGAGAAGAGCATTGGTGTCTTCGACCTCTTTCAAGGTGATCTTCGGGTACTCCTCGAGGTACTGCTTGTAATAGACATTTTCTTCAATCCCGACAACTTTACCCTCTAAGTCCTCTATGCTTTGGTATGTAAAGGTGTTCTCCCTAGTGTACACCACGGTCGGAATGATGTAGTAGGAGGTTGTATATCTGGTAAACTCCGTACGCTCTTCGGTGTAACTGATGGCAGTGATGAGATCTACTTCCCCTTCCTTGAACCTGGTAATATTGTCCTTCCACGTACCTTCGACAAAATTGAACTCTAGACCGGTTTTTCGTGAAATCAGCTGCAGATAATCGATAGTAAAGCCCATCAATTTTTCCCGCACCGTAAAAGAGAAGGGCGGAAAGTTGTTCAATACGGCTACTTGTACCGGTTCTTCTATTCTTGACAGCCCGCCCGATGAATCCGCTGCGGAGCTATCGCTCCCTGATGAACCGGCTATGCCCTCTCCGTCGTTTTGAGATACCGCCGAATAAGGATCTGCGAAAAAGAGGAGGAAGAAAAACAGGAGGATGATAAAAGGCTTTAGCCGCCCATTAAACGGTGCGGCGTGTCTATATGCCATACTTGTAAGTCTAATGCGGGAGACGGTGCGATGCAAATACGGCCGGTACCTCCACCACTTCGACCGGTTCCTCACGTCCGCGCACCCGGGTAGTCTCCCGCCGCCACGACGTAGCCGCAGGCGATTCCACAGCCCACTTGTACCGGCGGTGGTAACTCTCAGCAGTTCGAGACCCCATATGCGTTTCGATCACTAAAGAGAGAGCGTTGAAGGGGTCGAAGCGAACGGTGCTGACAAAGAGCAGAATCACGGCGAACGCGCCGAGGAGTGAGACGGGTATGAGGTAGGTCTTCAGAGGGGTATACGCGGCAATCCCGTAGGCAATTTCCCCACAATAACCACAACGAGACTTGCCATCACGTAGCGGTACCACGGCTTGTAAAGGCGGCTCATACGGTAGCCCGCCGGAAACCGGGGGGTCAAAGAATCCGGGAGGTCAAGTGTGATCGCAGATGGGTAACCGTAGATGGGTAACCGCAGAAGCCACTCCGGCCGGTGACATATTGATGGGCAGCCTAGCGGCAGAGGAGCAGAGGAGGGAGCAGAACACGGGGATCAAATACCTGACCAGTTTACTTGTCGTCACGTGACGCCTTTTTCTGCCCCCGGTATGACTACCCCTACTCCAGCTCCAGCGAATCGTAGTGCGGCACCGTCCGTTCGAACTCCCGCCTCATCGCCTCCCGCAGCTCGCCGTCGGCAAGGATTTCGGCCCCGGTGCAGGCCAGGGCTTTCGCCGTGGTGAGGGCCGCCTCGTGGGCCCGGTCGGTGACGGCGGCGCGGGTGAAGTCACTGCTGTGGGCCGTCGTCCCCTCCTCGGCGATTTTGAAGTAGGCGTGGATGGCGGGCATGGCCAGGGTGACGTTGCCGATGTCCGAGGAGCCGATCTTCGCATGCGGGTCCGGGTAGTTCACCGTCTCCCCCTGCAACTCCATATAGTGCTTGAAGCGCTCGCCGACGGTCAGGTTGGGGTAGCGCTCGGCGTAGACCTTGCTGGTGGAGTACTCGGCCGTCGCGCCGGTCAGCCCCTCGGCCGCGCTGATCGCATTCCGGAGGAGGTTCATGACGCCCTTGAGATCCCCGACGGTCGCCGCTCTGACGGAGAAGGCGGCGGCGGCGTAGTCGGGGATGACGTTCGCCGCACTGCCGCCGCTGGTAACGATGCCGTTGACCGTAGCTTTGAAGGGAAACTGGGCCCGCAGGGAGTCGATCATGTTGAAGGTTTGGATCACCGCCTGCAGGGCGTTCACTCCTTCCTCGGGGCTGGCCGAGTGGGCGGCCCGCCCCCGGTAGCTCAGCTTCAGCGTAGTGGTCGCCAGCCCTCCTCTCCCGATCAGCGCCTCGGTGGCCGGATGAGCCATCAGGGCGGCATCGACCCCCTCAAAGGCCCCCTCATCGAGGAGCGTGATCTTTCCCCCGCCCCCTTCTTCGGCGGGCGTGCCGATCACCAGAATAGTGCCGGGAAGCTCCTCCATCACGGCACTCAGCGCGATCGCCGCCCCGGCGGATGCCGCCGCGATGAGGTTGTGGCCGCAGCCGTGGCCCACCTCCGGCAGCGCATCGTACTCGGCCAGGAACGCGACCGTCGGACCCGGCGCCGCTCCGTCAAAGCGCGCCTTGAAGGCCGTCGCCAGACCGCCGACGTTCTTTTCGATCTCAAAGCCGTGTTGCTCCAGGAGCTCGGTAATGAAACCCGCCGAGGCGTGCTCTTCGAAACAGAGCTCCGGATGGGCATGAATCTTCCTGCTGAGGTCGATCACCTCTTCCCTGACCGACTCCAGCGCCTCGAAAACTTGTTCCTGCATAGCCGCTCCTTATTACCGCCCGGATGAAGACTATCATAGCCGATTTGAAAACCTGCGTCGACGAAGGATAGCCCGCCGCCAGCACAGCCGGGACAAGCACATAATAGGCAGAGGCGATCAACACTCCCGGAAGCAGGTGATAGAGGAGCGACTCGGGAAGTGAATGGGGACGGACGCTTTGTTGCTCGGCCGGCTGCATGGCTTCTCCTATACACAGGGGTAACGCGCTATCCGGCGCCATTCGATGAGTATGCGCACTTCCACCCCCGTGATCAATACGCCTTATGAGCGGCGGTTGAGAGCAGGGACTTTCACAAACCTCGGCGAGTTAGTATCATGTGTCGTAATCCATGGCTGAGGAGGCCCTATGCTCGATGTAACTACCCCGGCGCTGCTCTTTCCCGCGCTCTCTCTTCTGCTGCTCGCCTACACCAATCGTTTTCTCACCCTCGCCGGGCTCATTCGTAATTTGCACAAAGAGTATCGCCAAGAGCGCGGAGATACGCAAGAAGACCGCTCAAACCTCCTAATCGGACAAATCCGCAACCTGCAGCGGCGAATTTCCCTTATTAAGGCGATGCAGATTTTCGGCGTCTCCTCCCTCTTTCTCTGTGTGCTGACGATGGGACTGCTCTTCTTCCGGCTGACGATCGCCGGGGAGGCGGCTTTCGCCGTCAGCCTCCTGTCGATGCTCGCCAGCCTCGCCCTCTCTATTACCGAGCTCTCCATATCGGTAAACGCCCTCAACCTGCAACTCTCCGACCTCGAGGAGGAGTGTGAGCGGGAATGAAATGCACGAGCCCATCTACACGAGCCCATCTCTAGGATAATGAGTGCGCCTCATCAGTGGCGAGAGTACCTCGCCTCTCTCGATGAAACGCCCGAGAGGACAGACAAGCAGTATCTCTCCTAGTACTTCTGTGACAACGAGACGGATGCTGCCGAGCTCGCCGTCCTGTCTCATGCGGCGGTCTTTATCACTCACGGCGGCATGAACAGCGTACACGAGGCGCTCTACTACGGGGTTCTCACAGTCCTCGTGCCGCAGCAAGCCGAACAGAAGGCGGTGGCTGCCCAGGTAGCGGCCCGGGGAGCCGGCATCGCCCGGGGCGTAGCAGCCGAGAGCCGCAAAAATCAGGGGGATTAATCCTTACTTGCACTTTTTCGGCACTCAAACTATCATTCACCGCATGACCCGCACTAGCCTTCTCACACTCCTAACCAAAAAAGGGCGCCTCAGATTCGCCCGCTACCGTAAAATCGTCTCCACCCTCCTTGCCTACGGCTTCGATGAAATCGTCTATCAGACCGGAGTCGGGAAACTGCTGCGCCTAACCGGTACGCTCTTCGGGACCCGCAAGCGCACCGAGGGGCGCGCCCCCGGACAATTTTCCACCTGGGTCCGGGTCCGCAAGGCGGTGGAGGAGCTGGGGCCGACCTTCATCAAGCTGGGGCAGATCCTCAGCAACCGCCCGGACCTCATACCCGCAGGGCTGCAGGACGAGCTGGAGCGGCTCCAGGAGAACGTCCCGCCCTTCTCCTCGGAAAAAGCAATCGCTCAGATCGAGGCGGAGCTCGGCTCGCCGCTGGCCGAACTTTTCCGCGAGTTCGACACCGAGCCCCTGGCAGCTGCATCCATCGCCCAAATCCACCGGGCAGTACTTCCGAGCGGTGAGGAGACGGCGGTGAAGATCCAGCGGCCGGGCCTGCAGGAGCTGGTGGAGGTGGACATCGGGATTCTCGAGGAACTGGCAAATCTACTCGAGCACTATGTGCCGGAGACGCGCAGCGTCGGCCCCCGCGACCTGGTGGCGGAGTTCGAAAAGGGGATGCAGCAGGAGCTCGACTTCCGGCGGGAGGCGGCTTCGATCGAACGCTTCGGCGCTCAGTTTGCCGAAGAAGAGGGAATTAAGGTTCCGCAGGTGTTTCGCAGCCACAGCAGCCGGCGGGTTCTGACAATGGAGTACATCGAAGGGCGCCCCTTGGCGGAACTGCTCGAGCACCCGGAGCGCGCCTCAGAGGCGGGCAAGGAAGAAAACGCCCGCATCGCCCGTCTCGGAGCCCGGCTGACGCTGGAGCAGATTTTCAGCTACGGATTTTTCCACGCCGATCCCCACCCGGGCAACCTGATGATCCTCGCGGACGGGCGCATCTGCTACCTGGACTTTGGCCTAACCGCCGGCCTGGTGCAGCGCGACCTGGAGATCATCAGCGACATGCTCACCAGCATCATTGCCAGGAACGAGCAGAAGGCGGCTCGTGCGGTGGTGCGGCTCGCCGGAAGCCGCGACATAGAAACCGCTCAGAGCATCGAGCGTGAAATCGCCGAGCTCATCGACCGCTTCCAGAGCGCCCATGCGGGAGACTTCTCCTTTACCGCCCTGCTGGCGGAGCTGGTGAAAGTCCTGGTCGACCGCGGCCTGCGGCTTCCGCCGGACCTGTTTCTGCTGGTCAAAGCGCTGATTACCATTGAAGGGGTGGCCACCACCCTGGATCCGGAGTTCGATTTTGCCGCCGAGCTCGAGCCCTTCGCCAAAACGCTCCTCCAGCAGCGCTACAACCCCGGCAGAGTCGCCTCCAGAGTAGCTGCCACGACAGGGGACTATGCGGAGATCCTTCGGAGCTTCCCCGGGGACTACTATAAACTCGTGGACGCCATATCCTCGGGGCGGCTTAGCCTCAGTGTGGAAGAGGAAAGCCTGCAGCCCATCCGCCGCAGCCTTTTCCAGGCCAGCTCTTCCCTGGTCTTTGCCATCGTCTTGGGCTCCCTCATCATCGGATCGGCGGTGATCGTCCACTCCCGGGTCCCCCCGCTGTGGCACGAAGTGCCGGTGATCGGCATCGCCGGTTTTGTCGCCGCCGGTCTTATCGGCTTCTGGCTGCTGATCAAGATCATCCGCAACGGGGGACT
>CAYFUX010000062.1:9069-11750 GCA_964346455.1 uncultured Spirochaetaceae bacterium
GGTAAGCGACGAAGCCCGGCCGGGGTCGTTCTGCAAACCCGATTGACACGGCCGTCCCGCTCGTAGACGATAGAGGCTATGACCGAACGTATCAAACTGGCCGCCTTCACAGCCGTCTCCATGCTGGTCCTCTCCTCGGTGGTTACCGGGCTCTCCGCTTCTCTGCTGGAGATAGCCTCGGGTTTCGACATTCCGCCGAGCCGGGCGGGAATTCTCTATACGCTCCACTTCTCCGGCTTCATGGGATTCATCGTACTGTCGCTGCTGGTACGGGGACTGCGGTCCCGGCTGCTTTTGATCACCAGTTTTGCCGCAATTTACGTCGCCGCCCTCCTGATCGCAGGGCTGACACCCTTTTTTCCCCTCCTCGCCGCAGCCCTCGTCTTTGCCGGGGGGTCAGGCGGCGTAATCGAAAGTCACACCACCACCCTGCAGGTAATGACCTCCAAGAACGAAGCGGAAAGCGGCCGGCTCGTTTCGATTACTCAGGCTTTCTTCGCCCTCGGAGCGCTCCTCGCCCCGGTGTATCTCTCCATGGAAGCTTCTATAGGAGCCGACTGGCGTTACCTCTTTCTCGCGCTCAGCGTGGTGGCTGTAGTGGCGCTGCTCATCGGTCTGTCGCTCAAGGCCCGGCGGTTCGAACACGCCCCCGCACAGAGCGGGACATTCTACTGGCGTCCGCTCGTGCGCATTTGTACTGCCATGGCTTTTTACGTGGGAGCGGAAGTGGTCATATTCGGCTGGGCTCCGACGGTTATGGAACTCTATCACGACGTTCCGGTGGGGCGGGCACGCCTTGCTCCGACGCTCTTTTGGATGGGGATCCTCGGCGGGCGTCTCGTCACCGCCCGGCTCACCACCCGGTTTACGGCCACGGCACTGCTGCAGTTCTTTTCTCTCCTCGGAGCGGCCGCCGCGGTCATGCTGGTGGTTGTGAGCACCGAACCGCTGCTGTGGATCGGGATCGTCATCGCCTCCCTGGCCTGCGCCGGCATCTGGCCGCTCATTATCGCCACCACCGGTTCGGCGGGGCATGAAACCGTCACCACTATCGCCGTAGCCGCCGGCGGCCTGGGAGCGAGCGTGTTTCCCTACTTGGCCGGCCGAATAGCCGAGCTGCTTCCCGGTACCTTCATCCTCAGCCTGGCGGCACCTCTGCTGATAGGGGTGTTCGTGTTGAGCCGCAACAAGGCGGAAAACAAAAAGACTGTGGACCTAACGCACTAGAGCAGCCGCTCAGAAAAAGTCCCTGAAAAGCCGGTCGAAGAGCTCTTCTATTTCCGAAAGGGAATCGAAGCGCGAACGGCGGCCCGGCCGGCCGGAGATATCGGCGGAGGTACTCCGCTGGCGCCGCCAGCCCGGAGCAATGTGCTCCGCCGCGCGGCCCCCGCTCCCCTCGCGCTCGGGCCGCAGGGGCTCGGCGCGTACCCGTTCACGGTGCGGGCGTCGGCGATCTTCACTGCGCACCACTCGCACCGGCACGTTCCCGCCCGAGGACTGTGATCGGCTGCGGCTGCGATGACGACGACGCTCTTCGGGGTCGATCAGTACGGTATACGCTTCCTGGACTTCCTGAAACTTGCGGCTGTCTCCGCCTTCGCGGTCGGGATGGTAGCGCTTTGCCAGGCGCCGGTAGGCGTTTTTCACCTCCTCCGCATCCGCATCAAGGGAGATGCCCAAAATTGTAAAATAGCTCCGTGCCATACCGCATCACCCCCTGTTACTGCTGCGCCGGGCGCCGCTGCCTGATTGATATTTTACAAAAATTACTGTTCCCTCTTCAATACTCCCCAACGAATACCTAGCATTGGGTCCATGCAATCGAACACTTCGGAAGCACCAGCGTCCCCGGTTTGGCCGCCATACCGCATCAGCCCCCGGCACCCGCACGTATTCCTGCAATGCGGGGGGCCTCATAAAACGCCAGTGAGACAGGCCCATCCAGACTGTGCTGAGCACCGACCACCAGATGCCGGAGCGCGATTCCGCAATCGAGACGCTTTGCGGCGCTCCCGCCGCTCCCGGAGGAGTCCACCTCCACGGCCAGCTCCTCCCCGTCAAAGCGAAAGATCCACGGCTGGCGATTGACTGCCGAAGGTGCCAGCCGGGCCACCTCGGCGGCGGTTTTGGCCCATTCGGGCCAGCTGTCGAGGGGCTCGCCCGTACAGAGCCGCTCCAGCGGCTTACGCCCGTGGCTGCCGGCCGCCCGCTTCATCACCTTCTCGGTAAAAGTGTACGACTCCTTCGGATAGCCTATGGGCGAGACGGCGATTAACTGCTCCGAAGGCCCGAGATCCAGATCCTTCGCCGCCGCTGAGGCATCGAAGGTCCCCGAGACCCAGCAGGTTCCGAGCCCCAGATGAGTCGCCTCAAGCACCGCCGCCTCTCCTATGTAGCCGAGCTGCTCGTACCTTTCGCTGTAGGCCGTATCACCGATAAAGGCAAAGTAAGCGGGGGCTCCTTTTATTATCCCGTAGCCGCCGCGGATACCGGAGAAAATCGATCCGTCGTGCGTGCGGACCAGGGCAATCCGCCGGGCCTTCGAGCCGGAGTTCAACCTGGCAATGAGGTCGTCCAGACGTTCCAGCTTTTCCGGCTCAATCGGCGCCTCCGAATACTTGCGCCGCGAGTGCCGCGCTGCGATAGCTGCGTACCAGTTGCTGTTTTGCTCGTTCATTGCG
>CAYFUX010000063.1:0-11633 GCA_964346455.1 uncultured Spirochaetaceae bacterium
CACATCATCCCCGGAGTACACTGAAGCATTGTTTTCTAAAACGGGAGCGGAAACATGAGCTACACCTTTCCACAGGGCTTGTTTACGGACGTACGGGTCGAAGAGGTCTCAGAAACTCTCATCCATTTCACTCTCGGGGAGATCGAGGAGTTCCGCCAGCGCAGCTACACCGCCGTCTTCATCCGCGTTTTCGACGGCAGCCGGTGGTACTACACCTCCACCACCGATACGGAGGCGATCCAACGGGAGATCGACCGACTGGCCGGCTATGCAACCCCCGACCCCGAGATCGAGAGGCATCCGACGGTGCAAAAGCTGGAGGCCAACACCGGGAGCTACCTGGAGTTCGAAGGCCGGCGGCGAGCAGATGCGGTGCCAAAAGAGGGCAAGCTGGAGCTGGTGCGCGGGTATGCGAAGGTAATCGCCGGGGACCCGCTCGTAAAGAACTGGCGCAGCAGCTACGCCGACACACGGGTGGAGAAGCACATTATGTCCTCCAAAGGGGCGGACCTCCGTTTCGACTACCAGAGCGTCGGCCTCCGCCTTGACTGGGAGCTGGCGGAGGGGGAGAAGCACTTCTCCGAGATCTTTGACCGCAGCAAGACCACGGTGGAGGGGCTCTACGGACACGAGCAGGCGCTGCGGGAGCGCTTCGAAGAGTCAAAGAGGTTCCTGCAGGAAGCGGTTCCGGTGGAACCGGGGATGTATCCCGTGGTGTTGTCGCCGCTGGCGGCCGGTGTATTCGCCCACGAAAGTTTCGGACACAAGAGCGAGGCGGATTTCATGGTCGGCGATCAGGCGATGAAGGAGGAGTGGAAGATAGGCACGCAGGTGGGGACGGATATCCTCTCCATCGTGGACAGCGGGCTCATGCCGGGAGCGGGCTATGTGCCCTATGACGACGAAGGAACCCGCGCCGGGAGCACGTATCTGCTCAAAAAGGGGGTGCTGAGCGGCAGACTGCACAGCGCATCCACTGCGGCGGACCTCGAAGAGAACCCGACCGGCAACGCCCGGGCCATGGATTTCGAATATGAGCCGATCGTGCGCATGACCACCACGTATATCGAAGCCGGCGAGAGGAGTTTCGAAGAGCTGCTCGAGGGGATCGAAACCGGCGTCTACATCAAGACCCTCAATCACGGCTCCGGCTTGTCCACCTTCACCCTCGCCCCGTCGATGGCCTACTACATTCGCGGGGGCGTCCTCGCCGAGCCGGTCGCAATCTCGGTGGTCACCGGCAACGTCTTCAAGACCCTGAATCTGATCGAGGGCCTGTCCGAAGAGCACGAGCTGCTCTCCTTTTCCATGGGCGGCTGCGGAAAGATGGAACAATTCCCCCTTCCAGTGGGCTTTGGCGGGCCGTACGTGAGAGTCAAAGAGCTGAGTGTGCGGTAGAGGAGGAAGATGATGATACGCGAACGGTATACCGAAGAGATAGAGCAAACGGCGCTGGGCGTGACGGCCGGCCGCATCGATTCGCTGCGGCGGAAGCATATCCGCCGGGGCGCAGTACGAATGTACGACGGCAGCAGCATCGGCATCGCCGGCAGTCTGGGCACTCCGGAGTTCGAGCGACTAGAACGGCAGGCGCGGGACAATCTCTCGCTCAGTATCCCCTATCCCCACTCCCCCAGGGAGGACGCCCGAGAAACCCGGCGGATACCGCCGGTTTTTGACTCCGAAGGAGCCTTCCGGGAGGAGATGGAAGCCCTGCTGGCGGAGCTCGCGAAACGGCTGCCGCAGTTCACCTTTTCCAACAAGCTCATCGCCACTCGCACCCGCCAGCGTCTGGAAAACGATGCGGGAGCGGAATTGGAGTGGGAAGGGTCGAAGCTGTCGGTGCTGCTCACCTTCAAGCAGAAAAGTTCGACCAATATCCTCGACGGGATGCTTCCGCTGGAGAGCAGCCGGTGGGACAGAGCGAGCTTCCTGGAGCTCGCCTCCTCCTACGGCGAGGCCTATCTGCAGGACGGGCCGAAGCTGGAGTCCGGCAGCTATCCCGTGATATTCCCCTACTATGACGAGGTGTATCTGCAAAAGTTCATGAAGGAGCTCAACGGGCTGGCCTACGGCTCGGGGGGCTCACTCTTCAGCGGGAAGCTGGGCCGGGAGCTCTTCTCTCCCGCTCTGACGCTCTATCAGTCCCGCAGCGCCGAGGACGGCTTTGCCGGCCCCTTTTTCGATGCCGAAGGCACGACAAACATCGAGGACCGCTATCCCCTGATCGATGGCGGACACCTGCAAGCCCCTTTTACGAACAAGAAGTACGCCGCCCGCTACGAGCTGCCGCTCACCGGGGCCGCCGCCTGCGTCTACGACGGAGTCCCCTTCCTGCAGCCCCCCTTTCTGGCCCTGGCGCATTCGGGCAGCAGCCTTCGAGAGCTCTGCGGCGACGGCCCGGCGGTCTTCCTTGCCCTCACAAGCGGCGGGGACTTCACCCCGGAGGGCCGCTTTGCCGCCCCCGCGCAGCTGGCCTTTCTCTACCGCGACGGCGCGCTCGTCGGCCGGCTGCCGCAGCTGAACGTCAGCTCTCATATCTACACCATGTTTGGCGACGACTTCCTGGGCCTCAGCAACGACGATCTCGTCCCCTCCAGCCGCACCCCCGCGGCGGTATTCCGGATGGAGGTCTCCCCCATAGAGGAGTGACAAACCGCGCCGCCGTATCGCGCATCTTCTCAAAACCGTCGGTCGAGGCCTTTTCAAGGAAATCGACAGCCTTCCCCGAACTCCGGGCAGCGGGCGGCTGTTGGAACGTGCTTCGGCCGTCCGCCGCAGCGCTGTTTCCCGCGCTACTCTATGACTATCCATACATCGACAATGGTGCCGCCGTCATTGCGTATGCGCATCTCGCCATCGAACTGCTGGGCGTAGCCCTTCACGAGGGTGAGCCCAAAGCCGTAGTCCTTGTTCGCAACGATATGATCCGGAATGCTGGCCCCATCGTCAGCGACGGTGATCCGCAGCATTTCCGCATTATCCTCGTCACGACGAATGGCGATCCTGATGCTTCCCTCGGCACGGCCAGGAAAGGAGTACTTCAGGGCATTGGTGACGAGCTCATTGACGATGATACCCACCGGTAGCGACTGTTTCGCGCTGAGCTCCAGATCCTCTATATCCGTGGTAATGGGGATGCTGGTACCCGTCACGTAGGCGGTTTCAAGATCCCTGAGGAGGGGATCGAAGAAGGAGGAAAGCTGTACGGAGCTCACATCATCTCCGATGTAGAGGCTTTGGTAGATATTCTGCATCACCCGTATCTTATTGTGAATATCTCCCAACACTTCTCTGATTCGAGCATCATCATAATAGTCCTCATTCAGCGAGATGATACTGGATATCGTCCCCATGTGATTCTTGATGCGATGATGAACCTCTTTCAGCAGCTGTTCCTTTTCCCGGAGCAGCGACGTTACCTCCCGTTCCGCCCTTTTGAAGCCCGTGTTGTCCGTGTACACCGCCACGCTGCCGATGATCTCACCGTCCATCATAATGGGCGAGGCGGTGATGATCGTCTCTATTCGATCACCCTCCCTGGTAAACCGGATCCCCTCTGTAGGCGGGAGATGCTCCCCCTTGCCGACTCGGCGGGTGAACTCGACTGCCTCCCTATACACCTCAGGATCGTCCCCGGATAGCAGATCATCGATCTCTCGCCCCATGACCTCGTGCACATTGAAGTGAAACAAGCTTTCGGCACCCGGATTCCATCCGTCTATTCGGTCTTCGGCATTCAACGTAATCAAGGCGGAGGGGGATGACTCGAGCAGTGCCTCGAAATAGCGCTTTCTCTCCCGATTTTCTTTTTCGGCCCGCTTGATCCTCGTGACATCTCTCACCACGCTCACCAGGTACGGCTCTCTCTGCATCTCGATTTTCGAGAGTTTGACTTCCGTGTATGCCTTCGAGCCGTCTTTCAGCAAGGTCACCGTCTCAAAAGTAGTCGTGCCATGCTCCAGTACCTCCCGTTTGAGCTCTTCCTGCTCCTGAGGGTTGGTCCCCACGTCCAGATCCAATACCGATTTCTGCAGTAGCTCCTCCCGGCTGTAGCCGCTCATGGTCAGCGCAGCTTCATTGACGTCGACGATTTTCATCTCTTCCACCGAGTGGATGAAGATTCCATCGTTTACCTGATCGAGAAGATGTCGAAAGCGGGCTGCCTCCCGAACATTCTTTTTTTCCTCCGTCACATCCCGCACAATTCCAATGTAGCCGGCGGGAGTAGGATGGGAGTTGGCGGGGCGGTATCTAACCGCTATGGAGAGCTCCTGCTCCCCGGTGTTTCCATCCACCCGGAGGGCCGTGTACTCCAGATTCTTCATGCTGCCCCTCACCAAGGTCTCCCGCATCAACTCCCTGGCCTTCTCCCGCCGCTCGGGAATGATGAACTCGAGCACGTTCTTACCCACCACCTGTTCTTTCCGCTCCGCTGCCACTATGCGCAGGAGTTCTTTGTTGCAGAAGGTAATAGTGCCGTCCACCTTCGTCTCCACGATTCCGTAGGGGGTGGCTTCCAATATGCTACGGTGAAACTCTTCACTCTCTTTGCACCTCAAGGAGAGCCGCTTCATCGTGCTGGGAACGTACGCCGCCAGCAGCCACACAATAATCACGAAAAAGAACTCTTCGGCAAAATCGGCTCGGCGATAGTACATATTGAACACGGAAGTGTACGCGGACAAAGCGGCCGCAATGATCACTGCCGTCCTAGGGCTCACATGCAGGGCCAGGTAGAAGGTGTAGATGATGAGGAGCGTGAACCAACTGGCGTGGTCGTAGTACATCGACAGCAGCGAAGCAGTGATCAGGAGAACGAAAACCCCTGTTATCCGCAGCGGCCACAGATAGCTTTTACTCTCTTCTGACGTTTCCATACGCTGCACAGTCTCTCTCCTGTATCTGACTCATTCTTCCATCGGAAAACGAAGGGTAAGAATCGACTGCGGTCTCCTCTGCAGTTCCATCTCTCCCTCGACCTGCCGGGTGAGGGTGGAAATCAACTGCATCCCCAGGGAGGAGGAAGCGTCCGCATCCGTTTTGTTCTCAAAAGCGTTGCCGGTAGTGGAGAGCACGAGCACGTACGTCCCGGCACTGCTGTCTTCCGTTAACTCGATCGAGACACGAGGCTCCGCTACATCGGAGAAGCCGTGCTGAATCTCATCCATCGCGACCTCGTTAATAATGAGTCCCAAAGAGACGGCTGTTTTCGCCGGCAGGGTCTGCACTCGGATCCGGAGATCCTTGTGCACGTGTCGGCTGGCAGTTGTTGTGATGATACTGTCCAGAATATCATTGCAATATTCCTCCATATCAACGCGCGTCGCCTCTCCGGTTTCATAGAGCTTCTCGTGGAAAATACGAATTACGTCGATACGGTTTAAGAGGTCCGAAAGGTCGATCCCTTTTTCCATTACCGTTTGTTTCAGATTGATCAGAGAGGAAACCAGGGTAAGATTGTTTTTAACGCGATGGTTGAGCTCCTTTATCAAGAAGTCCTTTTCTTCCAAAGCGCTGCGGAGCTCTCTCTCCGTCCTCACCCGTTCGGTGATATCTTCACCGGAGCTGAGGGAAGTAATGACATTGCCCTTCTCGTCTTCCAATGTGGTATTGTGCCAGGCGATGATTCTTTCTTCTCCGCTTTTTGTGACGATGGAATTTTCGAAGTACTCCACAGCTTCGATATCACCGTTGATCAGCTTCTGAAAGACAGCTCTGATATGCTCACGCTCTTTATCCGGGAGGAAGGTGTCGAACCAATTCTTCCCGATGATCTCCTCCTGATCGCATCCGAGGATCTCACATCCCTTTTGATTGATGAGGGATATCTGTTCGTCTTTGTCGATGGCAAGGAACATAACCCGAGCTATAGCGAGATATGTTTGAGCGCGGTCCCTTTCCCTTCTAAGGGACTCCTCCATCCGTTTTCGCTCGGTGATGTCATCGCCTATGGCTTGAATATAGAGCAAGGTTCCCTCGCTGTCATAGATCCGCTTATTTTTCCATCGCATCCACAGCCGGGTACCGTCTTTCCGGATGTTTTCGTTTTCATGGTCGGTGTATGTTTCGGGGGCGGCAATCATATCCCAATACATAGCGCTGAGGTCGTTGCCAAACCGGTCGTGGCGGGGAATAATCACATCGATTTCATCCTGCCCTAGTATCTCCCCTGCGGTGTAGCCGAATATCCGTTCCGCTCCTTTACTAAAGAAGGTCACTCTGCCGTTCGGATCGAGCCGCAGGACGGCGCTGTCGACATTCTCCAGCACCTCTCTATACTCCCGTTCCTTCTGCTTCACTTGTTTGTGAGCGGCGAACAATTCGAAGGCTTTCTCGATCGATTCTATGAATACGAACTCCCCGGAGTTCTTCAAAACGTACCCGTAGTTTGGTATCTGCTTCACTCGCTCGACAAACTCCCGCTCCGCATGAGCGGAGAGAAACACGATCGGAATGTCCCGGGTATCGAGTATTCGGCGGGCCGCTTCAGTGCCGTCCATCCCCTTCCCCAGCTCGATGTCCATTAGCATGAGTGAAATTTCGGACTCCGTTGCGGCCGTTTCCACTGCCTGCTCACCGCTATAGACGGTTTCTACATCATAGCCGTGATGCTCGATCATACGGGCTTCGACCAAGGCGTTACTCGCCTCATCCTCGACGAGAAGAATCTTTTTCGGCATACCCCCCCCCACGATCTATAGTTAAAAATTGTAGTTCCCTCGAGGACGTTCCGCAATCCTTCGGTATACATCATCTATCTATCGTCTCACCCATCCGTCTGCGGCACAGCCGAAATCCTTGAACGCCGTGAATACCTGACTGGTTTACTTGTCGTCATGTGACGACTTTTTGGGCCCGCAGCCGGCCCCTACCGCGGCCCAGGTTGCTGCCTCGCTGCCGGGGAGGCAACACTCCTCGAGGGTGCTTCCGCTTGCTTTCTCGCCGACCGCCTCTACCACCTTATCGAGCCGCATCCGGGCGTAGGGAATAAGAAAGTCGGGAAAAAGCCGCTCGGTGTACTGGCGGCCGAGAGCTTTTGCAGGGCCACAGTAGCGAACAGGGATTATGATCCACACATCTTCCGGATTCTCTGGGTCACGGTAACTGCGGGAGACATAACTGTGAATGACCAGCGGATGCACTTCGTCGCATAAAGGACACCGTCCGCTCCGATAGAGGACTTGCAAGTATTGTACGAATAAAGCTAAACTAGAAATGACTGTGCTCTATCCACAGTTCCGGGCACCCGTTAGCCTGCTGCTAACAGGGGGTGCCCTCTTTTTTCTTTCAGATCAGACGAGGAAAAAAACGCATCACGAAGCCTACGGAAATGAGTATCGGCAAGTTTAGCTTAAATTCGGAAACTTCTCCTGGCGGGGAACAGCATGCCATATAGGCGGGATCGTTCCTCGCTTCGCTGCGGTACGACTCTTTTGCTCCAGAGAGACGATTTCTGCCGATTTTGGGCGGAAGGACCCCATTTTTTCCTGTTTTCGCCTTGACGCCTCGGATTACTTTTCCTATCATTAATGGTGGATAGTTATGACAAAAGAAGAAATGAGAGTGAAAGCAGAAGAGCTCATCAATCACCTTCCTGAAAATGCTTCTTGGGATGATCTCATGTATAATATTTATGTTCGACAAAAGATTGAGAGAGGCATTTCTGATGCAGATAATGGGCGTACAGTCAGTACTGATGAACTGAGAAACACATTTACTACACACGATGCAAATAAGATGGACTGATGAATCAGTCAAAGATCTTCAGGATATTCATGCGTTTATCGCAAAAGATTCAATACACTACGCAGACCGTCAGGTCGAGCGCATACTTTCAGCAGAAGAACAGCTCGTTGCATTCCCGGAATCAGGGCGTTCAGTGCCTGAGTACAAATCTCTCGATGTTCGCGAACTGATTATAGACAAATACAGAGTTATATATCGCATAAAAGATGATATGATTGAGATCCTTACGGTTATTCATGGAGCACGTCTATTGGAATTCTGACCAGGGAATTCGCTCATCAGGACTGAATGGACAATATGGAATAGGTGTAGGCCTTCCAGCCTCCGCGGGAGGGGTCGTGCCGGTAGCTACGGTAGGCTTCCCGTTCTCCTCGTCGATGCCGTAGCCGAGGATGTGGTAGATGTTTCCCTCGAAGGTGGTATCTATCTCCACAGCGGGGAGGAAGTAGAGTCCTCTTTTTTGGGCCTCTATCCGGGCTGCAGCAACGTTTCCCATCGTGTTGTGGTCGGAGACGGCGAAGAGCTCTATCCCCTCTCTTTCGACTTCGGCGGCAACTTCGGCCGCCGTCCAAACTCCATCGGATGCCCGGCTGTGTATATGTATGTCTACGCGAATATCTCTCTGCATCTGTTTTCACCAATCCTCTAAATATAACAAATTCACGATACGATGGTGAATGTGCAGGGGGCGCAGGTAGAACTGCGCCCCTTTCTCGTTGTGGGCTTTGCAGAACAGGGCGCTGCAGAACATAGCAGTGAAGTTTTTCTCCGAGAATTCGACTTCAATATTTCAAAAAGATGCGGGGCCTCCTCGAAGGCCGCGTTCCGGTCTGTGGCATCAAATCCCGAGCTCAGCTCGTAGTTCTTTACCCTGCGCAGGTTGAAGTCGAAGATGGAGCTGATCAGCCCTGCGATATTCGAGTCCGCTCTCCCTTCGGCCAGCAGTGCAAAGAGGCCCAGGCTCACACGATTTTTCGTCTCCTCATCGTAGAGGAAGAGCTCATCGATATCGACCACCGCGGGAACGTCGTGAATGAAGTAGGGGTAGAGGAAGCTCAGGTTGCTCAGCACCCAGCCGTCGGGCTTTCCGTTGGAGAGGGGGTGGTAGAGATTTCCTCGAAAGGCCTCGGAGGAGAAGGAAAAACGCCACTCGACCCACTCATTGTTTAGAGGAACATGGACTGTCTGCTTTTCATCGAGCTCTCCCTCGTAGCCGTAGACCTCGAACATCATGTACTCGACCCTGGAGTAGTCGAAGCTCCCGTCGGAGCCGGGGCTGAGGGGTGTGTCGAAGAGGGTAAAGTACTCCTCGTTGAAGGGGAGGCGGTACTCCCTCCACTCTCCGCCCACCCGAAAAAAGGCGTCGTTGCGGTCGTTTCCGAGGTCGGCGGATTGCTCGCCGAGGGATATGTGAGCCTTCTCTATCCCCTCCCCGCGGGCCCGGAATGCTATACCCCCGTAGGAGGAGAGGTCGGCCCGCAGGGGTTTGCCGACGTTTACATGGAGCCCCCCCCCCGCCCTCCTCCATGCTGAACTGGAGGGCGAGGTGGGAATTCTCGGCCTCTGTGCCGGTATCCTTCCGCTGAATTTCCGCCCGGGCCGAGGAAGCCTCGTTGCTGTCGCCATGCCAGCGGGAGACCGATGCCTCCTCGCAATCTTCGAGAAGCGCCGACGATGGGCTTCACTGCGAAGGACGGGCTTCCCGTTGAGCTTTACATGCAGCACCGAGTCCCGCACCGTCATTTCCAAGTCCTGCTCCTGCGCAGGGCTCCAGGCCCCCGAGGGCATGTGGACATAGAAGAGGTTCTTCCCCCTGCCGCCGCCCTAACTGTTGGCGATTATCCACTCCCTTGCGAGAAAGAGGGAGACCGAATCGGAGGGGACAGTACAGCCCGAAAAGATGAGAAGCAGGACAACAAGAATTTGTGGCACACAATACTATTCTCAATCCTACTCAACGAGCGGACTATAAAACCCATTTGGAAGAACAGCATATAAAGGTTTAACTCGAACACAGCCTCCATTGCATTTACCGGTGAGATGTATATACTACCGATATGGAAAGCGCATATTCTATTCACTTGAAGATTTCAAAAGTAGAGAATGGCCAGTATCTCGCTGAATCCGACGATATCCCCGGCTTAGTTGCACAGGGCCGCACCATACCGGAAACAGTTGAAATTGCGCAGGATGTTGCCAAGAGACTTATTGAATCATATGTAGAACACGATGATCCTCTACCTCATGGCCTCTCGGCCACTAGCCCCTGAAGCTATCTTATTTTACATATTAAACATGTGGCTCATGTATTATGTGCTCTTATGGCTGAAATCTCTGTTCTATACAAATACGCCATATAGTTCATGTGATTACTTGGTACAATGTATGGTACACTCGGATATTTCGAGAATAGGTCCCTTACCGGGTCAGAAGACCCAATAGTAAAGATAGACAGGTATTCATGCACTTCTCTTTCTTTGTTTTCTCCCTAACTCAAGAAGAAACTCAGGAGCAAAATCTGCTCCGTTCGGCCACTCAACTGTGCCGGTTTCTTTATTTAGATAGACTTTCTTGAAATACTCAGGGTCCTTGAGCGGTTCAAAGATTTCTCCCTCCAGTTCATTTTCCAAATCCACTTCTACAGTTTCACCGTTGTTAAACCCAACACTCATTTTGTAGCTAGTACGCAACTCGAAATTATCAACATGCAACATCATTTCCTTACCTCCTCAGGCAAGAGGTTCGATACTATCCAGGCTCTTCCTTGCTCTGGCCTTTTCCCAATCCCGCATCAGCTCCTGCTTATGAAGCTCCATCCATTCAAAAATGAGATTGAGTGCACGTTTCGACATCTCACCCTTTACCTTGCCTGTTTCTATCTCAATCAAAACCTCCATATCACCATAGCGTGCATGGAAGTGGGGCGGTTCATGGTCACGAAAGTTCAAGAAAATTACAATCCCATAAAACCGACTGATAACGGGCATATCTCATAATAAAACAAACAAGCCTCATTTTCCAGCAGAGCTTTAGGACAATAAAAAAAATTGTTGTATATTCCTCTCAGGGAGGGAGTATGGAACAGCACTCATCAAAAATGATTCAACACCTCGGTATCATTGCCGGAGTCTGTAAAGAAATCGACTTAGCTGATCGAATTGACCGGCATGTTGATAGCTCAAATAGGAAAGTCTCCGTAGGAGATGCGGAATTACCGAGCTGTTTTCCTCGGTTGCCTCCCAGATTCTGAGAGACGGAAGTTCCGCAGGTTTACCTGCGGAACTTCCTCTCCTTTACAAGGGGAAACGTATTCTGTCAAGTCGAGGAAATTGCCGGTGGCAAGTTGCGGAAACTTCTCCTGGCGGGGAACAGTCTAATAGCTGACGTTTCCAAGCGCTTATTTGATTTTGGTGTACTCCATATCTTTCGGCGATATCTCTCAGCGGTTCGTTTTCTTTGACCGCTTCCAATGCAATCTGTGCTTTCTCTTCTGCACTTCTTCTCTTTCGTCCCATAACTCATACCTCCCATTTTTACTGTAACAGTCTCATTTTTTGACTGTCCAGATTTCTGGGAGCAGTATAGCGAGCCGTATCCGTATACCTACAGCGAACAGGATATCTATGAGCAGATGAGAAAGATCATTCAACAGTACAACGACCAACACAGCCAGAAAGGAAGTTTTTAGAGAAGGAGATCACCGGCAGTTTGCCGGTGATAAAATCCGGGAATTTCCCGTGATATTTTCCGGACGCCTACATGATAATTTCCAGGAATTTTGCTTGACAGAAAACAACCGCTCCTTCTTCTGCTTGATATGTGCCGTCCTGGACCTTCTTCATCCATGTGTGAATGGTCTGTACCGCCACTCCGGTTTCCTTACT
>CAYFUX010000064.1:0-1952 GCA_964346455.1 uncultured Spirochaetaceae bacterium
CCTATGCCCGGTATCCGCGCATGCATCATCGGCAGCACGTAATGGAGGTCTGCGATGCGGAGGTTCCGCTGCGCCACCTTCCCGAAGAGAAGCTTCCCCCTCAGGCGGAGATTCGACGCCATGGCCATGTGATGCGGGCAGCGCTTGACCCGGAGGACTCCTTTTACGGCCCCCGGGTTATCTGGGACGGCAAGAAGGGACGGCTGCTTGTGCAGGCGATGACGGCGGCGGGTTACGAGCAGGGGCGCGAGCTGCTGCGGCCGATCGCCGAGCTTCCCGAGCACCCGCAGAGCCGCTGCAGCGGCACGATGTACATCGTCGCCTACGATGTGCTCGGGCCCGATACCTTTGACCACTACAGCAGGTATTTCGAAGAGGGGGAGCCGCTGAAAGAGCTTCTCCCGGAAGAGGGGGCCGAGGGTCCCGACAGCGGCGCCGGTGGGCTCTCTACCGCCGGCAGGGCAGCCGGCGGTACCGGCGGCACCGGAAGAGCCGCAGCCGGCACCGGCAGGACGACGGCCGGCGCCGGCGAAGAAGCGGGAGGTTCCCTGGAGAATCTCAACCAAGCGATAAGCATGATCACCGAGGCCTACAACGAGGGGCTGGAGATAAACCCGGAGCGCATCGCCGCCGAGACCGGCCTGGACGCGGAGCAGGTTCGCTCCCTCAAAGAGCAGATAGCGGCGACGGTCAGCCGCAACAGCCCGCCCGGCGGCGAGCCCGACTTTATGGGGCTCTCGCCCTCCCAGGTGCATGAGCTCATGCGCCATCCCCTCGAGGAGTGCAGCAGCCTGGTCAAGGTGCAGGCGGATCAGGCCCGCTCGGAAGATATGGCGGCCGCCCCCTGGCCGGGGATAGCCTGGGCCCTTCTCGAAGAGCTGGGCCGCGAGGGAACCCTCAAGACCACCGGAAAAGGGAATCTGCCGCTGAAGACGGTAGGGCCGCTGTATGAGCTGGAGCTGCGCCTCTGGGAGGAGTTTGGCCGGCCGTTTTCACGTGTTTTTTCAGAGCGAAGTCCCCGCAGCGAGGAGGAAGCCCTCGGGGTCCATGCCATGCGTCTCATGCTGAAGGAGAGCGGATATATCGAAACGACCGCTCGCAGCATGCGCCTTTCTCAGGCGGGGAGGGATGTGCTGGAGGCGGGGGACATCCGGCCCCTCTATCGTGCGCTGCTGCGCACCGCACGTAGAAGGATCAACCTCGCCTACTTCACAGGTCTTGACGATGTTTCGGTCCTGCAGTCGTTCTTCCCCTTCCTCCTTTTTGTCTTCTCCCGCTATGGGGATGAGCCGCTTGCGATCGAGAAACTCGCCGGCCACTTCACCACCGCTTTTCCCAGGATTTATGACGAACTGCCGGAGGATAGGTACGGCGACAGTAAAGAGCGCCACCTGATGAGTAGCCTCGACATCGTCTTCTGCGGCCGTTTTGCCGAACCTTTCGGCCTGCTGAAGCGCGATACAGCCTCCGAGGAGAGTTCGCGCTCCTTTATACCCAGCGCCGAACGGCGCTACCGGCCGACCCGCCTTTTCCGAGAGCTCCTTGCGTGGCACCGCTGATCGAAGTGAGCGAGGAGAAAGAGGTGAGCGAAGTGAACGCGAACTTCGAAACACTTCCTATTCGAAGCACCTTCTAGGGCTCAATCGTCCAGCTCTACCCGCTCGGGGTGGGTGTAGATGTTCACCCGCCGGCCCCGGGCGAAGCCGCAGAGGGTGATGCCGTAGGCGCCGGCGATGCGCACCGCTTTCTCTGTGGGGGCCGATTTGGAGACGATGAGCGGGACGCCGGTGCGCTGCATGCGCACCACGATGTCCGAGGAGATGCGCCCGGAGATCAGCAGCAGCCCTCCTGAAAAGTCGCCGCCGCTGCGGCTGTCCAGAAAGACTTTCCCGATCACTTTGTCCACCGCGTTGCGCCGGCTGATGTCGTCGGCGGAGTGGAGAATCCCGCTG
>CAYFUX010000064.1:2052-3865 GCA_964346455.1 uncultured Spirochaetaceae bacterium
GCGCGAGCCGCGGCGATGTCGGCAAAGGCGGCCATGTGCACCCCGCCGGTGGTGTGATAGAGCGAGGGGAGGCGCTGGAAGGCGGCGGCGAGGGCGAGGATCGCGGGGGCGGGGATGCGCGGGCCCGCAGGGAGAGGTTCGATCTCCTCTTCAAACTCGATCTTGGAGGCGGCGCAGTCCACCAGCTCCTTCATCGTCACCGCCTTCACCTCCCGGTCCACCCGGGTGTACCAGGCGTCGTCCTGCCGGGAGAAGGTGAGGCGTTCGCCGCGGTGCAGGTAGCCTTCGGCATAGAGGTAGCCGTAGATGAGCTCTTCGACCTCCCGCCCGCTGACCGGCGTCTGCAGCAGCTTGGTGCCGTTGACAAAAAGATCCAGCCAATCCTCGCGGACCACCGTGTCGCGCAGATGCTCGGTACGGCCGTTGGTGTAGCGGATAATGTCGAAGTCGGCGGTGCTCATGGCGTCCCTCCGTCGGCTTCTTCGCCGGCGTTCCTCCCGGTGGAAAAGAACGGACGCGAAAACTTTGGCACCAGCCAGCGTCCCTGCGGCAGCAGCGGCAGGACGCCCCGGGCGGCGGCGCGGAGGGCGACGGCGCACATCAGCGCGTAGCCGCCGGCGGGAAAGACCTGGGGGACCACCGGTGAGAGGAGCACCATGCCAGCGGAAGCGCCGGCGGCGGCGAGGAAGTAGCCGCGCAGCCAGCGGCGGCGGCGAAGGAGAGCGAAGCCGGTGAAGGCGGCGATGAGGTGCGGCGGCCAGGCCCAGAGCAGGTTGAAGTTGCCGGTGGTCATCAGGTAGCCGGAGAAGGCCCACAGCAGGGCGATCGCCGTGCCCGCCGCCCCCACCAGGGCAAAGAGAAGGGTGTCTAACAGGCGGGCGCCCCGGGAGAAGCGGGCCGGCGAGAGGGAGAGCAGCAGCGCGGCGGCGGCGAGGGCCCAGAGCAGGGCGGCGGGAGAGACGGGCGGCGGCTGCGGATCGGGGCGCTGCTGGCGGTGGAGGAACTGGGCCTCCCGTTCGAGCGGCGCCGTACCGCCGCCGCGGTCCACCGTGGCGGATTCGACCGCATCCCGCAGCTGGAAGGGAAGATAGAGGCGCTCGCGCGTCCGGGGCAGGCGGTCGGAGGGGGAGCCGAAGGCCAGGTTGATGCCCAGGGTGACGAAGGGGCTGTGGGCGAGGTAGGGGGCGATCTCCTGGCGAAAAGTCTTGCGCTGGACGGGCAGCTCGTAGTGGAGGGCGGTGCCGAAGAGCAGCGAAAAGAGGTCGCGGACCCGGGTGGTGCAGTTGTCAAAGAAGAAGTCGTAGATGTAGAGGCGGTTCTGCGGCAGGGCGTTGTAGGCGAGAAAGCGGTAGACATCGCGCCGTTCGGCGGGTGTGAGGAGGAGGCGCTGTTCGTAGATCGACCTGTCCTCGGTGCGGCGGTAGAAGCGGTAGGCGTCGGGGGTGGAGGAGACGCCGAGGGTGAAGGGTAGCTCGCCGGTGACAAAGCGCGGGACGAAGGTGGGGTCGAAGGGGACCGAGGACTGGCCGTAGTTGTAGAGCCGGTCGAAGCCGGTCTGTCGGTCGTGCACCCGAATGGCGGTGTGGCCGAAGGTCGAATAGAGCGCGGTGCCCGGGTAGATGGTCACCATGGAGATCTCCGCCGCCCCGGAGAGGCGCGGGGAGGGGCGAAAGCCCTCGGGGACCCGGAGGGAAGGAAGACGCCCGACGGCCGCCGCATCGGTGCGGATCTCACGTTCGGTGCCGGCGGGGTTTTCGGTCGCCTTCCGCTCGGCGGCCGGTTTGTGTGCCGCGGCAGCCGGGGCCGATTGGCC
>CAYFUX010000064.1:3965-11040 GCA_964346455.1 uncultured Spirochaetaceae bacterium
GCAGCCGGGGCCGATTGGCCGCCGGCCGGTGTGGATTGGCCGCCGGCCTGAGCGGTTTGGCCGGCGGCCTGTGGGAGGATGAGGAGGGCGAATATCACGGCCGAGGCGGCCCGGCGGAACGCTGCGAGTTTCATTAGGAGCAAGCGTACCGGCCTTCCGCCGGTGTGTAAAGGGCGCCGCCGGCATCCGGTTGTTTCCCGGCGCCCCGGCTCAAAGCCGGGGCGGGGAGGCGGGGTTCTGTTCGGCCCGGACCATTAGCGCGTGCCGGAGTTCAACGGGCGCTCGCCGACGGTGATCGTCTCGCTCTTGCGGCTGCCGTTGCGGTAGTAGCTCACCTCCACGCGGTCGCCTACCGAGGTCTCCCGCTCGAGGTAGCCGAGCAGGTCCTTGTAGGAGTTCACCTCTCGGCCGTCGATTTCCACGATAATGTCGCCGCCCACCGGCAGGATCGTGGTGCCCATGCGCAGCCGCTTGCTGCCGCCACGCAGGCCCGCGTCGTCGGCAGGTCCGCCGTCGGCGGTCTGGGCGATCATCACCCCCTGCTCCACCGGCAGGTTCACTTCGGCCTGTTTGAGGATGCGCGCCAGTCCGGGAGAGAGATTTACCGGCTGCAGGCCGAGCCAGGGGTGGGGATACCGGCCGTCGCGGATGAGCTCGGGGATCACTTTGCGGACGATGCCGGAGCTGATGGCAAAGCCGATGCCCGCGCTGGCGCCGGAGGGGCTGATGATGGTGGAATTGACGCCGATGACGTTGCCCTGCAGGTCCAACAGCGGCCCGCCGGAGTTGCCGGGGTTGATGGGCGCGTCGGTCTGAATCGCCTCGCTGATAAAGCTGCCGTTCTTGCTCTTGATCATCCGCTCGAGGGCGGAGATGACGCCGAAGGTGAGGGTCTGTTCGAAACTAAAGGGGTTTCCGAGGGCCACGACGAACTCGCCTACTTCGAGCGCCTCCGCATTGCCGAGGGGCAGCGGGTCGGGCAGTCCTGAGCCTTCGATCTTGAGAACCGCGAGGTCGGTGAGCCGGTCGGTACCAACCACCTGCGCCTCATAGGCCTCGCCGTCGCCGAGGGCGACGGTGATGGTCTTGGCATTTTTGATCACGTGGTAGTTGGTGACCACATGCCCGCTGCGGTCGTAGAGAAAACCGGAGCCGGCCCCCTCCTCGGTGGTGGGCATGCCGAACATGCCGGCGGTGACGGCCTTGGTGGTAATGTTGGCCACCGCCTCGTGCGTCTGTCGGTAGACCTCCTGCACTTCGCTCTGCAGCTCCTTGACCGAGGTGCTCACTTCTGCGCCGGCCGCTCCGGTGGCGCCGAAAAGCAACCCGGCGGCGAGCAGGGCCGTCAGCGCAGCCCGTTTTGCACTATAGGGTCTCATTCTGTATCCTCCTGGTAGTGTCACGAAGCTTATGGGTGACGGGCGGAATAGCCCGGACCGGGCAACTGCGGCGGGCGGGCGGCACAGCCGAACATGAGCAACTGGGGTCATCCGGCGGGACCACGAAGCTTCGTGACAGTTCTCTCTTATAAGTATAGCAAGGGTTTTAGGTGAAAGTAAAATCGAGGCCGTTATGCAAGAAACTTCTTAAAGTCTAGCTTAAGTACTTCTCCCAAATTCTTTGCCATTTTCAGACCGATTTCGCGGCGATCATTCTCCATTGCAGAGAGATTGGGATATTTTGTGCCTACTTTCTCTGCAAGTTCCACCAATGTCATTCCTTCTCGCAATCGATAAGCACGAAGCAATTTTCCAGGAGTCTTATTTGCCTTGATTTCTTGGGCAAGTTCCGTGGCATTCCATTCAAGCATTTCCTCATCGTCATGCGCTTCTTTTTGAATATACGCCTCAGGGAAATGATTTCGAATAAGCTCGAGCAATTGCTCAACACCCTTTCCATCTATAGAAATATTTATTTGTTTGGATTTATCAATAACTCTCATACGCTGTATTCTCCTTAGCGGTCATGGTTCATACCCTGCTACAATTAATGTATCATGTTAGATACATTATATACAGGAACGTGATACACTTAACTTTGAAAAATTACACCGTTTCAAAACGTAGTGGATTTACTCCCGTTTGCCCTCCGCCGGCGATGCTGCTACACTTTAGCGGTGTACCGAGCGACTGTCACGGGGAGGTGGAGCAATGAAGAAGCGCGAGTCGAATGCGCGGGAGAAGGCCCTGGAGGAGGGGCGCCGCTGGCTGCGGCAGGCCGAAGAGGATATCGAAACCGCCGGCCTCCTCTTTGATCGGGAGCGCTACGACTGGACGGGCTTTGTCTGTCAGCAGGCGGCGGTGAAGGCGGCCAAAGCGTTTCTCTATGCCCGGGGCCGGGAGGAGGTCACCGGAGAGTCGGTGGTCAGTCTCTGCGAGAAGGCCGCCGAAGAGGACCCCGGCTTTGGCGAACTCGTGGAGGTGGTCAAGAACCTCGATCAGTTCCACTTTACCGCCCGTTTCCCCGACGCGCTGCCCGACGGCATCCCCGCCGAGTTTTTCGACAGCCGGGACGGCGAAGGGGCGCTGGAAATGGTCCGGGCGCTGTACGGAGCGGTGAAAGGGCGCCTCGAGCGCAGCACATGAGCGAATCCCGCCGGCCGCCCCAGGTTTCTGTCGATGGTTTCTGTTGATGAGCGGCAGATAGCTGGTACAATGGAAAACCATAGAGAGGCGCTTTAAAAAACAATAAGCTTCGTGACAGTCAGAGGGAGCAGCCTGTGAGCAAGCAGCAGGGCGATTTTCTCCGCCGCATGGCGGAGTACTTCTCGTTTATCGACTCGCCGGAAGAGCGGCAGGGCGAATCCGACGCCGGGGGTGCGACTCCTCCTGGGGCCGAAGAGAACGCGGCGTACGATGCTCCGGACACCCACGCGAAGGGGCGGGAAGAGAGCGATGAGGCCCCCGGCGAGAGGAAAGCCCGGCGCCGGAAGAAGATGCAGAAAAAAGCCGACAAAGCCTCCGGTGCGGGCTACGACGATGAGGTGACCCGTATTTTAGAGACCGCCCGCGAGGAGATGGGCCGGCGAAAAGGCGAGGCCCCGCCGGAGCCGGCTCCAGCGGCAGCGGCGCAGTACGACCAGAGCCGGGCCGCCGGGGTGGAGCAGACGCAGGAGCAATCGCAGGGAGAGCCGTCGCAGAAAAAGCCGCCGCAGAAAAAGCGGCGGCAGAAGAAGCGAGACGCCGATGGACCGCCGGCGGCGGAACAGACGGGCGGGCAGGCGGATACCGCCGGAAAGGCGCGGTCGGCGGTGTCGGCGCTGATCTTCGAGTCCGCAGGGATCCGCAGCGGAAAGGACTTGCGGAGCCTCATGCAGAAGGCCCCGGGTTTCGACGGGGCGGTGTCCCTCCTCCTCCTGCTTGCCCCGGCGCTGTTTATTCTGCTGCAGCCGGATGTGCCGGTAGTGACGGCGGCGGCGCTGGCCGAGTACTTCGGCACCACGGTGGAGGCGGCGCTCTTCTCGCCGGTGCTCACCGCCTTTGCCGTCTTCCTGCTGCTGTGGAGCGTGGTAAAGGCCTACCGGATCGGATCGAAGATGCAGCGGCGGCGTATTTTCCTTCGCCTTATGGGCCGGATGGAGAAAAAGGGCATCGTCTCCCGGGATGAACTGCGCGCCTACGCCGCGCAGAAGTTCGGCATTCAAAAGCGGCTGTTCTGATCCGTTTCTCTTCCATCCTTATTATCCAGCTATTGTTTCTCAGTCGCTTGTCTGCTTGTGTACCGGCCTCAAAACGAGCTCAACGTTTGTGCTGCGGGCCGGGGAGTGTTACAATTATGAGTAGATAAATAAGAAAAGGGAGGGAGAGTATGCGTCGTAGTGTACTAAGTATACTGATACTCGGATTTTTTCTTGTGGCAGGACTGGCCGGGGCCCAGTCGAACTCCGGATGGCGGGCGGATACCGGTCTGGATGCCGCCGCCTCTATAACCCAGTTTTACGCGGCGGCGGACGCGGCCGCCGTCTACTCGCCGGGACTCTTGGGTATCGGCGGCGGAATAAAATCGTATGTCGGCGTGCTGTACGGGGATATCATGGCGGCTCCGTACGTACGCGGTGAAATCGGCCTCTTTTATCTCAATGGAGGCGCGGTGCTGGAAGCAAAGACCCCGCGGCCGCGGTCGGGAAAACTCGCCGTCTCGATCCGCGACCTCGATGTGCCGGTCTCGCCGTACTTCGCCATGGGCATGGACCCGACGATTGTGGAGACCGCCAAAGCAAGCTGGAAGCTCGATTTTGCCCTGGAGGGCTTTTTCTCCGGCTTCTACGTGGATGAGTCGGAGGACCTGGGCGACTCGCTGGGGCTTATCGCGGTCCTGCCCTTTGGCCTGGCCTTAAACTTCCCCAAGGTCAGCCTCGGTGTGACCTACTCCTACGGGCTCTGAGCACGCTGGAGCGCGCTGCGCGCAGCAGGAGGAGCGGGAAAGGCGCCGGCTGCGAGGCGAACAGGCCAAAAAACAATAAGCTTCGTGACAGTTCCTAAAATTTGCGGGTGAGCCCCACTTGTAGCGCCGGCGAGAAGTACCCCTCCTCCATCGCGTAGTACCGGTTTTCCAGAAAGCCTCCCAGGAGCAGGGCCGCATCGACGGTGAGACCGTACTGGGGAAAAGGCAGCTGCGCTATCCCCAGGAGAGAGAGTTTCTGGGAGCGGTATTCGGAGCCGTCTACGTAGAGGATGTCGTGGGTGAGGCCGGCGAGGAGTTCGGCGGAAGAGCCTAGGGGAAGAGAGTAGAGCACCGTTACGGTGTTTTTGTAGAGAGAGTCCTTCTCGTGGAGGATGACATCGTGGGTCGGCTCGTAATAGTAGGGGGAACTTTCGGAGGACTCGCCGTAGTAGAAACTGTAGATATTCCAGGAGAAGGCGTTCACAAAGAAGAGGGGCCCCAGGGCGAACTTGAAGCGTGGGGTGAGTTCCATGAAAAAGCCGACTCTGGTCTCCGAGGGAAGCTCGCCGGCGGACTTGTACTGCTTGTCGTAGGAGCTTACGGGGGTGAATCCGTAGCCAAGGAGGTCGTAGGCGTAGCGGACGCCCAGCTTGCTGCGGAGGTCGAAGACCGCGATGGGTTCGATAAAGACGTTCAAGGAGATGTCGTCGTAGGCCGGTGAGAAGGTGTTGGAGAGGCCGATTTCCGTCCGGGCGGACTCCCACAGCCTCCCTTCCGGGTAGTCGTAGAGCGGCTCGGTGTAATAGATGTGGGTGGAGAGTGAAGCGCCGGTGGGATTGAGCGCGGCGCCGATGCTGTTGCGCAGCGATACGCCTTTTGTAGCCTCGGATTGGGCTGCAAGAGGGGCCGCAAGGGGCAGGGAAAGCGCGGCGCCGAAAAGTGCAATACAGAATGTACGAAAGAGGGTGTTTGTCATGCCGGGTCTCCTTTGAGGGCTTCGTCGGTGGTCCGCTCTATCACCGCCTTTGCATTGACCTGTTCGTAGAGGGAATGCCGCCCCAGTGCGGCGGCTCCCAGCTTTGCTCCCAGGAGATTGCCGCAGAGGGAGGCGGTGGAGTCGCTGTCGCCGCCGTGGTTGACCGCCAGCTCCAGGGCTGCCCGAGGGTCCTCCGGATGAGCGAGGGCGCAGAAGAGGGCGATAGCGAGGGTCTCCTCCGCGACCCAGCCTTCGCCGAGCCGGGCCACCTCGGCGGCGGAAGGTTGGCCGGAGAGGGACGCCGCGAGGGAGGCGGCGTTCTCGGTCGCCCGGGCGGTCTCTTCGGCCGCCTCGCCTTCCTTCTCTCGGATCAATTCTACCGCAGCGGACTGCAGCTCTCCAAGGCTCTCCCCCCGGGAGAGGCCGTGGATCAAGACGGCAAAGGCACCGGCGGCGATGTAGCCGGTGGGATGGCCGTGGGTCAGCGCGGCGCTGAGCTTGCCAAAGCGGTAGGCCTCCTCTCGCGAGCCGGCGAGCAGGCCGATGGGGGCGGCGCGCATGACCCCGCCGCAGCCCTTGCTGTCGTTAGGGTTGGCGGCGGGAGAGTAGAACTCGCCGGTAGCGAGGGCCTCCAGACAGGTGGCGCCGGGACCCTCTTTCCGGTTCAGCACCTCCTCGTGGACAAGGGAGCCGTCGGAGAGGATGGTCCGGACCTCCTCGTCGGAGCGGTCGGCGTAGACCGTGGCATCGCCGGTGGCAGGGCTTGAGCCCTGGGTGGTGAGCCAGCGGTGATAGGCGTAGAGGAGCTCCAGCACGTCCTGCTCCTCCCGAAACTTCCGGAAGCCCTCGGCGGTAAAGAGGGTCATCTGCGTGTCGTCGGTGATGCGGAACTGCGCCGGGTCTATGGAATCGAAGGTCACGGGACTGGCGGCGAGTTGCTCGGCGGAGAGCTGTTCCGCCGGATTGCCCAGGCTGTCGCCGATGGCGCCACCCATAAGACAGCCGAGTACTGTATCGCTATTCATACTACTTCTCCTGATCACGGTTTCTTTAATATTGCATCCATAAGAGGCCGTCGGACGGCATCAGGGGCGTGCCCCTCTGCTGCCGTTCTTCCGATTCGCCTTAAATTATATGGTACTATACGGAGACGATCTCGTCGAGGCACTTTGCCATAGAGTCGTAATCCCTTTCCGGCACCCATTCCCTTCCCCTCTTCACTTGTACGCCAGGCGTATCTTTACGGCTCTGACAAGAAGTACTACACTTATTTCATGATAGACGATAAAGTGCAGAGCCCGCGGGAAATTGCCAGAGCTCTCAAGCGAAAAAATGCCGAAGAAGAACGTGTGCGGCAAGAGCGCCTAACAGCTAAGATCCATGCGGCGCATGAAGAAGTGGAGCAGCTTGTGCGGCGTTTTCAGGAGGAAGACCCCGGTCTCAGGCGGATCATTCTTTTTGGTTCCCTAGGCGAGGGAAGGGTGAAGCGGGAAGATTTCGACATAGATCTTGCCTTTGAAGGGGCAAACTACCTCCGCTGCCTTGCAATAGCCCTGCAAAGCAATTTTAAGGTAGATCTCATCGATATGAACTCCGCGGCAGAGGGGCTGCGCCGTGAAATCGAGCATTACGGTCGGGAGGTGTATCGCGGTGAACACAGATGATGTCAGCAGGCTTATTGCGGAGCTCGAACTTGATATTGGTATTCTTCAGGAA
>CAYFUX010000065.1:0-1345 GCA_964346455.1 uncultured Spirochaetaceae bacterium
TTTGAGGAAGCGGAGCAGCATACCCCGCTGATCGAACAGCGGCGCAGCGGCGGCTCCAGGCGTCACGAAGGCG
The DNA here is from genome assembly GCA_964346455.1 of uncultured Spirochaetaceae bacterium. Taxonomy (GTDB): domain Bacteria; phylum Spirochaetota; class Spirochaetia; order DSM-16054; family Sediminispirochaetaceae; genus CAYFUX01. Next base: position 74 of record CAYFUX010000065.1, read on the forward strand.
ATTACGGCGGGGAATACGGCGGGGAATATGAGCAGGAGTAGCGCCAATTTGCATCCCCGACGCAATAAGGGTATACTGGATATGACGATATATAAAAACTCGCGATAAAGCGGAGGTGCAGCTATGGTTGATCACATATTCATTCTTGCCGGCGGATCCGGCACGCGGCTGTGGCCGGCGTCCAATTCGGCTAATCCCAAGCAGTTCATCCCCGTACGGGACGGAAAGAGCCTGCTGCAGCTGACCATAGAGCGGGCTCTGGCGCTCAAACCTTCCGGACGGATCGTGCTGATTACCCTGAAGGACCAGCTTCCGCCGGTGCTTGCCGAATGCGGAAAGCTAAAAGAGGGACACGAGAAGATCGCGGTACTGCCCGAACCGGCGGCACGCAACACAGCTCCCGCCATTGCCGCGGCGGCCGAATGGGTCAAGGCTACGCACGGCCCGAAGCAGACCGCTGCGGTGCTGCCGGCGGATCACCTCATTACTCCCACCGATAAGTTTGTAGCGGATACCGAGCAGGCGGACGTCTTAGCCAGAGAAGGCTATCTGGTCACCTTCGGCATCCCGCCCACGCGCCCGGAGACCGGTTTCGGCTATATAGAAGCGGGCCAGGCGCTCAACGTAGGCCGACAGGTGCGCTCCTTCCGAGAAAAGCCGGACGAGGCGACGGCCAAAGAGTTTGTGGAGAAGGGTAACTACTATTGGAACTCCGGTATGTTCGCCTTTCAGGTGGGCACGTACCTGGACGAACTTGCCGCTCACAGCCCAAAAATCGGAAAGAGCTTTGCCGGCATCTGCGAGAAGGGCGAGAGCCGGAGCGAAAACGGTATCGAGCTGGTGATGGAAGGGGGCGAGATCGAGAAGATCTACAAGAACTCGCCGAAGGACTCCATCGACTACGCGGTGATGGAGAAGAGTACCCGCTCTGCCATGGTACCCGCCTCATTTACCTGGAGCGACATCGGCAGCTGGGAAGAGATGGCCGAACTCTTTGAAAAAGAGGGCAGAAGCGGCGGCGAGAGCTTCGAGATCGAAGCGCAGAACAACTTCGTCTTTTCCGATATGCCGGTGGCGCTCTGCGGGGTCGACGACCTGATGGTGGTGGTGAAGAACGGCGCCGTACTGGTGGCCAAGAAGGGCTCCGGACAGTTGGTGAAGAAAGCGGTGGAAACGATGAAGGAGCAGGACCGCAGCGATATTCTCTAAGCAGCCTCTATGGCTCCGGTGGCTGTGCTATGGCCTCGGCGGCTAGGCCGGGGCCCGGCGGCT
>CAYFUX010000065.1:1445-9639 GCA_964346455.1 uncultured Spirochaetaceae bacterium
CGGCGGCTAGGCCGGGGCCCGGCGGCTGTGCCCGGGCCCCGGCCAGTGTGCTGGGGCTCAGGCCGGGGTGGGAGCTCAGCGGGAGGCGGTGTAGCGCTCGAGGTAGCGGTAGAGCTCGCGGGCAATGGCGACGCTCATCTGTAGATAGTCTTTGCCGAAAGGGGCGATTCCGCGGTACTTCTCCAGCTCCTGGTCGTAGCTGGAGATATAGTAGTTCTCCCGCGTAACGAGGTCCAGCAGCAGCTCGCGCATGCGGTAGCCTTCCTCTTCGGCAAAGACGAGGGTGGAGTAGAGACGGGCGGCCTCCCTGCACTGTTCGCGGAAGTGCGACTCCAGGGGCGCGAGTTCGTAGCGCTTGAGGATCGGTGTGTGGGAGCTTTTCTCTTCCGCCGGGCTCTTTTGCTCTTCGAGGAGGGCCGAGTAGGCATTGTAGATCCGCTCGTGGATCTCTTGGAAAGTCTGCTGAAAGTTGGAGAGAAAGGACTGCTGTTTCTCCTTTGGAATGCCCGGTTTGAGATTGCGCATTTTCTCCAGTTGGGAGTTGTAGTACTTGAGCTGGGCAAAGATGCGGTTTACATCCGAGTGGTGCTTCAGCTCCGGCTGGGCGTTCATGCGCTGTTTGACATCCGCCACCATCTCTTTTATCGGCGGCAGCTGCTGCGACTGCCGGGCTTCCTCTGCCTTGCGCTGCTCCCGCGCTTGGCCCTCCTGGCGGGAGACGGAGGTGCGCAGGTGTCCGAGGGCCAACTGGCGCTGCAGCGCCGGAGTCAGAATGAGCATTGCCGCCTTGCCGATGGTCTCCGTGAGGCCTTGCATCGCCTTGGAATTCCATTTGAGCGACTTGAGGGACGTCATGATCGAGTGGACCAGACCTTTCTTGTACTCCACTACGCCCTCTTCCACTGACAGACGCAGGCTCTCGCGCATGTCGGCAATTGTTCCAGAGGAGAGCTCGAGATATTCGACGAGCTCGCCGGGGGTGTCGAGCCGGGAGCGTAGTTCATACCAGTCGCCGGCTATGTGCTTTTCTATGTTCTCCACACTATCAATGTATCGTCCTGCCGGCACAGAATCAATTCTTGATCCAAAAAGTGGAAAAAAATGGACAGGATTACTCGGAATAGTCGTGGAGCTTGTCGAGGAGCCAGCCGATGTTCTCGCCGAGCCGGCGCATCGTACGGATGCCCTCCTCGTCCGCCTGCGCGTCGCCGAGGTCCCGGGCCAGGCCGACGTTCCAATAGCTGGAGCCGGGGACGATCATTTCGTTGATCAGGAAGAACTGATTGATCGACATCAGCGTGTGCACCTCACCGGAACGGCGGGCTACGGCGATGCCGGCGCCGATCTTGCGGGCCAGAGGATTGCCGTTGCCCCGGGCCACGTATCCCGCACGGTCTATCAGCCCCTTGGTTTCCGCGTTGAGATCGGAGAAGTAGGTGGGGCTGGCAATAAGAATGGCGGCGGCGCGGTACATCTTCTCCAGGCACTCGTTGAGCATGTCGTCGTACTGGCTGCAGCGCTCGACGCCATCCTCGCGGCAGCCCATGCAGGCGGTACAGCCGCCGTCGATCCCGTGGAAAACATCGACCCGCTCGCACTCGTGCCCCGCCGCGCGCAGCGGCTCGAGGGCTTGTTCGATATAATACTCCGTGTTGCCGCCCCTGCGGGGGCTGCCGTTAAAGGCTGCAATGTACATGACGCACTCCTTGGGTCGAAGATTGATCCGGCCATTATAGCCTTCCGCGGCGGGGCCGGGCAAGCGGGTAGGGAAACTGCGGAATGGAGAGACCGCGGAGGCGCATCAGCGGGCAGGCGAACACTGAAAAAAAACGTCACCAAGGCGAACAGAAGATTTGCGCTTCCCGGGATTGTTGGGTACACTACGCCCTATGAATTGGTTCAAAGATAGGCGCTCGCCGGCTGCCCTGCGGATGACAGTGGCAGCCTTGCTGATCTTCGGCTCGTCCGCCCCGCTTCAGGCTGAGATCTCCCTTCCTCGGGAGGCGATGGCCAGGATCAATGCCGCGGTGTTCGAGGTGGTGGTCCCCAAGGAGGAGGATCCGCTAAGCTATGCGCGGGAGCTGCCGGTGTACCTGCTGCCCTACAGCGTCCGCACTGACGACTACCGCCCGGTGGGCACCGCCTTCATGACCGGCGACAACCGCTTCATCTCCGCCGCCCATGTGTTCATGCTGCACAAGGAGCTCTACCGCAGGGGCTATTATCTGCGGGACATGAAGGGGGAGGTCTACCCGGTGGACACGGTCTACGGCTACTCCAGCCGGCGGGACCTGGTCACCTTCTCAGTGAAACATCCCCCGGAGGCGGAGCCGTTGAGCTTTGACAGGGAACCTGCGATCAACGAGAGCGTCTACGCGGTGGGCAACGCCCACGGTCAGGGGATCATCATGCGCGACGGCACCCTCACCTCTCAAACCGCGGAGAACCTGAAGGGCGAATGGAAGTGGCTGCGCTTCTCCGCTGCCGCGAGCCCGGGCAACAGCGGCGGCCCTCTGGTCAACAACGCCGGAGAGGTCCTGGGGGTGGTCACGGCGAAATCGCCGAGTGAGAACCTCAACTACGCCTATCCCGCCTCCGAAATCTCCCCCGATGTTCCCGGCATAAGCGGGGGAGAGATCGAGGAGCTGTTCTCCTATAGGCTGCCGGTAGCCGAGTGGACGGTGCAGGAGGTTAAGCAGGGGACGGTGGAGCTGCCTGCTCCTTGGCGCACGGCGGCGGAGCGGCTGCAGGTCCTCTACCGGAGGTTCCTCAGGGACATGGGGAATGCGTATTACCGGGAGTACGGAAACAGACTCTTTCCGAACGGTCCCGGCTCACATCCGCTGCTGACCCGTAACAAGTACCAAAACGTGCCGGTTCTCTACGGCTTGAACAAGCAGGACAACTGGTTTCCTCTGGAACCGGAGGCCGAGGAGAGCGTGGAACTGAAGGGAGATGCCAAGCTCGACTACGCCGAGCTGGGGCAGAATCTGACCTTGTTTCGGCTGCGGGAAGCCGGCGGCGGGGTACCCAACCGCTACATGGCCGATCCGGCAGCGGCCCTGGAGCGGGTCCTGGAGGGCTACCCCTACCGGCGGAGCGTGGGCAATCAGAACATTGCCATTACCGGATTCGGCGAGCCCGCCGCCGTGCAGACCCACCGCGATCGGTACGGCCGTGTATGGGCTGAAGCGGAGTGGAAGGTGCCCTTTGCCGATGTCACCCTCATGCTCAACGTACTGCCCACGCCCATGGGCTTTGCCGGCTTCATGAGCCTCAACTCTTCTGCTCGCATTGCCGAGACGCGGCTCATGTACCGCGACCTGTACCGCTTCTTTAACCTGGGTTTCAGCGCCCCTCTGCGGGCCTGGAAATCCTACCTGGAGATGGAGGAATTTCTCCCGGCCTGTTTCCAGGGCTCGCAGCTCAGCATCAAAGAGGAGAAGGAGTTCCGTTTTACCAACGACGAGGTGTCCTTTGGAGTTACTTCCGACTATTTCCTTCACATCCACCCGCACTCCAGTTTCGAAACCTGGATGGGCTTTGAGCTCAGGCAGGGCGAGGTGCGCTGGGGGCCGGATTTTTATCTCTTTACCGGCACGAATATTGAGGATGACAACATAGTCGGGTTGGAAAAGTTCTCGCAGATCCCCGAGGGGGCGGCGGATGAGAACCGGGAAAAGTGGGAGAGATTCCTCAAGGGTGAGGAGGTGTGCACCGGTGAGTGGAAGTTCGAGGAGGACTACGTCCATACCTTCGGGGTCTTCGGCGGGGAGAAAGCCCGGAATAAGGCCCGGGAAGGGAACCTGCCCTTCTACACCATCTACCTGAAAGCCGGAGAGAATGACAACCGCTTCTTCCCTGCCACCCTGCGGGACGTGTTCGAAACGGGCACAGCCGTCCTGAACCCCCGCATTGCCGGTTATGAGGGGGATTTCCAGCTCCACCAGCCACTGACGGAGATCGAAGGGCTGTCGATCTTCGAGGCCGTCAGCTCACGCGATCACGAGGTGCTCTCCCGTTTCATCGAGCAGGAAATAGATTTAAAGGCGCGGGACCACCGCATGCGCACCCCCTTGATGGCGGCAATTGTGGAGAAGGATGAGGCGGCCGCCAACATGCTCCTGGACGCCGGGTCGAACATCCACGTGCAGCAGGAGCACGGTGAGACCCTCTTCATGTCCGCCCTGGCCAACCTGTCGGTCTTCTTTGCCGAGCGGGTGTTCGAGGAGGAACCGGACCTAACCGCCCGCACCAACACCGGCTGGACTCCCCTCATGTACGCGATGAAATTCGACAAGGAGTCCTTGGTCCCGGCGATCTATGAAGCCGGCGGAGCGCTGAAGGAGCGCAACGCCAATAATGTCGGCCCGCTCATCATAGCGCTGAAGTACGGCTACCCGGGGATCGCCCGCAAGCTCATACAATCCGGGGTGGAGCTCAACTACCACGCCACCTCCGGTTTCACTCCCCTGCACTATGCCTTCCGCAACGAGCGCTGGTCTCTTGCCCGCCTGCTGATCGAGCATGGGGCGGACATCAGTGCCAGGAGCTCCGGCGGCTGGACCGTGCTGCACTACGCCGCCAACACCAGCCGGCTGGACCTCTGCGAGCTGGTGATAAAGAAGGGTGCCGATGTCCGTGCGAAGGCGAACGACGGCTTCACCCCCCTGATGGCCGCGGCGAATGAGGGTATTTCCGATATCACGAAACTGCTGATCGACCGTGGCGCCCGGGTCAACGCCCGGGACGAGGACGGCCGCACCGCCCTCCACCGTGCTGTCAAATCCGGCCTCCCCCGCCAGGCCCGCTATCTGCTGGAAGCGGGGGCCGACCCGGAGGCGGAGACCGAGGAAGGTAAAACCCCTTTCATCATCGCCGCCGAGGAGGGCCACCTGCAGATGCAGGAGCTGCTGCAGGAGTACATGTAGGCGACGGGCTCCCTGGGCCGGCCGGTTGTTTTCCGGCCCGGCCGCTCCGGCTCCTCGCCGGGCGGAGAGCGTGCAGCCGGCGGCGCTTGCTCTCCGCCGTCTTTGCGTGCACAATGGCGCTATGGCCGATTCAAAGCTACCCTCAGCAATCCTCTTTGACATGGGCGACACCATCATTAGGGCGGCCGACTACGACCGCGAAGCCGGGATCGAGGCGCTCCTGCAGCGGGCCCGCGGTGCCGACGGTACGAGCATTGCCGAACTCGCCGAGTTCGGACGCACTCTCGACAAACGGTTTGAAGAGACCTGTGCCCGGGAGAATCTGGAGTACCGCCAGAGCGACTTCATGCGGCTGCTCTACGGCCGCCGGGGAATCGAGTTTGACATCGACGACACCGCTTTGGAACGGCTCTACTGGGACCATTCGCTCACCTTTGAGACGGAACCGGGGGTCGAAACAGCGCTCGCAGCCGCCCGCAACGCGGGCATCCGGCTAGGGGTGGTCAGCAACACCATTTACACTGCCGCGGTGCTGGAGCACGAGATGGAGAAGCAGGGGCTTGCTTCCTACTTCGAGTTTCTCCTCGCTTCCGCTGATTACGGGGTGCGCAAGCCGGACCCGCTGCTCTTTGAGGTGGCGCTGGCTAAGCTGGGGCTCTTTGCAGGCGAGTGCTGGTACTGCGGCAACCTGGTGGACGTGGACGTTGCCGGCGCCCGTGCGGCGGGAATGGTGCCGGTGTGGTATTCGGCCAAAGACGAGCGCGACGGCCGGGCGGCCGAAGAGGCGGATAACCTGCCGACCCTGGCTTTGCGGCTTTCCAGGTGGGAGCAAATGACGGAGCTGCTCGGGTTCTGATACACGGTTCTGCCGGAGCGTGACCTCCGGCAGTCGAGAGGCGGAGATGCGGGAGATGCGGGAGGTTCGGGAGATGAGGCGCGAGGATTCACGAAATCTGCAGCGGCGGCCGCTGATACGGCGCGCCATACAGTGGCTTTTGCTTGTGCTGCTGCTCTCCTCCTGTGCGGATTCGCCCCGTAATCTTCAGCTCTTCGACGCTCCCGCACCCTCCGAAAGCGACCGGATAGCGGAGGAGCCTCTCCGGGTGCGGGGCGACTGGAGCTATCCTCCCTTTGAATATATCAACGATGCCGGAGAGCCGGCGGGCTTCAATATCGATATCATCCGCCGGGTGGCGGAGATCATGAGCATTCCCCTGGAGATCGAGCTGGGCCCCTGGGCCGAGGTGCGGCGGCAGCTGGAGGAGGGGGAGATCGATATCCTGGCGGGCATGTACCGAAGCCCCGAACGGGATAAGAAGGTCGACTTTACCATTCCTCACTTTATCGCCTCTTACGGGATATTCGTGCCCCGCGGCTCTTCTATCCGCAGTGCCGAGGATCTGGAGCAGGCAAGGGTGGTGGTGCAGGAGGCGGACCTGGGACACGACTACTTGCTTTCCGAGGATATCGGGGCGGACCTGGTGACCGTCCGCGAGTGGAAGCAGGTGCTTCCGGCGCTTGCGCAGGGTCGGGCCGATGCGGCGGTGATGGGGATGGCACAGGGGGTCCTGGCGATGCAGAAGGGGGACTACGATTCCCTCCGGATCGTCGGGGAGCCGCTGCTGCAGCGCAGTTACTCGATCGCCGTCGGAGAGGGCCGGGATCAGCTGCTGGCGGCCCTCAATGAGGGGCTCAATATTCTCAAGATCTCCGGCGAATACGATGAGATCTATGAGCGCTGGTTTGGCCTGATGGAGGCGTATTCGGCCCGAGGGGAGCGGCGCATGCGCGTCGCCTTGATCATCGTCGCCGTGTTGGCCGGGGTTATTATCATCGGCTTTCTTTGGACCCTCTTCCTGCGGAAGGAGGTGCGGCGCAAGACCGCGGCGCTTTCCGAAGAGCTTGCCCGCCGCGAAGAGATGCAGCGGCAGCTCGAGAGCGTTCTGGAGGAGGTGGACGGAGCGCGGCGGGAGGCCGAGGCGGCCCGGGCGGAGGCCGAGCGGGCGAACGAGGCGAAATCGCAGTTTTTGGGGGGAGTGAGTCACGAGCTGCGCACCCCGCTGCACGGCATTATGGGGGTGGAGCGGCTGCTCTCCCGCAGTCCCCTGGACGGCGACCAGCGGCGACTGCTGGGGGAGCTGCGGACGATGAGCGAACACCTGCTGCGTATTATCTCCGACCTCATCGACATTACCCGGGTCTCCTCCGGGACCCTCTCCCTGCACCCCACCGCGTTCTACCCGGCGGACTTGGCCGAGTGGTCCGGCCCGGCGCTCCGTAGTCAGGCTAAGGAGAAGGGGGTCGAGTTTCTCTTTGACCTCCGCGGCAGCGGCTCTAAGAGGCTCTACGGGGATAAAGCGCGGGTAGTGCAGATCATCGTCAATTTGGGCACGAATGCGGTGAAGTTTACCCCTCGCGGCGGGAAGGTGCGGGTGCTGGCGGAGTGGTCGGCGGCGGGGCTGACGCTCCGGGTGGAGGACTCGGGGAGCGGAATCCCGGAAGAGGTGCGGGAGCAGATCTTTGAGCCCTTCTTTCAGCAGCGGAGTGAGATCAGCGGCGCCCGCCGCGGACTGGGGCTGGGCTTGTCGATTGTCAGCACGCTTACGAAGCTGATGGGCGGCCGTGTAAACGTGGCCGACAGGGAAGGGGGCGGGAGTGTATTTACCGTGGAGCTGCCCCTGTCGGCAGCGGAAGAGGGGATGGAAGCGGGGATAGAAGTGCAGCCAGCCCCGGCACCGGAACAGCCGGCCGAGGCGCTTATGGAGACGGCGGAGGAAGGGGAGGCCGGGGACCGCGCCGGGGAGAGTACCGGGGATCATCCACGGGACGATCGTGCCGAAGTACCGATTGGAACGAGCCTAGCGCCAGAGACGCCGAGCGGCGAGGGCAGGACCATCGTGGTGGTGGAGGACGAGGCGATCAACCGTCTCTACCTGGTGCGCATACTCGAGGAGCGGGGCTGGAGGGTGCTGCAGACGGGCACTGGAGAGGAGGCGGTGAAACTGGCCGCGGAGAGCGAGTGCAGCCTCGTGCTGATGGACCTGAGCCTGCAGGGAAGCGGCGGTTTGGAGGCGGCGCAAGGGATTCGCGCGGCGGAGGCGGCTGAGGAGCGCAGAAGCGTGCCGATCATTGCCCTCACCGCGCATGCCGCCGTGGAGTACCGCGAGCGCTGCAAGAGTGCGGGGATGGAGGGCTTTCTTAGCAAGCCCTTTCAAGAACATCAGCTGTGGACGGAGATAGAGCGGGTGCTGGAGTGATGGGGC
>CAYFUX010000066.1:0-6821 GCA_964346455.1 uncultured Spirochaetaceae bacterium
TCCACTGCTGCAAAGCATATCGCTCTGACTGCTGTAGGTCAAGGAGGGGTGCGGGGAGACTGCCGAAAGGGGCGAGTCCTATTTGACACCGAGGGGAGGGCTCGCTATGCTTAGTGATCCAGGATTGCAACAAGGAGCTGCTATGGCGAAAATGGAGAAGAAGAAAGAGAAGGAGAGTTGGTTCGCTATAGATATTCACCCGTGGGTATTTTTTATATCGGCTTTTCTGATTATCGGATCGGTTGCCCTTGCCATCATCTTTCAAGCGAGTGTGGGGGACCTTTTTGAGACCATCCAGACCACCATTGCCACCGGAGCAGGATGGTTCTTTATTATGACGATGAATGTGATTCTCGTCTTCGTGCTGATTGTGATGGTAAGCCGGCACGGCGATATACGCCTCGGGGGGTCGGATGCAAAGCCGGAGTTTTCCACTCTCGGCTGGTTCGCCATGCTCTTCAGTGCCGGTATGGGCATCGGGCTGCTGTTCTACAGTGTTGCCGAGCCGATGTTTCACTTTGTATCTTTCCCCCTCACCGAAGCGGGCAGCGCGGAGTCGGCCAGAGCCGCCATGGACCTCACCTTTCTCCATTGGGGCCTGCACCCCTGGGCGGTCTACTCAATGGTGGGGCTGGCGCTGGCCTTCTTTGCGTTCAACAAGGGGCTGCCCCTCTCTATCCGTTCGGTGTTTTATCCGGTGCTGGGGGAGAAAATTCACGGGCCGGCGGGCAATGTGATCGATATACTGGCTACGGTGGCCACCCTGTTTGGCGTGGCCACCTCCCTCGGCCTGGGAGTGCAGCAGGTAAACGCGGGGCTCAACCATCTCTTCGGAATAGGCCAGAGTACCGGTGTCCAAGTCATCCTGATCGCCGGCATTACCGCTCTTGCCACGTGGTCTGTGCTCGCCGGGCTCAGTGCCGGGATTCGGCGGTTATCGGAAATCAACTTGGTTCTTGCGGCGCTGCTGTGCCTCTTTGTGCTGCTGGTCGGCCCCACGCTCTTTATTTTCAAAGCCTTTGGCGAAAACCTGGGGCACTATCTGCAGTTTCTTCCCCGGCTTGCCACCTGGAACGAAACCTACGAGGCGAGTACCTGGCAGCACAGCTGGACCGTGTTCTACTGGGGCTGGTGGATTGCCTGGTCTCCCTTTGTGGGGATGTTCATTGCCAGAGTCTCCTACGGCCGAACTATCCGCCAGTTTCTTATGGGGGTGCTTTTTGTACCGACCCTCATCACCTTTGCCTGGCTGACGATCTTTGGCAACAGCGCCATACACGTAGAGATGCAGGGACTCGGCGGAATCGCCCGGGCGGTTCAGGAGAATATCCCGGTAGCACTGTTCAAGCTGCTGGAAAACTTCCCCTTTGACATCGTCACCTCGCTGTTGACGGTGATCGTGATCGTCACCTTTTTTGTCACCTCCTCCGACTCGGGGTCGATGGTGATCGATATTATTACCGCCGGGGGCAATCCCGACCCGCCGAAACTCCAGCGCCTCTTTTGGGCCCTGGTGGAAGGGGCTGTTGCCGCCGCCCTTCTCCTTGGGGGCGGTCTGGTCGCGCTGCAGACGGCGGCGATCACCACCGGGCTGCCCTTTGCCCTGGTGCTGCTCTTTATGATCTACAGTCTCCGGAAGGGGATGGAGGGGTATGTGGAAGGACCCGGCTTTTCCATGCCTTCCTATGAACACGGGCAGGTCTTTAAGACCGCCTTCAGCCATCCGGAGCCCGATCTGGTGCACGGGCACCTCAGTTGGATCAGGAGGCAGAAAACGGTGCGTAAAACGGTGGTCGAAAAAGAAGGTGCCCGCGGCTTTGGCGGGCGTGTGAAGCGGCTCTTTGGTAAAACGAAGGGAAAGTCGGATTCCGAAGGGGGTGAGCGGTGATGAGCTTGGCAAGAATGAGTGCGAGCATTCTTACAGTCTATGCGGTGTTGATTCTGGGAACCGGCTGCGCTCCCGAAAGTAAAACTGACGCCCGGGAGGCGGAGCCCTCCCGCCGCTCCGGGCAGACGCTGCGGCTTGTGCATCCTCCCTGGTCATCGGAAATCGCGAGCGCGCACCTGTTTCAGGCGGTATTGCAGGAACGGCTGGGATATACGGTTCAGCTGGAGTCGGTTCTGGTGGAAGAGATGTGGCGCCGCGTCGCCGAGGGCGAGGCGGATGTGCTCACCGGCGCCTGGCTGCCGGTTACGCACCGGAGGTATTACGAGCGGTATGCCGACCGGCTCGAGGACCTGGGGCCCAACCTCACCGGTGCACGCATCGGCCTGGTGGTTCCTGCAGTTACTCCCGGACGTCAGACCGGGGATTCCGGCCGTACCGGCCGGGACTTGGTGACGATTCGTTCTATTCCTGAGCTGCGGGAGACAGCCGGCCGCTTTGGAGGGCGTATCATAGGAATAGAATCGGGAGCCGGCGTAATGCAGCGTACCCGGGAGACGCTGGAGGCGTACGAGCTGGAGCGCTACTACAATGTGGTGGAGAGCGACGAAGAGCGGATGCTCGACCGCCTTGCCAAGGCGGTCTACCAGGAAGAGTGGATCGTGTTCACCGGCTGGAGGCCGCACTGGATGTTTGAATTGTACAATCTGCGGTTTCTCGAGGACCCGAAACACGTATTCGGAGACGAGGAGTCGATCCACACGATGAGCAGACTGGGACTGGCGGAGGAGATGCCGGAAGCCCATACCGTGCTCGAGAGAATCTTGTATGAACCGGAGGATCTCGAGCGGCTGATGCGCTGGATCCACAACGAGGAGAAAGCTCCCTACGATCAGGCCCTCCGGTGGATCGAGACGCACGAGAAACTGGTGGACTCCTGGGTGGCCGGAATCGAGTAGATCCCCGGAAGCTGGAAAGTATGTACGGAGAAAGGAGAGCGGAGCATGTTTGAGAGACTGAGCCAGCGATTTCAGGGAAGCTGTATGATGGTGATGCGTCAGGCGGAGAATGATGTGACCTTTTTGGCAAGCAGTTTTCTCGTTCACCCCCAGGGATATTTGCTCACCGCCGCGCGGGGGGTGACGGAGGACGAGAACCTCGCGGTGGTGCCGCCGAACTCCGCCGAAGGGTTTTCTTCCGTCACTCTTGAAGAGGTGTCGCCGGTTCCGGTTGAGGTGGCGGCGCGGGATACCGAACGGGATATAGCACTGCTGAAGCTCAAACCGGAAATGGAGATCAATATGCCGGAGAATATCCTCGGCGAAGCGGGCAAGGATGCGAGAGGCGCTCAGCTCATGTCGCTGGGCATCCCCTTTGGGCATTACCGAATCCACGGAGTGTTTGCCGGCCAGGCAATGCTCTCGGGGAGGGTGACCTCTCACAGCGGCACGAAACTGATTATCTTCGACCGCCGGGTGCAGCACGGGGACTTAGGCGGGCCGCTGATCAGTGTCGCCGATGGTCAAGTGATTGGGATGATAGGCGGGGTATTCGATCCGCTTGCTTTGGAAGGCCGCGGCATTTCTGAAGAAGCCATACCGATCAACTCCGACCTGTCGTACGCTGTTTCGATAGAGTACGGGAAAGCGTTGTTGGAGAAGGAATTGGGCGCCTGAGGCCTCGGCTCGAGCCGAGGCCATGGCCCGGAGGCGGCTCAGCCCGGGCTTTTACTGCTGAACAGGAAAGGTGAAAGTGAACTGCGGGGAGGGCGTTTTGGTCAGTTCCATTTCCCCTTCCAACTGCTCGATAAGAGAACGGATCAGCTGCAGGCCGAGGGTTTCGGCCTCCTCCGGGGTGACCTCTTCCGGAAACGGATTCCCGTTGTTCGAAAGCCGCAGTACATACTGCTGCGCCGCCGCATCCTTGTACATTTCAATGCTAAAACGCGGCGCTTCATCTTCCGTGAACCCATGCTTGATGGCGTTGGTGGCGACCTCGTTGATGATCAGCGCCAGGGAAATTGCCGGTTTGGTTTCTATGGAAAGCTCCTCGATGCGGTTTTCAACGGTCACCTGCCGGGTGGAGAAGGAGGTGAAAATTGTATCCAGCAGCTCCTGGAAGTAGTCCCGGACGGCAATGTGGGTAATGTCCTCGGACTGGAAAAGTTTTTCGTGTACGATCCGGATGGCGTCGATTTGACTCTTGATATCCGAGAGGTCAATCTCGTTGCCGAGAATGGAGTCCTTCAGGCTCAAGAGGGAGGAGATCATCGCGAGATTGTTCTTTACTCGGTGATTGAGCTCTTTCATCAGAAAGTTCTTTTCGTCAACAAGCTGCTTGTATTGCTGCTCCACCTTCTTCCGCTTTTCGATATTGATCACCACGCCGGTGACCTTCTGCGGACGGCCATTTTCATCTCGGGAGGTTATTCCCCCCGTGTCGTGAAACCATATGTAATCGCCCTGCTTGGTACGCAGCCGGTAATCGATGGAATACGAACTGGAAGTGCCTTCCAGGTGATCCCGCATGGCCTGCATTGTGGGCTCATAATCCTGGGGGTGGAGGAGGGCGGTGAAGTCGTGGTACGTGGTGAACTCCGACGGGTCGAAGCCGAGCATGCGGGCTTTCTGTTCGTTAAACAGAACGCGCCCGCTCTCTATGTCCATCTCCCACCATGCGAGGAGACCGACCTGCATCGTCGCCTCGAGCCGGTCCTGGTACCGCTGCAGTAAGAATCTCTGCTCCTCACTGCGTTCCTCCGCCTTTCTGCGGGCGGTAATATCGAAGGCGAAGCCGTCGATGATGAAGGAGCCGTCCTCGTTGTATTTGCTGAGCCGAGCATTGAGAAAAAGCCAGCAGCGGCTGCCGTCGACCCGAATGGCCTCGAACTCGAAGTTTCTGAGATGCCCCTCCCGGCGAAGCTGCCGGACAAACTCCTCTCTCCGCCTCGGCTGCACGTAGAGCTGGGTTGCCAGGTCCCGGTAGTGGCGCAGTATCTCTCTTGGCCCCTCTCCGCCGAGGATGCGGGCCATATACGAGTTTACATGGACGAAGTAGCCTTCCGAGTGGGACTGAAAGATGCCGATGGGAGAGCTCTCCACCAGCGTACGGTACTGCCGCTCACTGTGCTGCAGCTGTCGGTCTTTCTCATATTCTTCACTTACATCCCGAAATACCATTACCACGCCGCTGATGTTCCCCTCTTCGTCCTCGATAGGGGCGGCGCTGTCGGCTATTGTGTACTCCGTACCGTCGGCGGAGATGAGGCAGGTGTTATTGGCCAGGCCGATAGCGGCGCCGTTCTCGATGACTTTCTGCACGGGATTTTTAACCGCTTTTCGGGTGTCGGCATTTAAGAAGGTGAGGATGTCCTTCAACTTCTTTCCGCGGGCGCTCTCGAGAAGCCAGCCGCTCAACTCTTCCGCCACCGGATTCATGTGCACTATCCTGCCCTCCATATCGGTGGAGACCACTGCATCCCCAATGCTATTTAGGGTTATGCGAAGATTCTCCTCGCGCTCCCTCAGGGCGATTTCCGCCTTTTTACGCGAGGTGATGTCCTGCACCATACCCAGAGAGCGGACGATCGTGCCATGCTCGTCTCTGAGATGTTCGCACTTCTCGTGGACATAGCGGATTTCACCGGTGTCCCGCCGTACGATACGGTGCTCGATTTCGTATTCATCGCCGCCCTGTTGTATGGAACTGGTGTAGGCATGGTCCACCGCCTCGCGGTCCTCGGGGTGGACACTCTCCAGGAATGCTTCGTAGGTAGCGCCGAACTCCTGCGGAGTCAATCCGAAGATGCGGTAGATCTCATCCGACCAGGAAAGCTCGTTTTTTCTGAGATCCAGTTCCCAGCTTCCGATGTTGGCAATCTCCTGGGTTCGCTTGAGGCGATATTCGCTGCGCCTGAGAGCCTCCTCGGCCCGTTTTTGCTCAGTGATATCGTTGGCGATGGACTGGATATAGAGAAAATTGCCCTCCTCATCGAATATTTTCTTGTTTTTCCAGGCCATCCACAGGCGGGTGCCGTCTTTGCAGATATTTTCGTTTACGTGGTAACTGTAGGTATCCGGGTTTGACAGCAGGTCTTCATACATGCGGTTCAAGTTTTCGTCGTAGCCATCCTGCTCGGGAATAATCAGGCCCAGTTCCGAGCGTCCCTCCACCTCCTCGGCGGAGTAGCCAAAGATCTTTTCGGCTCCCCTGCTGAAAAAGGTGATGAGCCCCTCCTTGTTCAGCCTGAGTATCGCGCTGTCGATGTGGTCGACAACGTCTCTGTACTCCCGCTCTTTTTCCTGGAGCCTGCGGTGCGCTTTGAAGAGGTTGAAGGCCATGTTGATGGATTCGATCAGCACAAACTCGCCGGCATCCTTGAGTACGTAGCCGTAGCCGGTAATTTTCTTGACCCGTTCGACATACTCTTTCTCGGAGTGGCCGGTGAGAAAGACGATCGGCAGTTCGTGCCGCGCTAAAATTGCCTGCGCCGCCTCGGTCCCGTCCATCCCTTCCCCGAGGTCAATATCCATCAGAATAAGAGCGATGTCCGGGTCCGCATCCACTGCTTCGATCGCCTCTTCGCCGGTGTATACGGTTTTCACCTCGTAGCCGTGTTTTTTGATAATGCGGGTTTCATTAAAGGCTATGAGCGCTTTGTCTTCGACGAGGAGCAGTTTAGAGGCCATACACCACCTTACCGGAAAATGAGTTTGGGTATTCATGCGGCGGACCTTCCGCATAATAACCCTATAAGCATAGGAATTGTGGCGGGTAAAATCAAACGCCATCGGTGCGAAGAACGTAGCAAAAAAGCTGGCCCAAACCTATTCCACCGGCTTTTTTGGCCGAGGCTATGTGTCGGGCTGGCTCGTTACGGCCGTGAGAGATACCACCCTGCATGAAGAGTCGCCCGAGGTAGAGCCTGCGCGCCGTC
>CAYFUX010000066.1:6921-8959 GCA_964346455.1 uncultured Spirochaetaceae bacterium
GTGAGAGATACCACCCTGCATGAAGAGTCGCCCGAGGTAGAGCCTGCGCGCCGTCTCGGCGCCCAAATGGCAAGCGCCGCTACGGGTGGGCACGGATCACCACGAAATTGAAAAACGCTAGTGAGACCAACATAGCAATGACGGTACTGGTGATGAATTTGGAGAAGGTGGCAAAGGACATTCTTTTGTCTCTTTTTTTGCTACTGCGATATACCGGTTTTTTCCCTGTAGGGCAGGTAGTTTCGCTTAAATCATAAAAGTTGAAGTTATTCAGTAAGCCCTAAAATACAAGATGGACAACGTTTTTTGAAAAGAGAGAGAGGGGAGGTTATCATCCTGTTAATATTCGTCCAAAGCTGCCATCAAGTATTCTGACGCCTCTGATTTATCCTCGACGATTTTTTGTACTGCATCTCTATATGTTCTCATCAAATTTCCTCCTGTTATACTCATCCCAGAATTGCATTCTCACTCAGGCTGGTTTGCTATGAAAGCGGTAGGAAAATACAATGAAACAACCCATCCGCACCCATCCGCGCACCGCCCCACACCCTTACCCCACAATCCGTAGTTTGCATAACTCCTCTCATCTCACACCACTATTAAAGAACGCCACAGCGGCTCACAGCCGCCACGCCCGCCACACTGTCGAATCTCCCTATGGCACTGACGGAGGGCGCAGCAGCAAATACCGGAAGCACCATGAAAGCCCCTACTTCGACCCCCATGTGGACAAAATACATGTGAACATAATAGAGGGAGAAGACTTTGAGTCATGTCGTTAGAATGGCGTGGGCCAACAGAGGACCCTCCCCACTGTCAGACCAAAAAAGGCGATTTTTGAACCGGAAGTCTCAATTTCTCCTGCTTAGATTTTGTCTTCCTCGATTACTTCTCCTCCTATTGAAAAAGAGCCCGGATTATCAGTGAAAACGGATTACTGAATCACATTCGTCATCGAAGGGTATGCATTTTGACCGCTAACGGACTCAAAAATTTTTACGAGGAGGAGAAAAAGCGTACACTCGAACAGTGTCTGAAGTGCGACACTCCAGGAACCCTGCAAGTCCTCTTTCACCGGCCTGGACCGTAACGGAGCGCGGGACCTACTGCACAGCATGCCCGGTGTGGAGCTGAGGGAGATGCCCCGCCATGGAGAGAACACGTCCTGCTGCGGCTCCACCTGCGGGGATTTTTTCCCGGATAGCTTCTGGAAAATCCGGGATGCGAGGCTCGAAGAGGCGGCTGGAACGGGAGCGGAGCTTCTCCTCGACGTCTGCCATTACTGCCATGAAGTCTTTGCTCCGCATGAGAAGCGCACCGGAAACACCCTTATCAATTATATCGATCTTGTCGCCCGGGCCCTTGGCCTCGAGGCGCGGGATACCTTCAAGCTGCTCAGGCAGCTGGGAAGCGTGGATCGGATCATGGAAGAGCTCAGAGAAGGGACCAAGGCATCTCCGTTCTCCGAGGATCAGATCAGGCAGGCCTTAAAAAAGAGGATCGCCACTTCCGGGCCGTAAAGATTACTCCGGCGCTCTCACCCCCTTTTTAAACCAGGAAGGAGAAGTAGCTGATCTCCGTGCACAAGATCAGCAAGGCCTTCGACAAAGTGTTGTAACTTTGTTGTAATCAAGAGTGAATACAATTTCATTCGAGGGGTTTTCGATCAGGGCAAAAAGGGGATCCGTTTTTCTGACTTCATCAGTCTCATTGAAGCATTCGGTTTTACCCTTGACCGCGTGAGCGGGAGTCATCATATTTTTAAGAGAGAAGGAATAGAAGAGATGGTCAACATCCAGAATTATAAAGGAGAGGCAAAGCCGTATCAGGTTCGCCAGTTCCTGGAAATAGTCGAGAAATACGGTTTGTCATTGGAGGAAAGAGAGTGAAAGACTACTATATTAGCATATTCTATAGTGAAAAAGATGAAGCATATGTGGCCGATATTCCCGACCTCAATTACTGTTCTGCAGTGGGTGGAACTCCTGAACAAGCCCTGCAGGAGGTCCTGCAGGCAAAAGAGGCCTGGATAGCT
>CAYFUX010000067.1:0-5152 GCA_964346455.1 uncultured Spirochaetaceae bacterium
CTGGCCAGCTTCCTGCAGTGGATCGGCGGGCAGGCCGGCGCCTTCGGCTTTGGTACCATCGGCCAGTGGGGAATCGCAAATCGGGACTACATCCTGGACCTCTTCGAGGAGCTCACCGGCGGCCGCATCTATCACATGTTTATCATCCCCGGCGGAGTCCGCGGGGATCTTCCGGAGGGCTTCCGCGGACGCGCGAAAGCCGTAATGGAGCACATCGAGGAGCTGCTGCGCGACATGGAGCGGGCGATGCTCCACAACGCCGTCTACAAGCGGCGCGCGGTGGGCCTGGGGGTTATTCCCCAGGAGATGATCGACCCCTACGGCGTCACCGGCCCCAACGCCCGCGCCGCCGGCCTTAAGCGGGACATCCGCCTGGACCGGCCCTATCTGATGTACGACCGCCTGGAGCTGGACTACATCACCGCCGAAAACTCCGACGCATACGACCGCACCAAGGTGCGCCTGGGCGAGATGTTCCAATCCGTCTCCCTGATACGGCAAATGCTGGAGAAGATCCCAGACGGAGGCGCCTTCCACACCCGGCTGCCGAACCCGCTGCACTGGAAAGTTCCCGCCGGTGAGACCTTCCGGCGGGCCGAGTGTACCCGCGGTGAGTACGGCTACTACACGGTCGCCGACGGCAGCGCCTACCCGCGGCGCATCTATGTTCGCGGGCCCAGCTACACCCACGCGGTCGCGCTGATGGAACAGCTGGCGCTGAATGTGAACGTTGCCGACATAGCCGGGCTGATGACCAGCCTGCACACCTATCCCCCTGAGATCGAGAGGTAATGCCATGAGCTTACGCGATATACTGTCCCCCTTTTCCGTCTGGAAACGCAGCGCGGAAAAACCTTATACCGTGAAAGATCCGGTAAACGACCGGCCCGGCGCCCCGCGCTACCGCGGGTTTCACAAAAACGACCACGAGCTCTGCATCGGCTGCGGCACCTGCCACGACATCTGCCAAAACGCCGCCATCGACATGGTAGAGGTAGAGGGGGTGGAGACCGAACAGGGCGACAGCGGCCTGCGGCCCAAGATCGACTACGGCCGCTGCTGCTGGTGCGCCCTCTGCGTCGACATCTGCCCCACCGGCAGCCTTACGATGAGCAAGGAGTATATCTGGGTGGACACCGACCCGGAGGTCTTCCGCTTCGTCCCCGGCGCCGACGGCAAGTGGTGGGACTCCTACGAGGAGGGCTACAAGCGCCACGAGAAGTACCTCCTCCTGGACCCCGAACGGGAGGAGATGGGCGAGTTCGCCCCTGCCGAGCGGGCGGAGAGCTTCATGGAGATGGTGCGCGGCTACTCCGCCGAGCAGGCCCGGGCTGAGGCCGACCGCTGCGTCCAATGCGGCATCTGTACCGCCACCTGCCCGGCCCACATGGACATTCCCGGCTATATCGAGGCTATCCGTGAAGGCGACATCAGCGCCGGGCTCAAGCTGATGTACGAAACCAACCCCTTTCCCGCCACCTGCGGGCGGGTCTGCACCCACCGCTGCGAGGAAGTCTGCGCCCTCGGCCACACCGGCGACCCCATCGCTATCCGCTGGCTCAAGCGCTACCTTGCCGACCAGGCGCAGGCGGCGGACTACAAGGCGATCGCCGAAACCGCCGAACCCGAGCGCCCGCAGCACGCGGCGGTAATCGGCGCCGGCCCCGGAGGGCTCACCGCCGCCTACTATCTGCGCCTCCTCGGCTACCGGGTGACCGTCTTCGAGGCCAAGGAGAAGGCGGGCGGGATGCTGCGCTACGGCATCCCCGAATATCGCCTTCCCTACGAACGGCTGGACCAGGACATCGAATTCATCGCCTCCTTGGGGGTGGAGATCGTCTACGGTACGGAAATCGGACGGGACAAGCAGTTCGAGGAGCTTCTCGAGCAGTACGACGCCCTCTTCTTCTCCACCGGCCTCCCGGAGCCCTACCGGATGGGAATCGAAGGTGAGGAGCATACCCGGGTCATAGCGGGACTCGATATCCTGGAAGAGGTGACCCGCGGGCGCAGCCCCGCCCTCGGCAGCCGGGTGGCCGTAGTCGGCGGTGGCAATGCCGCGATGGACGCCGCCCGGACCGCCCGCCGGCTGGGCTGCGAGGTAACCGTCCTCTACCGCCGCCGAGAGGTGGACATGCCCGCCGACCAGGAAGAGATCGACGAGGCCAAAGAAGAGGGCGTGCGGATCGTTACCCAGGCCATTCCGGTGCGCGTGGAGGACCGCGGTACGGAAAAGGCCGCCTTTATCTGGGGCGAGGCGGAAATGCAGGACCAGGGACCGGGAAGGCGCCCCAAACCGGTTCTGCAGAAGGAAAAAATCCATACCGAAGAGTACGACACCATCGTTCCCGCCATCGGTCAGGGCACCGGCTACACCTTTCTTCCCGACGAATACAGCGAGAAAATCGGTATCTACCGCTACCAGGTCCAGACCGGGGTGCACGGTGAGACCGGGGAAGCAAAGATCTTCGCCGGCGGCGACATTGCCAACAAGACTAAAGATGCGATCAGCGCCATCGCCGACGGCCACAACGCGGCCGTCGGAATAGACCGCTACCTGCGCAAAGGAGGAAACTAGCGTCATGGAAGAGAGCCGTTTTACCGAAGTAATCGATTACGCCATCGGCCGGGAGGAGGCGGCGGTGAAGTTCTACCAGGAACTCCGGAACCTCACCCGCTTCTCCGCGCAGAAAGAGGTGCTCGGCGAGTTTGCCAAGATGGAAGAGAACCACAAACGCAAACTGCAGTCGGTGCGGGAGAAAGGGCCGGAGAAGGTGAAGGTGAGCGAGGCGCCGCAGGTCATTACCCGGGACTCATTAAAAGAACCCCAGTTCGAACCGGAGATGGACTACCAGGATATTCTGATCGCCGCCATGAAACGGGAGGACAACTCCTATATCCTCTACCGCGAGCTGCGGGATCAGAGCGACGACGAAGGGCTGCGGCAGATATTCGAGATGCTGATGGGCGAGGAGGCCAAGCACAAGAGCTTCTTCGAAGAGCTCTACGACCGGGATGTACAGCCGGGTAATTGAGGTTCCGCGAAACCTCGGCTGCCGCTTAGTCCTCGTTCCGGCCCAGTTTATCGAAAAAGCGCTCCCGTTCTTTCCCCTTTAGCGGGCAGGCGCCGCCGTCGAGCATCGTCTGTAGCGCCTGCATCTCTTGGCGGCTGAACTGCCGGCTGTGAAGGGAGAAGTCCTCGAACGCTTCGCAGGCAAGGGGACAGACCTGCTCGACGATCGTAAAAATCGTCTCCGCGTAGCGGCGGATTTCCAGTTGTGCGTGGGAATCCATCCGCAGCCGCAGGAAGTGCAGCAAGTTGTGAAGGTCCATCTGCCAGTACCACTGCGTATAGAGGCTCAACGGAAGGGCAATGCGGGCCACCTCCCGCGCTACGCCCATATCCAACAGCTGGCGGTAGACCTGGTAGGAGTGGGTGAACTCCCCCTCCAGAAGCGCCCGGACCTCCTGCTGCAGCGTCTCCGGCATCTCCTCCATGCTGCGCCCCTGCTTGTTGTCGCTGCTCTGATAGGAGATATCCTCCTCCGCGGGCAGATAAAACTCCTCCTCCATGAGACTGTAGCGGCCGGAAATCTCGTTGACCCGGCCGGTGCGGTGCCGAATCCACTGACGGGCCACAAAAATCGGCATTTTCAGGTGAAAGGTAAACACCACCTGCTCAAAGGGCGAGGTGTGCCCATTGCGCAGCAAATACCGAATCAGCCCCCGATCTTCCCGAAACGTTTTGGTCCCGGAGCCGTAGGATACCCGGGCTGCCTGGACGATACGCTCGTCGCTGCCTAAATAATCGACCAGTCGAACAAAGCCCTTGTCGAGCACGGGATACTCGGTGTCCAGCAGTTCTTCTCCTGCCTCCGCCCTGGAGTGCGCCATACGTTCCTCCTTCTCCTTTCGTCGATAGCATCGTGAATGAAACTGGGGCGTTGGTAAAGCAGCCCGTCGCTCCAGAGGCGGCCCTATATCCACCCCATCTGCGCCAGCAGTAGCGCTCCGGCGGCGCAGCAGGCGGTTTCGGTCCGCAGGACCCGTCCGCCCATCGCCGCCGGGATAAACTCCGCCTCCCGGAAAAGCTCCCGCTCCCGGCCGGACCAGCCCCGCTCGGAACCGATCGCGGCAGTCACCCCCTCCGCCGGCAGGGATAGGCGCAGGAGCGAATCATTGTCCATCCCATTGTCAAGAAGCACCCGTCCCGCCGCAGCGCTGCGCTCCCGCGCCGCTTCGCAAGCCTCCCTCACGCCCCGGGTAAAGGCAACCTCCGGAAGACAGGTAGCTCCGGCCTGCTGAACGCCGTCGATCAGGTAGCGGCGGTACTCGCCGCTTTCCCAGAGTTTCGCCTTGCGGTAGGACTTCTCCCCCGTGTCGGTGCCGGTAAAGAGAAGACGTCTCACTCCCAGGCTGGCCGCATCACGCAGGATTCGTTTGGCGCAAATGGGCCGCACAAAGCCGACGATCAGCTCCAAGGGATAGAGTCCTGTAGGAGGACCGGTCTCCCGCCAGTGGAGCTCCAGCCCCTCCTCTGTCACCGCACGAATCTCCGCCACCCCCACCGGGCCGTCGACGATTCCCGCCTTGAAGCTGTCCCCCGGTCCGTACTTCAAAATACGGAGGATGTGGTCGGTGCGCGAATCGTATTTCGGCAGGTGT
Organism: uncultured Spirochaetaceae bacterium; assembly: GCA_964346455.1. Classification (GTDB taxonomy): domain Bacteria; phylum Spirochaetota; class Spirochaetia; order DSM-16054; family Sediminispirochaetaceae; genus CAYFUX01. The sequence continues at coordinate 4,666 of CAYFUX010000067.1, forward strand.
TGCGGAGGCGCTTCAAAGAGTATTATATTCATGTGAGAACCCCGCGGTGAGTATACCTCCTCCGCCCCTGCAAAGGAAATAGTGTGCTGCGCGAATTCAAGTCCCTGCTTCCCTATGTGAAGCGCTACGGCCATTTCTACCTCTTTGGCATGCTCGCCTTGCTCCTAACCGATGCGGGAGAGCTCTATATTCCGCAGCTAATCCGGCGGGCCACCGACATCATCGCCTCCGGCGACTTCGCCCCGCAGAAGGTGGGAACGCTCGTGTTGATGATGGTGGCTATTGCCGCCGGAGTGGCTCTTTTTCGCTTCGGATGGCGTTATTTCCTCCACGGCGCCTCCCGGCGGATCGAGCGTGACCTGCGGGAGGACTTGTTCACCCATTTGCTCTCCCTCTCCGGAAGCTTCTACCGCCGCAACAAGACCGGCGACATTATGGCGAGGGCGACCAACGACATGCGGGCAATTCGCATGGCCACGGGCATGGC
>CAYFUX010000067.1:5252-8895 GCA_964346455.1 uncultured Spirochaetaceae bacterium
AACATGTACCTGGTGCGTATCTGGGGACTCTTTTTCCCGATCATTACCTTTATTTCCGGCCTCTCCCTCCTCTTTCTGCTCTACTTTGGAGGAAAGTCGGTGATCCTGGCGGAGTTTAGCACCGGCGACTTTGTCGCCTTCATGAGCTATCTCACGATGCTGCGGTGGCCGGTGATGGGGATGGGCTTTACCGTGAACATGCTCCAGCGCGGGGCGGCGAGCCTCTCCCGGATCAACGCCATTATGCGGGAGAAACCGGAGATCACCAGCCCGCCGGAGCCGGTGGACGCCGCCCCGCAGGGTGAACTGACGATCAACGGCCTCACCTTCTCCTACGACGAGGAGGATCCGGCGGTGCTGCGCAACATTTCGGTCCGCCTTCCCCGGGGTCATACCCTCGGAATCCTCGGCCGCACCGGCTCGGGAAAATCGACCCTGGTTCGCATCATTCCGCGGCTGCTCGACCCTCCCCCCGGAACAGTGGCAATCGGGGGCCGGGACGTCAGGGACTACCGGCTCGATAAACTACGGGGCCAGGTCGCCTTCGTTCCCCAGGACACCTTTCTCTTCTCCGCCACGATCAAGGAGAACCTGGCCTTTGGCCGTCCCGACGCTCCGGAAGAGGAGATTGCCCGCGCAGCCGAGCTCTCTACCATCAGCAGGGAGCTCGACTCCTTTCCCCACGGCTGGGACACCCCGGTGGGCGAGCGGGGGCTGACTCTTTCGGGAGGGCAAAAACAACGGGTAGCCATTAGCCGGGCAGTTTTGATGGACCCTGAACTGCTCATTTTCGACGACGCCCTCGCATCGGTAGACACCCAGACGGAAGAGCGCATCCTCAGCGGCTTTTTGGAACAGCGCCGCGGAAAGACCAACATCCTGGTGGCGCACCGCGTGTCCACCCTCATGTACGCCGACTATATCATCGTGATGGACGAAGGGGAAATCACTCAGGAGGGCAGCCACGAGGACTTGCTCCGGCAGGAGGGACTGTACCGCGACATCTACCGGCTGCAGCAGTACACCGGAGGAGGCGTCTGATGGATCAGCACCATGAAAAGGTCTTCAAAGAGTACGACCCGGAGATCATGCGCCGGCTTCTCGCCTTCATAAAGCCCTACTCCTTTCCGGCGGCACTGGCGGTCATTGCGCTGCTTTTGGCCACCGCCGCGGAGCTGGCAACGCCCGTCATTATGCAGCGCGCGATTGACGAGGACATTATGTCCCGCTTCCGCCGTTTTGCCGTCGCCGAACGCAGCGAAGAGGTGCTGGAACGCAATGCCCTCATGGAGCAGGCCCGAAAAATCGGCGACTATTACTATCTCCCGGAAATCGAAGGGGAGAAGGTTCCGGCGGATGTGAAAGAGGAGCTGATAGGCTCTGAGCTCTACTCCAGACAAACCTGGTACGTGACGGAGATGCGCGACAGCAGTGACCTGCGGCAGCTGTTGTCGCGCTACCCGGAGCTCTTCGAGCAGCGGGAGGGCTACATTCTTGCCGATCGCGCTGAAATCGAGGAGCTCAGCCGGGAGGAGAAGCTCAGCCTCCGGGCCGGTGATATCCGGGGTATCGGCGTAAAAGCGGTGCTCTATCTGGCCCTGCTGGTGGGCACGCTTCTCTTTATGTTTTTCCAGGTCTATCTGATGGCCTACACCGGCCAGGGGGTAATGCGGGACATCCGGACGCGCCTCTTCGGTCACAGTATTCGCCAATCCCTCGGATTTCTCGGCACCACCCCGGTGGGAACCCTGGTCACCCGGATTACCAACGACGTGGAGACGATCAACGAGTTCTTCACCTCCGTTGCCGCCTCCATACTCCGGGACTTTGCACTGATGATCGGCGTGGTGATCACCCTCTTTTTGCTGGACACTCGCCTGGCCGCCATCACCGTGGCAAGCCTGCCGCCGGTCATCCTGCTCACCTTCTACTTTCGCGTCAAAGCCCGGGACGCCTACCGGCGGGTTCGTCACGGGGTAGCCCGGGTCAACGCCTTCCTCTCGGAACACATCTCCGGCATGGAGGTGGTGCAAATGTTTGGCCGCGAGAAGATCAGCAGCCACATGTTCCGGGACCGCAACGGCGACCTCCTCTCGGCCAACCTCTCGGAGATGATGGTCTTTGCCGTCTTTCGCCCCATGATCAATCTGCTCACCTCCGTCTCCATCGGCACGATCCTCTTTTTCGGCGGCAAAATGGTCCTCGGGACCACCGTCTCCCTGGGAATCATGATCGCCTTCGTTAATCTGATCCAGAAGTTTTATCAGCCGGTAATGGATTTTGCCGAAAAGTTTACTATTCTGCAGTCAGCTATGGCCGGAGGAGAGCGGATCTTCAATCTGCTGGACACCGACGAGTCGCTTCCTCCGGGCGGCGAGGCGGAGCTCCCCGAGCCTTTCAGAGGGCGCATCGAGTTCCGCAACGTCTCCTTTGCCTACAAGGAGGACGAACCGGTGCTGCAGAATCTCTCCTTCACCATCGAGCCCGGGGAGACGGTGGCCATCGTCGGACATACCGGAGCGGGCAAGACCACCCTTGCCAATCTGCTCGCCCGACTGTGGGACGTACAGGAGGGGGAAATCTTGATCGACGGCGTGGATATTCGCCGGATTCCGCTGGACACCCTCCGCAGCATCGTGCAGCCGGTACAGCAGGAGGTCTTCCTCTTTGCTGATACCGTGCTGGAGAACATCCGCCTGGGGGCGGATATCTCCGAGGAAGAGGTTAGGCAGGCGGCAGAGACCGTCCGGGCGGACCGCTTCATCCGCCGCTTTCCCGAGGGATACCACACGGAACTCCACGAAGGAGGCGCCAATCTCTCCACCGGCCAACGGCAGCTCCTCTCCTTCAGCCGGGTGCTGGCACAGGACCCGAAGGTTCTGATCCTCGACGAGGCGACCGGCAGCATCGACACGGAGACGGAGGTGCTGATACAGGAGGCGATCAACACCATCATGGCCGGACGCACCTCAATCGTCATCGCGCACCGCCTCTCCACGATACGTCACGCCGACCGGATCCTGGTCCTCGGCGAAGGCAAGCTGCTGGAGTCCGGATCGCACGAGGAGCTGTTGCGCGAAGACGGACTCTACGCTACCTTATACAGACTGCAGTACGCCGAAAAGGAGTAGCGCGGTCTTTTCACAAGGAGGTCTCTATGTCGAATCTGCGAGTACTTATTTCAGAAACCCACGACCCCTGGCTCAACCTTGCTATGGAAGATTACATTTTTAACGAAATGGAGCCCCGGGGGCATATTCTTTTTTTCTGGCGCAACGCCGACACCGTGGTCATCGGCCGTCACCAGAACCCGTGGTCCGAGTGCGATCTGGCCAAAATGGAAGCGGACGGGGTGAAGCTGGCCCGCAGGCAGAGCGGCGGCGGGGCGGTGTTCCAGGATCTGGGCAACTCGATCTTCACCTTTATGTCGGACCGCGACAACTACAGCAAAGAGCGTAACAACGCGATCCTTACCCGCGCTATCGGACGCTTCGGCATCACCGCAGAACCGGCCGGCCGCAACGACATCGTTGTGGACGGCCGCAAGATCTCCGGCAGCGCCTTCAAGCTCACACCGGACCGCGCCTTCCATCACGGCACGCTTCTCATCCGCACCGACCTCTCGCGGCTCGGGCAATACCTG
>CAYFUX010000068.1:0-7286 GCA_964346455.1 uncultured Spirochaetaceae bacterium
TGCAACTTTTCGCAACTTCCAACTTGACAACTCTTACCGCCTGTTTTAATGTAATCGATACCATTTTGCTAAATATCTATCAATTTTCACGGCATGTGCGGCGTGCCACACATAGGTGTCTGTAATTATTTTAATAATAAGGAATTGTTATGCGATCTACAGCAGATTCTAACGTGATCCTGGAGACGAAAGACATCGTCAAACAATTTCCCAAAGTCTTGGCCAACAAGGATATCAGCATTCACCTCAAGCAGGGGGAGATCCTCTCTTTGCTCGGAGAGAACGGAGCGGGAAAGTCCACATTGATGAATATTCTCTACGGACTGTATCGGCCCAGCTCCGGGAGCATATACCTTGACGGGGATGAGGTCTCCTTCAACTCTCCCAAGGATGCCATTGATTCGGGTTTGGGCATGGTCCATCAGCATTTCATGCTGGTTGGCCCGCTCACCGTCACCGAAAACATCATCCTTGGCGCGGAGCCCGGAAAGTACAACACCATCGATTACCGTACCGCCCGAAAACAAGTGGTGGAAATTTCCGAAAAGTACGGATTGAAAGTCGACCCCGATGAAAGAGTGGAGAATCTTCCCGTTGGGCTTCAGCAGCGTGTGGAGATCCTGAAAGCGCTCTACCGGGAGGCGAAGATCTTGATTCTCGACGAACCTACGGCGGTTCTCACTCCCCAAGAGGTAGAAGAGCTCTTTAGCGTCGTGCGGGAGCTGCATAAGGACGGAGTGTCCATCATCATCATCACCCACAAGCTGGAAGAGGTTATGGCCATCTCCGACCGGGTCTATATCCTGCGCGGCGGAGAGATGGCGGGAGAGCGGAATACCCACGAGGTCAATAAGGAAGAGCTTGCCAACTTGATGGTAGGCCGCGAGGTGGTTCTTACGGTAGAGAAGGAAGCGAAAAAAGTCAGCGAGAAGAATGTGTTTAGTATAGAGAACATGCAGGTTCTCAACGACAAGGGCTATCCTTCGGTAGACGGAATCTCTCTGCATGTACGAGCCGGAGAGATCGTGGCTATTGCCGGAGTAGACGGCAACGGCCAAACTGAACTTACTGAGGGCATCATGGGACTTCGCGAGGTGACCGGCGGAAAAGTGACTCATCTCGATGACGATGTGACTCATCTCACTACGCGGCAGATGATCGACCGCAGTGTCTCCTTTGTTCCTGCAGACCGCCATCGTCACGGGCTCCTGCTGGGTATGCGGGTCAGCGACAATACGATGGTCGGCTATCACGACCGCGAGCCCTTTTGTAAATGGGGCTTCCACTTTGATTACAAGGCGATTCGTGCCCATTCGGAGAAGCTGGTCAACGACTACGATATCAGAACCGCTTCCACCGAGGTACCGACGGCGCAGCTCTCCGGAGGTAATCAGCAGAAGGTCATCCTGGCCAGAGAGTTATCCCGGGACCCGACCTTTCTGCTTGTCTCCCAGCCTACCCGCGGCCTTGACGTGGGAGCGATCGAATATATTCAGCGCCAGATTCTCAATATGCGAGATAAGGAGGTGGGAGTCCTGCTTATCTCCCTCGAGCTGGAGGAGGTCTTTGCTCTGGCAGATAGGATTCTGGTCATGTATGAAGGAAAAATTGTAAAAGAGTTCATCCCCGAACAAACCGATCACAAAGAAGTCGGTTACTATATGACGGGCGGAAAAAAGGAGTAACCGAAAATGGCTAATTCGTATCAGAAACCGCTCTTTTTAACCCTTACGATTCTTTTATTTGCTATAGGAACGGTGTTGCTGCTGGGCACCTATTTTATCGGCTTAGTATTTCTCCTTGCGGGAGTGCTTCTCTATGGATTCTATCGCTGGTTAGCAGCCGGTAAGGAAGAGTTTGCCGCCGAACTGCGTTCGGCTGTACAGAAGATGCTGTTTCCGTTTCTTGGTATTCTAGCAGCAATTATTATTGGCGCTATAATAATGATTGTCAGCGGCTATAAACCGCTAACAGCATACCAGGCGCTGTTTTACGGCGGCTTTTATCAGAATTGGCATATCTCGATCCTCAATGCTGCTCCGCTGATGTTTACCGGCCTCTCGGTTGCCTTTGCCTTCAAGGCGGGGCTGTTCAATATCGGTGCGGAAGGTCAGTACTATATCGGGGCGATGGCCGCAACGTTTTTCGGCCTCAATTTAGCGCTGCCGCCGATCATCTCTCTCCCGCTTATTTTTATCTTTTCCGGTGTGCTGGCCTCCAGCTGGATCATCGTCCCCGCTTTCCTCAAGGTGAAAACCGGGGCGCACGAGGTTATCACCACCATGATGTTGGCGCACACCGCCCGCTATCTCTCGCCGATCTTTATTCGAGCCCACGGGGGCGATCCGGCAACCGACCCGCAGCCGTATGTCACCAACAAGCTGCCGGAGGCAAACTGGCTGCCCAGATTTAACGCTTTTCTGCCGGACGCCAACTACCGCCTTCACACCGGAATCCTGGTGGCGATAGTGATGGCCTTGCTGATCTACTACATCCTCTACTATACCAAAATCGGCTTTGAGATTCGTGCGGTCGGCGACAACAAGGAGGCTGCCCGGGCGCAGGGGATTTCCGTAGGCAAAGCCATCGCCTCCGCGCTGCTCATAGCCGGTTTTCTGGCCGGTCTCGCCGGCTTCAACCAAGTTGTGGGACTGGACCACGTAATGTATGAAAACTTAAGTGCCGGGTACGGATGGGACGGGATATCCGTCGCCCTCTTGGCCGGCGGTCATCCGATCGGCGTAATATTTACCGGCCTGCTCTGGGGAGCGCTCGATGCCGGCGGACAGTACATGGCCCGGGTTACCCAGACGGACAGTTCGATTGTCGAGATTGTCAAAGGCATCATACTCTTCCTGGTGGTTGCCAAATATCTTTACGTAGTAGTGGTGCAGAAAATACAGGAGCGAAAAAACGTACGCCTTGCCAAACAGGGGGAGGAAGCATAAATGGGAGACATAGTAGCAATATTTAATGTTGACTTGATTCAAGCGATGATTCGCCTCTCCACCCCAATTACATTGGCGGCTATCGGGGCGGTGATCTGTGAGCGCTCCGGAATCGTCAATATTGCCATGGAAGGCATCATGATCGTCGGTGCCTTTTTTGCTGTGGTGGGCACCTTTATCACCGGCAATCCCTTTTTGGGTATGCTGTTCGGAATGCTGGCCGGGGGGATTTTCTCCCTCATCCATGCCTTGGGCACCGTAACCCTTCATTTGGATCACGTGGTCTCCGGTGCGGTGGTCAATATTCTGGCCTTTGGGCTCACCAATTTCCTCATGGTGGTGGTCTTCGGCCATCCGGGAACCAGCCCCAGGACGCCGGATAATCTCTACTCGTATCGGGTCGATATTCCCGGTCTCACAGATATCCCCTTGATCGGACCGGTGCTCTTTAATCAGACCCCGATCGTTTACATATCCTTTGCTTTGGTGGCGTTTTTTACCTGGTTCCTGTTCAAGACCAAAACGGGGCTGCACATCCGCGCTTCCGGTGAGCATCCCATGGCGCTGGAGACGATCGGCGTGTCGGTCTACAAGATGCGCTACCTCGCCATCTTTATCTCGGGGCTCACCTCGGGCCTTGGCGGCGCCTTTCTCTCCATCGAGAATGCCGCCTCTTTTACCGAGGGCATGACGAACGGACGCGGCTTTATCGCTCTGGCGGCAAATATCTCCGGCGGCTGGCATCCGATCGGAGCCTTTATCGCCTCCCTCTTTTTCGGCTTTGCCGATGCGCTGCAGGTACGCTTTCAAATTACCGATGTGGTGGATATCCCGGCGGAGATCTTTATCATCTTTCCCTACGTGGCCACTGTTATTGCGGTAGCCGGGTTGGTCCGGCGCTCGCGTCCGCCCGCGAAGGTGGGAGAAGACTTTATCTTGGAGAAGTCCGGTGAATAGAACCGGAGAAAAATATAGGAAAGATTTTACATATCGCCTGAAGATGTTATAATGCTGAGGCGATAGAAAAATCGACATTCTTAAGGAGGAATGACAACATGAAAAAATGGATTGTAGTAGCACTTACTCTTCTTTTGGCTTTTGGCCTTGTTTTTACTGGGTGTCAAAAAGAAGAAGAGAAGGCTGCTGAAGAGCAGAAAGAAGAAATGCCAGGTGAAGGGGTCATGGCCGCCATGGCCACCGACGTTGGCGGACTCGGCGACCAGTCGTTTAACGACGGCGCCTATGCAGGACTGCAGCGGGCCAAAGAGGAGTTTGGCGTTGAGATCAGCGTAGTGGAGTCCAGCCAGCAGACCGACTACATTCCCAACCTCTCCGGACTTGCAGAGGACGGAAACGACATTGTCTTTGCCGTCGGCTTCCTGATGGAAGATGCGGTCAAAGAGGTGGCGGGAAATATGCCGGACACCTACTTTGCCGGTGTTGATGTTGCCGCGAGTGATGACGATCCCGATAACTTCAAGGGCATTCTTTACGAAGAGCAGCAGGCCGGATATCTTGCCGGTATCGTAGCCGGTATGATGACCAAAGAGTATGCCGGTGCGAGTGACAAGCTCAACGACCAGAACGTCGTCGGCGTTGTCCTCGGTATGCTCGTACCTGCGGTAGAGAAGTACGAGGTCGGCTACATCCAGGGCGTCAAGCGGGTGAATCCCGACTGCGAGGTTCTGAGCGTGACCACCGGTGCTTTTGACGACCAGGCCAAGGGTAAGGAATCCGGTCTGGCGATGATCGATAAGGGTGCCGACGTTGTCTTCCATGCCGCCGGTCTGACCGGTGTCGGAACGATCGAAGCTGCGGAAGAGCGCGGCGTGTTTGCCATCGGCGTTGACGTCGACCAGAATCATATCGCTCCCGATACCGTGCTGACCTCTGCGGAGAAGAAGATTCCCCGCTCCGTCTATCTGGCGGTCAAAGAGGTCGTGAACGGCAACTTCCAGGCCGGTACTTCGGTCTACGGTCTTGAAGACGGCGGTGTAGGACTCTCCGATTTCCACCAGCACTCCGACACGGTCCCTCAGGCTGTGAAAGACGAGCTCGAAACGGCTAAGCAGGAGATCATAAACGGCGAGGTTGAAATCGCAACTTCCCGGGATGAACTCAATAGCTAACGACCGCGCGTCGTGTACTGTACCAAACCGGACGGGGCATACCTCGTCCGGTTTCTTTTTTTCGAAAGGTAAAGGAGCACCGAAAATGAACGAAAAACGCCGCCCGGCGGCGGAAGCCGCCGCCTATATACGTGAACGGTTGAGTGAGCTGCCAAAGGTGGGGATGATCCTCGGCTCCGGGCTCGGAGTTCTGGCGGAGGATATCGAGAATCCTGCGGAGATTATCTACAAGGAGATTCCGGGCTTTCCCGAGTCGACTGTGGCCGGTCACGCCGGCACCCTGGTAGGCGGTATCCTGGAGGGAATCCGTGTGATGGTCTGGTCCGGCCGTTTTCACTACTACGAAGGATTCTCGATGGACCAGGTAGTGCTGCCCATTAGGGTGATGAAAGAACTGGGGGTCGAGACGGTGATCATTACCAACGCCGCCGGAGGGATCAACCAATCTCTTAAACCGGGAGATCTGATGTGCATTCGCGACCACATTAAGTTTTTCTCCGACAGCCCGCTGCGGGGAGAGAATATCGAAGAGTACGGCCCGCGCTTTAACGATCTCTCCGATGCCTATACCGCACGGCTGCGCGAGCTGGCGAAGGAGGCGGCGGATGATGCGGATATTGACCTGCGCGAAGGGGTCTACGCCTACATGAGCGGTCCGAGTTTCGAGACGCCCACGGAGATACGGATGCTGCGCACCCTGGGTGCGGATGCGGTGGGCATGTCCACCGCCCCGGAGGTCCTGGCGGCCGCCCATGCAGGACTGCAGGTGCTGGGAATTTCGACCATCAGCAATATGGCCGCGGGGATCATAGACCAGCCCCTGACGCACGAAGAGGTGATGGCCACCGGGCGCTCGGTGCGCGGAAAGTTTCTCACGCTCTTGAAGACGCTGCTGAAAAAACTATAGTGATACCTACGACTATGCTCATGACTAGCACACACCACAAGGAGCAGAAATGAAAGAGAATATGCTACGCGACCTATCCCTGGCACCGCAGGGTCGGGCAAAGATCGACTGGGTACGCAAGAATATGCCGGTGCTGCGCAGCATCGAGGAGGAGTTTCTCCGAGAGCAGCCCTTCAAAGGCCTGCGGGCGGTAGTCTGTGTCCATCTGGAGGCAAAGACCGCCTATCTGGCGGAGGTGATGGCCGCCGGTGGAGCGGAAGTGTCGGTGACCGGCAGCAACCCGAAGTCCACCAAGGACGATGTGGTGGCGGCGCTGGCCAAGGGGGGGCTGCACGTCTACGCCCGCTACGATGCGAGCCGGGAGGAGTTTTTTTGCCATCTTAACGCTGCCCTCGATATTGCGCCGAACGTGGTAATCGACGACGGCGGCGACCTGGTGAACCTGCTGCACGAAGAGCGGCGAGAGCTCCTCGCGGAGGTCTACGGGGCCTGCGAGGAGACCACCGCCGGGGTGCTGCGGGCACGGGCCCGCGAGCGGGACGGCAAGCTGGAGTTTCCCCTCCTGGCGGTCAACGACGCCTATTGCAAGTACTTGTTCGACAATCGCTACGGTACCGGACAGTCGACGATGGACGCGCTCATGCGCTCGACCAATAAGGTGGTTGCCGGTGCGGTGACGGTGGTCAACGGCTTTGGCTGGTGCGGCCGCGGCATCGCCCAGCGCGCCGCCGGCCTCGGAGCACGAGTGGTCATCACCGAGGTGGATCCGATCAAAGCGCTGGAGGCGGCCCACGAAGGCTACTGGGTCATGCCGATGGCCGAAGCGGCGAAAATCGGCGACTTCTTCATCACCACCACCGGCGTGAAGCAGGTGATCACCGCCGAACACTTCCGCACGATGAAGGACGGGGCGGTGCTGGCGAATGCGGGCCACTTCTTCGAGGAGATCGACACCGAGGGACTGGAGCACATGGCGGAGGAAAAACGGCCGGTGCGCGGGGAAGACCTGACCGGCTACCGGCTGCCCGACGGCCGCTGGATTAACGTGATCGCCGACGGCCGGATCGTCAACATCGCCGCCGCCGACGGACATCCGGCGGAAATCATGGACATGAGCTTTGCCGTGCAGGCCCTTGCGGGACGCTATGTGAGCGAACACCGCGACGAGCTGAGCCCTGCGGTGCTGCGGGTTCCGAAGGAAATCGACGAGCGCATCGCCCGCTTCAAGCTGTCGGCGATGAATATTGGCATCGACGAGCTTACCGACGAACAGCGGGCCTACATCGAAGGCTACGAGTAGCC
>CAYFUX010000069.1:0-6455 GCA_964346455.1 uncultured Spirochaetaceae bacterium
CGAGCATCTCCAGGACCATCACCCTGGTTTCGCTCTTGTCGATATGATACTCCCGGCAGAGGGTGTCCCGCCGCTCGAGGAGCTCTCCGGCGAGCTCTGCTCCGGTAAAGCCGCCACCGGCAATGACAAAGGTGAGCATCTGTTTGCGCTTCTCCGGATCGGGTTCTTCCGCCGCTTTGCGGAAGCTGTTTTCAACCTGATCCCGAAGCCGCATTGCATCGTCAAATGACCAGAGCGTATAGGAGTTTTCCTGGACCCCCGGAAGATCGAAGAACTCCGGCTCTCCGCCAGCACCAATTACCAGATAGTCGTACTCGTAACTGCCGTAATCGGATTTGAGGACCTGCTTATCAAAATCGATATTCTGAATCGTATCGGTAACCAGGTGTACATTCGTGCCGGCAAAAATCCGTGCAAAGCTTACCTGAACGGATTCGGGCTCTACCCGGGAACCGGCCACCTCATGCAGCTCGGTCATCAGCGTATGAAACGAGTTTTTGTCAATGAGGGTAATCTCTACATCGTCATTTTTCTTAAAATGCTTGTAGAGTTCTTTGGTGGCCGTGACGCCGCCGTACCCTCCGCCTAGAACCGCAATCTTTGTTTTTGCCATACAATCTCCCTTTTCCTGGCAGAAATTTATATTTTGTGAAGCAACTCACGACAAACTATTTTTATTGAACCATGTTAGTGGTTCAAATGTTCTAATTACTATATTCGCTATCATAAAAGTTCTTACAACTCATGTCAATTTAATAAAAGTTGCATCAGGCAATATTGACATGTTTTTTTGAGTGTTTTTATAATACAGATACTATATTCCTAAAAGGAAGGAGCTACTATGAAAAGAATAGCAATGGTACTTTTCGTTGTGCTGATTGCCGTCTCCTTTGCCTTCGCCGAAGGCAAGCAGGAGACCAGCGGCAGTCAGGTAGAGTTCGAGGACGGATTCTATTTCGCAGAGGAAGACGGTTTTAGTGAAAAGACCGGCTGGAAATACGTGGTGACCATGACCGTTGAAAACGGTGAGATTACCGAGGTGCAGTGGGACGGCGCTCACAAGACTGCCGGTTATTCCAAGGACTATCAGTCCAAAAACGGTATGTACGGCATGGTCGAGAAAGGCGGCGCGCAGGCCCCCTGGTATGAGCAGGCCAATGCCGCCGAGCAGTATTTGCTCGAGAACCAGGATCCCATGGCCATTAATTATACTGATGAAGCAGGAAGCACGGATGATATCTCCGGCGTTTCTATTCACGTAAAGGCACTTTTCGAGCTGGCACAAAAGGCAGTCGAAAAAGGCCCGGTGGGTCGCGGTCCCTATGAGGACGGCTACTATAATGCTGAGGCAGAGGAGTTTTCTCACGGCTGGAAGGATGCTGTTGATCTGACCGTCATCGGCGGCCGGATCGTCGCAGCCGAGTGGGTTCCCATTGCCGAAGAAGGCGAGAAAAACAAGAAGGAGGCTTCCCGGGACGGCGAATACGGCATGGTTGCGAAGAGCGACGCCACCGTCAGCTGGGCCGAGCAGGCCACGAAGGCCGAGTCGTACCTGGAGAAGACCAACGATCCCACCGACATCAGCCTGAATGACGACGGCACCACCGACGCCATCAGCAGCGTATCGGTCACCGTCAGCGGTTTCTTCAACCTGGCTCAGCAAGCGCTGGAGCAGGGTCCGGAGAACTAAATCTCTCTGTGACGCACGGAGCGTGACAGGCGAAGCTACGAACAAAAGGCCCGGTGTGAAAGCATCGGGCCTTTTCTATGGTGGTGCGCCCGGCAAGGATCGGCCGGCGGCTTATGGCTTATCCAAGCTCTGGAAAGAGTGAGCGGATAGCCTCGAGGTTTGAACGGTTGCGGTGGTGTTTGCCCTCGTCAGTGTAGAGATACTCGAGAAGAGGCTGATATGCCTCGGTGATTTTGTAGCGGACCATCTTCATCGTGGAGTTGATCATCTTGTTCTGTTCGGTGAAGGGCTCAGTGAGAAGGTGGAATGCGGCAGGCAACCACTGGGAGGGAAAACTGCCGCGGTAACTCTCCTGGTGCTTGAAGGCATAGAGCTCGCCGGAGATGAAATCGATCATATCCGCCTCGCTTTTAATACAACCGTCCCGAATCAATCCGCGCAGCTTCTCGGTATCGGGCACCACCAGAGCTAATGTGTAGGGCCGGTGGTCGTTGTAGAGCATTACCTGGTGAATGAAGTCAGAGGAATTGACAATGGCCTCCTCGATCCCCTCCGGAGAGTACTTCTCCCCGTCGTTGGCTATGAGAAGGGCCTTAGCCCTACCTGAGACCATGAGAAAGCCGTCATCGTCAAAGTACCCCAAGTCACCGGTGTAGAGCCAGCCGCCGCGAATGCTTTCCCGGGTGGCTTTCTCGTTTTTGTAGTACCCCTTCATGACGTTGTCGCCGCGGATGACAATTTCGCCCTGAACTCCGTTGGGCGCTTCACTGCCGTCATCCTGCACAATTTTGCACTTCACCGAAGGGGCGATTACCCCGGAGCTGCCAAACTTGTGGCAGGTCGGAAGGTTGGAGGAGATAACCGGAGCCGCCTCGGTGAGACCGTAGCCCTGGTAGATGGGCACTCCGAGAGCGTTAAAGAACTCCTGCTGTTTGATATCCAGCAGAGCGCCGCCGCCGACGCAAAATCGCAGGTTGCGGCCGAAAATGGAACGCACCTTAGGAAACAGCAGTATATCTGCCGCCTTGTAGAGCGGATAATACCGCAGGTAGCGAGCCGCCGAGGGCGTGCGGTATCCGTCGCCATAGAGTTTTATCCCGTTGCGGAGTCCCTTTTCAAAGAACTTCTCTATAAGACGCCCCTTCTCCTTGACTCCTGCTCTTATCTTTTTCATGAAGTTTCCGGTCAAGGAGGGAACGGTTAGCAGAAAGGTGGGATTCGTTTCCTTCAAATTGTGAGGGATGTTTCGCAGTATGGCCATCCCTCCGCCGCGGGCGTCTACGAAGTAGAGGGTGATTCCACGCAGCAAAGCCGCGTAAATGCCTACACTGTGGGCAAAGGAGTGGTCGCAGGGGAGGATAATCAGGGTGCGGTAGGCGCGCGCGGGCACATTGAACATTTCAACCGAATCCCGGCAGTTGCTCCAGTAATTGCGGTGGGTAAGCATAATTCCCTTCGGGTTGCCGGTGGTACCGGAGGTGTATGAGATGGTGACCACATCATCCTCGTTTCGCTCCTCCCGCAGCCGGCGGAGCCGTTCGCGGAACCGCGGCAGCTGTTCCCGCCCCTCCTCGAGGAGCGAGCGGAAGGTGAGCAGATTTTCTCCGGCGGTTTGGGGCAGCTGCGAACGTAGTTCTTCGAGGGATGCACCGTTTTCGTCCATTACGATGATATCCAGATCGTAGCGTTCGAGCTGCGGTATTGCGCCGGAGAGCTTTGGCAGCATATTGCGTGATATCAGCAGTCCCCGCGCCTCGGAGTGGTTGAGGCGGAAAGGTATCTCCTCAGACAAAAGCTTAATAGAGAGCGGGACCGATATGCCCCCGGCAAGTAGGGTTCCGAACTCTCCCGTCACCCACTGAGCACTTCCTTCGGCCAGAATGGCGATCTTCTCGTCCTCCCTATAGCCGCGCTTCAGCAGCGCCGCGGCGCATGCCTCTGCTTCTTCACGTATTTGGCGGAAACTGAAATGCTGCCAGCCCTCTTTATTCTTTACTGCAACAAAGGGGTGTTCGCCAAACTCCTCTGCGGCGTTATCCAACATCCTTAACACGGTCCTGCTCATCTCGTGCTCCTTCTGCGTACTCTGCTTATCTCAGTATACAAGCAGTATTGGTCAAACAAGTCAAGAATACCTGCGGATAGGAAGAACGTGCCTTCGCGCTGCTGTTTTTCTTTCACGATGCTTAGGGAGTAAGAAGAAGTTTAGCGCGGGGGATTTCACAAACGCCTTGCAAAACCTACAATTAACAACGATGCATCCGAGCCCGTTCGCGCGTATACGAACCTTATATGACTCAACGAAGACTATCGGCGCTGCTGATAGGGGTGCTTCTCTGCGCGTTCACTGCCGGACCGCTGGAGGGGGAAGCGATGAACAGCGCCGAGTATCTTTGTTTTTCCGGTTATCGCTGGAGAATCAAAACCTCGGAGGTGCCGGTAGGGCCGGGGGAAAACCGATTTTTTGCGGCGTCGGAGGCGGTGCGGGTCGAAGAGAACGGCACGCTGCACCTGCGAATCATCCCGCGGCAGGGAACGTGGTACTGTTCGGAGGTAGTTTTAACTGAAGCCCTCGGCTACGGTACCTATATCTTTCATGTGCTGGGGCGCGTGGACCGACTTCCGCCGGAAGCGGTCCTGGGACTCTTTTTGTGGGACGATGAGCCGTCTTTTCACCACCGGGAGATCGATATCGAGTTCTCCCGGTGGGGGAAAGCGGAGAATTCGTGGAACCTGCAGTACGTGGTACAGCCTTTCGAACGCTGCGGCAACCGTGAGCTGCTTAGCATGCGGCTGGTAGGGGATGCGACGACCCACACGATTCGATTCACTCCAAAAGAGGCGGTCTTTAGCTCGTATCACGGCTTTCTAGAGGCGGAAGAGCTTGTACGCGGGGAGACGGATGAGCGACATATCCATACCTGGCGTTACACCGAAAGTGATCTGCCTCCGGCCGGAGCGGCGCAGGTGCGAATAAACTACTGGCTGTATACAGAGTCGGCGGAGGAAACGGGCGTATATCCGGAGGTGATGATTCGCGGCTTTCGGTTTCTGCCGTACGCGAAGGAGCCTACCGGGGTTTCGGAACGGTAATCGTGATCCGGGTGCCGCTGCCGAGCTCCGACTCGATCCACATTCGGCCGTCAAACTGGCGGGTAATATAATAGGCCTTGGTTAGTCCGAAACCGCCGCCGTGACTCTGTTTATCCTGCACGTTGCGGCCCCGGCTGCCAAAGGAGACGATGTTCTCCAGCTCGTCCTGCGGAATGCCCCTGCCCGTATCGGAGACCTCGATCAGCAGCCGGTCTATCTTTTCCCGCAGATGTGCGGCAATGTGGCCGCCCGGAGAGGTATATTTGCGGGAATTGGCCAAGAGGTCCCGGAGGACATCCTGAAATACCGCCGGCATGCGGAGCTTCCCTTCCCTCTGACCGGAGATCACCAGCTCCACGAGGTAGTCGGAAGGACCTTGCTGGGCGGGGTCGTAGACAATGCGGTAGGCTTCGTCGCTGTTCCGTTGGATGGCGGAAAAAACTTCGAAAAAGTTCTCGTACAGCTGGTCCACCGAGTGGTCGAGCCACAGCTCCTGCCTACGTTTGCGGGTGATGAGCTCATGAGCGCGAATCTCGAGGATGTCGGTGATCGAGTATATTAGCGAGAGTGTCTTCTGTACCTGTTGACTTTCCCGTTTATCCGGGTAGGCGGATAAGGCGTGCTCTATGTTGCGGTATAGAGCCGCTTTATTCGTCTCCACTTGTTCAGCCTGGTCGAGCAGCTCCTTATCGGAATGGAGAATAGCGCTGATATCCTGAATACGATCGAGCGATGGGGCGAGCACCTGGAGATCCTCCAATTCCCGGCTCAACTGCAGAAGATGATGGGTGAGAATATTGAGAATGTTGAGTACGCTATGCAGTTCGAGCTGCTTTTGCTGTTGTGGGTTTATGTCAAGAGGCTGGGTGATTTCCATCGGGAAAAGATCTCCTACTCTCTATGGTGCCAGCGAAAGAGTTTGATCAAGCCTGCAAAAAGAAAGCCCAGACCCATAATCGAGCCCAATCCGAAGCCAATGATACCAAAGAGGGGAATTCCCGCGAGCTTGGGCTCGATATCGGCAAGTACCACGAGTGAGGAGCTGATCAGCACTGAGGAGAGGACCATCCCGAAAGTCATTCTAAAGCCGACTTTGTCGTAGGTCTCGCGTATTTCGTCGGCTTGGGGTGAACGCAAGTTGACCTCGGGATTCCGCATGAAACGGCGGAGACTCTGGATAATATCCGGGCCAGCCGTAAGTGCGTCTCCCCAGTTGAGGCCTGACACGAGAGCTTTGTTGCCAGCCCGGCCGGAGATCATCTGATTGGCCCAAATGTGAGGGGAGAACTCTTTCAGGTATTGAAGAATGCGAAACTCGGGGTCCAGTCCCGCGCCCACGGTTTGCAGTGTCCCGAGTACCTTGGCAACGTAGACCAGTCGGGGAGGAATGCGGATGCCGAAGTTTACGACCAGTTGCAGGAGGTCGATAAGGGACCTCGAGACGTCGATGAACTCGAGAGGTTTATCCAGATGCTCTTCGATGTAGTCGTGGACGGCTGACTCGAAGGCTTCCTCATCCACGCGCCCTTCCGCTTTGCCGATTCGCAGGAGAGACCTGCTTACCAAAAGCGGGTCGAGCCGGGAGAGACCTATCATCATGTAGTTGAGATTCTCCAGCTCGTAGGGCCGCAAGCTGTAGGCCATGCCGAAGTCGATGTAGCAGATGACGTTG
>CAYFUX010000070.1:0-6207 GCA_964346455.1 uncultured Spirochaetaceae bacterium
AGGCGATGCGTTCGAAATCAGCGTATCGATGCACATCGTGTTTGTTCAACAGTATTTTTCGGCGGAACAACCACTGCCGCAAGGTAGGGTCTCTGAAGACCGAAGAGCGGTTGGTGGGATTTTCAGATCGCGCGACAATATCCTCATCCAGCAGACTCGAGAGTGCGACCTTCACGCTCGTGTTTGCCACCTTGGGGACGCCGAAATAGAGGAGCTTGTAACGGGGGAAGGAGAGAATATCGGTCCCGCCGTCGTAGTGTCCATAGAGTTTTATACGGATTCTGCGGATAAACTCGTACACCTGATCTGACAGCATAAATCTACTACACTCTCGCCCGGGCGATTACCGAGTCGTAGTATTCGAGCAGCTCCGGTATGGTTTTGTCGGGCGTAAGCTCGGCGATCCGTGCCCGTGCCTGTTCAGCAATGCGAGCCCGCTGACTCTCATCGGCAGCCATGCCTCTTCGAACCGACTGGAGAAAGGAATCAGCATCGCCGGGTATGCAGAGAAATCCGCTCTTGCCATCTTCTATCAACTGCTCGAAGCTTCCCCCGTCGGTACCAACTACCACCGCACCTATAGCCATCGCCTCTAAGGCGGTGTTTGCAATGTTGTCGATGATGGAGGGGAGGATCACCAAATCCGCCTGTTCGTAAAAGGGATAGAGTTTGCTGTGAGGAATCGGCTCATGATGAATCACACGTTCAGCATGAGTACCCGCCATTCTGCGCACACGGTCGAGGGTGGTTCCTTCCTCATCCTCCTCCGTCTTCCCTACAAAAACGAGAAGGTGATCGGGATTCTCCTCGAGAAGGCGTTCGACCGAATCAGCAATAACCCTGGACCCCTTGCGCCTGGTAAGAGAGCCGGCGAAAAAGAAGAAAGGCCTTTCGCCGACCATCTCCTCGAGGACCGATCTGTCACGTTCGGGCTCGTCCATGATGAACGGCGGCTCATTTACGTCGACGGGTATTCCCGTATCCTTCGAAATAGCCTCTGCGAGCACACGACTCGGCGCATATATCGCATCGACCTCGAAGAAGGATTTTCGCTCCAGCTCGGCCGCCCTCCTCCTGCTCCTGCTTTTCGATGCTACAGGATGAAGAGGATCCCAAAGAGGGCGGTAGCTGGAAATGCGCATTACCGCCGGTATCTCGGGAACACGAAAGAGCGCGGTGGCCCGGTAGTTGGTATACTGCACGATATCGATAGGATCCCGTTTATGCAGCCTCCGAATGGCACGGGAGAACATCTTGCTCTGATACGCATTTGCATGCAGCGTTCCCGCCGCGAGTCTCTTGTGCACAGGCGCAGGCTTCCCTGCTACACGAACGAGGCGAATCCCTCGGAACTCTTCCTCCCCGTCCTCCTCTGAGATCATGAAGATGGTAGGACGATGTCCCATGGAGACGAGGGAAAGACCGACCCGAAGCAGATGGTTTCCCAATCCGCCGGTAAGGGTAATGGAGATAAACTGGGTGGATATAAAAGCTATGTGCATTGAGCTGAACCTATACTATCTCGCTTTCTCATTCAAGCAGGTGTATGCAGATACTGGTAATAACGACGATCCAGTAACTCTTCGAGACGCGTATTGACATACTCTACATCCTCAGCTGCCATGTGCTCGCGGTAACCTCCGGTCTTCCCCTCCCTCGTCTTAAATGTACGAGGATCCTTCTCATCCCGCGGTCTCATCCTGTTTCTACCTATCGAACTGTCCTTCTCCATCTTACGCATGTTTTGAAAGGATGACTGCTCTACCGCCGTTTTTACGAGCTCTTCCTTGTAGTTGGTTATTCCTAGAAAATCGAGTAGCCGGGTGAACTCTCCTACAGTGTCACGGTGAAGATCCTCGTAGGTCAAGAGGAGGAAATCCCTCGGCTCATTCGCCTCATGCGCCCAGATATTGTAGAAGGTAAGGAGACTATCGAGTCCGCCTACGGGAGTACGGATAAAGTCCGAAAGATCGCCATCAAAGGCTTCATTACCAAAGGCTCGGTACTTTCTCTGGTAGAAGTTCGAAACGATTGCATCTCGTGGATCCCGGACGAGAAAAACAACTTTTTTATTACGATACTTTCTCTTGCCACATTTTATTTCATCGGGTCTCTTCCAGTGCGGATCATCATCGTGTGTAAAGTGTATCGTCGGAAACCCCGGTATTTTTCGCGTGATCTTGAAAATATCAGTCGGGTCTTCATCATTCCTGTCAAAACTGGATTCGACGAACTGGCCGAGCATCATTCTTAGCCATGTCCTACCGCACTTGGGATAGGAAATAATGAAGGCATCGGTTTCTCTGAATTTTTGTATCTTACGATATTTCCGTCTCAGCACAGTACGCATTTGCCCAAACATTCCTACTCCTTCGTTTCATCTCCACCGAGCTGCACAAATCTCCATGTAAGGGAGATCGTGCATCCTATTACCGGCTCGTCGTAGAGATCGCCTATCTCGCCCGCCAGGGCAATGCTGCCTGTCCACCTCTCTCTACTAAACAACTCCGACTGGCTCGCTTCGAGCATGAGGTGATACTGGACCTTGTTGCCGTTCGGCTCCACTTCGGAAACGGGTGCATAGGATGGTCTGTGGCTCACCCGTGAGAAAAGCACTTTGTAACGGCCCCTCTCCGAGAGCCTGCCCCCTATGCCGTAGTGATGCACGTCGACACGGTTGCTCGAGATACGGGTATCCTCTCCGGAGCCCGAAGTAAGGAATAAGGCTGTGCCGATGGGACGGCCGAAGTGGGTCCAACCAGTTTTGTACGCCCCGTTGTAGTAGTAACTGTCACGCCCGCCCAGCTGTACTCCCGCCAGATCGTGATATTCGCCGCTCTGGAACTTCGTGATGAGCCGCTCATACAGGAGAGAATCCGGCACAAAAAGGCGGCTCGTGTGGATATCCAAAGATGCCCCCCAAAGACCGTCGGTAGCGTTACGAAACCGGAGAAAACCTCCCATTCCCTCGAAAAAATGGTGATAGTAGAGGTCCAGAGTAGCCTCTTCGAACGGAAGCATGAGACCGAAGTCCCAGATGCCAAGCGTATTGCCTATCGCATTGATCTGATCCGACGTCGAAGCATCCTCTCCGCCGGAACGGCTGAAAAATACTCTCCAATAATTGTCCCAGGTAACTGGCGGCGTATTTGGACCATTTCCTCCCCACATGACCTCGTGTACGAGTCCCGCATGCACGGCAAAATGATCCTCCCTCTTTAGCTTGAGATAAAGCCACTTCTCGTGCAAAAGGGCATCCTGGATATATCTCTCATCGGCGAACCATCCATGCGATATGCCGAAATCCGTCTCCACTATGCTTCCGATCAGAGGCACCGGCATGAAGCCGTCGGTAGAAAAGCTTACTCTCGGTATAGGCACCGCATTGTTGCTGACAGCCATGGACCCCGAGCTCAGTTCGGGATTACCCACATAGCCAAGGTTCATGGGAAAAAGTCCCGCGCGGAGCTGCAATCCCGCATAGGATGCACCCAACCAGGCTTCTGTCAACACGGATTCCGGCTCTTCCGCTATTCGAAATTTACCATCGAGCGCAGCAGTGGCGGCAAATCCGTTATCCGCCATATAATCGAAGTCGAGCCGTGTACCGAGAAGGGCCTGTTGCGCATGGTCGTTATAGAGACCGTTCTGGTTCGCCACCAGCCACAACGGTGTATTGTCCGAGGAAGAGGCGAGCACATCTGAGGTACCCGATACCGAAAGCTCCTGCGCACTCAGCACAGCAGGAATGCTAACAATATAGATAAGCAGGAGGTAAATCCGTAACCGCTTTAGATATCTTTTTCTTTTTTTCACTATTATTGCTCCTTACGTTCTGTAGATATACGAATCGTACAGCGGATCCAGATTCGTCTCGATGTACTCCTCGAGCCAATCCAGATCCTCTCTTTCGAATTCCTCTACATACGTGCCCGACTTCCCTTTCCGGGTCTTGTAGGAGCGAGTGTCCTCCTTCTCGCTCGGCTTGAGCCGCTTTTCGTGGTACGCATTGTTCGCTTCGATGTCCCTCATCTTATCGAAGGAGGAAGCCTTTACAGCCTGATCGAGTATCTCATCTTCGACATCTTGTATGCCTAAAAACTCGGCGATGTGTTTTAGTATTTCATGGGGTCTATCCTGGAGATCCTCATAGCGGACCAGGAGAAGATCCTTCGGCGCATTTCTCTGCTCCGCCCAGACATTGTAATAAGATATGAGAGTCCGCATACCCCCCTTCGGACGCCTGATAAAATCTCCTAAAGAACCGTCGAAGGTCTTTCCACGATGTTTGGTGTGGTAATAATGCGAGACCGCAACGTCTCTCGGGTCTCTCACGAGCAGAATTATTCGTTTGTTTCGGTACTTCTCTTTAGATTTTTCGATTTTTTCTGCCATACGCTTGTGGGGTTTGTCGTCGTGACTCATGCGAATCCTGGGAAGGTCAGGTAACTCTTTCGTCAGACTCCACAGATCCATAGGATCTTCAAAGGATATGTTCTTGTCAAAAAGAATCAACTGACCTATCAGCATTCGCAGCCAGGTACGACCGCATTTGGGATAAGAGAGTACGAAAACATCGGTGTTTCTATGTTTGATTTCCCGCTTTATTCTGCGTTTGATTCGCCTGAAAATCGAGCTCAATTGTTTCTTCCTTTCTTTTATTAGGTCCTATGATTTAGAGTGTGTCAAAAACTCTGGAAGGGCATTGGTGCCGTATTCTTCTACACCCATCCTATGAACAACATTCAGGATATCGGTTATCATATCCTCATTTAAATCCTTTTTCCAGCGCCCGAGCTTTGCTTCAGTAGACTGCAGCTGCGTCCAGGCCTTGTGGGAGGAGCTCGGCCTGTCGAGATACCTCTCCATCTCCTCGTGCAGCTCATCCCATCCCCACTCCCGGAGTATCGGCCGCAGCGCCTCGAGACGGTTGACCACCACATCTTCGTAGTGGATTATCTGCACATCGTCTCCGGCCAAACGCGCGTTCAGCACATCCGCCGCCCAGGTCACAGCCAGCCGCTCGTGCAGACTCGCGCTTCGGTCTACCACATCGCGGATCCGCGGGAACGCCTCGTAGAGCTGATCCGCTACGTAGGGATGATCCTCCCACTGCCCCATGTGCAGCTGAGAGGAGACCACCGCACAGGGGTGGCGCACGATTACCAGGGGTTTCGGAAGGTCGAACCGCCGCTGCAGGTAGCCCACCACGCCGTTTCCTCGAACGAATTTTATGACGAGCCGCTGATTGCGGAAGAGGGACCAGCGGTGTCCGGGCTGTTTGTTGAGCCTGAGGGTGTGCCGGTTTACCATGGTACCGTGAAGGAGCCGTTCGAAGAAGGCGTCGATCCGCGTATCGGCAGATGACTCATCGATGTAGGGCCGCTTCGAAAGTCTGAGGGGCTGCTTTTCGAAATTGCCGTCCTGCAGCGGCTCCCACAGAACTCGCGCACTTCCGTACATACGGGCGATGGACTCGGCTATCCAGGTGGTGCCGCCACGCGGGCTGCCGCTGATAATTATCGGGCCGTCGTTTCTCCCCGGATATATACCGTTGAACAAGCGTGCAATAGAGGAAAACACTGTCGCTTCAGCTCGCTTGGCGAGGCTCTTTAGCGGCCCGTCCTGGCTTTCCTGAAGCTCGTACTGCTCCCGCCCGTACAGCGTATCCTGCCTATCCATAGAACTCCCGAAACCACGCCACGAACTCCTCGATCCCCTCGTCGAGAGTAGTGTTCGGCTTGTAGCCGAAATCCCGTTCCAGATCGGTGGTGTCGGCCCAAGTGGCCGGCACGTCGCCGGGCTGCATGGGCAGGTACTCCTTCTGCGCCTCGATGCCGAGCTTCTCCTCAATGGTGGAGATGAAGTCCATGAGGGCAACCGGCTTGCCCTTGCCGATGTTGTAGATGTGGTAGGGGGCGGGGCTATATGAGGGATCCGGCTCGGCGCCGGACCAGGAGGGATTGCCCTCCGGCGGGCGGTCGAGCACCCTCAACACCCCCTCCACGATGTCCTCGACGTAGGTAAAGTCGCGCTGCATCTCGCCGTGGTTGAAGACCTTTATCGGCCTACCCTCGGTGATGGCGCGGGCGAAGAGGATGGGCGCCATGTCCGGCCGTCCCCAGGGGCCGTAGACGGTGAAAAAGCGCAGGCCGGTGGTCGGCAGGCCGTAGAGGTGGCTGTAGGTGTGGGCCATGAGCTCGTTGG
>CAYFUX010000071.1:0-6063 GCA_964346455.1 uncultured Spirochaetaceae bacterium
CATTGCCGACACCCCGGGCCACGAGCAGTACACCCGCAACATGGTCACCGGCGCCTCCTCGGCGGACCTGGCGGTGGTGCTGGTGGACGCGCGCAACGGGGTGATTACCCAGAGCAAGCGCCACGGCTTTATCGCCAGCTTGTTGGGCATTCCCCACGTGCTGGTGGCGGTGAACAAGATGGACCTGATGGACTACTCCCAGGAGGTCTTCGAAAAGATCGTTGCAGACTACACCGCCTTCTCCCGGAAACTCAACATACACGACATCACCTTTGTGCCCATTAGCGCCCTGGAGGGGGACAATGTGGTGGACCGCAGCGAGCGAATGCCCTGGTACGACGGCTACAGCGTCCTCCACTACCTGGAGAACCTGACTATCGCCGCCGACAGCAACCTGGTGGACTTCCGCTTTCCCGTCCAGTACGTGGTCCGGCCCCACCAGGACTTTCGCGGCTACGCCGGAAAGATCAAAAGCGGCATGATTCGCCCGGGTGAGGAGGTGCTGGTCCTCCCGTCGCGCAAGCGCTCGACGGTAAAGCGCATTGCTACCTACGACGGGGACCTCGATGAGGCCGGGCAGGAGGAGTCGGTTACGATCGAACTCGCCGACCAGCTGGACATCAGCCGCGGGGATATGCTGGTGCGCCCGCGCAACCTCCCGCGGATCGCCGACAACTTTGATGCGATCGTCAACTGGATGGACGACCACACCCCCCTCGAGCCGGGCAAGGAGTACATTCTGCAGCACGCCAACCGCACGGTAGCCGCGCGGGTGGAGGATGTGCTCTACAAGATCGACGTCAACACCCTCCACCGGGTCTTCGAGAAGCGGGTGGAGCTCAACGAGATCGCGCGCATGGAGCTGCGTACCGGCGAGCCCCTCTTCTTCGACCCCTACCAGAGCAACCGTCACACCGGCGCCTTTATCCTGATCGACCCGGCCACCCTGGTGACCGTGGGGGCGGGCATGATGCAGAGCGAGCGCCGGGAGGACGAGAGCGAGGCGGAAGTCTCCGCCGAAGAAGCCGAGCGCAAAGGCCCGGTGAGCGCAGAAGAGCATGCCGCCCGGGCCGGCCACGCCGGGCTGTGCCTGCTCTTTGCCCCGCAGGCCCCTGCCGGCGGCGAACGGCAGGAGGGGGGCGGCGAGAGCGCCGCCGTACGTACCTTGGCCGCCGCCGAACGCCTCCTCTTCTCCCGACGTTACCGCACCGCCCGGGTGGACAGCGAGCTCTACGCCCGCATCACCGGCCGGGCCGAGGCTCCGGACCCGCGGGAGTACCGGCAGTTTGCCGCGGGCATCGCCGCGGCCTTTCTGGAGACGGCGCACCTGGTCTGCGTGGACCTCTCGCCCCTCGCGCCGCAGGAGCGCGAGGAGCTGGCCGCGGAACTGGGAAGCGAGCACTGCCTGCAGGTGGACCCGCAGGACGGTGCGGAGGCGATCGCCGATAAAGCGCGGGAGCGGCTCGAGTAGCGGCGACGGGCTTCCGGACAGAATACATAGTGGTGTACGAGAGGCACGGTTTTTGCTACGGTAGAGCTGCAAAGCCGCCGACCCTATGAGTACATGGGAGTAGATTACGGCAGCACAATTTTGCACAAGGGAAGCGAAGGTGTGACTGATATATACTTACTGGCGGCGGCCGGCGGTGCCGCCTTTTTACTCAATATTGTCATAACGTATCTCCTGATCAAACTCTCCCACCATCGCGAGTGGTACGATGTGATGGACCACCGGAAAATTCATAACGGTGATATTCCCCGCATAGGGGGAATCGGCTTTTTTGCAAGTGCCCTCATCGTGTGGCTGGCCGCGTGGCTCTTGAAGCTAGAACTTGGAACCGCTCAACAGCCGGAACTCCCGTTCCTTGCCTGGGCGCTGTTTATCGCTGCGATGGGGGCGATTCATTTCATCGGCATATTGGACGATTTTTCCAATATAAGTCCCCGGTTCAAACTCTTTGGTCAAATAGCCGTAGCGGCGCTCATGATAGGCCTTGGCTTTACCTTTCAAGATCTCTACCTGCCGTTTGTGCACAAGACCATCTCTCTAGGCTGGGGCGGCCCGGTGCTGACGTTCATATGGATTGTAGGCATCAGCAACGCGGTAAATCTTCTGGATGGTTTGGACGGGCTGGCCGGAACCTTTAATCTTTTTGCGTTGGCATTTCTGGGTAGCTTTTCCCTGCTCTACGGCAGTGCACTGGCGGCGCTCTTCACCTTTGCCCTCTGTGGAGCGCTGCTGGCCTTCCTGCTGTTCAATCTGCCGCCGGCCAAAATTTTTATGGGAGATTCGGGAAGTTTGCTGCTGGGGTTTTTTCTGGCGGCGATTCCATTGCTGCCCTCCACCGCCGCCTCCGGCGGAAAAGTGCTGCCCTTTGCCGTCAGTTTGGCTCTGGTGCCCATTTACGATACCCTCGCCGCGATCATTCGGCGTAGCTTGAAGGGCAAAGCCTTTTACCGGCCGGACAGTGAACATATTCACCATAAATTACTGAAACTCGGCTTATCCGACCGTAGTATACTGGTAGTGGTGGCGGTCATAACCCTGAGCCTCGGTATACCGGCATATATATGGGTTTTAAGCGGGGTAGAATGGCTCGCAGAGTTGCTCCTGGCAATGTGGATAGTATATGGGTTGGTATTTGTCACGATTGCTCGCCGCACTCGAGAAGCACAAAGAAGCACAAAGATAGAGGAATAGGGAGAAAATTCTCCCTCACAGCTTGAAACGAAGCGTACGCGTGATATAATGTTCAATGTCTGAACAATACCGTATATACATACCGATCGCAGAGTAGGTCAGCCTGTTCCGGCGGCGGCCGTACCTCTTTCGGGGAGTAGTATGCGCTCAACGCCCCGAGTGCTGTCCGCAGGCATGCGCAGATAAAACGCCGCATGCCATAGGGGGAGCTGTATGCTTCTTTAGTGCCGGAGAGGGAAATCCCGCCCATATCCTCTCGTTGGTTCATATTCTTGCTCCCCAAAATACCTCTCTTAAAAAACTATGCAAGCCAGCCATAAAGAAATCGAAGTATTAGAAAGTATCTATCACTCCTCAGAGAATGTCCGCCAACGGGACCTTGCCCATGTGGCCGGAATGTCTCTGGGAATGACTAACGCTATTCTCAAGCGTCTTGCCGGCAAGGGCTGGATCACCATTCGCAAAGTCAACAACCGCAATATCCGGTATGCGGTTACCCCGGAGGGGATGGATGTGATCGTACGCCGCAGCTACCGCTATTTCCGCCGGACCATAAAGAACGTAGCCTATTACCGGCGGGCGATAGAGGAGCTGGCGGAGCAGGTCAAAGAGCGGGGCTATGCGGGAATGCTCCTGGTGGGGGCAAGCGATCTGGATTTTATCGTAGAGCACGCCTGCTCCCGGGTGAGCCTCTCGCTACTGAAGGAGGATCCCGTGGATGAGCAGGAGGTCTTCTACCTCTATTCGGAGGGCTATATCCCGGACAACGAGGAGCCGTCCGGCGACGGTATCGAATATCTGCAGAGACTGCTCGAGGCAGTGGAAGGGTAAACTATGCACAACAACTACACACAGCTACTGGATCAGGCCGTCGGCGGCTCCCTCGCCGCGGGCCGAGCGATTCTCGAGGTCTATGAAAGTGAGGACTTTGCGGTGGAGGCGAAGAGTGATCACAGTCCCCTCACCCGTGCCGACCGCAGCGCCCACGAGGTCATTGAGCGGGCTCTGTCGGGCAGTAATATCCCCATGCTGAGCGAAGAGGGAGCGGATATACCGGCCGCCGAGCGACAACGCTGGCAGCGCTACTGGCTGATAGACCCCCTGGACGGGACGAAGGAGTTTATCAAGCGCAACGGGGAGTTTACCGTGAATATTGGCCTGATCGAGCGCCGGGGCGACGGCTGGGAGCCGGTGCTGGGAGTTGTCTATGTCCCGGCCCTGGACGTGCTCTATGCGGGCGCCCGGGAGACCGGGGGCTGGAAACTGGCGGCAGCCTCACGGGCCGTAGATGAGTCCGGCAGCTTCCTAGAGCAGCTCAAGAAGGAAGGCCAACCGCTTGCCGGCAGGCCTCCTGAGAGCGAGGCGCCGATTGCCGCGGTGGTGAGCCGCAGCCACGGAAGCGAGGAGACCGAAGCCTTTGTCAGCCAGCTCGAGGAGCGTTATGGAACGGTCACGCGGGTTTCGAGCGGCAGCTCCATAAAGCTCTGCCTGGTGGCGGAGGGGGCGGCGGACGCCTATCCTCGCTTTGCCCCCACCGTGGAGTGGGACACTGCCGCCGGCGATGCGGTCTGCCGGGCGGCCGGCTGCCGGGTGACCGAGCGGGACGGCAGCACGCCGCTATCCTACAATAAGGAGGACCTCTACAACCCCTGGTTTCTGGTGCTGGGGAAGCGCATAGAGGGGGGCGTGCATGGTTAAGCTGTTGGCGGTGCTGCTGGCGGTGGGAATTCCCCTCCTCTGGGGGGTGGCGATGTACCACCTCTTTGAGCGCATTCGAGGTAGAAAGCGTGGGAGAAGCTGATGCTCGAGCAACTCTTGCCGATGATTGCCCCCGCCTTTGAGGCGCATTTCTCAGGGTGGATGTTTTATGGCGTGCTGGTGCTCCTTGGAGTGGGCATCGGCTTTCTCACCGGCTTCTTTGGCGTGGGAGGAGGATTCCTCTCGGTGCCGCTGCTGAATATCATCATGGGCATTCCCTATGAGATCGCGGTGGGCAGCGACCTCTCCTTTATTATCGGCAACAGCTCTTCTGGGCTGCTGCGGCAAAGCAAGCTGGGAAAGATCGAATACAAGGCGGTGGGCTGCATCGCAGTAGGCAGCATCACCGGCTCGGTGGTAGGCGATGAGATCCAGGACCTTCTTATTAGTACCGTTGCCGGCGGCAGCCGGGAGGTATTCAACTCCATCATGCACGGCCTCTTCATTGTGCTGCTGCTGGTCACCATCTACCTGGTGCTGCGGGGCCCGCGGGAGAGTAAAAGCGGAAAAACAGTGCTGCAGCGGATGCGCCTAGGCCCGTCGGTCAACCTCAGGCACGAAGGGCTGGAGAATACCAACCTGCTGGGGATGATTGCCATCGGCTTTGGTGTGGGCATCCTCACCGGGGTGATGGGTATCGGCGGCGGAGTGCTGATGGTACCCATCCTTTTGCTGATGGTAGGGCTGCCGGCAGACAAGGCCTCCGGCAGCAGTCTGGGAATCATCTTCCTGGCCGCCACCGCCGGGGTAATCAAAAAGACCCTGGCGGCCACCCCCAAGATCAGCCTGCCGGTGACGATGAGCCTGCTGGTGGCAAGCGTGATTGGCGTACAGCTGGGCATTGCCATGGTGCAGAACTTCGAGACCGCCCGGTTTCGCCGCTACTTTGCCTATATCGTGGCCTTGGCGGTGGTATTGATCGTAGTGGACCTGATCTTTTTCTAAAAAGGACCTAAGTGTATATGAGCGAAAATATCATTCCCCACGCCTTCAGCGTGGACACGGAGATGCGCGAGCGGCTCAAGGGACACAAGGGGGCGGTGCTCTGGTTCACCGGCCTCTCCGGCTCCGGCAAGTCTACCCTGGCGCACGCGCTGGATGAGCGCCTCAACCGCCGCGGAGCGCACACCTACGTGCTGGACGGCGACAACATCCGTAGCGGGCTCAACAGCGACCTGGGCTTCTCCGCCGCCGAGCGGGAGGAGAACATCCGGCGCATCGGCGAGGTTGCCCGGCTCTTTGCCGATGCGGGGATCCTCACCATCACCGCCTTTATCAGCCCCTACCGGCGCGACCGCGACCGGGCCCGGGCGCTCCTTCCGGCCGGCCGCTTTATAGAGATCTACGTCAAGTGCCCCCTGGAGGTTGCCGAGAGCCGGGACCCGAAGGGCCTCTACAAGAAGGCCCGGGCGGGGGAGATAGAGCAGTTTACCGGGGTGAGCGACCCGTATGAGGAGCCGCGAGCCCCGGAGATCACCGTGGATACCAGTGAGACGGGTATGGAAGAAGCGCTAAGCAGTATTGAAGAGTATCTGGCAGCTAAACAGCTCGTGGTGTGAATCCAATGAAGTAGTTCTTTATTCAGGCTGTGTCCTTCCGGTGGG
>CAYFUX010000072.1:0-5657 GCA_964346455.1 uncultured Spirochaetaceae bacterium
GCTGACTGCTACCCCTCGTAGCTGGGCACGTCCCGCTGAATGGTGCCGGCCCACTTCTGCACTTTCTCTATATCGATGCCGAGCCGGCCGCTGCGGCGATGTTGAGGATGATCAGGATAACCATGTCTCATGATACGGCCGGCAGAGGTTGATTTTCAAAAATTCCCCGAAAAACTGTACCTTCGTACAATACGATATTTACCCTGCAGTGCTACAGTTATCTATAATACTTCGAGGAGCTGCAGCCTGCACTATGAATGCTTCGGTCTCGAGGAGGTTCATATGAAAAATCAGTGTTCGAAAAAACTAATAGTGGTACTCTTAGCTGTCATGGTGTTCGTCGGCATCGCTCCGGCGGCCTTTGCCCAGACCGCCTCGAGCCTCGGGGTTTTCGCCACCCCGGAGGCCCAGCTGCCGGTGGGTGGAAAGGCTGAGAACTACAAAACGGGAGCCGGCGCGCGGATCGAGGGGCTCCTCGGTCTCCCCGACGGCTCTCCAGTCCCCTCTTTCATTACCCCGGCCCTCGATGCCGGCTTCGCCTTCGTTCCCCTCGATTTAGGCGATGACGGCTTAACCTCCTCGGCAAATCTCACGCTACTGCGTGCCGGTCTCGGGACCAAGGCGGCCTACGAGCTCGGAGAGCGCTTCTCCCTCTTCGCACGGGCACATGCATCGGGCTACTACGCTGCCCTCGGCGGGGACACCGCCGGCAGCGCGAGCGGCTTCGCATGGGGCGGCGGTGCGGGGATGGGCTTTCTCCTCTCATCGGCGATAAAGCTCGAGCTGGCGGCAAACTACGAATCCTACACAGATCTCTACGACGGCCTCTCGCTCTCTTTAGGCGCGGCGGTCCGCTTAACCGGGCCCGGCAACGCGTCGATACCGAGGGCGAATTTCAGCCCGGGAGCCGGCACGGGTCCCCTAGACGGCTACATCAGATTCACCTCCGTGGAGCTCGACCGGGTCTTTCCCGTCCTCTACAAGTACTACGACGACCATCCGATGGGTAGTGCTACTGTTAAAAACGAGGGCTCCCGCCCTGTGGAGAATGTGGAAGTGCGCTTCAGTATGAAGCAGTTTATGGACGCCCCGAAGATCAGCGCCCGGATAGAGAAGCTCGATCCGGGAGAGGAGCGGCAGATCGATATCTACGCCCTCTTTACCGAACAGATTCTCACGGTTACCGAGGGGGCCAAAGTTGCCGCGGAGATCGGTGCCGATTACAGAGTTCCGAGTCGAGGCGGGCGTGGCGGCAGCGACGGCGAAGTGGTAACCCTGAACACCTACAACCGCAACTCCCTCAGCTGGGACGATGATGCGAAGATTGCCGCCTTCGTCACCGCCCGGGACGAGGAGGTGCAGCGCTTTGCCCGGAACAACGCCTCCATCGTCGACGACCGGGGCGTCAAGGCGATCTCGCGTGAGCTGCAGCTGGCGATGGTCTTTCTGCAGGCGATGAAGAGCCACCGCTGCACCTATGTGGTGGATCCTTCATCCTCCTATTTTGAATTGTCCCAGGACGGCGGGGCTATCGACACGGTGCAATTTCCCCGGCAGACTTTGCAGTACAAGGCGGGCGACTGCGACGATCTCTCGGCTACCTACGCGGCGCTGCTCGAGTCTTCGGGTGTGGCGACCGCTTTTATCACCGTTCCCGGTCATATCTACACAGCTTTTAAGATTGAAATTGAAGAGAGGGAGGCGATGCGCACCTTCTCCCGCACCGGCGACCTCATCGTCCGTGAGGATGGGTCGGTCTGGGTTCCCGTGGAGACGACGATGCTCCGCGAGGGTTTTCTCGCCGCCTGGGCCGAGGGGGCTTCGCAGTGGCGCAAGTTTTCTTCGGAGGGGAAGGCGCGGCTCCTGCCGACTGCCGAGGCGTGGCAGACCTACGAGCCGGTGGCCTTCGGCGTATCCGACTACGAGGTGGATATTCCGCTGCGTGATGAGGTGGAAGAGGAGTTCGGCGAGGAGTTCGACCGTTTCGTGAACCGGGAGATATCCGGACGGGAGAAGAGGCTGCTCGGTAGGCTCGAGAACAGCCCGGGGGACGCTCGCCTGCGAAACCGCCTCGGGGTGCTCTACGCCCGCTACGGCAAGTACGGCAAGGCGGAGGCGCAGTTCCGCGCGGCGGTGCGAGACCGGGATTACGTGCCCGGACTCATCAACCTGGGAAACATATCCTTTTTGAATGAGAATTACGCGGGGGCCCGCAATGCCTACAGCCGGGCCCTCGAGCTGGACGCAGATAACGAGTCGGCCCTTCTCGGCTTGGCGCGGGTGTCCTACGCGGCCGAGGACTATGGAGCGGCGGAGGATGCCTACAGCGAGCTCGGTGACCTATCCCCCGAACTGGCCGAGCGTTTCGCCTACTTGGCTTCGGGCAGCTCCGGAAGCAGCGGCACGGGCCGCGCTTCAGAGGCGGGGCAGATGCACTCCACCGTTGTGTGGGAGGAGGAAGAGGAATGAGGACGTGTAAAACCATACTCGCGGCGTTGATTGCGGCCGCGGTCGTCAATCTCATGGTGGGTTGCGGCAACCCATCGGATATGCTGGGAACTGTAGAGGACAGGGTAGCTGAGGCGCAGGCAGCGCCTGAATATTCCGTTACGTATGATGGACACGGACATGACGGGGGAACGGTGCCAACGGACAGTAGTAAGTATAGGGAAGGTACGATTGTAACGGTTAAGAGTAATATATCCTTAGTTTTGTCAGGTTATATTTTCATCGGATGGAACACAAAAGAAAACGGAGATGGTGAGTTCTATTCAGAAGGGGACACGTTTCCGATGCCTGAACACGATGTAATTCTCTATGCACAGTGGTCGGAGAATACAGTTTACACGATAACTTACCATTTGAATGGGGGAGTGAATCATGTCGACAATCCGGATAGCTATACGGTAGATTCGGATACGATCACATTACAGGCTCCGAATAAAACAGGATATAGCTTCGAAGGGTGGTTTGACAATGATAGTTTTATTGGGACACCCATTACCCAAATTCCGCAAGGATCTACAGGTGCCAGAGAGTTTTGGGCGCAATGGTCTATAAAACAATACCAAATCACCTACGATCCAAAGAATGCCTCCAGCGGGTCCGCTCCTGCGCCTCAGACCGGGGATTATCAAAGCGAACTAATAATAAGTGAAAATACCGGTAATCTCATTGGTCCCGAAGTGGAGGGAGAACACAGCGGTTCCGGAATAAAACAGGTATTTCTTGGATGGAGTCAAAACCAATCTGCGACAAGCGTAGATTATGTTGGTGGGGATCCCTTTGAAATAACGGATAATACAACGCTTTACGCAGTATATACAAATGATGAGTCTGTATTAAGAAAAATCGGCCCTGGAGGGGGGTGGGTTTTCTATGATAACGGAAGTACACAAACCTGGGGGAGATACCTCGAAGCTTGGATCGAGGACGAAGGAAACTACAATTGGAAAACTGAAAACACATCAACAGGCGGCACCTCAGAGCTTATTGGAGAGGGATACAGCAACACTTATGGTGACATGACTGGGAGTGAGCATCCGGGTGCAGAGGAGATACGGAATAAAAGCCATGGGGAGAAAGAGGACTGGCACCTACCTGCTCTTAATGAGCTGAACAAAATGTATTTAAACCTTCATTGTGGTGAAAATGACGATGATGATAATGAGAATTATGAGCCGATTGGTGGTTTTATGTCAGGAGTGTATTGGAGTTCCTCAGAGGGTAATGAAACGGATGCATGGGGGACGGACTTCAACACCGGTATTTCCTTAACAGTAAAAAAGAATTACTCTAGTGATCCTACTCTGGTGCGTGCAGTCCGTGCCTTTCCATAGTTCTATTGAGATGAGATTCTTCCTTTCCGCCACTTCAAGACCGTCGATATATACGCGAAGGAGTATAAGGCGGGAAGCAGTAGTATGTTCTTTGAGGATGCCGTCACCCATGAGTCAAAGAAAATGTCACAAACACCGAAACCGCGTGGCCAGTGTGATAAAGAACTCACTGCTCCAGGCATCGAGCTCCCGCGGGTCCCGGAGAAAGGGTCGGACATCGTCGGCGGCGGCACTGGAAAAATCTACCCGAACGGCCCGCTCCCGGTAAAGCTCGAGAAAATCATCCTCGCTCAATAGGTGAGGCTCGGTCCAATGCCCGGATTGGCGCATCCTCTGCTCTGAATGCTGCAAGTGCAGCGGGACTTTCCTTTTGAGAAACCACAGCATATCGTACCAATCCCGACCCTTTACCCTCGATTTCCACTGTATGCAGAGGACGCAGTGTATTTTCCCTGCAAAGAGGTCGGGCAGGGAGAACGTTCGTACACTGAACGGTATCGGTTCGAGCACCGGTTCGGCTCCGAAAAAAGCCTTCGGGAGGATCGGTGTCGATTTCCAGCCGAACCTTGATCAGTTGATTTGAGGGAACAGACCCTGCAATAGAAGACCCAGGGGTAACCTCCACTATGTGGTTGCGTGCAGGCGCTTTGATTAAGGCGGATTCAATAGGACCGTATGGCTTCTTGTTCGGTACTATCTCAGATTCGAAACCGAAACCCGAGAGCTCCGTCTTGTGTCCCGACAGGGAGGAGCGAAGAGAAAAATCATCTCTCTTCTTAAGGAGAGAAAAGTCGTGATCTTCGGAGAACCTCGGAAGTCCATGTACGACTCTCAGAGCTGTCCCGACGTAGAAGGCGACGTGTTCGAAAAACCCGGTTCGCCAGAGCCCGGCAGGCCAATGTGTTGGATGATCTCCCGCAGTGCACGGTGATCTTCGATGTACCAGCTGCCCCGGTGATTTCATCGAGCAGCGAAAAATCGAGATCCGGGAGAAATGACTCATCTATTCGAAGGTCCTCCAGCAAAAATATACGAACGTCTCGCATACTCCGGAGTTCGGTAGTGAAGTAGAGCGTGTCGATCAGTGTCTTCTCCGGGGAGGCGATGAGATAGAAGGATCGCTCGTTCGTTGCCCTCAGCTCGATGCCCGGCAAGGTAGTAAAGCAGAGGAACCGTGCGGTACAGAAAGTCTCCGATAGGTGTACGAAGGACCGTAAGGTAATCGAATACAGGTTGTGTGGGAAGTGAAAGCGTGTTTTCAGTTACAGTATATCGCTTTATCGTCGACATACTGGAATTCAATCTTCGTATCCTATTTTGATTCAACTCTCTATCGGGATTTGAGCTCCATGAAATTATCAAACGTTTTCTTGTTTTTCAAAACGAACGAGGATATCCACGGCGGTGCTATCGCTTGTTGAATTACGCGTTACGGTTCCGAAGACTTGCGGAACGATCGAGCACGACAGGACTGATCCAGTTGCCCCCTTTTTGTCAGCATACGAGGCATCAATCTCTCCGTCGTACGGCCACTATATTCGCCAGATCCACCCGGTTGGCAGCCCCGGTAATATCATAGATGTTGGTAATATGAGCCCGGACTCGTTGATGCCTGCCTCTTGAGCCTGCGGCAGGGTAGAATCCGGACTTTGCTCGATGGAAGAAGCTTCAATCTGCCCCTTCGACTTTCCGGTTCAGTAGGATAGGTCGCTTCTATTGGTTTTCAAGGTGGTTCAGGCAGCTAAGTTTTTCCGTGGTATTTGCCAATTATCAAATACAACTTGAAAATTGTCCAAATACGAAGTAGTATATACCCTA
>CAYFUX010000073.1:0-5398 GCA_964346455.1 uncultured Spirochaetaceae bacterium
ATGATGCTCGAACAGTACACCATAAACAGCCGAGCTCACGGGACTTATACTGTGGCAAAAAGGGCGGAGAAGATCACAATATCCTGGGCAGTATGGATAAGCCAGGCCCAGCCGATACTGCGGGTTTCGGCTATCGATTTTGCCAGGAACCATCCCAAGAAGGCGGAAAGGAGCATACCGGGTATGCCGCCGGGGGTTCCGAAGTAGTGCACAGCGCCAAAGAGCAATCCCGAGGTGAAGGCGGCTTTTTGTGCCGACACTCCAGAAGAAAGAAAAACACTTACGATAGAAAAGCGGAAGATTCCCTCTTCAACCAGGGCGTTGATGATTGCAAAACCGATTGCAGGAATGAGCACCCGGGGAATGCTGAACGCTATTTCATTTCCAAGAAAAACCTGGAAGTAGATGACCAGGGCGGTAACGGCGGTAATGATGATGAGGAAGTTTCTGCCCAGGTTGATCCAGGTTTCACCTTCCTTCGGAACAATCCCCGCCCAGCGGACCGGAACCACAGCGCCATCGAACCTGCCGGGGTGGAGATACTGAAGGCTCTGCGGTCCACCGAGAAAGCGGCTTATTCCCAGGACTATCAAAAATAGCGCCAGGGTAAGAAACTGGTAGTTCAGCTCGTGATTGATCCGTTCTGAAATGGGAAAGGTAATAAGCGAAACCTCGGTAAAACGGAGGTAGAGCATAGTAGTTGCGGATACAATAACGGTAGAAAGAACCGCTACGACTCGTATGTTTTTGCTTCTTGATGACGTCATTATGCTATTCCTTATAAAAGCGCAAGCCGAACCATTAAATAGGTAAGCAGTGCCGTAACCGGAGTAAAAGCAAAGCGTTCGAAATGGGTTTTTGCAAATACATTACCCACCGTATTAAGCAGAAACAGGGCGGCAAAGAGCCACATACAAATTCGGAGAATGAGCATGCCGTTATCCGCTGCTACCATTCTGCTGTATATTACCGATAGGGTTCCGACCAAAAGAAGTGAAAAGAGGGAAACACTCTCCATCTTGAGAAGTTGTCCGTGATCGGTGATCCGGCCTCCCCAGACGATGGTGTTTGGAATGATTCCTATCATTACCAAAATGTGGAAGAGGGCAAATAAGCCTGTTATTACACCAACACTGTTACCAATAAAAATAGCCCTTGTAATATCAACCATTGCATACTCCGTATGTATTCTAAAGATATATTGACAAGATATAACAGTTGTGGTAATACATCAAGCTATGGGCAGAAAAAAAGCAGATATTAGCCGTACCCGGCACGCAATTCTCGGTGTCCTGGCATTTGAATCCTCCACGGGCTATGAAATCAAAAAGCTGCTTTCCGAGACTACCGCCCATTTTTGGAAGGAGAGTTACGGGCAGATATATCCCAGTCTCGAATCTCTGGTACAGGAGGGACGAATTGAAGTCGCCTCCAGAGAAACCGATGGCCGGGAGCGGATTCGCTACAGGATTCTGCCACCAGGAAGGGAAGAGCTTACAAGCTGGATCCGTTCACCTCACTTTCAGATGAAGCCCGGAAGGAACGAACTGCTGCTGAAGCTCTTTTTTGCCCGCCGAGAAGACGCCTCCGCTTTAATCCACCAGGTGCAGGAGTATCGGGCACAGCTGGGACGGGCTGCAGCCGAGTATGAGGCTTTTACAAATGATACCGAAAGCGATGATATTCCACCCGATTCCAGACTGCTTATCGCTACCACCATCGATTATGGGGTAGAAGCTGCACGGATGCAGTTGGGGTGGTGTGACCGAACTTTGAAGGTTCTTGAATCTCTTGCTGCAAAATCGGATTGGCCTTAAACCGGTGAAGCATCAGTACCATTTTGGCAGTATTACCCTAGGTGGGTTTACAGAAAACTCCAACACAAAAAAAACCTCCATATACAATAAGAGAAGAACGACTGATTGTATCTGCAAAAATGTGAACACCGATGTAAACTAAATACAGCAATCCTGCCATTTTTGCATAAGGTAATCGATACCGTATCATTACCTGTATCTTCAAAAGCATATGTATACTCGTAAATATCACAACGGCTCATATCCATGAGAGAGGAACCATAATCTCACTGCCGCATGCCGTTCCAACGGCTTCTTATGTTGCCGGCGGACCAGCGAGTGTGCCCTTCGAAAGACTCATTGTCCTCGCCCATCGTCACCTGTCCCGAAAAGCCGATCACTGACCCGTCGACCTGCTGTGTGGTTCCATAGAAGTCGAGGACCCGGCCCGAGACGAAGCCGTAAATTTCCTCACCGGTCTCCGCGATGCTCCCGAAGACCTGGCCTCCGCTGTGGCTCAGCTCGAGAGTTCCGGTGTCGGCCACGAACCACCTGCCGTTGAAGAGCCCGTCGCCCCGCCGGCGCGCCGCATCCCTGTGGGCAGCCACCAGTGGATCATCCGTGCGGCGGTGACCGTTCCAGCGCCCGCGGGTGTTTCCTGCGGACCAGCGGGTCAATCCGGTGAATGAGATCCGGTCCTCGGCGAGCACGCCCTCGCCGGTGTAAGCCACAAAGCTGCCGTCTCGGCGGTCGGACTCGCTCACGCCGTAGAATTTCACCGCACGTCCCGTTACGAACCCGTAGATTACCTCGCCGCTGCGGCCGTTCCAACGGCCGAAAAACGACTCATCAGTTTGCCGGATCTCGAGTTCCTCTTTGTCGTTGACTAGCCAAAGGCCGGAAAAACCGTCCCCGGGCATATCCTGCGCCCACTCTATGAGCTCTTCCGTCCGCTCATCCTGCGGGGTCCGGATGCCGTTGAAACGGCTGCGGGTGTTTCCCTGAACCCAGCGGGTAAGGCCGGTGAAGGCAAACTCGTCTTCACTGAGGGCGGCGCTGCCGCTGAAGGCGTGGAGAGTGCCGTCCCTTGATGGAGCCTCCCGCAGCTCGTAGAAGTCGATAGTTGCTCCACTTACAAAACCCCAAAGCTCATCCCGGCTCCCCGCCCAGCGACCGTAGAGCAGCTCGTCATTCTGATAGAGCCTCAGTGCGTCGGTGTCGTTGACGAGCCACCGCCCTGCGAACCTGCCCCGGCGGCCCCGCTTTGCCGTGTCTATATGCTCCTCCACGAGGGGATCCTCATTGGAACGGATGCCGTTGAATCGGCCCTGCGTGTTTCCCCGCGCCCAGCGGGTAAGGCCATCGAAACGCATCTCGTCTTCGGAGAGCGTAATCTCGCCGTGAACCGCCATGAGGGTCCCGTCCTGCTTGTCGGATGGATATATTTTGTAGAAAGTGAGACTGCGGCTGCGGGCGAAACCGTAGAGAATCGCCCCTCCGTCGTTCCAGGCGGCGGAGACCTTGTTGCCCGACTGGAAGAGCTCGAGTTCCTCGCTGGTGTTAGCTATCCAGAGGCCGTTCCAGAGCCCCCGGCGATACGCCCGAGAATCTGCCACCAGCTGTTCGGCCCGCGGATCCGTACGGGAGCGGATTGCCACCCACGGCTCGCGGCTGCGCCCATCGGCCCAGCGGGACAGGCCGGAGAGCATCATCCCGTCCTCGGACAGGGTCATCTCTCCGGTTCCCGTGATCTGGCTGCCGTCCTTGCGCTGCGTATCTTCGCTCCAACGGAAGCTGATGAGGCGCCCCTCAACTTTCCCGCGAATCGTTCCCGAACCGCGGTCGTACTTGCCGGTAATCTCTTCGCCCCGCTGCACGATGCTCATGGCGATGCTGCTGTCCAGCAGCCAGGAGCCGCTCATCTCGCCGTCTGCGCCCTCTGCCAGGGATTCGACTTCTTCCTTCGTCCTGTGCTCGATGATCATCCCGGAGCCTTGAGCCGTCTGCGCTGCCGGCGCCTCGACGAGGGTCTTTCCCATGAGTTCTGCAACCATATCGTCTTTCGGGACGATGGCCCTGGCCACGGCAAAGACTGTTGCACTGTCCACGCTCACCAGCCGCACGATGATGCGCACCTCCCGGCCGAGGTCGGCGATGTTGCCTGTTACCAGGGCGTTTGCCCCGACCAGCTTGCCGATGTTCACCGCCGAGTTCTCGCTGATGAGGCCGCTGAGCTGCAGTTTCTGCTCCTCAAGGACCGCATCCAGAGAACGGCGCTCGACTACGGTAAAACGCTTGGTGCTGTAGAATCGGGTTCGCAGTTCCTCTACCACAAAGCGGCCGAAACGGGTGGTCTTGCCGTCGAGATCGACGAAGTCGAGAAAGGCTACCCGCGCCTCGCCGGCGGCATTCATGTCGAGGACGACCTTTTCCGTAAGTCGGTTCAGCTCTCTGTCAAGGGGGGACTCACGGCCGAAGGCCGAGGCGGAGACGGCGAGGATGAATACGAGAAACAGCGGTATCACGCTTTTGTGTCTCATGGCTGATACACTCCATGGTAATTCGATTTTTTTCTGATGTCCGAGTAATCGTTGCGGTAGATTCCATCTAAATATTACGCCTATCCTGTCGGTAGCGCAAGTAAAAAAGACCGGTCGCAGTGATTCTCCTGTGGTCCCCTTCCTTTTAATAATAATCTCACATTCGCACCGCTTTTGTTATGATATAATTTGTAAAAAAATTGGGGGTAAAAGCATGGAAACCACCGTTAATTTCGATGCCGACGTTGTCACACAGCTGGAAAACTTCATAGCCGGCCGGGACGAGACACTCCTGGCGACAGACGTCTTGATTCGAAATTTTGGCTGGTGGCGTACCATCGTGGTGATGAAGAGCCGGATTGGCTTTTTCGGCTTCGAGCAAGCGGCGCCGGGTGTAGGCAAGCTCTCCGAATACGCCGAACTGCCCTTAAAGCTGATCGATCGGGCTGAGTACCGAAAGCTGGGCCGCGGAGGTCTCTGTGAGCTTTTCATCAACGGCCGCAGGATCGTTTTTTGGCTCAACAAGGCCGATGAGGCGAAACGACTCACCGACGTAATTAAGGCCAACCTGGGTGACCCCCGCTTCGAACCATGGAGCAGTGAAGAAGAAAAATATAGCGAGAACCTTACCGGTTTTATCTACTGGGCCACCAAGGACCCCTTCGAAGGCAAAAACAAGGGGGAACTAAACAGCGGGCACCTAGCTCTACTGATTAGCCTCGGGATCGCCGCCGCTGCCGTTATTCTGGGCCTGCTTTTCGGCTGGTTTTTTTACCTGGTTGCGGTCTTTATGCTGCTGGGTTTTGGCTATCTGGTACGGGAAGGCTTTTATCTCAAATGTCCGGAGTGTAAGACCTTTGATGGCTGCACCAAACTGGACGCCAAGAACATCTCCGTCGAAGACGGCTTCAAAGAGGTGGACCACAACATAGAAGTCACCGGTGATGTCTGGGGCACGATCCGGAGTACAAAGACCATTCCGGTCAAATATGTGACCAACAACGTCTTCTTTCAGTGTGAGAACTGCGGCTTCCGCTATATTAAATCTGAAAAGCGCGAAGT
>CAYFUX010000074.1:0-5187 GCA_964346455.1 uncultured Spirochaetaceae bacterium
CAACGTCATCTGCTACATCGACTTCGGCATGGCCTACAGCTTGCGGCCCTACGAGTTGGAGAATCTCAACTACATGATGATAGGTCTCTCTCGGCTCGACCCGCTTCTGGTAGGCCGGTCTCTTCTGCGAATCGGAAAAGCGGAAGGGCGCATTGATGAGGAAGCCTTCGAGTCAGCCGTCCACGACTACATTGAAGAGCATCTGGATAAACCCCTCGAGTTCATCGACGTCTCGCGGTCCCTTATCGACCTCTTGCAACTGGTCGTAAACTTCGGCATCCGCATACCTCCCCGGCTGGTCTACGTTGCCAAGGTACTCGGGACACTGCAAACCGTGGGCGCAGGACTGGACCCCGAGTTTCGCATTCTTCAATACCTGAAAGAGTTCTCACCTCACATTTGGGCCAATCAGATGATCTCCGGCCGGGCTGGCAACAAAGCTCTCGTGTCAGGCCTCAACTGGGGAGACGCACTTACGGCTGGCCCGGATATTATCCAGAGTCTCCGCCGTTTCATGCGGAATCCCGAGGTCAACTTGCGTTCACCCCAAGCCGACGAAATACGCGAGACCTACGACAAAGTCGGCTTTAGAATGACTTTCGGGATGGTCCTCTCCTCGGTGTTGATAAGCTCCGCGCTTGTCGTACTTGCCGATATCGAACCCAAGCTCGCGGGGATTCCCCTCTTTGGTATCATTGGCTTCGGTTTGGGGTCGATTATGGGTATAGGCTTTCTTTTTGCAGGCCTGATCAAACTCTTTCGCTGGCACCACAAAAAGTAGAGTCTTTGCATAAGATGGAAATCACCCAGCCCCTTGACCTAAGCCCCCAGCAACTAAAACAGCTCGAGCTGCATAGCGTACTCAACATTCTCAATATTCTTACCCATCATCTTCTGCAGTTGAGCCGGGAACTTGGGAATCTCCAGATCCTCGGTCCTTCTCTGGACCGCATTCAGGATATCAGCGCTATTCTCCATTCCGATGAGGAGCTGCTCGACCCGGCCGAAAAGGTGGATACGAACAAAGCGGCTCTATACCGCAACATAGAACATGCCTTATCCGCCTACCCGCACAAACGGGAAGATCCCCAGGTTCAGACGACACTTTCGCTGATTGACTCGGTCACCGACATCCTCGAAATTCGCGCCCGGGAGCTCATCACCCGCAAACGCAGACAGGAGCTGTGGAACGACCACTCGGTGGAACGGTTGTATCAGAACTTTTTCGAAGTTTTCTCCGCCATCCAACGGAACAGCGGCGGGTCATATCGCATCGTCTACGATCCCGCCCAGCAAGATGCTTCCGACTACCTCGTGGAGCTGGAGATCACAGGCCAGCAGGAAGGGCAGCTCCGCATGCCGGCGGTATTCCAGGATGTCCTCCGGGACCTGTTGGCCAATGCCCGCAAATATACCTCACCGGGCGGCCGCATTGCCGCTCAGCTGCGAGAAGAAAGAGACCGGCTGCTGATCGAGGTTTCCGATACCGGTCGGGGCATTCCTCAGGATGAGCTGGAGAATATCGTCTCCTTTGGCAACCGGGGCCGCAACGTGCAGGATAAACAGAGTTACGGCGGCGGATTCGGATTGACAAAGGCC
Source organism: uncultured Spirochaetaceae bacterium (assembly GCA_964346455.1). Lineage (GTDB taxonomy): Bacteria > Spirochaetota > Spirochaetia > DSM-16054 > Sediminispirochaetaceae > CAYFUX01. The sequence goes on from CAYFUX010000074.1 coordinate 1,600, forward strand.
TATTTTGTTACCCGGCAGTTCAACGGCCGAATGTGGATCGCGTCGGAGCTCGGCAGCGGAACCCGCATCACGATTACTGTTCCGAAATCCCGGTAGGCTCCTTCGCATACGGCAGAAACCGGAACCCGCGGATCACCACTTCCGGAAATCCGCCGGAATCCTTCCTCGGCTCAGTATACAGCCAGTAGTTTATTCGCACCTGTGCCTCTCCGGCCTGAGGCAAGTCTGTCCCGGTGTATCGCCAGGTGCGGATATGCCGCGTATTCCCCTCTCCGTACACAAGCTCCTCCGCCTCGAGAAAGCCGTGATACGAGCTAAAGACCGCCTCTTTTGGGGTGAGCCGAATCATGTGAGTCGTCGCATCGCCCTCCAGCCGCATGCTGAGTATCTCCCGATTTCCAGGATGTTTGAAAGGCTGCACCACGTACTGCAGGTTCCACGATTTTTCCGGTTTTCCCCAGCGGGAGAACTCTATATCGATCTCCCGGTGGTGAAAAGACGGCTCATCGTCCCACAAAAAAAGTCCTAAGACCGCTTCCGGCGGAATCCGGTCCACGCGCCCCAGTACATGAAAGATATAGGTGCCGTAGCCGAGGGCTTCGGTCAAAACCACCTCAGAACAGTACCACGTCTCCTGCCGCGGGATGATTCGCATGTGCAGGCTGCCGTGCTCTTCCACCCGAACCGCCTTTGGATCGGCAGAGAAACGGTTAGCACCGGGGCCCACCGGCTCCTCCGACTCTTTGATTTTCCAGCGATAACCGGAAAAACGAAGATACTCGGCGCTCTCCATCTCTTTCCCCTCCAGCGGTCCGGCAGCGAACGCGCAAAGCAGCACTCCCATAAGCGGCGCCGCTAGTCTTCGTTGAGTTATAAAGGTTCGTATAGACGCGAACGGGCTCGGATGCATCGTTGTCAATTGTAGTTTTTGTAAGACATTTGTGAAATCCCCCGTGTGCAAAACTTCCTTCTACTCCCTAAGTCTCGTGAAAGAAAAAACAGCAGCACGAAGACACGTTCGTCCTATCCGCAGGTATTCTTGACTAGTTTTCCTAATACTGCTTGTATACTGAGGTGAGTGGACTAAGCGGAAGGAGCGCGAAATGAGCAGAACCGTGTTAAGGATGTTGGATAGTGCCGCTGAGGAGTTTGCCGAACACCCCTTTGTTGCGGTGAAAGATAAAGAGGGCTGGCAGCACTTCAGTTTTCGGCGAATACGGGAAGATGCGGAGGCCTGCGCCGCGGCGCTGCTGAAGCGCGGCTACCGGGAAGATGAGAAGATCGCCATTCTGGCCGAAGGCAGTGCCCAGTGGGTGACGGGAGAGTTCGGCACCCTTCTGGCGGGCGGCATATCGGTCCCCCTCTCTATCAAGCTGCTGCCGGAGGAAATTCCCTTCCGGCTCAACCACTCCGAGGCGCGGGGTCTGCTGATATCCCGCAATATGCTGCCAAAGCTTTCCGGGGCGATACCGCAGCTCGAGCGCTACGATCTGGATATCATTGTACTGGACGAAAACGGCGCATCTCTCGAGGAACTGCGTGCACAGCTGCCCCCAACCGCCGGAGAAAATCTGTTCACCTTTCGCTCGCTCCTCGAGGAGGGGCGGGAAGTGCTGCCGCGATTCCGCGAACGGCTCCGCCGGATGCGGGAGGAGCGGAACGAGGATGATGTGGTCACTATCTCATACACCTCCGGTACCACCGGCAACCCGAAAGGGATTATGCTGACCCACCGCAATTACTGGAGCAACTGCCGGGATTCGGTGGAAATGTTCAAAGTGCCCCCGCGCGCCTACCGCACCCTGATTATCCTCCCCTGCGACCACTCCTTTGCCCACAGCGTAGGTATTTACGCGGCTCTGCTGCGCGGAATCACTCTCTATTTTGTAGACGCCCGCGGCGGAGGAATGGCTATCCTGCGAAACATCCCCCACAATCTAAAGGAAACGAATCCCACCTTTCTCCTGACCGTCCCCTCTTTAACCGGGAACTTCATGAAAAAGATAAGAACAGGGGTAAAGGAGAAAGGCTCCGTTATAGAGAAGTTCTTTGAAAAGGGACTCCGCAACGGTATAAAGCTCTATGGCGACGGATACCGCAAACCCTCGGTGGGCCGCTACCTGCGGTACTATCCGCTTTACAAGGCGGCGGATCTTTTGCTGTTTCGTAAGGTACGTTCCATTTTCGGCCGCAATCTACGGTTTTGTGTCGGCGGCGGCGCTCTACTGGATATCAAACAGCAAGAGTTCTTTAACGCCCTCGGAGTGCCTATCTACCAGGGCTACGGTCTCACCGAGGCGGCCCCGGTGATCTCCTCAAACCTTCCGACCTGCCACAAGTTCGGCAGCTCCGGGGTGATCGCCCCTTCCGTGGAGTGCAAAATTGTGCAGGATGACAGAAGTGAAGCACCCGCCGGAGTTCAGGGCGAAATTGTCATCCGCGGCGACAACGTCATGAAGGGGTACTACAAAAACGAGGAAGCCACCCGGGAAAGTATTCGCGGCGGCTGGCTCTACACCGGTGACTTGGGATACTTTGACGATGACGGCTTTCTCATGGTCTCAGGCAGGGCTAAGGCCCTTCTCATAGCCAACGACGGGGAGAAGTACTCTCCGGAGGGAATCGAGGAGGCCATTGTCAGTTCCTCTGACTACATTCATCAGGTAATGCTCTACAACGACCACCGGCCCTACACCTCCGCCCTGGTGGTGCCCGATACCGAGAAGCTGCGCAGATTGATCCGCGACGGCCGTATTAAAAACGCGACGGACATGCTTGATTTTCTCTCCGGCGAGCTCTATGCCTTCAAGCACCAAGAGAGTTACCGCGGCAGTTTTCCCTCCCAGTGGCTGCCTGCCGCATTTCACATTCTCACCGAGCCCTTCACCGAACAGAACAAGATGATCAACTCCACGATGAAGATGGTCCGCTACAAAATCACCGAGGTATATCAGTCTCTCCTCGAGTATCTCTACACCGACGAGGGCAAACAACACCGCAACCGTTCGAATATTGAGGCGATCCGCTCACTCTTTCCGGAACTTGAATAAGCCGCCGGCCGATCCTTGCCGGGCGCACCACCATAGAAAAAGCCCGATGCTTTCACACCGGGCTTTTTTTCGTAGCTTCGCCTGTCACGCTTCGTGCGTCACAGAGCGATTTAGTTCTCCGGACCCTGCTCCAGCGCTTGCTGAGCCAGGTTGAAGAAACCGCTGACGGTGACCGATACGCTGCTGATGGCGTCGGTGGTGCCGTCGTCGTTCAGGCTGATGTCGGTGGGATCGTTGGTCTTCTCCAGGTACGCCTCGGCCTTATTGGCCTGCTCGGCCCAGCTGACGGTGGCGTCGCTGTTGGCAACCATGCCGTACTCGCCGTCCATGGAGGCCTGCTTCTTGTTCTTCTCACCTTCTTCAGCAATGGGAGCCCACTCTGCTGCGACGATCCGGCCGCCGATGACGGTCAGATCAACAGCATCCTTCCAGCCATGAGAAAACTCCTCTGCCTCAGCATTATAGTAGCCGTCCTCATAGGGGCCGCGACCCACCGGGCCTTTTTCGACTGCCTTTTGTGCCAGCTCGAAAAGTGCCT
>CAYFUX010000075.1:0-4871 GCA_964346455.1 uncultured Spirochaetaceae bacterium
AGAGACAAGGAGAGATCCAAGGATCTGGCGAAGCGATGTGAGAAGTCAGATGAGCCCATAGTAGTGAGAAAGCTCCGGCCTGAGAAGCTACGGTAACGAAGTGGAGAAGAACACCGGGGTGACTGTATGCAGGGAGTCATACAGGCTTGCCGTCATCCAAAAGAGGCGGGAAGATGGCGAATGAGGGAAGCGGTGAAGTTTCTCGGAGTGGTTATCCACAGCGGGTACACCCGTCTGCAGAAGAAGAAAGTGAAAGCCTTCAAGGCCAAACTGAAGAAAGCGACGAGACGAAACTCACAGGTAAACCTGCAAAAAGGAACTCGAAATGCTGATGCGCTGGATTCGGCATAGATTACGCGCTAAACAAATGAAGCTATGGAAAAAGCCGGATCGACTTCACAGACAACTGCGACAGTTGGGACACAAAGGAACATTCGACAAGATCAAGATGCAGAGCTGGCGAAACTCGAGTTGTACCTTAGCTCATATGGCTACTACGAGGTCCGTACGTACGGTTCTGTGAGAGGGATACGAGAGGGCTGATTACCCTCTCGTATCCTACTCGATTGCTTAGGTGCCCCCACAAGTACAGCTCCCATTACCAAAAATACCCACAAAAACCCCTGGTCTTCAGATGTTGACGCACAATGCAGCACAAAGCCAGAGCAGGCCGGAAAAAGTCGTCACATGACGACATGTAAAATAGTCAGGTATACCAGGAAAACACCACCCCGCGAATATTACTGCTTGGCTTTTACAGTGATCGTCTCAAGCATGCCTGGTTGGAAAGACGAGTCCAACGCGGTATGGTATATTGGGTATGAACCGATCCTTTCGTATAAGAGGATGATTTCACAAGGCGGAGACGATCATGACGTGTTTCATCTGCAAGACCGGCACTCCGAAGGAGGGGACGACCACCGTTCCCCTAGAACGAGGAGAGACTGTGGTAGTAATCAAGGACGTTCCAGCCCATGTTTGCGAAAACTGCGGGGAATACTACATCTCAGACCAGGTAAGCAAAAGGATGTATGTTCGGGCTGAAGAGGCCGTGAAACGAAAGGTAAAGCTTGAAGAACTGCATTATGCGACGTGATGGTCATGGAAAAGAATATTACACCTGCGAGCTTAGTGCAGGTGCAGGCTTATACTTTTGCCATTGTGCGTTACTCAGGATCTTATCCTCGTAGATCCGTTTCCCGGACCGCCTCTCTGGACAGTCCCGGCAGGGCTGGAGGAGATCAGGGAAGCCGGGGAACTACGGATGGCGGGTCGAGGCAAGGAGCGGTGCCGCGGATGGGCGCAGATGATTCATTACCCTCTCCCCAACTGCAAACCCGGCCCTGAGCTCCGCAACCACAACCAATGGCACATGTATCCGGGCGGCGGTACGAAACGTGGAGACCGCATTCCGATTTCCTTCCATGAAGTCCCGGTACCGCTTGGTATAGATTGCGATCTCTATTGCCATAACTCAGGTTCAACCACATCCTAATCGTCAAGGGCACGATCGAACTGCTCATCATTTTGCATTGAGGCTCATACCACTACGTTGGGCCCACGCACGCCTTTGGGGTGGACTGGGTCACGCCGCTGCCGATCGACTCGCGCTCTTTATTTAAATAAAGCGATGTGCTAAGTTCGGCTCGAAGCAACAAGTATCAATCAACAAGGAGAATACGCGTGCCCCGAAAAAGAACGAAATGGATTTTAATAGCTCTACCACTTTTATTCGTACTTGGAATAACGTACATGATCGGGAGTAGTTACCTCGAACACAGAAAGTTAGTGGAACAGGAAAAAGAGGCCTACCCGGCTCCGGGAAGCCTTGTGGAGGTCCATGAAAACGGTGACACGTTGCATGTATACGCCGAGGGGGAAGGAAGCAAAACGCTGGTCTTTTTGGCCGGGCATGGAACGGCTTCACCGCTGTATGATTTCAAGGTTCTGTTCGAGAAATTGTCGGAGGATTACCGAATTGCCGTAGTCGAACGCGCCGGATACGGCTGGAGCGATATTACCTCCAGTCCCAGGGACATTGATACGGTGCTCGAAGAAACCCGTCAGGCCCTGCAGATGGCCGGTGAAGAAGCGCCGTATGTATTGCTTCCCCACTCTATGGCAGGGTTGGAGGCCCTCTACTGGGCAACGCTCCATCCGGAGGAGGTGGAGGCTATTGTCACCCTGGATGCACTTGTTCCGGGGTATATCGAAGAGACGGAAGAGGAAAAGTCAATGTCCCGAATGATCACCTTCCTGGCGCGCAGCGGTTTGATACGGAACGGACCGGATATTTTTGAAACCAACTTCCACGCCATGAAAAAGGGCCATTTAACGGAGAAGGAGGCAGAAATAGCCAAAACATTGTTTTACCGCCGGGTGTACACCAAGAATATGTGGGCAGAATGGAAGCAGCTGCAGGCCAACTCACAGAAGGTTTCTGCGCAGGAACACCCTGCGGTACCGTACTATGCCTTCATCTCATCTGCACATGAAGAGGATTGGTGGCAGGAAAGCATTATCTCCTACGCAGAGGCGATCGGCGGGGAGGATTCGATTTTGGATGGAGACCACTACATCCACCTCGATTATCCCGACCGAATTGCAGAAAAAGTCCGAAAGTTCATCGAGAGCTAAGCCCTCCTGCATGAGTCACCCGCGCTGGCTGAGCGGACCAGGAGAGCCGGGATGGGCGCGAAGGCATGGGATGTTTCGGCGGTTGCCGCCATGAGCAGGCGATCGTCCGCGGTGACCAGCGAGACCAGGTAGGTCTCCGCGCGGTCTGCCGCCGCCCAGGAGATCGTCGTGCCCTCGGCTCCGGCAGATACCGCAATGGATGCGTGGTCCACCGGCTCGAGGAAGGTCGCGGCGGCTTGTTGCGGCAGCTCGAACTCAAGCCGTCCCCCGGCGGAGGAGAGGGTGTAGGTGCCTACGGCGGCCTCCCCTAGCGACCCTTGAACTCGGGAGCTTCGCCGGAAAAACCGTATTGCTCCATGAACTCCCTCAGTTGCGGCCTATTTTCTGAGGAGACGTTCATCTCGCAGCCGTTGAGCGTGAGTTCGGGATTGTAGTCCGGCTGATGCCATCGCGGAGTAAACGAGCAGAGAATGTCTGTCGTCTCCTTGCTCCCCATTTTCGGCAATTCGAGGAGCGCGTCGAAGGGCTCATCAAGCGGGAAGGGTTCTTCCGAGAGCAAGAGCGCGCCTTCGGCCGAAATGTCGACCAGTCTGGCCACCGGCTCGCGCTCCGGACTTGAATAGACTTGAAGGTAGAGAATAGTGTCACGCCGAAGATACCTGCGTTTTTCCTGCATTGCCATACCTCCTAGGTAAACCCTATCCCGAAAACGTTCTCCGGTCCATCCCTTTACGTTCAAATAATCTCTATGTTTCCCTTCTGTTCAGTATAATTAAAACGTACCGTCCCTTCACGCATGAGCATGACCACCAGCACTTCGACATCATGCCAACGTTTTCTCAGGAGCTTGCGCGCGTTCTCCAGCATTTTTTCATGTCGTTCGGACACTCTCGACAATTCCAGTGATTTGAGCACATTCAACGCCAATACCCTATCCTCTTCGTAGTGGTTATTACGTACCGCCTTCATATCGAAGCCAGCCAATTCGACCGCTGCATATCCCGCAAGACTTTGCAGTAGCAATGCGTAAAAGAGGCGCAAATCCGCCCGTTCAAGTTTGGCTTTTCCTTTTCTTTTGAGGCGCCCGAGATGGAGATAATTCTCATCAAAATAGTCTCGAAGATGAAAGGTATCTGTCATGTGTCCGGGGATAGCTGTGTCTTCTATGGTCGTAGATTTTACTGGAAACCCGAGGTGTCTGGCAGCAATAGTGTGGCCGGCTTCATGGTAGGCCTTACTCTTCTTATCAGCTTTGCCGGAGTCCATGATACAAAGAGTATCACTATCAAAATATGCGCACAAGTTTAATTTGGCTAATAATACAAAAAACTGCAGCTCTATGAATTTTACCTTTCAAAGACATAAAGGGAACAAAGATCACCGGCCTCGACTATCTGATCACAAGCCGTCAGACGGATGCGGCCCTCGCCTTTGGTTTCGAGTTTTAGATAGAGGGGGATTCCAGCGGCGACGCTCAGACGGCGCCGCCGACCCGCGGCCGACGGAGCGCCCCTGCCGGAAGTCTATCCGGCCCACCAGGTCTCCATGCCGCTGTCGGGGTGGAAAAAGTCGCTGAACTGGGACAACAGTTCCTCTTGTGAGGCGGCGATCTTCTCCTCTGTATTCCGAATCATGGTCTCCACGTCGTAGCCGGCGTTGACTGGGTTGTATTTCCCGCGCTCCGCGTCTTCGGCGGCATCCTCCCGGTAGTCGTACAGCATGATGAGTTTCAAATATTCGGTGTACAATTCGATCACCTGCTCGTCCCCGTCGGGAAAGGTGGAGAGAAAATTCAGCCGCCGTTCGACTCTCTGCATATCGCTTTCCCGGGCGTCGAACACACTGCCGTCGCCGTTGACTATATCGCCGAGGAACGGCATCAAATGCTGGACCGCCACGCGTTCCGGGTCCGTACTGTCGGCCAGATAGGGAGTGTAGGCGATCAGTTTTGCAAGGCGCCCCTTCAGATGTCGTTTTTCCTCTTTGGAGAGCCGCAGCCCCCGTTCTACCTGATCCCTAATCATCGGCCAGTCTTGGCTAAAACGTTCACGTGCTTTTTGATTCATGTTTTTTACCTTTCTGAAACAAACTATTTTTGATAGTAGCGCTCCGGCATGGCTTCGGATGAAGCCTGCCCGGCTCATCTACATCTCTTTATACTCCAGATTATGTTCTATGTCGAAGGCGACGTCAAGAGAAACTTTGCGTGGAGTAGTTGGGCGCTCTATCTCTGG
>CAYFUX010000076.1:0-4781 GCA_964346455.1 uncultured Spirochaetaceae bacterium
ACCTCCTCTATCAAGGATAATTACCGCTCCCGGCGGCTGCAAGTTGGCCTCGCGGTCTCTCGGACTCTTCGTTTGGAGGCGCCGGCGCGATTGGCGAGAGTTCTATATACAACTCTAAGTAAAAACCGGATATTTCCCTCCTGCTTATCGGCTATTAAACCGAGAGAAAATGGCAATAATCGCTTGATTGACTGCTATATAGTTTGACAACAACCACTTGTACCGGCTCTACACCGTTGCTTCAGTAAATTTCATTAAATTCCCGCAGCTTCCTTACTTTTTAGACTTGTAATTATTATTTGTTTGAGATATAGTATTCGTATATGAGACCTTATGCGTGTTTGACTATTGATCTCTTTTTCCCTCAACTGCTTTTCAAGATGCTCTACTACGTGCAATAGCCTCACTTTCAATCCATCAGTACTACAGATGATCAATCCATTTAGATCGAATCGACGGTTGCAATGAACCGTTGCGCCGTAGCAGTGTGCTCCGGTGCCTAGACGGCCCGAAACCGTAGCAGGGACGGGTGTACCCGGCCGCTGTGAGCGAGGCGATCACTAAAGGTCCTGGCATTTCAAAAATCGAATATTTTTGAAAGTACCTCATATCACATATTTTATAGGAGGCCACTATGGCACATTGGAAAAAAACTGCGACTATTCTGGGTATACTTTCTCTTAGCCTCTCGGTGATGGCTCTTGGCTGCGGAAGCGGAGAAGCGAGTACTGAAAAAGATGCGGAACAGAAAGTGGTTCGCGTAGGACTGTTCAACTGGGCGGAGAACATCGCCGTGACGAACATGTGGAAACTCTTGCTCGAAGAGAAAGGCTACGAGGTGGAGGTTGTCACCGGCGACAAATCTCCGGTCTGGACCGGCGTTGCCGAAGGGGACCTGGATCTCCACTTCGAGGCCTGGATGCCGAAATCCGACAAGCCGATGTACGAAGAGTACAAGGACAGCATCAAAATGTACGGTCCCTGGTACGAGGGAACTCAGATCGGACTGGTCGTCCCCTCTTACATGGAGATTGACAGCATAGCCGAGCTCAATGAGCACCGGGATACGTTCACCCGAAGCGGCAAAGCTCAGATAGCCGGAATCGACTCCGGCTCCATGCTAATGCAAATGACTGAAGATGCGCTAGAGATGTACGATCTGAAGTTCGAGTTGCTGCCCAGTTCCGCCCCGGTGATGGCTGCCTCACTGATCGAGGCGGTGGAGAATGAGGAGCCGATCGTGGCCACCGCGTGGAAACCCCATTGGGTTTTCTCCAAGGTGGACGCCAAGTTTCTAGAGGACCCCAAAGGGGCCTATGGGAAGATTGAAAGCATTCACTTCATCACCCACGAAAGCTTTGAGGAAACCCATCCGCAGGTACTGGCCTGGATGCAGAACTGGAAGCTGAACGACGCCCAGCTCAGCAGCCTGATGGCCACCATTAACGATGCAGAGAGCCCCGAAAAAGGCGCCCGCACATGGATCAACGCGAACCGGGAGCTCGTAGACTCCTGGATGACGAAAAGCTGAAAATAGACTTGAGCTCTGATTCCGAATGAAACCGAACGGATCCGGAGGTCGGCTCAAGCCGGCCTTCGTTCCGTTATTTCAGCACAGTATTATTTCAGCACATTAAAGGAAGGACCACATGGCACTATTCGAATGGCATTCCGAAGAAAACCCGAAAGGAGATCTCTCCGGATTGGCGCTGCACGAGGCAGCCCCGGAGAGCACCGGCATTGACCTGCACAGTGTGCGCACATACCGCCTGGGGCGAGTGAGAGAGGAAATGCGCAAGAAGGATATCGGTGCGCTGATTCTCTCGGACGCTGTCAACATCCGCTACACCACCGGCACCCGCAATATGCAGGTCTTCACCTCCCGCAACGCCCCTGCCCGCTACCTTCTGGTCACCCCTGATACCACGATACTCTGGGAGTTCACCGGCTGCGAACACCTGGCCGACGGATTCGAGACAATTGACGAGGTGCGCCCCGCCCAGACGGCGAGCTTTGCGGCCGCCGGACCCGATATTGCCGAGCGGGAAAAGGCCTGGGCGCAGAAGATGATTACGCTCATCCGCGATCTGACCGGAGAAACTCCCACCGTGGGTTTAGAACGAATGAACGCGGGTGTAGCTCTTGAAATGGCCCGTATGGGCGTGCGGGTGGTGGACGCTCAGGAGCCAGTGGAGCTGGCCCGCAGCATCAAATCCGACGAGGAGCTCAAGTGCATCATAGCCAGCCTGCAAGCCACTGAGACGGCAGTGGGTAAGCTGCGTGAGAACATCCGCCCGGGCATCACAGAGAACGAGCTCTGGTCGGTTCTCCACCAGCAGATCATTGCCAGCGGTGGTGATTACATAGAGACCCGTCTGCTGAACTCAGGAGAGCGCACCAATCCCTGGTTCCAGGAAGCGGGGCACAAGGTCATCGGTGAGAACGAGCTGATCGGTTTCGATACCGACGTGGTAGGCTGCCACGGATATTACACCGACTTCTCCCGTACCTTTCACTCCGGCCCCGCCGAGCCGAGCAAGGAGCAGAAAGAGCTCTATAAGACCGCCTACGAGCAGATCTGCCACAACGTAGACATCCTGAAACCGGGAATGAGTTTTCGGGAGTATGCGGATATGGCTTGGGATCTACCGGAGAAGTACTTCGCCAACCGCTACTTTCTCTCCGCCCACGGAAACGGCATGACCGGCGAGTACCCCTACCTCTATCACCGGGCAGATTTTCCCGCAGCCGGTTACGATGGGATCATCGAGCCGAACATGACTATCTGCGTGGAATCCTACATTGGCGAGGAGGGCGGCCGTGAGGGAGTGAAGCTGGAGGAGCAGGTGCTAATAACCGAACACGGGACGGAAATGCTCTCCAACTACCCCTTTGAGGAAGATCTATTGTATTGAGTCAGTGCGGCAACCTAGCCGCATAAGAAGGAGTGAATATTAATATGCACCCTGCCACAGATAAGCGCTCTACCTCGGCACAAACGGCACAACCGACGCTGCCGGACACGCGCCGTCTGCAACGCAAGTACTTTACCCTCACCCTCTATAAACGGGGTGAGGTGATCTACACCAAGAGCCGCCATCCCATCCAATACGGCGTCTATCACGAGCTGGACACTGCGGAAGCCTTGATGCGCTTCAACCTCAACGGTGAGATCGTCGCCGCCCGCGGCAAGAGCGCCGATTGGCCCAACACCGCCGAGCATCTCAAGCGCACCGCCGGCAACGACTGGGTCTACTACTCCACAGGCGGCTACACCGGAACCTTTGAGACCTTCGGCGCCGGGGAGCTCTCACAGCCGGTGCGCTTCAAGATTCCAAGCCCCTACAACGAAATCTACAAGGCCACCGGAGAGTTTTATCTGCCTCACTTTCCCTATCCCACCAATACCATACTGGGCTCCGACCCCTTGATCGAACCGGCAGTCCAAAGGCTCATCGACTCCTGGTATGAGATTCTCAAGAAGACACTTCACAGCAGCGACCCCCTGCCGGAGCCTTTTGCAAGCCGCGCCGCCGAGATGCTGGCCAACGATCCGGTGCGACTGCAGGAAAAGGCGGAGCGTCTCTTTGCTCTCTACGGAGACCGGGTCACCGTGCTCCCCCCCGGAGCCCGGCATGTAGACTACAACGTGCTGCCTGTAGCCGTAGCCGACGGCTGTCTCTACAAGTGCCGCTTCTGCGAGGTGAAAAACCGCAAGCGCTTTACCGTCAAACCGGCCGAAGAGATAGACACCCAGATCCGCGGGCTGCGGGAGCTCTTCGGACGGGAGCTGGCCAACTATAACGCCCTTTTTCTCGGCGAGCACGATGCTCTGCATGCCGGCCGGAGCGCCCTGGTGCGCGCCGCAGAGCGGGCTGTCTCCGGCCTGGGACTCAAAGATTCCGTGATGCGGGGCTGCAGTATCTTCCTCTTCGGCAGCGTCGACTCTTTCCTGCAGGCGGAGGAGAAGTTGTTTCAAGAGCTCGATGCCTTAGGCTGCGCCGTGTACATCAACCTGGGTCTGGAGTCAGCTGACCAGGAAACCCTGGACGGCTTGGGCAAGCCGTTGACACGAGAAACAGTGGAGGCAAGTTTTGCGCGCCTGCTGGAAGTGAACGAACGTTACGGAAATGTGGAGGTGACGGCCAACTTTCTGATGGGCGAGGGGCTGCCGGAGGGCCACTACCCGGCCTTCCTTCGGCTCGCCCGCGAAGGGCTGGACTATCCCCGCAGCAAGGGGACTCTCTACCTCTCTCCGGTGATGCCGGTCCACGCCCCCCAGCGTCTACTGTATGAGTTCAACCAGCTCGCGCGGCTGAGCCGTCTACCGACCTACCTCTACACTATCCAGCGGTTGTGAGGTACTGGCGGGCGGTGTGAACAGCACGCCCACCTCGATCTACGAAGAGAGCGGAACCGAAGAGACCTATGCGGTGTCGGGCAAGGACGGGACGTACGTGCAATTCCAGGTATGAGCGGGAGTGGAAGTCTACACCATAACCAATGCAGCGGGAGAACCGTTCACCGATCCGCACTACCGGTTCGTGCCCGACATGCTCACTATCCGTGGATTCAGCCCGGCTCTCGTGGCAACGAAGTTCGACTATCCATAATTTCTTTGCGGCAATCACAGTGTGCGCCGCCCGGTCCGCCCGGGCGGCCCGAACCTCCCGGCAAGGGCCGCCCCGATACAATGGAGCTCCCGTTCCGATAAAATGATTGCGCACACATCATCCCCGGAGTACACTGAAGCATTGTTTTCTAAAACGGGAGCGGAAACA
>CAYFUX010000077.1:0-4717 GCA_964346455.1 uncultured Spirochaetaceae bacterium
GGGGAGCATAACCGGAGGGGAGCATAACCGGAGCGGCGGGTAGCGCGAGAGCCGGGCCTGGCGGGCCCGTTCAGGTGGAGCTTACTGTTTACGGAGCTTTGCGATGAGCAGCAGGAGGATAAAATAGGCGTAGGGGAAGACCATGAGCACGCGCCACGGGTGGCGGACGAGTTGGCCGAGGCGGTAGGTGCCGCGTTCCCAGCTCTTGTAGGTGACCCGCTTTTTGCGGCCGCAGAAGATGTCGAAGCATTCGCCGCACCAGAGGGCGAGCTTGGCCCGCAGCTCCTGCTTGCGGGCGTGGATCCAGCGGCTGCGGCCTTTGACGCCCGGACCGACGAGCAGGAGGCTGGGGGAGGCTTTGCGGATGGCGAGGACGATGTCCTCCTCCCGTTGGGGGGAGAAGAAGCCGGCATAACGGCCGACGATGCGCAGGCCGGGGAAGGAGTCGCGAATGTTGCTGGCGGAAACGTGGAGGTTTTCGGGGGTGGAGCCGACGAGGTAGAGGCTCTTGCCGTACTTTTCGAGAACGCCGAGGAGCTTGATTACGAAGGAGAAGGGCATGTAGCGGACGGGAACGGAACGGCCGAGGAAGCGGGCGCCGCGGAGAATGCTCTTTGAGATGGGAATGACCAGGCTCGCCTCGCGGACGGTTTTGGCAAACTCGCTCTTTCCGCGAGCGCGGAGCAGGTCCCGGAGGGTAAGGAGGACGATTTGGTGGTTGGCGCTGTCGTCGAGGAGGTAGCGGATTTTTGCTTCGATCTCATCCTCGGGAAGGACGTCCACAGGAACGTTGAGCAGGTAAATCCGCGTGCGCTGGATAGAATGCTTTAACTGAGTCTCGGGTTCCACGATGTTCTCTCCGTCAGAATAGTGTGTACGGCCCCTAGAGCGAAGACCGCCGCCGTCTCCGCGCGGAGGACTGGCGAAAAAAAACGGACAGGGACGAAACCGCCGGCGGTGAGCGCTTCGACCTCATCCGGAGCAAAGCCCCCTTCGGGACCGATGCACAGGGCTACGGCCGGCGACCAAGCGGAAAGATACCTGTGAAGCGAAGAGTTTTCAAGAGGGTCCTGGTGAAACAGCAGGGCTGTGCCGCGGCCGTTCCAGTGCGTGGGGATCTTTGAGACCGAAATGGGGGCGGGAATGTGCGGAAGGGTGGTGCGCCCGCACTGCTGCACCGCCTCGGCGGCGATCTTCTCCCAGCGCTGCAGCTTTTTCTCCTCCCGGCCGGCTTCGAAGGCGGGGACGGTGCGGGCCGTTTCCACCGGGATAAGAGAGGTGACGCCGGCTTCGGTGGCCTGGCGCACGACGGCGTCCATCTTCTTGCTTTTCAGCAGAGCCTGGTAGAGGTGGATCTCCGGCGGCTGGGCTTCGTCGGCGGGGGTGGATTCGACCTGGGGGTCGAGGTTGTCGTCGGCGGGGGCGGATTCGACCTGGGGGTCGAGGTTGTCGTCGGCGGGGGCGGATTCGACCTGGAGTTCGAGACTGTCGCCGGTGATGGAGAGAATGGTGCAGCGGTAGGTGCCGCCGAGGCCGTCGGTTCCCGGGAAGCAGGCACCTTCGGAGAGGCGCAGGACCCGGGTCAGGTAGTGGTGATCTTCCCCGTGCAGCACCAGACGACCGCTGTCGTCGGGGCTGCGGGGCAGGAGAAAGGTGCGCATGGGCCTTTACTCCGCAATGCTGACGATGACGTTGCGGGTGCGCGGCCCGTCGTACTCGCAGAGGAAAATGCCCTGCCAGGTGCCGAGCATCAGCGCCCCGCGCGAGACGGGGATGGAGACGCTGAGGCCGGTGAGGGTGGCCTTGATGTGAGCGGCACTGTTGCCCTCCATGTGACTGTAGCCGTCGCGCTGGGGGATGCGCTTGTCGAGCTCCATTAGGATGTCGGATTTGACCGAAGGGTCGGCGTTTTCGTTGATCGTTACCCCGCAGGTGGTGTGGGGAATGTAGACGGTGCACATGGCGTCGCCGGCACCGCTCTCACCGACCGCCTCTTGGACGCGGCCGGTGATGTCGTGGAGTTCGGTTTTGCTTTTGGTCGAGACCCTGAACTTGGAGTGTTTCATGGTTTCGCCTTTCTTTGCTTCGAAGTTTGGAGATCTTTTTTACTGCGGGCGGCGGATTTGTCGGGCTGCTCGTCGACCATGTAGTTGGTGATTTCCCCGCTTTTGATCAGCTCAACGGCTTTCTGCAGCTGCCGGTCGTAGTTGAGCGAGTAGACCGGGGGAAAGTCCATACGGCGATGGTATTCGTTCTGCATCAATCGGCCGAGCTGGCGGTCGGAGAGGTCGAGGTTCTCTTCGGTCTGAAGGCGGTCGATGAAGGCCTTTTTCTCTTCCTCGCTCGCCTCCGGGTTATTGTCGACGAAGTTCTTGATCAGGTTCTCCTCGAAGATGCGTTTCAGCGCATCGTTTTCGCTTTCGACGAGTTCGGGCTCTTTGACGGTGACGTTCGGTTCGATTCCGACTTTGTCGATGTTGACGCCGTCGGGGGTGAAGTAGCGGCTGATGGTCAGTTTGAAGCCGCCGTCGCCAAAGGGGATAATGCGCTGTACCGAGCCCTTGCCGTAGGTGGTCTCGCCGATCAAAGCTCCGCGGCCGGAGTCGTCGAAAGCGCCGGCGAGGATTTCCGAGGCGCTGGCCGAACCTTTGTCGATGAGCACGGCCACAGGCATGTCCTGCGGGATCTGCGTGGAGGAGTCGGCCCGGTATTCTTCGTTCTCCGAAGGAATGCGGGCGCGGGTGGAGACGATCAGACCTTCGTCCATGAAGAGGTCCATCACGTCGGTGACCGCCTGCAGCAGGCCGCCGGGATTGCCGCGGACGTCGATGACGAGCGACTCGTAGCCTTTCTCCTCGAACTCGCCGAGGGCTTCTTTGATACGCTTAGAGGTGTAGGGGGTAAACTGTATGATGCGCAGATAACCGATAGAGGTGTCCTCGATCATCGCGTGCTTGACGGTGGGAATCTCGATGATCGCCCGTTCGAGCTGCACCTTGAAGGTGATGTTCTCGCCGCGGCGGATGGTCACCTCCACGGACGTGCCAGGTTCGCCCCGGAGGCGATCGACCACCTCGTCGATCGTGAGCTCTTCGGTACTCTCCCCTTCGACCTTGGTGATCAAGTCGCCCGCATGGATGCCCGCGCGGTAGGCGGGGGTATCTTCGATGGGCGAGACGACGTTGACAAACCGGTTTTTCGGGGCGTTGGGATTGTCGGTCTCCTCCGGCTTGGCGGGTTTACTGATATACAGCCCCACCCCGCCAAACTTGCCGCTGGTGGTGTCGGAAATATCTTTCATGTCGCTCTTGGTCAGATAGTAACTGTAGGGGTCGTCGAGACTTTCAAAGAGGCCTTTCAGCGCCCCTTTGTACAGTTCTTCGGGGGGGACCTCATCGACATAATTTTTGAGAATAAAGTTGAATGCGTATTCGATCCGGTTGATGTACTGCTGGGTGCCGTCGTCCGTCTGCTGTGCCAACAGCGTCGGAGCGAATGCGGCGGCCAGGGTGAAGACGAAAATGAAGGCGCTGACGCCTATCCACGTGTATCTATCGGCTTTTTTCATACTACCTCGCTTACAGAATTCATACTATCAATTATAACACGGTTTCAACCCGCTGTTACTGGCAGGAAGATTGGGTTTAAAATAACGCTTTATACTTCTCGCATAAAGAATTATCGGCGGATGACAGGAAAATGGGCGATAGTATTGAGCTAAAATAGCGCCATGAAATAAATTATGGGGATTTTAAACCCAATCTTCCTGCCAGATGGTAGCTTCGGGCTCTATAGTCAATTCTTGACCAAAACGATATAGTATAACCGAGGTGAGGTACCGGACGGAGGCGCCGCCAATCCTATTACAGTGAATAACGACGGAGCATGGCGCCGCCAATCTCGAGCACGCCGGATAAGGCGGAGAAAAGCGCCGCCAATCCCGAGCACGGCGGAGCAGAGTGTCGCAAAAAATGATTCTTTCCTTAAAAGAGGGATATGTTATAGTGGCCTGGTGTGCCGTTCGGCAACGGTCGAACTGCGGGGCGAAGCAACGAACAGCGAAGGAAAGTAAGGGAAAGCGAAGGAGTGAACATGAGTGAGGGTACCGAATCGCGGACGGGCTATGTGCTCGGGGCGATGATAAATGCGGCGCTGCTGGTGGTGGTTCACCGGCTGCCGGAGTGGAACGTGGCAATGATCACTGATGAGTGGAATCAGGTGCTCTATCCGGTGAGCGTCGCGCTGGGCGCGCAGGTGGTGGGAAATCTCTTTCTGGCGTGGCACAGCAACGCGTTTCGCCATCGTGTGCTGCATATCATATTCGATTTTACCAGCATAGCGGCACTGTGGCGCATGGTTCGAGCATTTCCCTTCGACTTTGCGCCGCTGGGATTTGCGGCGGGCAACACGGCGCTCCGGGTCCTGCTCTATGTGGCGCTCGTCGGTGTGTTTGTGGGAATGGTGACCAACCTGGTGCGGCTCTTTGCCCATCTGATCGAAGAAAAGGAAGCGAAGCAGGAGCAGAACGGATCGAATGATGAGAGCGGTGAGCGCACTAATGTCGAATACGACGCGTCGGCCGAATCCGGCGATCAGTCGGCCAGCAAACCGGTACAACGAAACCGGGACGGCGGCCGCGGCCGCACCGGCGAGAGCGACGATCCGTATGCAGAGGACGAGTAGTAACGGCGAGAAGCAGCGGCGCTGAGCAATGACG
>CAYFUX010000078.1:0-4583 GCA_964346455.1 uncultured Spirochaetaceae bacterium
TCTGGGAGGGATCGAAGCCTCCCTGCGGCGTCTCTCGCACTACGACTATTGGAGCAATAAGCTGCGGGGTTCGCTGCTGATGGACGCCA
This sequence comes from uncultured Spirochaetaceae bacterium, assembly GCA_964346455.1. Classification (GTDB taxonomy): domain Bacteria; phylum Spirochaetota; class Spirochaetia; order DSM-16054; family Sediminispirochaetaceae; genus CAYFUX01. The sequence goes on from CAYFUX010000078.1 coordinate 90, forward strand.
AGGCGGACCTGCTGGTCTACGGGATGGGCGAGGCGCCGATTCGGGAAATCGCCCGCCGGCTGGCCGCCGGGGAAGAACTCCGGGACCTTAGCGATGTGCGCGGTACGGTCTATCCCGCCAAGGCCGGCGAACTGCCTGCGGGAGCCGAGGCGCTCCCCTCCTTCGCGGAGGTGAGCGCCTCCAAGCGTACGTTTGCCGAAAGTTTCCGGCGGCGGATGCGTAACGCCGATCCTCATACCGCACTGCCGCTTGCCGAGCGCTACGGCGAGCGCTTTGCAGTACAGAACCCTCCCGCCTTCCCGTTGGCCGGAGCGGAGCTTGACCGGGTCTACGAGCTTCCGTATTCCCGGGCGCCCCATCCTGACTATAGAGAGCCGATTCCCGCCTTCGATGAGGTGCGTTTCTCCCTGATAGCCAACCGGGGATGTTACGGCGGCTGTACATTTTGTGCTATCGCCTTCCATCAGGGGCGCATCGTCACCGGTCGCAGCCAGGATTCGCTGCTAAGGGAGGCGCAGCTCCTTATCGGCCAGCCCGATTTCAAAGGGAACATCCATGATGTAGGCGGGCCGACCGCCAATTTCCGGCGGCCGGCATGCCGCAAACAGGCTGAGCAGGGGGCCTGCTCAGACCGCGAGTGTCTCTACCCGGAGCCGTGTCCCGCCTTAGATGCGGATCACAGTGAGTACCTGCAGCTGCTGCGCCGTCTGCGCGCGTTTCCGGAGGTCAAACGGGTCTTCATTCGCTCGGGGATTCGCTATGATCACCTCCTCGCTGGAGAGAACGAAGCGTTTTTGGCGGAACTCTGTGCTCACCACGTCAGCGGACAGCTGAAGGTGGCGCCCGAGCACGCTGCGGACCGCCCCCTCAAGGCGATGGGAAAACCGGGTATCGAGGTGTATCGGGAGTTCAAGCGGCGCTTTGCAGAGGAGAATCGCTTGCAGGGGAAAAAGCAGTATCTGATTCCGTATCTCATTTCCTCCCACCCGGGAACCACCCTTGCAGACGCGGTGGAACTGGCGGAGTTTCTGCGAGAGGAAGGCTTTATTCCGCGGCAAGTGCAGGAGTTCTATCCCACTCCCGGAACAGTGGCTACCTGCATGTACTATACGGGGCTCGACCCGCGTTCTATGGAGGAGGTCCACGTTCCCTGGAAGGGGCGGGAACGAAAGCTGCAGCGGGCGCTTATGCAGTTTGACCGCCCGGAGAACCGTGAATTGGTGCGGGAAGCTCTTGAGAAGGCCGGCAGAACGGATTTGATCGGCACGGGGAAGGAGGCGCTTGTGGCGCCGGGCTCCAAGAAGTCGTCCGGGCGCAAAGGCGGGAACAAGGGGGCCTCGAGGAGTTCCCGGCAATCCACCCCATCCAGGAGGAGCACGCGCTCTAAACGACCTAAAGGCCCCCAAGGTTCCGGAGCAAAAAAAGATTGACGGTTTACAAAATCATGGTAAAATAGCTTAAAAATGTTGAAGTAAAATTCAACAGAATGTTTCTATTGAACGAGACGAGGAAGGAGAGCGGGTGAGCGAAGAGGGAATACGAACGCGTACTCTAAGCGCGCAGGATAGAGCAGTGCTGCACTCGATGGGGGAAATCGCGCGGGCGATCGGCCGGCAATTCGGGGAGTACTGCGAAGTGGTGGTTCATTCCCTGGAGGATTACGACCGCTCTATCGTAGAACTGGAAAACGGCCATATTACCGGCCGCAGTGTCGGCGGACCAATGACCGACTTTGCCCTCTCCATTCTAGAACGCCTCGAGCAGGGCGAGCAAGCCGAACTCTACGGCCCTTATTATTCCACCACAGAGAACGGACGGCGCCTCAAATCGACCACTGCGGTGATACGCGGCGAGGAGAAGCAGCCGATCGGCTTCTTATGCATCAATACGGATGTCTCTGCTCCGCTCGACCTTTTTATTCGCTCCCTGCTTCCCGAGCAGCAGCGGGTAGAGCAGGAGGTTACCGAACATTTTCCGCTTACCGCCCAAGACCTGTTGGACACCGCCTTCCGCGAAGCTTTCGCTCTGGTGAATGGACAAACCGGAATATCCCCTACGGAGAAGAACAAGCGGGTGGTAGAGGAACTCTATCGGCGCGGTATCTTTCATGTAAAAAACGGGATCGATGTGGTTGCGGATAAACTGGGAGTATCCCGGTATACGGTCTACAATTATATTCGTGAGGTGAAACACTCCGCCGGTGAAAACGGAGGGGAAAAGTATCCCTCCGACGGGGAGCGTTTTCTGTAAAATACCAGTTTTTCGAGAAGGAGTACACTATGAAACGTACCGTTATTCAAACTGATAAAGCCCCGGCGGCAGTCGGTCCTTATTCTCAGGCGGTGGTCCTGGGCGAGACCGTCTATGTCTCCGGGCAGCTACCGCTGATTCCCGGCACCAAGAGCTTTCCTCAAGGTTCGATCGAGGCGCGAACCCGGCAGTGCATGGAAAATCTCAAAGCGATTCTGGAGGAGGCCGGCAGCAGCTTGGACAAATTGGTGAAGGTGACCATTTTTCTTGAAAATATGGATGACTTTGCCACGGTAAACGAGGTCTATGGGAGCTATTTTGACGGGGACTTTCCCGCGCGCTGTGCATACCAGGTGGGCAAACTGCCGCTGGGAGCAGATGTCGAGATAGACGGAATTGCCGCACTGTAAGAGGAGTAGAGTATGAAAGGGATGAATGAACTGGGTACCCCGGTGCCGGCGCACAAGGCACACGTGGTTCGTCCGGTAAAGAAGGTGAGTGTCGAGCAGCGGGAAGAGGCGCTGAAAAAAACGGAGTACAACATGTTCTCCTTCCCCGCAGACCTGCTGGTGCTCGACTATCTATCCGACAGCGGGACCACTGCCATGACCGAAGGGCAGTGGTCGGCGTTGCTGCACGGGGACGAGTCCTACGGCCGCAATAAAGGCTACTATGTGCTGCTGGATGCCATTCGGGACACCTTTGAGCGGGGCGATAAACCGAAAAACGCTATTAACATGATCCTCTCCGGGGAGAAAGATGCGGACCGGCTGATGCACGAGCTGTATCTCACCGAGGATAAGGGAGGACTGGTCAACGGAGGAACCAACCAGCTCAAGCGTCCCAATGCCTTTATTACCCCCCAGGGGCGGGCGGCGGAGCATCTGCTGTTTGCCACCCTCCGGGAAGTCCTGGACGAAACGAACGGTCCCGGGAAGCAGTACTGGATCCCCAACAACGGCCATTTCGACACTACCGGCGCCAATATCGCCTCGGTGAACATCGAACCGGTCAATCTCTTTGGCGGCGGGGTGCTCGAGCCTTTCCCGCATGACAAGATGGACGAAGAGAATCCCTTCAAAGGGGATATGGACATCGAACAGCTCGAGGCGCTGCTGCAGGAGAAGGGGCGTGAGAACGTACCGCTAATCTACCTTACCATCACCAACAACACCGTCGCCGGGCAGCCGGTGAGCATGGCCAACATCAAAGGGGTGCATCGGGTGGCAAAAAAGTGGGACATACCGCTCTTTTTCGATGCCTGCCGCTTTGCCGAAAATGCCGCCTTTATCAAACAGTTTGAAAAAGGTTACGGAAAAAAATCGATTCGCAGCATCGTGCAGGAGATGTTCACCTACGCCGACGGCTTTACCATCAGTCTGAAAAAGGACGGGCTCTCCAACATCGGCGGCGGACTCTTTATTCGCGACCGCGGAAACTTTGTCAAACGCTTTTCCACCGAATCCGTGGATGTGGGGGTACGGTTGAAAGAGAAACAGATTCTCTGGTTCGGCAACGACTCCTACGGCGGCCTCAGCGGGCGCGACATCATGGCCCTCGCTCTGGGATTGCGGGAGGTGGTCGACGAGAGCTATCTCTACCACCGCATCGGTCAGACCCGCGAGCTGGCACGCAAGTTCGCCCAAGAGGGGATACCCGTTGTGCTGCCCGCCGGCGGTCATGCGGTCTACCTGGATATGGAGCGCTTCTTCGAGGGTACCGATATGAAGATCGACGACTTTGGAGGAGTCGGTTTTACTATCGAACTGGTCAAGCACTACGGCATCCGCGCCTGTGAACTCGGCCCCTTCGCTTTCGAGTGGGACCAGCGCAGCGAGGAGCAGCGTAAGGGCATTCTCAACCTGGTCCGTTTTGCCATACCGCGTAATGTATACGGCAAGGAGCATATCGACTATACCGTGGCGGCCGTGGCCGAGCTCTATCGCAACAAAGAGCGGATTCCCAAGGTGGAGGTTGCTCGGGGAAAAGAGCTGCGGCTGCGCCACTTCCAGTCCGGACTCAAGCCTATCTATTCCTGAAGAACCCTTGATGTACCAAGACCCCCGGGCCGGCAGCGTATAAGAGCGCTGCCGGCTTTTGTATGCCTAGCAAAACGGGCAACCCCGGCCTGTTGAAAGAAACAGGCATCACCCTGACCAGGGGGAAGAAAAAACGGCTGCACCGCGTATTGCAGGGTAGGCGGGGAGTAATTATGCTACGTACTGCGAAAAAAGGGAGGAAGAC
>CAYFUX010000079.1:0-4140 GCA_964346455.1 uncultured Spirochaetaceae bacterium
ATATATGCGGCTACCAACCTCGTCCAGTCCGTTCAAGGCGTGCAAACAAGAGAGATCAATGCTCTCAATCCTGCGGTGGTCATGTTTACCGAGTTCAAATCGGGCAGTAACATGACCACGGTACCGGAAAAAGTTGAAATGAAGGGCTCTATCCGCTTTCTCTATGAGGGCGGTGAAGAGGTGATCGACCGTTTCGAACGGATCGTGCAACATACCTGTGCGGCCCACCGGGTGGAATACGAACTCTCCTACAAAATAGGAAACGGGCTGCTGAGCAACGACCCGAAGACTGCCGAGGCAGGTCGCAGCGCCGCTGCGGAGACCCTGGGAGACAGTTCAAAGGTAACGTCCGCTTTCAGGACGATGGCGGGAGACGATTTCTGCGACTTTCTCCGGGATGCACCGGGGGCGTACGCCTTTGTCGGTATTCATAACCCCGACGCGTCCTCTGTGTATCCTCATCATCATCCCAGATTTACGATTGACGAAGATGTCCTGCCGCAAGGAGCGGAATTGCATGTGCGCACCGCGTTGAAATTATTGGAACAGGACGAGTAGCGCTGCCTGAAGCCTGCTGTCACTTTTCAGAGGGCATGCTCGACGGCGCTCTATTTCTTGGGCATTGTGTTTCAGTCCTCCGGGAAGGTTCAGACGGGTGGACTTCTCCGCCTCATTGTACTCTGCCGCTAAAAGCGTGCCGGCGGATTTGCAACGCAGCCAGGTAGGCTCTATAGTGAAGTGGAGGAGAGCTACAGAGAATGATGACGCACATTTCAAAAAGTATCCGCGGCGCAGTGCGGCTGGCAGCGATACTGCCGCTGTTTATTCTCCTTGCCTGGGGAGCCTGTTCGCAGGAAACAGAGTATATCGAGTTCGAAGGGCTCGAAGGCCCCGAGCACAGCTCTGAGCTGGAGGAGAGACGCGAGTCGGACTGGACCGTCTACCGCGGAGGCGGCCCGTCACGTCTTGCCGTCCTGCTTACCGACTCGGATTCGGCCTGGACTGGGCTTGTCCACGGCCTGGCAGCCGTCGGAATACCGTTTACCGTAACTGACAGCGTGGAGGAGGCGGTAGAGCACGAGGTGGTACTCGGGTATCCGATTCTCTCCGGAGCCGTACTGGATGAGCGCGAAATCGAGAAGCTTCGCAGCTTTACCTCCGGCGGCGGTACGCTCGTAGGTGTACAGGTGCTAGGCGGAGGGCTGAAAGCAGTGTTTGGCTATGGGGCTACCTCCTCATCGAAGGAGGGGCATGCCGAACTCGAAATGAATACCGACCACCCTCTTGCCGCAGAGTTCACCCATCCGCGGGAACGAACCACTCGGCTCGGCAATCCTGCGCGAGTGGAGACGATAATGGGAAGCTACGCCTATGTGGATCCCTCCAGGGTCGTGGCGGCCTACCAGAACGGCGGCGCTGCGATCACGGATCACCGCTTCGGAGAGGGGCGGGCTATCGCGGTCGGTTTCGATATCGGATTTTTTCTGCTCAAAGGCTACAATGACCGGGACCAGGAGGCGTCCCGAATCTACATCAACGGCTATGAGCCGTCGATCGACGTGCTTCTCCGCCTTTTAAAACACATCTACCGCCGTGGAGAACAGGATTCGGTAACTCTCTGGACGGTTCCCGAAGGCAAGCGGCTTTCTGTGATCATTTCCCACGACGTGGACTACTCCGGGTCTCTATCCAATAGCTTGGCTTACGCACGCTACGAGCGAAGCGCCGAGGTCAGCGCCACGTATTTCATGCAGACCAAGTACTACCGCGATTATTTTGACGAGGTTTTTTTCGACGATAATACCGAAAAGTTGCTGGCGCGGCTCAGCGATCTGGGGATGGAAATTGCAAGCCATTCGGTGTCGCACACCGATCAATTTGCCGCTCTTCCGCTGGGTACCGGGAACGAGCGATATCCGGAATATCAGCCGCGGGTTTTAGAGAAGCGCAACACCCGCGGCGCAACCGTACTCGGCGAACTGCGAGTCAGTAAGTTTCTGCTGGAACATTTTACCTCCGGAGAGGTCGTGTCGTTTAGGTCCGGTTTTCTTGCCTATCCGAATACGCTGCCTCAGGCGCTTGAAGCGACCGGCTACCGGTATTCATCTTCTATTGCCGCGGGCAACGCAATGACGCATTTTCCGTTTCGGCTCAACTACGGACGCCGGTACCGGCAGGAGACGCAGGTTTTCGAGTTTCCCATCAGCATAGAGGATGAGAAAGCGCCGCGGATGGACCGCAGGGTCGATCAGGCGGTCGCGCTGGCCGAGCAGCTTTCGACCTATGGGGCAAGCTGCGTCGTGCTTATCCATCCGAACGTGAAGGACTACAAGCTGCGGTTTCTCAAGGGGTTTGTGCCGAAGGTACGCGAGTACTCCTGGTTCGGCACATTTGAGGAGTTTGGAGACTGGTGGGCGGCCCGGGATGCGTTGTCAGTGGATGTCTATCGGGAAAAGGAGGGAAGCCGGCTCGTCCTTCGTGCTCCCCGGCCGATTGCAGGACTCATCCTCGAGGTCCCGCAGAATTACCATCTGCGCGAAACCGCCTCCGGGGCGTCGCAGCGCGGGAGCCGGGTGTTCATACCCAGGCTTTCCGGAACCGCCGAACTCCGCTTCTCCCGCACCCCGCCGGAGTAATCCCGGAGTTCCAGGGTGTCATGGGCATACTCCGCATCGCACAGCGCGGCGGTCGGTGGTAATTTCGAGCTGTGTCTATTCGGTATCGATCGTATCGAGGGGGCTGATTACCCCCAGTTTGTTGCGCACCGCTACGTGGGTGTAGATCATCGTCGTGTTGAGATTGGCGTGGCCGAGGAGTTCCTGGACGGTGCGGATGTCGTAGCCGGCCTCGATAAGGTGGGTGGCAAAACTATGCCGAAGGGAATGGACGGTGGCGTTCTTCACCAGTCCCGCCGACCGAACGGCCTCGGTCATCCGTTTTTGCAGGGTGGAGTGGTAGAGGTGATAACGGTACACGCCTGAAGAACGTGGGTCGACGCTCAATTTGGGCGAGGGAAAGACCCAAAACCAGGCCCATTCTACTTTAGCGTGCGGATACTTCTTCTCCAGTGCGTGCGGCAGCGGCACCCCCGGAGCGTCCTTTCGGCGGTCCGATGCATAGAGGCGCCGCACTTCATTAAGATGCAGTGAAACCGGCTGGTGGAGACTCTCGGGAAAGAGGGTCGTACGGTCTTTGTCCCCTTTACCGCCATGCAAAACGATTCGCCCGTTGTCGAAATCGAGATCACGAACACGCAGGCTCATACACTCGGCAAGCCGCAGCCCGCCGGCATAGATAAGCATCGCCATGAGCCGGTACGGCATCGGCATAAGGCGTAGGAGGGTCTGGATTTCCTCTTTGGTCAGGACCACCGGAAGCCGCTTGGGTTTTCGGGCGCGAATTGTCTCCGACAGTCCGTCGACTGACACATCGAGGACATATCGAAACAAAAACAGCAGTGCGTTGAAGGCCTGCTGTTGGGTGGAACCGGCTACCCGCTGATCCACCGCTAAATAGGAGAGATAAGAGCGGAGGCTATCGGCGTCGAAGTCCCTGCTGCCGCTCAGTCCCCGTTCATGGCGAAATTGAAAAAATCGGCGCATCCAGCTGAGATAGGTGCGCTCGGTGCGATAGGAGCAGTGTCTCAGCCGCAGCATTTTCCGTGCTTCATCGAGAAGACTCTGCTCTTCGGAAGAAAGTTCGGCTGCCGCAGCGGCATACATGCCGGTGGAACCGCCTGCTTTGCGGTCCAGGTGATACCAGTAGTGGCGAACAGCTCTGAGCGCCTGCTCTACCTGCCACGGCTGGTACCGCTTCTCGAGATCTGCCCGGTACGCTTCGAGGGCGCGATTTCTCTTATCTGGCGGGAGAGGGGCCCGCTTGAGAAATTCTCGGAGCCACTTAAGATAGAACGGTATGAAGGGGGTACCCACATGGATAATATCACGAAGATATTTTTCATACTCCCGAAGGTCTTCAGCCATCAAAATCCTCCTTGTGTTTTACGGGGACTCAATATATCATTACCGGGTGGGGGAGATAGTTGCTTCAAAACAGCATTAAAAAAGTTTTATCCAGCGATATGCCCCACCGCCATTTGCGTTTCCCATTACGGGGGAGGCAGGCGAGAGAAGATGTTAT
>CAYFUX010000080.1:0-3536 GCA_964346455.1 uncultured Spirochaetaceae bacterium
GCAGAAATCGTCTCTCGTCACTCATCGCTAAACATATCTTTGAGCCGGCTCTCCTCCATGATGGGGATGTGCCGGGGGTTACCCGTGAGAATGCCGGCAATATTGGTGAAGGGTTTCCCGATATGCATTCCGCTTTCGTTGATGGTGAACTCGCGGATCTCCTTATCGTGCATGGACCCGCGCATTTTCAGCACGGTAAGTCCCCGCCGCATCTCTCCGTACATCTCCACATAGCGCAGGAGAATTATGGAATCGGTGAGGGTGGAGATGTGAGTCTCGGTCACCGATGTACCGCCGGCGAGGGTTGGGGTAGAAGAGGTGAAAAGCCCGGCGATCTCATTGTGTTTTATAAATGAGGTCATGCTGATAATGAACTCCCGGAAACCTTTGGCGGTGGAAATCCGCTCTATCGCGCTGAGACTGTCGACCGCGACCCTCGAGGGACGAAACTCATTGATAGCATCTTTTATATGAATGAGGTGGTCCTCCAAGCTGGCTACCTCCGGGTAGTTGCAGATGAGTTTGATTTTTCCCTCTTCTTCCAGCTTCTTGTAATCCACCCCCCAGCTGATAGCGTTGCGGATCAGCTGTTCGCGGCTCTCTTCGAAGGCAAAGAGTATGCAGCGTTCCCCGTTCTCTGCTCCTCCGGCGAGAAACTCGGTACTGGTGAGGGTCTTGCCGGTACCCGTGGCCCCTGAAACGAGGATAATGCTGTCGCGGTAAAATCCGCCGCCGCACATGGCATCCATCTCCGTGTTGCCTGAGGTAATGCGGAGGTTGGAGGAGGACTGCTTGAGTTCCAGCGCGGAGAGAGGGATAATCACGATACCGCGTCCGGGGACGATAGAGAAGGGGAACTCACCCTTTTGATGGCTAGTGCCGCGAAACTTAAGAATTTCGATCGTCCTGCGCCGTTTTTCATCTTCCAGCACGTTGCGTAGAATAATGACGTTGTCGGTGACAAACTCTTCTACGCCGTAACGGCCTACGCTGCCGTACTCCTCATCCCGTTCGGCGGTGACGATGGTGGTTACCTGCAGGGATTTGAGGGTGTAGACCGTGCGCAGCAGTTCTCCCCTGACACTGGAGGAGTTTCCCAGGGTAGAGAATATCCCACTCAGCGCATCGACGCTCACGCGGGTTGCGCCGGTCTTTCGAACGGCGTGCTCCACGCGCGAGAGCAGTCCGCCCAGGTCGAAATCGCCGGAGAAAAACGTCTCTTGCTCCATCGTCGGAGAGGCGTCTACGAAGGCCCACTTTCCGTCCGCTTCCCACTGCCGGATATCCCAGCCGAGAGACTGGATGTTGGTCCTGATGTCTTCGGGATGCTCCTCAAAGGTGACAAAGACCCCGGGCTCATCATGCCGAATACCCTCCGCCAGGAACTGGATGGCAAAGATCGTCTTGGCGCTTCCTGAGGTGCCCGCTACCAGGGTGGTGCGGTGTTTCGGAATGCCGCCGTAGGAGATGGTATCGAGGCCTTCGATACCTAGGTTCAGTTTGCTCACCGTGGGGGAAAAGTTATCGTGTTTCATCATTATCCTCCGGAAGGTTGTCTGTATCGGCCGGTACATTCAAAAGCCTAAGCACCTCGCGGGTGTTGGAGAGATCTCCAATGATGCGGGTGCTTCCTTCAGGGGTGCTACGGACCAAGGTAGGAGTGGCCAGGATCTTCTCCTCCTCCGCCTGTTCGGGGTTTTCCAGGACGTCGATCACTACCATATCGTAGTTCGAGGAGAGCAGGCGCGAGTAGAGTGAACGCAAGTTCCTAACCGCTTCCTGGGATCTACTGGTCCGTCCGGTGACAAATAGTTTAAGCTGCTGCTGCTTCATTTCTGCTCTCCTTCGGAGACAATGTGATTGCGATAGAAGGAGACGAGTTTGCCCATCAGTTCAATGGCCAGTAGACGCCCCTCCTCCGTCAGGGCCTGAGCCCGCTTGTGCGGAATGCCTCGGTTGAGTTCGCGCAGGGCCTGTACGTGCAGCTCCATTACATCCCGCGGTCCCGCCTCGGCGATTCCCAGATTCTGTGACAAGCGATGCAGCTGTCCCGAGACGTTATTATCGATTTTGTACATACGTTCTTCCAGCCGCTTGTGCAGCAAGTCTCCGTACTCCTTCTGGAGTCGGGAAAAGTCGATCGGGTTTTCTTCCCGATAGGAACGCTGGGCGTAGCCGCGTCCCGTCACGGAGCCTGTCCCGGGGGAGGAGAGACTCTCCAGCCGGGCGATCTCCGCCTCGAGCCGGCGTATTCGATCCTCTTCCTCCTGTTTATGCTCGGTGATATCGATACCGGTGGAAAGTACGCTTTCCGCCCGGCCTTCGTGATCGGGAATAATCGTATTGGTCCAGGCAATGAACCGTTTTTCACCGCTTTTAGTAATCCAGTGATTTTGGTGTTGATTGGGATACTTCCCGTCCAACAGCTCCTCGAATACCTGCCGCACATCTTCGTACTCTTCCTCAGGCACGAGGCTCCGAAGCGAACGCTGCCGCAGCTCCGCCCAGCTATAGCCGATGATCTTCTCTCCCGCCCGGTTGACCTGCCGGAGGGTTCCATCGGGGGCTATTTCTATAATGAGGGCCCCGGAGGTTTCGAAGACTGCACTGACAAAGTGGCGCTGGCGGGCAAGTTCCGCCCCTACCTGCTCCCTCTCACTGACATCCCGGATGAGGCCTATGTAGCCTTTGATTGTGCCGTCAGAATCTGTCAAGGGAAAGACGGTGGTCTCACCGGGAAACTTTCTCCCTTCCTTTGTAAGGTAGTGGATGGTAAAATGAATTCCCTCCGCACCGTTTCGAGAGAGCTGGTTGCCCAGACTGCGGTACTCACCCATGTCGGCGTATACGCAGCTGGTCGTCCGGCCTTCGATCTCTTTCAGGGTATAGCCGAAGAGTTCTACGAAGGCTTGATTGCAGTGCACGATTGTGCGGTTCGTATTTGCCACCAGGATGGCGTCTCGTATACTGTTGTAGAGATCTCGGTAGCGTTGTTCGCTCTGCTCGAGTGCCTGCTGTTTTACCGCATGGTGGTGCAGATTGGCGATCCAGTGCTCGAGTTCTGATTGAGCGGGATGGTCTGAGAGGAGCTGTTCCGGGGGGAGATAGTAAAAGTTTTCGTAGACCTCTGTCCCGATAATAGCCCAGGGATGGGTACGCAGCACATCCAGCAGCAGCTGCGGTTCAAACTGCCGTTTGTCATACTGGCAAATGGCGATGCAGGGCTGAGTCGGCATAAAGCGGTTGAGCTTGTTTTCATACTCGATGAGTCGTTCGGTGCCCGGCAGTTTGCTGAGAGCCCAAGTCATTTCGCCGGTCACCCGGAGGGCGGAAAAGCCTGCTTCTATTGCCTTTTCCGTTTCGCTTTTTAGCAAATCGATCATGGCGTCGGGGTCAAAACTGCCGCCGGGAGTATAGGTCTCGTGACGGGTAAGCAGTTCCAGCTGCCCGCGTTCTAGGTAGTGATCCGGCTCCAAACCTTCGTCCCGTAAATAGCTGAGGACCGTCTCAGCGGTATGTGTGTCGACGATGTAGAG
>CAYFUX010000081.1:0-3277 GCA_964346455.1 uncultured Spirochaetaceae bacterium
ATGACCGTCGTCAAAAAGGCGGTAATTCTACTAAAAGCATTACAGGGGATGTGAATGAGCAATTTCTCGGCTCCCTGCGGACGGTGGTAGCGCTTATACTGCTGAAGGATCTCAGTCTGCGTCTCGATCGGCCGGCGGCCCGGAGATTACTTGATGCAATGTTCAAGAATCCGGTACCCTATTACCTGCGGGAGTTCTACTACCGGTGCTACGAGGCTCTGTTCCAGATAAAAAGCGAAGAGGAGATCGAACTGCTGTTTGGCGAATTCGAAAGAGCGGGCTATACTGAAGAGAAGGAGAGAGCGATGTCCTTTGCAGAAAAACTGGAGCAAAAGGGAATACAAAAAGGAATACAACGAGGGAAAGAGGCAGGACGAGTCGAAGGAGAGCACAACACCCTGATTCGGTTGCTCGATAAAAAATTCGGCATTACCGAGGAAGAGGCGGAGCTGATTAGGCAAAACGAAGACCTCGCCAAAATTGAAGCGGCCCTGGATGAGATTTTGGATGCTACGAGCAAAGCGCAAGTTCTGGACCACATTCGATAATAAAATCCTCTTGTATGCGGACTATTTTTGCCGCGCAATAAAGTCCCGGTACCAATAGCCGCTATCTTTGACGATGCGTCGCTGGCTGCGGTAGTCGACATAGACTATGCCGAAGCGCTTGTCGTAGCCCTCGGCCCACTCGAAATTGTCCAGCAGAGACCAGAGAAAGTAACCGCGGAGATTGCAGCCGTCGTCGAGCGCCCGGGCGGCCTGCTCGAGATGGTCAGAGAGATAGGCTGTACGCTGAGGATCGCGAACCCGGTCGTCGTCGCCGAGACGGTCGTCGAAGGCGGCGCCGTTTTCGGTAATGTAGACGGCGGGATTGTTGTACTCGTCCCGGAGGCGGGTCAGCAGTTCGTACAGACCTTCGGGAAAGACCTCCCAGCCCATGCTGGTGTATTGCACGCCGTCCCGGGTGTAGGCGTGTTCGGGGGTACGGCGGCCGCTCATGTCAAAGAAAAGTGGCGGAGTGAGAAGTGATCGGCGGGTCAATGCACGAGTGTAGGTGTTGACCCCCAGAAAATCGACCGGCTCGGCGATGAGCTCCATGTCGCCGTCGTAGATTTTGGGACGGAACGGGAAGGCCCGCTTCCAGAGCCGCTCGGGATAGACGGCGCGGAAGAGGGGGTCGAGGAGAAGGCGGTTAACAAACTGGTCGGCCATGCCGGCCGCCCGCAGGTCCCGGGGACGTTCAGTGCGGGGGTAGATGGGCATCAGATTGAGAGTGATGCCTACCTGCGCCTCCCCGTCCAGAGCGCGGATGCGCTGGACGGCCCGGCCGTGGGCTAAGAGCTGGTGATGGACCGTTCGAAAAGCCGCCCGGGGATTGTGCCGGCCGGGGGCATGCGTCCCCAGGAGGTGGCCCAGGACGGCGAAGACCCAGGGTTCGTTGAAGGTGATCCAGTGCTTCACCCGGTCGCCGAGGCGATTGACCACGGCCTGGACGTAGTCGGCATAGTCGTCGACGGCGCGGCGGTCGGCGAAGCCTCCGTAGCGCTCCTGCAGCGCCTGGGGCAGGTCCCAGTGGAAGAGGGTTGCGTAGGGGGTAATTCCCGCCTCCAGGAGCGCGTCCACAAGACGGGAGTAGAAGTCGAGGCCCTTTTCGTTTGATTTGCCGCGCCCCTGGGGGACCACCCGCGGCCAGGCGATGGAAAAGCGGTAGGCATCGAGGCCGAGAGCGCGCATGAGCTCGACATCCTCGGGATAACGTTCATAGTGGTCGCAGGCCACGTCGCCGTTATGACCGCGGCGGGTTTTCCCTCGGCGATGGCTGAAGGTATCCCAGATCGAAGGGGCCCGCCCGCCTTGCTCGACGCCCCCTTCGATCTGATACGCGGCGGTAGCCGCACCGAAGACAAAATTCTTCGGAAATCGCCTTCTCTTCGACGCCTTTGCAGTATTCGCTGTCTTTGCAGTATTCGCTTCCTTTGCTGGCTTCCTCGCTGCCATCTCCTCTCCTCTTCCCGTGTCTATCTTATGCCGCTTATACCATTATGTCATTATGCCAGAACGCGCTGCAGGTCTTCGCACACGTTGTGAAGGTCTGTGTAGATACCAAAGGCCATCCTGCGGACCTCCTCCTCCGGCTCCTTGATATCCGGCACCATTACCGCCCGCATTCCGGCGGCGTAGGCGGCGCGGATGCCGTTGTTCGAATCCTCCAACACGAGACACGCTTCCTGGGCGGTCTTCGCCCGCCGGGCGGCGAGCAGAAAAATATCCGGCGCCGGCTTGCCCCGCTCCACCTCGTCGCCGCCGGTGACCTCATCAAAGGTGTCTTCCATAGCCGCCGCGCTCAGGCTGTCGCGAATCAGCCACAGCGGGCTCGAACTGGCCAGCACCCGGCGCACCCCTCGCCGCTCGAGGGCTTTCAGGAGTTCCGGCACGCCCGCCTTCAGCGGCATGCCGCGCTCACGGACATGACGGTTCACCCGCTCTTTGGTGCGGCGAAAAAAGGTCTCGGTGGGAAAATCGGGGCCAAAATAGCCGTGAAAGAGCTCGGCCACATCGGCAAAGGAGCGGCCGATCGCCTGCAGATGCAGTTCGTAAGGAATTTCGTAGCCGATCTCAGCTTCCGTCTCTTTGGTCATCGAAAGAAAGAGCCGTTCGGTGTCAAACAGTAGTCCGTCCATGTCGAATAGCGCCAGGTGTTTCACAATCGCTCCTTTCCGGTGGGGGATGTACATGGTATCATAGCCGGACTCAAAGGGGGAAGATTTGCAGCTGACCATTATGAACGCCGTCCTCGACGGACGCACTGTCGATATCGATATCAACAAGGGCCGCATCACCGACATCCGCCCGGCAGCCGAGGCCGCCCCCCGCACTATCGGTTCCGGCACTACCGGCGCCGGCACTGTCGGCGCAACAGACGAGGTGCGTGCCGATGGCGCCGGCCCGCATGGGAAGGGCCGGCGTATCGACGCCGGCGGACGCTACGCGGTGCCGTCGCTGAAGAACGGGCACACCCACGCGGCGATGACGCTACTGCGGGGGTTTGCCGATGACATGAAGCTCGGGCCCTGGCTGGAGAAGGTCATCTGGCCGGCGGAGGCACAGCTGGAGCCGGAGGATGTCTACTGGGGCAACCGCCTGGCGGCGCTGGAGATGATCAGGAGCGGCACCACTTTCTGTGCGGATATGTATTTCCATTTCGAAGCCGGCCGGCGGGCTTTTCTGGATGCGGGCATCAAAGCGGCTGTAGGGCCGGCGATCTTCGACTTCGGCGA
>CAYFUX010000082.1:0-3026 GCA_964346455.1 uncultured Spirochaetaceae bacterium
CCGGAGCCGGATCCCAGGCCAATGAGGCAGAAATCTACTCCGCAGTCTTTTCCAGAAACGAGCGCACTTCCTCGTCGCTCACGTCGTACCAGTGCTCGTATACCTGTGCTACCGCCTGAAAAAGCGGCGGCTCCTCCAGTACGATCACATCGTCGGCAAGCGTTTCCATCTCCACCCGGGCACGGGAAGCGGCTACCGGAACGGCCACCACGATACTCCGGGCCTCCGACGCTCGGCACATGGCGATCGCCGCCCGCATCGTCGAGCCCATGGCGATGCCGTCGTCCACCAGGATGACCGTTTTCTCGGCAATATCGGGAAAGGGCTTTCCCCAGCGAAGGACCCGGATACGACGTTTGATCTCCTCTTTTTGCTGCTCGGCAATATTCTCGCGCTCCGTCTCGTTGACTTCCCCCGCCGGTCCTTCCAGGATTACCGTGCTGCCGTCCTCGGCGATGGCACCGAAGCCAGACTCGGGGTTGTGGGGGAAGGGCAATTTCCGGGAAATGAGAAGGGAGGGACTGCTCCCTATTGCTCGGGCGGTGTAGGCCGCTACTTCGACGCCTCCGTTGGGAATGCCGAATACCGGAACACCCGAATATCCGCGCCTCTGCAGTTCCCGGCCCAGCTTCACGCCTGCATCCTTGCGATCCGTGAACATAAAAGACCTCCTGAAGAGCCGAGTACTTTCACCCGCCGCAGATGGGCACCCTATGTGCTTCCAGGCAAGGCATGCAAGTGAGGGCAACGGCGAGTGGCTCCAGTATAACATATGTACCTGCGCCGGCGGTATCTAAGGGACCAGTAGCAGGGAGGCGTAGGAGGGAGGCGGAGTAGGGAGAGCCAAAATTGACCTCCGGCTATCGCTGTCATTAAGCTGTTAGTAGTGAAGTATAGGCGAAGTAGCCTGTGCTGAAGATCTTCGATAGTGCTCATCGAAAAGCGTGAGGGGGAGAAAAAATGTCGAAACATGTAGCGATCACAGGAGTAAACCGGGGTATTGGGAATGGATTTGCCCGTGCGTACCTTGCAGCGGGAGCCGAGGTGTTCGGAGGGGTGCGCTCCCTTGATGCGGAGGCGGTACGGGAGCTTGCCGCACAGTATTCGGAGCGATTTCATCCCTTTACCGTGGATGTGGCCGACCGAGAGTCTGTAAGAGAGAGCGTGCGGGAGATCGTCGGCCTCACCGAGCGGCTCGATTTGCTGATCAACAATGCCGGAATGGCAAAAGAGCCAAACGAACAGCGCCTGTCCGATGTCAGTGAAGTAGACACCCTGGAGGTCTTCAACGTGAACACCCTCGGGCCCCTGCGCTGTACACAGGAGTTTCTGCCGCTGCTGCGGGCAAGCGAGGCCGCCAAAGTGGTCTTTATCAGCTCCTCCGCCGGGAGCATATCCGGGCAGGGGGGAGGCCGCGGAGTTCCTTACTGTGTATCCAAGGGGGCGTTGAATATGCTGGCCAAGCTGCTCTATTTCCACTTAAAGGATGAGGGCATCCCCAGCGCTGCAATCCATCCCGGATGGGTCCGAACCGACATGGGCGGCGGCCAAGCGCATCTCTCGGTCGAGGAGTCGGTGGCGGCAATGCTGAAGACTATTGATGCTCTGGACTTTGACAGCCACAACTATATGGATTACCGCGGAGAAGCAATGGAGTATTGACACAGCGTGGATACCGATCATCTTGTGAATACCGCTTTCACTCGGGCCTGCAGCTGATCTTCCGGGCTTCCGCTATTTTGGGTACAAACTCTCAAGTTAAATACTTAGGGTAAACACTACAGGCCAGTTACTCAGGCCAGCAGATCTGCCGCAGTCAAGAGACGTGGCGGCAGCTCGCACATGGGGAGGAAAACTTGCGACGTCGCAAGTTTAGCTTAACAGATGTATAGGTCTAGCTACCTTCGTCGGGAAGGTTCCCGCTCGGAGGAATGCCGCTCAGAGGAATGAATGTTTTCCGCCGGGATCCCCCTTTCAATGCAAAGACATAGGGACGTGCGTCAATTGATCCATTCTCGAGGCAGCGATAGAAGGTTTTCCGAAGTGAGGTTGTGAAATTTCATTGCTCATGGTCGTCCCCGAGCGCTTGATTCTACCGCGAAATTTCTACGATTATGTAGGTGATAGGAAGCGGCCGGTATGGCCGTAACGAATTGTATGTAAAGGGTACACAAGGCACAGCCCCGTGAATACGAAACAAGGCGAATCGAGCGACGTCAAATACAGCGCAGCAGGCTATGAGAGGGTTGAACCGAAGGCGACCTACGCGCCGTGGACGACCGATACACAGTTTCTCGCGGTAAACGAGGTGATCCGCGAGCACACACTAGTAGACCGCTATCGGTGCTACGAGCTGTGGTCCCTCGTTGCACAGGCGATGAAAGTTCCCGGAGACCTCCTTGAGGTAGGGGTCTGGCGTGGCGGTACCGGCGCGCTGATCGCAGCCCGGGCCGCAGCTGTTGCCGACGGTGTGCGTACCGTCTATCTTGCCGACACCTTCACAGGCGTGGTGAAAGCCGGTCCGAAGGACCGTTACTACACGGGCGGAGAACATGCGAATACCTCGGCCTCTCACGTCCAGGGTGTTCTCGATTCGCTGTCGCTGGAGAATACGTCGATTCTCGAAGGCATCTTCCCCGATGATACCGCCGGCGAGCTCGATAATGCGCAGTTCTGTTTCTGCCATATCGATGTCGATGTCTATCAGGGTGCGCGGGATGTAACCGAATGGGTGATTCCCCGGCTCAGTCGCGGCGGTATTATTGTCTATGACGACTACGGGTTTTACGGCTGCGAGGGAGTCACCGAATATGTCGACAGCATTGCTTCACATCCTTCGCTGACTTTCCTGCATAATCTAAACGGTCACGCAGTGCTTGTTCGTATAGATTGATGCAGACACTATGAAGTTCTTTTAGAAGCAGCCTTTCAGAAGCAGCATTGTGAAAGAACTTCGACTAAATGGAATAGGTTGCCGGCGGTCGGACTCGAACCGACACGAGGTTTGAGCCTCGGCAGATTTTGAG
>CAYFUX010000083.1:0-2499 GCA_964346455.1 uncultured Spirochaetaceae bacterium
TGCACAGCCTTTTTCCAGCCATGCATGAGTTTTTTCCGGGTAGTCTTTATCATTTTAGGCTTCCAGCTCTTGCCGACCTCCCAGTTCTTCTTCAGATCCTCTATATCCTGCCAAAAGCCTACGGCGAGTCCCGCCGCGTAGGCGGCTCCCAGTGCCGTGGTCTCGGTTACCTTAGGCCGTATGACATTAACATTGAGGATGTCCGCCTGAAACTGCATGAGAAGCTCGCTGGCGACCATACCACCGTCCACTTTGAGATCCGTCAGATGCACCTCCGAATCCTTCTCCATCGCCTCGATGAGCTCGGCCACCTGATACGCCGTCGCCTCGAGGACCGCTCTCGCCAGGTGTGCCTTGGTTACGTAGTGGGTGAGTCCGGCAATGACTCCCCTGGCGTTGCTCTTCCAGTGGGGGGCGAAGAGGCCGGAAAAGGCGGGTACGATATAGATGCCGCCGTTGTCATCCACCTCTTCGGCGAGTTCGTTTATCTCCGGGGCCTCCTTTATCATCTTCAGATTGTCCCGAAACCACTGGACGAGCGAACCGGCTACGGCAATGGAGCCTTCCCAGGCATAGACCGTCGGCTGATCGCCTATCTTGAATCCAACGGTTGTCAGCAAGCCGTGTCTGGACTGCACGGCCTCCTCTCCCGTGTTCAGGAGGAGAAAGCCGCCGGTTCCGTAGGTATTCTTCGCCTCGCCCGGAGTAAAACAGGTCTGCCCGAAGAGGGCCGCCTGCTGGTCTCCGAGGATTCCGGCCACGGGAATCTCAGCATCGAATGGCCCCTCTTTCTTCGTGTAGCCGAAAAAACGGGGATCGCTTGAGGGCCGGATCTCCGGCAGCATGCTCATCGGAACTCCCATGGTGGAGAGCATCTCGGTATCCCACTGCAGCGATTTTATGTTCATCAGCATGGTGCGAGATGCGTTGGTGACATCGGTAATGTGAGAGCCTCCGTCGGGTCCGCCGGTGAGCCACCAAACGACCCAGCTGTCCATCGTCCCGAACATGGCCTCGCCCTTTTCGGCGGCGCTGCGGGCCTCCGGTACATTGTCCAGTATCCACTTTATCTTCGGCCCTGCAAAGTAGGTGGCCAGCGGGAGGCCGACTTTTTCACGAAAACAGTCCTTGTCGCCGTCGATGGCGAGCTCTTCGGTTATCTTGTCCGTCCGCAGATCCTGCCAGACGATGGCATTGTAGTAGGGTCTGCCGCTCTTTCGATCCCAGAGAACCGTGGTCTCCCGCTGATTCGTAATTCCGATAGAGGCTATCTCCTCGCCCTTTGCTCCCGCTTTCGCGAGGGTATCTCGAATTACATCCCGTGTTCTCTCCCAAATTTCCATCGGATCGTGCTCGACCCACCCGGCCTGTGGAAAGTACTGTTTGTGCTCCAACTGGCTCGATGCGGCAATCTGTCCGTTGCGGTCGAAGAGAATAAAACGGGTACTCGTGGTACCTTGATCGATGGAACCTACATATTTTTTTTCACTCATCCTGCTCTCCCATAGATAGGCTGAATAGACTGCAATTTTACATGGAGATTATTGTATAATCGCTTTCCCAGGCTGTCAAGAAAAACGTTAATTTTAGAAAATAATAATACAGAAACACTCATATCTTGATTGACAACTTTGCTCGGCGAACCTACACTCATAGTAGCGTATTGGAAGGCGTACATGGCAGAATCATTTATTCCGGCGGACCGGCAGACACGCATTCAGAAGCTCATCCAGGAGAGGGGAATCGTCAAAGTTACCGAGCTGAGTAAGATGTTCGGTGTGACGGAGTTGACGATTCGCCGGGATCTCGACGTCTTGGAAGATCAGGGCGTACTCGACAGAACCCACGGCGGAGCCATTCTCCGCCACCGCCTGCGGGTCGAACCCCTCTACACGGAGAAAGATCAGATCCACCGCAGCGAGAAGGAGGCCATCGCCCGGGTGGCCAAGCACTTCGTGGAAGACGGGGATACCCTGCTTATCAATACCGGATCCACCACCACCCAGGTTCTCCACGAGCTGAGCGGAAAAAGCATGAGGGTCATTACGAGCAACGCCAGTGCAGTGATGGAGGTGAAGGATCCGCAGATAGAGCTCATCCTGACGGGAGGCTCTTTTCGCGCCCAGTCGAACTCCCTGGTAGGGGGATTTGCCCGGAGTATGCTCAACCAGGTCTGCGGAAGCAAGGCCATTATCGGCATAGACGGGATCAGCATTTCGTACGGCTTAACCACTCCGGTACACGAGGAGGCGGAGGTTACCCATCTGATGATCGAGCGTACGCAGGGGCCGGTCATCGTCGTCGCCGATCACGGGAAAATGGGAGTCGTCTCCAACTTCGTCACCAGCTCCATACAAAAGGTTCACACCCTCATCACCGACCGGGGGATAAAACCGAATTTTCGAGAGGAGCTCGAGCATCACAACATACGGGTAATAATTGCGGAGGACTTCTTAGAGCACTACGGCGCCTGAGAGGCAGCAATACGGGCACAACCCC
>CAYFUX010000084.1:0-2214 GCA_964346455.1 uncultured Spirochaetaceae bacterium
AATGGAGAGCGCCCGACCGGAATCGAACCGGCATCTTCAGCTTGGAAGGCTGAGGTAATGACCGTTATACGACAGGCGCTTGTGTTATCTTATACATACTAAAGTTAGCCCGCTTCGTCAAGTGGGTAGGAAAAATACGGGATTTCTATTATACTCGCGTGACCATTATTTCGCTGATCCACCAATAATCAACGGCAAAGGATAAGAGTATATGCAGTATATAGTGTCAAAAAGCACGATTATGCGGGCGGCTTTAGGATGTGCGATTCTATCACTCCTTTTTATTACCGGCTGCGGCGGGGAGACGGATACCGTTCCTTCCAGTGTCTCGGATTCGGATTTCGCGCTAGGGACCGCTTGTACGGTAAAACTATATGGAGAGGAAAATCGAAAACACATTGAGCCCGTTTTCGAGCTGATAAAAGAGATCGAAAATACAATGAGTGTGAAGAAGGAGGGAACCGAGGCTTCCCGGGTAAATGAGGAGGCCGGTGAGGGGCCCACTGAGGTCTCCGAGGAGACGTTCTACGTTGTACAGGAGAGTAAATACTATTCCGCCCTCGGCGATGGAGATTTTGATGTAACCATCAAGCCTCTGGTGGATCTGTGGGGCATAGGTACGGATGCCGCGCAGGTGCCTTCGGACGAAGAGATCGAGAAAGCGCTCAAGAAGGTTGACTATACGAAACTGCAGCTCAATGAAGAGCGCAGTACCGTCGAGCTGCAAGAGAAAGGTATGGGGCTCGACTTGGGGGGTATCGCCAAGGGGTATGCCAGTGATAAATCCGCAGAGCTATTGCGCGAAGCGGGAGTCGAATACGGCATTATTAACTTTGGCGGGAATGTGCTCGCCTTCGGTGAGAAGGGAAATGAGAGCGCTTGGAGAATAGGGATTCAGTCCCCTGAGGAAGGTCGAGGCAACTACGTGGGAGTAGTAGAGGTGCGCAATAAAGCAGTGGTCACTTCCGGCAAATATGAACGGTATTTCGAGAAAGACGGCCTGCGGTACCATCACATTCTCAGTACCGAGGACGGCCGGCCCGTGCGTAACGCACTTACCAGTGTAAGTATTGTCACCGACGAGGCTTTAAAGGCCGATGCCCTCTCGACGATGATCTTTGTTCAGGGGGTGGAGCAGGGCCTTGCCACCGCAGAAGGGCTCGAGGGGGTGGAAGCGATCCTCATTACCAAGGAGCAGGTGATCTACACTACCTCAGGTTTGCGGGAGCAGTTCACCATTAGTGACTCCGACTATGCCCGTGGTGAGACCGAAGCTCTGCTGAACGGATAGAAAAACAGTATGCGGCTGTTCAGAGCAGTGGCGGCATTCGCCAACATCGTGGAGATACGTACGAAAGTCATCAGCATGGGCACTTTCTTCTCTGCTGTCCTCTATAGCTGGTATGCGGCAGGAGACCTTTCTTTGCCGCTGCTGGCGATGATGACCATCGCAGTGCTCTGTGTCGATATGGGTACTACCGCCATGAACAGCTTTTTCGATTTTGTTCGGGGTGTGGATCGGGCCGAACGCATCCGAGAGGGCGATAAGGTCCTGGTCAAGGGCGAAGTGCCCCCGGGAGCGGCTTTGCTGATTTCTGCAGGTCTCTATGCCGCAGCGGCAGTCTTGGGCATTGTAATAGCTGTTCAAAGCGGCATCGAAGTAGTTGTTGCGGGAGCCCTCTGTATGGCCGTGGGGATCTTTTATAATGCAGGTCCCCTGCCGCTCTCATCCACTCCTCTTGGCGAACTGTTTGCCGGCGGTTTTCTAGGCACCGTTCTCTTTTTGATTACCTATTATGTCTTTACTGCTGAATTGACAGTACCGGCGACCCTTGTCTCCCTTCCTTTCACCTTCTATATCGCCTCTGTGCTGACGGTAAACAACACCTGTGATGCCGAGGGCGATGCGGAGGCGGGGAGGAAAACTATCGTGGTGCTATGCGGAGGGGACTGCGGACGAGCGCTAATCTATATGCTCGGCGGCGCCGCCTATCTGCTTACCGGATGGTGGGTGTGGACCGGAATACTTCCTTCGCAATTTGCCTACGTACTCCCTCTTGCGGCTGTTGCGGCGATAGTGGTTTATCTGCGCATGGACCGGCGGGGCTACTCCCATGCGACAAAAGGGCGTAACATGACGGCGATTGTCTCCCTCTTCGGGCTTTATAGTGCGGCTGTGATAGTGTCGCTGGGATTTGCTTTGCTTCAGTAGTC
>CAYFUX010000085.1:0-1839 GCA_964346455.1 uncultured Spirochaetaceae bacterium
TCGCGCTGCTCTTCGTCCATGCAACGAATCGTCATTCGCTCCGCCCGTCGGCACACCGTACGGGCTACGTGAAGCTGCGCAGAACGCGGCTCTTTTCCCGGACGCACAAAGCCTTCCGGAGATTCGAGACGTACCGAGAGTTTACCCTGTATCTCCTCGAGGCGGAGGGTAGCCCGCTCCAACTCCGCTTCGCTACAGCCCTCCGGCGGCTCTCCCAGCGCGGCAACTCGGCCGGCGGCCTTCATCACATAGCCCTGCAGCTCGTCTATACAACTCCGGCGTTCTCCCTCCTCGTACTGCGCCTTGGCCGCACCCATCTGTGCGTTGAGCTCATCGAGCGTACCGAGAGTTTCGAATACAATGTTCGATTTACGCCGCCGTTCACCGCTGAACAGCGAACTCTCACCTTTATCACCGGTTTTTGTGGTAACCTTAATATCCCGTTTATCTTTCATGCTTTTATACTAATGATATTGTTCCTTTGCTGAAAGGAACGCTACAAAAAAAAGTACCGCAGGAGAGGGATATATGCGCGGACACCGATCGTTTACCGCACCGCTATCGACACCGCCTAACGGCTTGTATATACTTTTTTCCAGTGGAGTTCCTTCACAGTTCTTTCACAATTGACATGTGAAGAGGACATGTGAAGAGGACTCCGGCAAAGGTGCGTGAAGATCATGAGCGATTCGGACGACATTTCCCTCAAACAAGCCTCGATTCTCATCGTCGACGACAATCCCCACAATATTCAGCTTGCCGCCGGGGCTCTGAAAAACGAGGGAGCCCGTCTCTCCTTCGCCCAAAGCGGCGCGGACATGCTGGAAAAATGCCGCGCCAACCTCTTCGACCTGATTCTCCTCGATGTGATGATGCCGGAAATGGACGGCTACGAGGCGTGCCGAAAACTTAAGCACCTGCCGGAATACGGTATGATCCCGGTTATTTTTCTCACCGCTAAAGCAGATAAAGAGAGCGTGGTGGAGGGCTTCGACGCCGGCGGAGTGGACTATATTGTCAAACCTTTTCACGGGGAAGAGCTGCGTATGCGGGTACGCAACCATCTTTTGCTCAAGCACTACCGGGATCAGCTGGACAAAGTAAACAGCGAATTGAACCGGGAACTGGTCAAAAGCATGCGGATCGAGGAAGAGCTGCAAAAATCGAAACAACAGCTAACCGAAAGCAATCAGGAACTCTACCGGCGGGCCACTGAAGATCCTTTGACCGGACTCTACAACCGCAGAAAAATGAACGACTACCTCGATCACGAGCTGGAACGCTCCTCCCGCGGGAATGACCCTCTGGCCTTCCTGATCACCGACATCGACAACTTTAAACTAGTCAACGACACCTACGGCCACGATTGCGGCGACCAGGTGCTGATGGAGATCGCCGGGCTGCTGCGTGAGAAGGTGCGGGGGCAGGATATCGTGGCTCGCTGGGGCGGAGAGGAGTTCCTTATTCTGCTGCCCGCCACCGCCATGCCGGGAGCGCTCACTCTGGCGGAGAATCTCCGCAAAGCCGTAGAAGGCCGTGAGATTCAGTGCGAATCGCAGGCTATATCCGTCACCATGACCTTCGGAGTGACCGAATACGCCCCGGGGAAGGACCGGGAAGAGCTTGTCAAAGAGGCCGACCTGGCGCTTTACCAAGGCAAACGCGCGGGGCGCAATCGCAGCATCCGTTTTTCCCCGGAGATGGAATGAACCCTGCGCAAAGCACCATTGTGCTCAGGCACTTCGTGCGTCCTCACCCCCGGTCGTGTAAACCGGCTCCGAGAAAAGTCTAAAACGGGAACTCTTCCGGTTCTGCCTCCACCGGCCCCTCCTTACTCTG
>CAYFUX010000086.1:0-1827 GCA_964346455.1 uncultured Spirochaetaceae bacterium
TCCTTTGTAACTTATCGCTGCATATTTACTATACACTGATAAGATAGAGGATAATTTAAACACCGTCAAGTTGTCTAATCACATTTTTCAGCCGAGTATTCCGGGAATGACGTAGGCGAAGGCGAGAAACGCCAGGCTCACGTGCATCACAACCGCGGTCCAGGTGGACCCGGTTCGTTGCGCCATGTACGGAATTATAAGGAACATTGGAAGGTCGGTAAGGACGTTCCAGGGGGTGTAAAGGTGAAACGGAATATTCCAGAAAAGCCCGTTGACCAAGAACGCCCATCGCCCCAGCTTGGCCTCCATCCGGGGCAAGAGGTATGCCCTCCATATTGTCTCCTCGAGAGAAACGGTAATGAAGACCCACAGGAGCCAGAAGGGTATAAGCCACCAGTTGCCTGACATCGGGACACCGAAGAACGTAGGGGTCGCAGATTTGCCGGTGCGCACCGCCTCGTAGGGATCGGCAAAGATCTCGGGCACCAGCGGTTGTGTCGGGATAAAGTCCAGCAGGAGCGGCTGCGTCCACTCCAGGCCAAAACTGAGCACCAAGATCACCAGCAGTGCAAGGGGCATCCGCTTCCAGCCACTCTTCGAGATTCGATGGAGGCGGAAACGGCGTGGGAGTTCGCCACGGGGAACCGATTCGCCCCGGTTGACGGCGATCAGGCACCCCATGGCTGTCAGAAAAAGCGGCACCATGATACTGGCGCTCCACGCCCATATGAGGGGTAATCCCCGGTCTACCGCGCCGGGTACCCAGAGGTAGGTCAGCAGCGCAATAGAAACGCCGGGGATCGCGAAGACAAGCAAGCTGCCCGCCACGGTGATTGGGGGAGCCGTGCTGCTCGCAAGTTCGTCGGTTTTCATTTTGCTAATCCCCCTTCCCGCCGAGGCCCAAGAGGAAGTTCCGTTTCCGATCCGTCGATCGTCATCGTCAAGGATTTTACTCACCATTCCTGTGCAACGTTAAGCCCTCCGGTCGCCCAGGGACGAAACGGCACTCTGTGGTATGAGTACGCTTAACCTTGGTTCTGCCGCCGGCTCTCTTCACCAGACTGCGGTTTCTAGCTATGTTTAGATTGATGAACCGATCGTCCAACCGCCGGACGAGCTCCGCAAAAGGCGCCCCGGTCGCAAGCGGTTTTGGTCAGCTGCCCATTCCTGACCTTCTTCTCTCTCCATTGTTGGAAGCCGCTCTTTATGCCGTCTTTACGTGGTTCTTCCTTGTTCTCCTTTCCCCCTATGCCCTGCATAACGCGCCGATATCTCAGCGCTTTCTTGAATCCGCAGAGTACAGTGCGTCCGTATTTCTCGCAGTTTTGGCGGTTCGTCTACTCTTGCAAAGGACAGCGCTGGGAGGCCGTCCGTCGGCGGACGGCGTCAAGCAGGTTGCGCAAAATACGCTTCGGGTCATGTCGATAGGAGGACTCAATGGCCTTATTGGATCCTACTTTGATATGGAGCCCCTGACACCGCTGTTGTTACTTCGCTATTTGGCGATGACATGCGCGGTCGCTGCGTTCGCCCTCCTTTCGGCACAAACCTACCGGGAGAATTAAACAACGTCAAGATTTTGGCGCCTATGGCAATTTCATAGGCCGACCGGGTTCACGCAAGCCGAAAACTTAGCTATGTTAAGATACAAGGAGATAACGTATGGGAAAAGGACTACGAACTTCCAGTTACATTTTGCTATTCGGGCTTCTCATCGGGGGGGTGGCCTACCATCTCTTTGCGGGAAACATATACTCCATCGGTCAAGCCGCCTTCGGCTACTTTGCGGCAGGAGACTACGCGACCGGGATTTTCGCTTCCGGCCTC
>CAYFUX010000087.1:0-1619 GCA_964346455.1 uncultured Spirochaetaceae bacterium
TCCCATTCCCCCGGAGGATAATTTACTCTTCGAGGATGCGCCATTAAAGGAGACACCTTTCTTGCAAGCGATGATGGGCAGGCCTTTGTATTCCGTTGATGCCCCGCCGGAAGCCCTCGGCCGAGGGCCTCGCTTGGTACCGGCCGGCGGTTTGGCGGCTTGTCGCAGCGCTCTACTGCTGCTCCTTCTCCTGGGTTTTGCGGGAGATACGCAGCGCAAGGCTGCGGGGAAGGAAGGGGAGGAGGTAGCGGAGCATGAAGATCATCGCAGGGTTTTCGCTGACGATGAGTCGTCCTTTCTGCATCGCCTTCCAGCCGACCTCCGCCACCCGCTGCGGCTCGGCGGCGAAGTTGAAGAGCCTGGTGCCCTCCAGATTGGCGGCCTCCGCAAACTCCGTCCGTACCGGCCCCGGGCAGAGGGCGGTGGAGGTGACGCCGGTGCCCCGCAGCTCCTCGGCAATGGCCTGGCTGAAGGAGACGACGAAGGCCTTGGTGGCGTAGTAGATGGCCTGCAACGGTCCCGGGACAAGCCCCGCAGTGGAGGCCACATGGAGGATCCGCCCGCGGCCGCGCTCGATCATGCCGGGAAGCAGGTGACGGGTGAGCGCCACCAGGGAGCTGGTGTTGAGGCGGATCATCGCGAGGTTGCGCTCCAGCGGCTGCTCGTGAAAGAGACCGTAACCGCCGAATCCGGCGTTGTTGATCAGGTTCTCCACCGTGAGCCCTTCGCGGGTGATAACATCGCCAATCGCATCTGCCGCCGAAGGGTCGGTGAGGTCGACGGCTAAGGTCCGCACCGTAATGCCGTGTGCCCCTTCGAGCTCCTGCTTGAGCTCCTCGAGGCGCTCCTCCCGGCGGGCGATGAGAAGCAGGTTATGCCCCTCCTGCGCTGCGCGGCGGGCGAGTTCCCTGCCGATGCCGCTCGAGGCACCGGTGATTACCGTGTAAAGTGTGTATTCCATTCCATCCCTTTATTAATGTTGGTACTGCGATTCACCGTTGCAGGCGTTACGTAAAAGATAAGCGTACGGGGGTGGCAAGTCAAAAAATATGACGAAAAATGTCAATAATAATACGGAAAGACCGGGTTCTGGGGGAGCGGACAAACAACTTGCCGCGAGGTTTTAGGAAAAGTTCCTTCCCCTTCGGTAATGCTTGTGTCCTGAGGGTCGAGTCATTAATCTTAACTGTAGGTTCATTTCTAGTGTATAGGAGTTTATAGGAGGAGATATGACAAAGATAGGCGTAGTAGTACTTGCCGACACGGAGACCCACGGCGATTTGGGACGAGTGGTCAATGCCTTAGAAACAGCGAAGGAGGCTCAGGAGGCCGGAGACGAGGTGCAGATCATTTTTGACGGTGCGGGAACCAAATGGCCCGCCGCGTTCTCGGATCCGGAGCACAAAGCCAAACCGCTCTACGATGCGGTGCAAAAGAGCGTGACCGGAGCCTGCGAGTACTGTGCCGGAGCGTTCGGCGTGAAGGAGAAGCTCAAGAAGGAGGGCATACCGCTGCTGGCTGAGTACGACAATCATCCCAGCCTGCGACCTTTGGTGGTCGAGGGGTATCAGGTTATAACTTTTTGATGCGGAGGGTCCCCTTTGGATTCCGCGTCGGTA